>JADHTQ010000028.1 GCA_016784965.1 Bacteriovoracaceae bacterium | reverse complement strand
ACTTACTGCGCATATAGTTTTTGAAGGCCATAAAGAGTATGCATTGATCTACCATGGCAACAGTATGTTTGCTAAAAGCGATGGTTTCCCTTTTAAAGGCAGCACTATTGTGTCTAATTTGCATATCGAAATTATTGACGGCAAATAGCTTGTTGCGATAGTTCCGATAGATTTTTGCTGGAATTGTGATATGGACAATGGGCATATCCCTCATATCCCGCTCAACTACCCTGCGGTATTGAAAGTGATTGTCACTATAAATTATTAGTGAATTCTTACCAGCTTTCTCAAATAAGCGCTTAAAGATCCTTTCAGTGCTCGTTCGAATCGCTCTAGGCGGGTATTTCCCATAGGCCTTCTCTAGCATTAGTTTCACTTCCTTTTGACGTGGAGACATCCTCCCATTGCGATTAATCGGAGCAAAGTTGAAATCATAGGTAAATAGAGAATCCTTGCCTATGGCGTGATTTATGTTGTTTGGGTCATATTGTGAATATGAAAAATTTTCTAGGCCATCATAAACAATGGGCTCTTCGATCTCCAACTGCTGAGTTAGCTGGGCATGTTTTAAAAGAGCAAAACGGGCCATCTTCTCGACTCTGCCACGAATGAGGTGCTCACTAACACCTAACATTCTCCCACACTCCCGCTTAGATACCCCCACCCGGTTAAGCTCAAAAATGCGCTGATTTAGCCCCCACTTCTTCTGCCAATAATCGAGTTTAAAGAAAGTATATGAAAAGGTTTTATCACATCGAGTGCATTTGTAGCGCTTGGTTTTATAAGGGAACCGTTTGATGACCTTCCAGCCATGGCAGTGAAAGAAATTGCCATGGTCTACATTTTTAATATGAAGCTCACAATTGTGATTTGGGCAGTAGGGTGGCACGTAGCGATGTTGCCTTTGAATTTCTCGGTTTATATCTCTTCTGGGTGTCATACCCAAGTAGGCTGCATGGTAGTGTCCCATATATCAACTACTAACGTATGAATATTATTAAGATACTTTAGGTAACAGCTCAATTTTTTACACTCTAGAGTTCAAAAATGATCCCACACTTTCAGCCGCACAATAAAAAAAGGCGAGAATTCGTTAAATTCTCGCCTTAAGTAAATTTATTAAAAATATAATTTATCTTTTCTTGGCCAACAAGCCACTTTGTCGTAAATCATCACAATCGATAGTTGTCATAAGCTCAGAGAAAATTTTATCATAACAACCGTTATCTTGCAGGTTTTTACCATGTGTCTTCAATGTCTTGCCACCGTTGTCTAGGTCATTACATATAAGAACTTGGAACTGCTGAACAACATATTCAGCTCTTGGTTCGCCATCTGGTGCATCTTTGGCCACTCTTTCATAAAAATTTGACCACTTATTAAGGGTTTCTCGTGCAGCAGCTTCATTTTCTTTATCTAAATCAGTTAGTGCAATCCTCCACATAGTAGAGCGCTTTGAAGGGTCGTGTCCAAACAACTTGGTGCCTTGTCCTTTAACTGTTACATAGTCTACGTAATTTTTATAAAACCTTCTGGCATCTGCGTCACTACTTTCAGCTAACCTCAAAAAAAGTAGGACGTCAGCGAGTTCATCAGGTTTTGCATTATTATCTAAAGCAGTCATAGGACTCAAGTCTTTAAAAAGTGGCTTTTTGGCAAGCAATTCAATTTCACCTTTTAAATCTTTAACTGTTGAAGGCATCCTAGTTGAAATCCCCTTGGCCCATGGTGGAAGGTCCACAATCAACCCATCGATATCTGATCGATCCAACTCTCTGGCAACGGCGCCGATTTTACAAGCAGCACACATTCTGCCGAATGATATCCCTTTTCGTTCAGCAGCTTTAAACAACCTATTGTTAAGTTCAATTGCTTCACCGTCACCGGCCTTTTCAGTATTTAATAACTTTAACAATCTTTGATTAGTTCCGCCGTCAGAAAGAGACCTAACGAACGCAGCGTCGGCAACTGAAGGTAGTGACTTGCCATCCAACTGAACTCTTGCACCGTTTACAATACTGGTTGCAAGGTCACCGGCGGCGCTACCTTTTACGCCCATGACAACTAATGCTTCTTCCAAAACTTTAGGACCCTCTTTGAGTCCTCTCAAGATTGCCTTGGCCAAAGCACCGGAGGCATACGCTTGTGATGATAATAATACAGCTCCTAGAAAAACTGCAACCACTGTGTTTTTGAGTAATTTAGCATACATGACTATTCTCCTGTAATATTAACTTTTTACTTATATGTTCATTACAATTTATAAATTTTTAAGTTTATAAATGTTTGTTTCATACCTTTATTTACGTAGATTCCACCTTATACATCACATAAACCCGAAATCTAGACATTTCCAAAGCTATTGTAAAATTTATATGACATAATGCATCAATTTACACGAGATGTCAAGCACTAAAAGTGCAAAATGTGATATAATATTTACAGTAGTTTTGTTTATTAAAAAGAGGGAGAAATACCTGAAAACAGATAAATTTTTGCCATTATTGCTGGTAAAGCTGATCATCGTCTCAGTTTTTTTACCAATTTTTGAAGCATACTCGATTGATACAGATGGTAATTCTACAGCTCTGTCTTATGAGCAAGCGGGAGATGAAAAATCTAAGCAAGATATAAAAAGTGCTGAAGCAGATGCTCTACAAGCGTCTTCAATGGCCCTTTTCGCCGCTGCGCTTGTTGCTCCAACATATCTTATGAATTGTTCAAATAAACCTTCTGTGTGGATTTACTCGGGTACTGCGGTAATGTACTTGGGGATGGAGGTGTTAAATTGGGGCAAATACGAAGATGCATCAACTCATAAAATGATCATCTACGACAATAAAGACAAAGATAAGCAAGTTGCAGCGTTAGATGCTGCCGAGAAGGTTACAAAAGAAGCGGCCAATGGCGCCCAAAAGAAAGCGAAGTGGGCCAAGTATGCTTCTGTTGGATTTGGTATTGCAGCAGCTGTTTCGCTGGTAGAAGCCTTTGCTGATTGGGAAATGCTAGGAGGTGCGTGTAGTGGTGCCGCCAGTAGCAGAATTCAGCCCAACAAGAATCAACTCAACTATATGAGCTTTATCTGTGCCAACTCTTATGCGGGCCTTAAAGATAACTCTGTAGAAAAGTTTGGAATTGGGGCAGGTCTTGCTGGAGCTGGCCTTATGTATATGCTCAAAGATTACGTCGGCAAGTATCTTTTTAAAAAAGATGCGGTAATGAGTAATGGGTTGATACGTGCTGCACTTTTTGGTGCAACAGCACTTTTGGCTTCAAACACTCATAAAAAACTACAAGTTGTTGCAGATAAACTTAATGATCGAGCAGACAAATATCGGAGTTTAAAAATTCAATTAATGAATGCAAATGCCTCTGGTCTTATAGGGAGACAAGCTCAAGTTATCACGCAGCAGATGATTACCACGACGACTAATGGTGCAAGCATTCAAACAACATCACCTATGTGTTTTTCGGGTGATGCTACTACTCTCAAACCTCAAAATTGCGATGAATGCAAAGCAGGTAATTGTAAAACGTCATCTATCCCGAATGTTAATTTCCCGACATTTGATACACCTCCATTTTTAACCAACTCCATAGGTCACCTCTCCCAAACAGCTGATTCGCTCTATAGTGGCAACCTGCAAGGTGCAATCACTAATGGGGACTCTATGATTCAGGGAGCCGCCAAGATTAATAAATTAAAAAAGTCACTTGAAGGCAAGATAAATAAAAGACTCAAAAATGAGCAAAAACCTCAATTTGACTTTAAAAAGAGTCGAAATTTTTTCAAATCAAAGTTGCTTGATGCTACTAACAAAGCCTTGACCGATATGTCTCCAAAAGATCGCAACAAGTTATTGCAGTTATCTGGAAATGGGCAAATGCATACTGCTTCAACAACCACTGGAACCAGCAAAAAGGGTAAGGGTGATCTAGAAAGCTCGACAGAAGATATATTTGAGCCAGAGCAATCTGATGGACCAGGTGGCCCTGACTTAAGCTTCTTGGAAGAAAAACAAAAGGTGGAAGTATCAGCTGACAAAACGATAGATGGTGAAGCGGTCTATGACTATAATCATGCCGATGATATTTCGAAGCGCCCTGAAACCTCCATATTTCAAATTTTAACTGTAAGATATCTTAAAACGGCTTTCCCTCGCCTTTTCAACTTAAAAGATGAAAAACCTCCCACTGTAGAGAACAAGGTAAAATAAGCTTTATCTTATTAGATATAAATTATAAAATATACATACTTGCTGTAAGAGTTACTATCTACCTGTGTTTTAAATTGTCAAAAGTGGCTCTTTAGCTTATAATGCACAGCAATATTAATTGAGTCGGATACTGGTTTATGGCATTTAGAGTGATCATACCTATTGCTATTGTTGTCTTCATTGCATCCTGTGGATGCTATGCCAGTATTGGTGTCCCAAAATATTCATATAATGATTACTACCAAAAAAGCATACAGCCCATTCTCGACAAGCGCTGCGTGATTTGTCATTCATGCTACAATTCCCCCTGTCAGTTGAAACTTAGTTCTTATGATGGCGTTACTAGAGGTGCCACTAAACAAGTAGTTTACAAGGCCGAAAGACCACTTGCGGTCACTCCCACTAGACTGTTTATTGATGCAAAAAGTGCAATGGAGTGGCACAATGAAAAAGATTTTTTTCCCGTAAGTAAAAAGCTTAGTGGTGAACCTTCTCAAATGTCAAAGCTTTTAAGCCAGCATAAAAAAAATGGTACATCCGGAGACTATTTCCCTGAGTCGGAAGAGCTAACCTGTGCAAAATCTGGCACCGAGATAGAAGAATTTATCAGCAAGAACCCATATTCAGGTATGCCTTTTGGGTTTCCACCCATTAGTGATTCTGAATACTCAAGCTTACAGACCTGGCTGGAACTTGGTGCCTTTGGTCCATCGCCCAGATCAATTGAGGCGATGAATTTACCTTCCACCAAAGATTCTGGTTTAAGTGTTTTAAGACGATGGGAGTACTTTTTTAATGCTGATAGACCCAAAGTAATCATCACAGCAAGGTATATCTATGAACATTTATTTTTGGCCCATATTAATTTTAAAGAAATCCCTGGAGACTTTTATCGCTTGGTCAGGTCAAAAACTGCTTACCCAAAGGCCATAGATGAGATCCCCACGGTTAGACCATATGATGATCCAGCAATACCTGTGTTTTACTATAGATTTCAAAAAGTTGCTTCCTCCATAGTACATAAAAACCATATAACATATCAGCTTGATGATGATAAGATGGAGAGGTTCAAACAGCTCTTTTTAAGATCAGACTGGGGAGTCGGCCCAATATCTGTTCCATCTTATAATTTGGAAATCAGTACAAATCCCTTCGTTGCATTTTCTCAAATACCTGCTAGATCTAGGTACCAGTTTCTACTAGATAATGCCAAATATCACGTTATGTCTTTTATACGTGGCCCGGTGTGCAAAGGACAAATTGCACTTAATGTTATAAACGACCATTTTTGGGTCATGTTTTTAACTCCGGACTCTGATCTATCAGTAACAAATAAAAAATTTCTAAGTGAAGCTTCTGGTTATTTACAAATTCCGGCCAAAGGAGCTAGCAATATTCTATCAAGCTATTATCCACAATTTAAAAAAATGCAGAAAAAATATGTACTACTAAGAGATAAATATTATGCAAAAGAGCGACCCAAAGGGCTTGGCTTAGATGACATTTGGAATGGTGACAAAAGTAACAGCAATGCTTTTTTAACAATTTACCGCCATCACGATAGTGCATCTGTTCTTACAGGAGCAATTGGTGGTATACCCAAAACTTTATGGGTACTTGACTACCCTTTATTTGAAAGAATCTATTACAACCTTGTTGCAGGATTTAATGTATTTGGAAATATAGCTCATCAATTATCAACCAGGCAGTACATGGATAACTTACGCGTAGAGGGAGAAGATGTTGCCCTTAGCTTTTTACCAAAAGTAGCCAGACAACAAATTAGGGCACACTGGTACCGAGGGAGTGAAGCCAAAATCTTCATGGATACTAGCAACCCATTATATGGTCTAAATAGAGATACGTTGATAGATTTTAAAACCACTGATTACATTAAAGAATTCACGCATAGGGTGTTGTTTAAGCATTTCAATCGAAATGTTAGAGTGGTTGACCCCATTAATTGTTGTGAACATCCAACCGACCAACCATTCCTTACTTCAGATAACTTAAAAAATGAATTAGAAATAGATACAGAATTTGGTAAAATTTCAAATCACACAGGTGCTAATATTTTAGGTCTTCCCTATAAACGCTTTGACTTAGCATTTATTAGGGTAGTTAGAAAGAATGCAGATGATTTAGTGTATACCATGATCAGAAATAAGGCCCATTCTAACATTAGTTTCCTTTTTGGGGAAAATACCCGAAGAGTTTATAAGGAGGATACGGTTCATGTTATCAAAGGTTTTGTGGGCAGCTATCCCAACCTATTTTTTGAAATAAAACAAAAGGAAGTACCCCAGTTCGTTTTAGAATTTAGCAATCTTAGTAAATACAATAACTCATTTAAAGTGTTTGTAGATAAATTTGGAGTTAGAAGAAATGACCAAAGGTTTTGGTCGTTACTAGATTGGTTTACTGAAAAGTTTAAAAAGGACCATGTTTCAGAGAGTGGAATTTTTGATTTGAATCGGTATATGAACATATCCGACGAACTCAAGGTGGGGGAAAACATAGAAAATTCTGAATATATTGTTAGAAACTCTGTTGAAAAGGCAATCAATGTAGGTCCCATGTTTTATGGAGAGTACTTTATTAACTCATCTTTTGAGACAATTAAATCAAAGTCTTTGGACCTATCTAAATCGTTGGATCTTATAGATAAGAAATTCACTGTCAAATTTAATAAATTTACAAAATATATAGATAGCAAATTACAAGCATTGGAAGCACTTTATGACAATTAGAATATACATTGAATTTGAAGACTTAGAGGGAGAACTAGAGCTTAATAATGGGCAGCCAATAACTATTGGTAGGTCTTCAAAATGTTCCGTCCAAGTTAAAGACAGTGAATGCAGTGGCAAGCACTGCTCTATAGAATTAATTAACGGTAACACTTATGTTAAAGATTTAAATTCACTAAACGGTACTCGAATCAATGGTGAGGAGATTACAGATTCACGTCTGTATCTTGGAGATCTTGTAGAGTTTGGAAAAGTGAGGGTACAACTACTAAGAGACGACATGACACATGAAGAGCGCAGGAGTCATTTAGCTGGAAGTAGAAAATCTCACAAAAGAGAGATTACCATCAATTTAGAAGAAAATCCAAAACTTGAAAGGACAAGCAATTCTATTGATAAAGGCAAAAAGTAAAAATTTTATTGCTCATTATTAAGTATATATCCATTGTGCAAACGTAGGACATTACTTGATAATGTTTTTACCTGGTCATGGCTGTGGGTCGTAAAGACAATGGTGTGACATTTCTTTTGATTTAACTCAGTTATCACATCTTCAATTATTGCTCTACTTTTATCATCAAGCCCGGTCGTTGGTTCATCTAGTAGCAAAATATCTGTCTCTAGCACCAGTACCCTTGCCAGATCTACTCTGCGTTTTTCGCCTCCAGATAATTCAAAATACTGTTTATTTGCATGAGGTGTAAGTTCAACAATACTTAGGGCCCTGTTGACCCGACTGTGTATTTCCATTTCGGGAACTTTTCTAAAACGCAATCCCAGGGCAATGTTTTCAAATATTGTTGTAGAAAATAAATAAGTGCTTTGGAGCAAAACTGGAACCTGTCGCCTTAAGTCTGAACGATTGTTTGCTTCAACCCTCAATTGATTTATATACACATCTCCCTTTTTAGGACTGCACAAAAGACCCATTATTTCTAACAGAGTCGATTTGCCCGCTCCATTACTGCCCATAATTGCTAACATTTCACCTTTTTTAATCTCAAGGTGGTCAATTACTAGATCATGAACGTTCGAGTTATAATCTTCTGTATAGCTGTAAGAAATATTGTCTAGCCTTATAACTGTGTTGTTCATAACTTTATCTTTTGCTCCCTTGCAGTAATTGCATAAACAAATTAACAATTAAAGAGAGTGTTAACAAAACTATTCCAATTGCTAAAGCATAATCAAAGTAACCCATGTTAATATTTAATACAATGGATGTTGTAAGGGTCCGGGTATATTTTTCAGCATTACCTCCAATGATTGTAGCTATTCCAACTTCTCCTATCACCCTGCCAAAGGCGGCAATAATGCTTGATAGAATTGCATAACGAGACTCCTTTATAAGTATCAGAAATGTTTGTAGTTGACTGGCACCTAAAGCTTTAGCCGTTTTTGTTATTTGAGTGTTGTCTCTAGAAAGTGCAGCAATTACAAGGGATAAAACAAGAGGAAAAATCAAAATAACTTCCCCTATAATAATTCCAGGGATTGTAAAAAGAAGTTTAAAACTTCCAAAAATTCCCATTCTCCCAATGAAGGAATATACAACAAGACCTATTAAAACAGTTGGTAAACTCATTAAAGTATTTAACACAATAATGATTGCTCGTTTAAATCGAAAGTTATTTTCAGCGATCAGTATCCCCATAGGAAGTGTCACCACTATCACTAATGTAGTTGAGATTAATGCGATATAAACTGAGCGCCATGCATACTGTAAGATCTCACTATCGAGTGATACTAATAAATGTAGGGCATTTAAAAATGCAAGATTGAAGTTTTCCATCTAGTATCTGTTAGTCACACTTTACTCGTCATTAAAGGACATCTGGATAAAATAGAGTCTTACCATTTTTTTTATATAAGGCGATCTTTTTTTGAATACGAGGCGACGTTATCCATGCAACGTACTTCTTTGCAGCACTATATTGCACATGGGGGTGCTTGCTTGGATTAATTGCAATAACACTATATTGATTGAAAAGATCACTGCCTCCTTCACTTAATATTACTAGAGGTTTTGATCGTTTTGTATCGTGGTGATAAGCATAGTAGGTGCCCCTATCTGTTAATGTGTATGCCTGCACCTCCGTTGCATAGTGAATAGTTGCCCCCATCCCTCGACCAATAGATCGATACCATCCGCCAACTGGTCGCATAAATTTAATTTCTTTTTTTCCCTTGGCAGTTATTATCTCTTTTGCCTTCGATATGAGCTTCATTTTGCTCAGATGCCACAACTTTTGCTCTTTCATGTGGGTGCCTGAATTATCCCCCCTGGAGATAAAAGTTGCTCCCTCTTTTGCAATTTTTGCAAGGACTTTTGCTGCAAACTTTTCACCCTTAACATTAGCTGGGTCATCTGAAGGTCCAATAATTACAAAATCATTATGCATAACTTCGACTCGTTTATCCCCATATCCATTAAGAATAAATTCTCGTTCCTGATCTGGAGCATGCACTAACAAAATATCTGCGTTGCCATCTCTGCCAAGTTGCATACTAGCACCCGTCCCCTTGGGAATAACTTTGATTTTAATGTCGGTTGATTTTTCAAAGTCACCGTGAATGTGCCTAAGAAGTCCCGAATTTTCAGTGCTTGTAGTTGTAGCCAATATCAACACTTGTTGACTTGAAAACAGTTGTGAAGAAGCAAGTAGACAAACTATAATTATTAGTAATTTCATTGATAATTTTTAGCCCAATTGCACCATAAGTACAACACAAATCATTTGAAACACTGAGCCATACCCCTAGTCCAAATTATTAATTGCAGAATCATCTTTTTTTAAATACCATTTATTGACTAATTTAACTTATATCAGGATCAGGTGCTCTCAAATGAAAAAACTATTTACTATTATCACTTTGATGATTTTTTCTCTTTCAGCTCACGCAATTTTTCTTTCTCAATGCCACAACTATTCGTCAACTGAAGTCGTTTCTTATTCATATGTTAGCTGTGTGAATATGAATTTTGATACCATTGAACGCGCAGTGGACGGACTATTTCTTTTTCCATGTTACAATTATAATGATGAAGTTTCCTATAGTTACACCAGTTGTATCAACGATAATTTTTCAAAAATTGGCTATCAGATGGAGAGCTCTCCCTTTTTTCAACATTGCTTTAATTCTCAAACTGATGAGCTTAGCTACTCTTTTGTTAGCTGTGTGAATAATAATTTCAGACAAGTAGAATACGAGATAGATTAGGCCCTATTGTTTGGTTCCATCACCCATAAGTTGGAGTAAATCTTGTACCTTATGGCGATTAGGTCGCGGCTTAGGTTCAGGTTCAACAGGGGTTGTAACTGCTGGCCTTCTTCCTTTTTTCTTTTGCTTTTTCTTGGCAATTTTCTTAGTAGCAACCTCAACACAATTACCAAGTGAGCTTTTACCGCTACCGTCTTGTGCAATTTCAACGGTACAAAGGTATTTTTGACCATCTTTGGTAATTGAAATTAGCTCTAACTCATCATCGTTACACATAGCTGCAACATTTTTGGTTTTATTGTTGGCATCACACAAGCTACCCGGAGGTTCTCCGCTACCCATAAGTGGCTTGAGTGTATCAAGTACATCAGCAGTAGCATAGCCCTGACCGCTCTCAGAAGGTGTTGCACCACCTTGAGATACTGTTTGGCTCGTTTGAGCTCTTAGCGCAACACCAGAAGTGCCCTTTTGACCACCAGCTGAAGTATTAGTTCTGCCGACAGTTGGCGCTATAGGTGCTTGATGGGCTTGATGGGCTTGAGGTGCTTCCCTGAAGTTATCTGGCTGTTGCACAGCAGGCTCTGTTACAGGGGTCTCAATTGGAGCGGCACTTGTTGTAGGTTCCGTGGGAGAATTAACTACAGGTGCGGTTAATGTTTGTATTGGGGCTGTTGGCTCTTTGCTAAAACCTGCTTTGGCCTGGGATTGCTCTAACCTATCTACTTGTCGCTGGAGACTATCTTGTGCAGTTTTGGCCCTTTTTTCGGCTTCTTCTGCTGCTTGCTGTCTCTTGCTTGCCTCCTCAATCTGTTGTTGTGCCTTTTGTCCAATTTGACTATTTAGTACTTTCCTTTGTTTCAAGAGCGACTCTAGCTCAGCCTCTTGAGTTTCATCGAGTTCATCTGATTTTTGTAAGGCTTGCAGGGCTGCAATCCTTGAAGAAATCGCCCCGAGTGTCTCTGTTGCAGAAGGTGGTCTAAAATTCACATCACCCATCAATGGATCTTGTGGCAGTATTGGGGCCAAAGGGGTAGTTGGCGACAAAGCAGGTGATGGCCGATAGACTGTAAGGGGCTGCGCTGCTGTCACACCTGTGATATCTAAGTTCGAGGCGGGTCTTTGTCGAACTGGAGCTTGTGTATTGGGTGCGATAACTCCTACAGGACCCTCTTGATCCACAGGACTCAAAGATACCGCCGGCGCTACAGGTTCTACTGGAGTGTTCGCACCAGTGGCTTCGTTACTTGGTGTTGTTTTATCAGTACTAACTACTTTGGCTGCAGCAGGTGCTGCAGTTGATGCTTCAGGGCCCTTATCAGTTACTGCTTCAAGCACTGGTTCCGCTGGCGGTCTGATTTTACGCCTCGGTGCTATCATAGGAGCCGGTGTAGGCACAGAGGGTGTATGAGATTCACGACTTGCACTTACAGCAGAGTCAGACTCCAGATTAGTGCTGCGTTCTTCATAATCATAGTGAGGGCGTATTGACTTAGGGTTAAAAGACTGAATACTATTGGCCACAATCCCTGAGCTTTTTGTCATTGAACTTTTATCCTTTCTACGAGGAGCAATATTAGGTGGCCTTGTTGGAGAAGAACCTGTAGCTGCATTTTTTCTTCTACGTGGAGCTATAGAGGGAGGCCGTGTTGGAGTAGAATCTGTAACCTGAACTGTTGCCTGTTTGGGTCTTGACACTGCGGGAGTGGGTCTTTTGATCTGTAGGACATCGTCCTCATCTATTACTTGATCCTTTTTTTCAAACGATTGAACTGCATCCGTTAGTTTCCAAACTTGATCCAGATATCCCTCTGGTGTTTTGTATTCATCTTCTGTCTTTTCAAACTGCTCTCTAATTCTTTGTTGTTTTTGCTTATCAGTTACCTTGGTCTTTTCAAATGGAATCAGATCATTCTCAGATAGTCCCTTAATTGGTAGAAGTGATTTTCCTCCTGCTTGACTAATGTGACAATATAACTGGTCAACATGCAATTGTAATTTTGTTTTTGCTTGATCTGATTTGCCTTCAGCAAGTACGCTTTGTATTCTATCTAGCCGACTAAGGCTACCTTTAAATGGTACTTGTAAAAAATCATCTATCCTTAACGGATTACTGCTTACAACATCACATAGCTGCTTATAACTCTCAACTATTTGATCACACTCATCAAATAATTTCTTGTTTAAAATCTTATGAAACAATGTGTTTAATCCATCTCTAATATCTTCACTAGAATCAAGCCTCATGGGTCTTGCTATGCTGCTGTCTAAATCAGCGAGTAGCCTATTTAGCCCTTGGTTAAAAAATCCTCCAGAACGGAGACCCTTGTCCCAATCGACCCTGGTAAAGTAGCTTTTTAAAAAAGGATGATACCTCAGCATCTGTATAAATGCCTTATCTTGCATGGTTGTATCCACAGTTTCCCCGTCATCACCGTCTTTTGTTCTAAAGCGAAAAAATTCTTCAACCATTAAATCGTCATCCGATTTTTTATACTCCCTAAACAACTGGGGGAAATAATGACTAAGCTGCACATTGCTAGAAGCGAGAAGTTCCTTTGAGTAAGCAGTAAAGGATGCAATATTGTTGTCTGTATCGCCATAATGTTTTTTACCACGCGCCTGATAGAATGCACCCGCACTCTTTGCGAGGTTAAACTCCTTATCAAACTTCTCAGCAATAGAGTAATCATCTTCTGTAAAAACCGTACTATTTTTGCAATTTACACCATCTCTTTTACATCTATCCTTCTCAATTTTTCTGTATTCTGCACCCAAAACTCTAAATGTCCTTTTGTCACACTTTCCGCCAAGAGAAGAGAGATGTTCTTGCAGATCCTTTGACCCTTTTACAGTACACATTGCTAATCGTTTGACATTTACAGGTGCCAACCAACCACTACGGTTCGACATTGTTACTGTGTAATTCAAGTCTCCATACTGTTTCTCTAGATTCAGCAAGCCACTCCTTAAAAGTTTCGATCTCATTTCCTCTACAAGCTTGTTGACATCTCTAGGTGTAATTTTATTTTGTGAGTTAATGACCTTGGTACATTTACAAAAATCTACGTCATTTTTTTTTGTATTACACACCAACTTACTAAAAATGCCGTGAGTGGCATTATTTAGAGGTTTTGCACTCAGAGCGGTTATTAAACAGTCAATTTCATGGCTCTGCTTTGCAGGAACTGGACGTACGTTATCAAAGACATGATCTATCTCACCCGGTAATGCAAAGATGGCATTTACAACGAAAATACTTGATAGAGTAAGTAAAACTTTTAAGTTTTTCATGAAAAATCCTCTTAAATTTTTTAATTTCACCACACATTTCCTCGACTTCTTCTCGGTAGATAAAGTGTTTGTCTTAAGTAATTATAGTGCATACAAGCTAAATTAGATCAGCACGAGATATATAAAAGAGTCATTTAGTATAGCAACGCGCCTAGCTAGTTGATTTTTCTTCTAATATGACCAATCTATTAACTGTTTTGACAAAAACTGTAAAATTTACTGTGCCAACTTTTTGCATCACTTTTTCATATAATTTAATTCGTTTTTATTATAATAATAAACTGTAATTTTAAAACTTGATTGAAACGGAGGCCATAAATGAAATTTCTTTATATTGCACCGGAGTTTCCTGCAAACTATAAAAATTTTCTTATCAGCTTAAAAAATGAAGGAATTGATGTTTATGCGATTGGCGAAGCAGATTTTTTTAGTATGCCAGAGGATTTACAGACATCAATCAAATGGTATGAAAAGGCCAACTTAAGTGACTTTCAAGAAGTAAATAGAGCTCTGGATCATATCGGCCCTATTGATATAGTGGAGTCTCATGATGAGCACTGGTTGCGACTTGAAAGTATGATAAATAGTAGATTTAATCTAAGTGGTATTAAGACAGACTTTATAGATACTTGGAAGAAAAAGTCTGTAATGAAAAAAATATTCAAGCAAAATAACTTTATGGTCGCCAAGGGTGAACTAGTTCAAAACACAAACCAGGCGATAACTTTTTGTGACAGTATTGGATATCCTGTAATATTAAAACCCAATGAGGGTGTTGGGGCACAGGGAGTCTATAAGGTTTACAACGAAAATGAGCTACAAAAGGTCCTAACGTCAATAAACACTGAATACCTCATAGAGGAATTTATCGATGCTCCTATTGTAACTTATGATGGATTAGTGGATTATGATGGAAACATTTTGTTTGATAATTCTTTGATATACTCAGATGGTATTTATGAGTTTGTCCAAGGAGATGATCCCTCATTTTACCTCACCAGAAATATCGACAGCACTTTAAGGCGTGCTGGGAAGAAAATTGTGTCCACTTTTTTAATTAGACGCAAATTTTTCCACTTTGAGTTTTTTAAAACTAAAGATGGATACATTCCTCTAGAGGTAAACTGCAGGCCACCTGGTGGACCCATTTTGGATATGATAAATTTTAGTCTAGATGATGATGTCTACCGCTTATATGCTCAAATGATTGCAGGTAAAACGGGATTAGAGATTAATAATATAAAGTATTTTTGCGGTTTTGTTGGTAGAAGAGATAGACATTACTCAATTGATCATGATGAAATTATCAGTAAGTATTCTGATAATATTGTAGCATTTGGAGAAAACCCACCTATTTTTAGCGGTGCCATGGGTAGGTATATTTATATTTTTAAATCTATCAATGAAGCTAGGATTAACGAGATGATTACAACGATGCTACAAAAGAATTACACTTAACAAGGATTTATTAAAGTGCATGTAAAATATCATAAATGGTTTAGTAAAAATTTACACCGTGATATGGAGTTAAAAATATATGGAGAGCACGGTTTGACACTCCTTGCTTTTCCATGTTTGGGTGGTAGATTTTATGATTTTGAAGATTTCGGAATGATTAATGTTTTACAAAATCATATTGAAAACGGACAGGTAAAAATAGTTACAGTAGATAGTATCGATGGGGAATCTTGGGCCAATCATCAAGCACACCCATTTGCAAGAGCAGCGAGGCACAACCTCTATGATAATTACATCGTTGAAGAAGTTGTCCCGTTTATAAACAATTTACATCAAAAATCAAACGAACCTATTATCACTACTGGCGCAAGCATGGGTGCATATCATTCTGCAAATTTTTTCTTTCGCCATCCAGACAAATTTAAGGGGGTCATCGCTCTTTCAGGACTGTATCACGCAAAAAACTTTATTGGTGACATAATGAATGAGGATATTTACTTCAATTCACCATTAGATTACCTACCAAACCTCAATAATAATTACTATTTTGAAAAGTACCGCCAAAGCAACATTTTCATATGTGTCGGACAAGGCGCGTGGGAAGATGGAATGCTTGAGGACACAAAGAAAATGAAGCAAATCCTACAAAGTAAAAATATACCTGCCGTGGTAGACATTTGGGGACATGATGTGGATCACGATTGGCCGTGGTGGTTTAAGCAACTTCCATATTTTTTAGACAACTTACTCTACAAACTTAACACGAACTGAATTTGAACTTCCCCTTTTAAAGGACTTACCAGATCCTCTAGCAATAACTATTCTCTCTCCTATCTCCAATCCACACTCTTCTTTTACTTTTGCTATTACTCCTGCTTCTATGCTTGTGTTATCTTCTTCAAAGTTATCTACTAAAAATGGCCTAATCCCCCAATATAGGCACATTTTTCTTGCCAAGTGCAGCGAGCAAGTTACTCCTAGAGTCAGCGTTCTTGGCCTAAAGCGCATCATCTCTAAGCACGCTTTCCCAGTTTGGGTAATAACGAGTATTTTTTTAGCATTAATCTTCTCAGCGATAGAAGAAGCAGATACCATAATCGAAGCACTAATGGTCGATAGATCTAAATCCCTTAGAAGAGGTCGCTCCCTTGGCGTCTTTTCAGTTTCTAAAATTATATCACTCATGGTTTCTACTGCTTCAATGGGATACTTTCCAGAAGCAGTTTCAGCACTTAACATAACTGCACCTGTTCCATCCCAAATTGCATTTGCCACATCAGAAGCCTCAGCTCTTGTGGGAGTTGGGTGCCCAACCATGGACTCAAGCATTTGAGTAGCAGTAATTACAGGAACTCCTAAATGATTGCATTTTCTAATGATTTTTTTCTGGATAATTGGGACGATATGGTTTCCTACTTCTACTCCCATATCTCCTCTTGCTATCATGATAGCATCTGTTACCTCAATGATTTCATCTATATTATCGATGGCCTGAGGCTTTTCTATCTTGGAGATAATAGGAAGTTCACCACCACGCTCTTTCATAAATTCCTTAACTAACTCAATATCCTGGGCAGATCTGACAAATGACAAAGCTACATAGTCTAAATCCTGTGTAAGGCCAAAGGTAAGATCTTTGCGATCTTTGTCTGTAAAACTAGGGGCCGAAACATCGGTATCGGGCAGGTTAATACCTTTATTAGATTTTAACATCCCCCCGGTTGCTATCTTTATTTTAATAACCTCCCGCTCCTTTTCAATGATTTCTCCAATGATTAGGCCATCATCAAATAGCACCCTCTGGGCCACCTCACAGTCAGCAACCAACTTTTCATAAATTGTGGGAATAAAACAGCTTTGATACTGAGGATACTTGTCTTGAACCGCTGAAGAACCTATATACCAGGTGTCTCCATCTTTTAACTCAAGCTGTTGTGGTAGCTTATCCACCCTGATTTTAGGTCCTTGAAGGTCCAATAAAATGGCGACCTCTCGCCCGGTAATCTTAGATGCCTCCCTGATATTTGCAATCGTTTGGGCATGGCCCTCATGAGTACCGTGACTCATATTAACACGAGCAACATTTAATCCTGCACGTATGAGACTACAAATGGTCTCCGTGTCAGATGACGCAGGTCCAAGAGTGCAGACAATTTTTGCTTTTCTTTTTCCACAAATGGCCATAATTTATTCCTTATTATTTTCTAGTTTAATAGTAATTTCTAAAACTGATTGCCACTCGGCACCTTCAATATCCACTAGTTTTCTGGTACTTAAGGCTAACCTAGTAGGTACAAGGCAGAAGTGCTGATTCCAATAACTAATGAGCAGGTTGGTTCTACCGGCCATACCAGCATGTACAGCATAGTTTCCAAGTCTTAAACAAAAACTTGAATCAATCGCATTTGCACAAGTTGATCTTATTAGATAGCTGGGATCAATGTATTTAATAGTATGCTCTATACCTTCCTCTACCAGGTGGTCGTGGAGCTTTTCTTTTAAATAACTGCCAATATCTTTAAGCTTAACATTTCCAGATTTATCAAACTCTTGTTCTTTTTTATTGCTGTTAAAAAAATCTTGCCCCGCTCCTTCTGCTACCACGATCACAATATGATCGCTCTCTTCAAAGCGCTGCTTTACTTTTTTAAACACTTTATCTAGGTCAAATTCCTCTTCCGGGATCAGGCAAATATTAACATTACCTGAAGCCAAGGTTGCGTTGTTTGCTATAAAGCCAGAGTGGCGTCCCATTAACTTAACAAGTCCAATGCCATTATGTGCCCCTTTGGCTTCAACGTGTGCTGCATTGATTGCCTTTCTGGCTTCTTCAACTGCAGTGTCAAATCCAAAAGTCTTATGTACAAAGGATATGTCATTATCAATAGTTTTTGGAATACCAATAATTGCCACATCCAGTTTTCTACGCTGAATTTCCTCAGTAATTGCAATTGCACCACTTTGAGTTCCGTCACCACCTATTACATAAAGGATTGAGATATTAAACTTAACTAAAGTATCAACTATATCTTCAATAGATTGACTACCCCGAGAAGATCCAAGAATGGTACCGCCCTGTTCATGTATAAGATCAACTTTTTTACTATTTAGTCGCATTGCTTGGTTTGCGTATTTAGCAGTTAGCCCTTTATAACCAAAGCGAAAACCAAATACGGTCTTTACCTTGTACGTTACAAGGCTATTATAGGTAATGGCCCTAATTACATCATTTAGACCTGGACATAATCCACCACAAGTCACAATACCTACATTAATTTTAGTTGGATCAAAATGGATGTAGCGATGAGGCCCAGCTCTTTCAAAGCTTTGCTTGTCAGTAGACTTTATGGGTTTTTTCTCAGCAAATACATTATTGTACAAGATTCGCTCCCCATTATAAAAATCAGTCCGATTATGATCATTTAAAGGGGAAAGAAACTTATTCTCACCGAGATTTTCAACCAGAAAATCTGCTTGATTCAAAGTTTTATTGGTTTTTTTCTTTTTTGCCACAGTTTCACGTCCTTGTCACATTTAGTCAGTTGTCATGATCCACATTGGTCGATCTTCAAAATTCATAAAGCATGGTCTATACCTTTCTACATTGTAATATTTTTTAACCTCAACGAGCTTTTTAGTTGATGTTATAATTCCGATTGGTACACTTTCATATCGACCATTTCGTAGACAAACCATTCGACCTGACTTTCCAGCAGCAATCAAGTTCATCGCCAGATTCCCAAAGGCCATGCATACAATGGAGTCAATGGCATCCGGATTACCAGAACGTACCATATAACCTAATCGTTGATTGATCACTTGAACTTCTTGTCCGTTATTATATTTAGGGGAGATCTCACGCAATTTCATGGATATCAAGTCACCAATACCACCTAATTTTTTATGACCAAAACCATCCACTTGTTGATCACTAAAAACCATTTCACCACCTTCAAACATTGCTCCCTCAGAAACCATAACTACAGAGTAATTGCTTGGATGATTTCTTTTATCTTCTAGTAGCAATTCTGTCAGACGATCTATGTTAAATTTGTGTTCTGGAATAACACACCTATCAGCAGCACCGGCCATAGTAGGAATTAGAGCAGAAAAGCCTGCATATCTACCAAACACCTCTACCACTAAGAACCTTTCGTGAGATCCAGCGCAAGTCCTTAGTTGATGGACATATTCAACAGTTCTGGTTACACATGTACTAAATCCAATACAATAATCTGTCCCCGGAACATCGTTATCCATAGTTTTAGGTATTGCAATTACTTTCACTCCCTGGCCATGAAGATGGGCCCCATAACTTAAAGTATCATCTCCTCCGATAGGGACCATATAATCAATCCCTAAATACTCCAGATTTTTTAACACTTCTGGGGTAAGGTCATTTACCTCCTGATTGTATTGCTCTTTTAGGTGATTGGGGACCAGGTCTTTACTAACTTTAATGGGGTTAGTTCTTGAGCTATGTAAAAACGTTCCCCCCGATCTTGCAATTTTTTTAACAGCAGCTCTATCTAAAAGTGTTATCCTTTCTTGCTCCTCAATTTTTCTATCTCGATGAATATTTATTAGCCCCTCCCAACCATTTCTTATGCCAACAACTTTATGGCCTTCTTGGATGGCCCTGATTGTAACTGCTGCAATCGCGGGATTTAGTCCGGGAACATCCCCTCCGCCAGTTAAAATACCGATTGTTCCTTTGAAATTTTTAATATCAGCAAGTTTTTTAGTTGGCCTTATATGATTATCACTTGCTGTTTGATTATTCTCTTCTCCCATTTTTATTCCTCCTAAATCTAATTATATAAATATATTTTTACCTTCAAAGTTTTCTGGTGACTCAATACCCATTATATATAGCACTGTCGGTGCAATATCTTTTAATGCCCAAGCTGTAGCCGAAGTATTCATTTTGACTTCAGAGTTTTTAAGTGTTTTGTGATATATACATATTGGTACAGGGGAATCTGTGTGTGAAGTGTGAGGACCGCCATCACCATGGATCATTTGATCACTATTTCCATGATCTGCCGTTATAACAACTGGAACTCCTAGCTGGTCGCATTTTTTAACTAGCATTTTTATGCAGGCTTCAACGCTCTCAACAGCTTTTACAGCAGCCTCATAATTTCCTGTATGTCCTACCATGTCAGCATTGGCAAAATTTACCAGATAGAACTTGATCGCTTCATCATCTAATTTATCCAGCAATTTATCGCAGACTTCAAAAGCACTCATTTGTGGCTTCTCATCATATGTTTTCACATCTTGAGGAGAGGGAACTAAAATCCTTTGCTCACCGGGATATGGATCCTTTTTTCCACCATTAAAAAAATACGTAACATGTGCATATTTTTCAGTCTCGGCAATCTTGAGTTGCTCTATCCCCATATTGGATAAAAACTCAGACAGCCCATTTGAAAGAGGCTCTTTATCAAAAAGAATCGGTAGGATTATTTCATCTGTTATATAAGGAGTCATACATAGGTAATATGAAGGCTGTATAGAGGTATCAAATTCATCGAAATTTTTCTTTGTAAAAGACTGAGTAATTTGAATGGCACGATCTGGCCTAAAGTTACAAAAAAATACAGTGTCATCACTTCCGATTTTGCAATTATCATCAAATAGTACCGGGGTTATAAACTCATCATAAATCTCTTTTTGATATTCACTTTGAATGTAGCTTATGGGATCGACGTTCAAAATGGTCCCTTGACCTGTAAGCATCCTATACGCGACTTCTGTTTTTTCGTAACGTTTATCTCGATCCATACCAATAGACCGACCCTGCATTGAGGCAAAAGTAAAATTTGGTACAGTTTGTAACTCCTGCACATATTTAACCCCACTATCTCTGGGAGTATCCCTGCCATCCATTAAAGCATGGAAATAAATCTTAAAATTTTTATTTTCATTGTTTAACAAATTAATAATTTCTTTAATATGCGAGATATCAGAGTGTACTCCCCCATCAGATAATAGGCCCATCAAGTGAATTTTTTTTGAGTGAGTGCTCGCATGATTGATAAGCTCTCTCATCATGGGTAAATCCTTCAGAACTCCACTTTGAACCGCATCATTGATACGTACCAAATCTTGCCTTATGGGTCTGCCGGCGCCTAAATTCATGTGTCCTACCTCAGAATTTCCTGCTACACCTTCTGGAAGACCAACTGCAAGGCCCCCTCCCTCAATTGTTGTATAGGGATAATTGGCAAACAACTCATCAATGGTTGGTGTTTTGGCATCAATAATGGCATTTTTTGGGGAGTCTGGATTTATTCCATATCCGTCCATTACCACAAGGAGTACCCTGTTTCCCAAGTTTTTTATCGAACTCATAACTCGCCTCCAGTACTGCCCTCAAATGTACATCTTTTTTACAATCGTCACTTATATATGTATGTAATTATTGTATCTTGTTTGCCTATATACTTGAATATAGAAATCTTTCCCTACCTCTAATAACTGGCATCTTTATTGCATTATTAAGTCATATATTCATTTAAGTTTGATCTTTTGATCGGAGGCGTTATGAAAACCGCGACTATTAAAAACATACTAGCTGTTGTAATCTTTAGTTTTTTGCTGGCCGCTTGTGGTGGTGATGATAATCAATTTAATAGTAAAGATAGTACTTCAGATAATGCTCTGAAGATGCCTCCACTTGGAGACATCAGGCACAATCCTGTTAACTATCTACAAAATGTCTATTTTTTTGAGGATTTCAGAGACAGAGTTTGTAATGGTAACTTTTATAATAAGTGGTACCCTTCAATGACTTTTCATAACGATACGTTTTTCTTTGCTGAAATTGTAGATGATTGGGGACTCATTAGATACAGTGAGTTTGGCGAAGTTCTGGATGGTGGATACTTTAACAGAGTTGACGACTACGGGGTTATTACACACCCAAATGGCCCAAGCGACGGAAGTGTTGAAACAAGCTATCAGGCTATTGCTCAAAAGGTATGTCAAATTGCATATAGGGCAATTAGTAGCTATCCTATGTGGACTGGAAACACTGGTTATGATGCTGCTTTTTTAATGGAAGACGACAATGGTATTATATACGGCATAGATTTAAACCAGCCAATAGTCGCAAATCCAGTTTTCTATTACAATACAAATACTGGAGAAGGTTCAAAATATACAATTTGGGAAGAGAATATCGACTAGATCACCCACCCCCCAATTCTTGATAAGAATTATAGTTTTATATTTACACAGATGTTTCTAAAGTGCTACAATTACTCAAGAACTAATTAACGAAAAAGAAAAACATGGATGTAGAAGAACTATTTGCACAGATTAGTGTATTTTGTGAAAAAACTCACGGAAGTTCCGACTATGACCGTGATGATTTTTTTGTCAAAGGCAAAGAACCTGAAGAATTTGCACCTCTTAGATACCTTATTAAAAAAGTAGACGGTCTTGAAGGGGCACTTCAATTAACTTCTAACGGATTTATCTATGAAGCTTGTGATTTTATCACAAGCGAAGTCTTTCCTAGTTGGTTTGAGAAACAATTTTCAAGAAAGCTCACTCAAAAATTTGTTAAAAAAATAACTCTCCTTCAAAAACCAGATGATCAGTTAATTCTAAACTCAATCGAACAAGTCAACAAATTCTACGAGACGCTACGCACACATAAGATCCTCCTAAATGGTAAAAACCTGCCCGTTCAACTCGGAGAATGGTATGTAAGGAGCATCTTTGGATTAAAACAAAAAAAATCAACCTCTCAGAGAGGATTTGATTTCATCTCAAATGATGTCAGGATAGAGGTAAAAGTCAGTTGGAATGACAACTCATCACCCAAAGGTATTAAAATCAAAAAAACCTTGGTTGATCTTAGTGATCATTGCATCATAATTTACCTTGCTAAAAATTTTATGATCCGCGAAATTTGCTTTTTAGATTCTGAATTTATTCTAAGAAAGTTTGCCGGCAAGGGTCATACCGTTTTTTTAAAAGACAATGAAGTCTCAAGTTATTTCTTCAGTAAATCCACAAGACACTTAGACAAAGTGGTCAATAGTGTGGCATTGTTGAAATATGCATCGCCGACTCTGGCAATGAAAATTGCTGAGCATTTTTAAGATAGTTTCAGCATAACAACAACAAAAAAACTTTACTTAAACTATTATAGCGCCGGAGGCGCAAAATGAATTACACTGATCGTCCAAAACCAACATATTTCGCCTCTTGCCCAAGAGCAATGGAAGAACTACTTGTCGATGAAATTAAAAAACAAAGAATTAGTGACGTTAAAATTCACAAAGGGGGCGTTTCATTTCAAGCCGAAGAAATGAAGGCCTTTGAAGTCATTTTAGAGTCACGCATTGCCAGTAGAGTTTTTAAAGAAATTTATAACTTCGAATTTGGTAAAGAAAAGGATATTTATCATTGGGCAAAAAAACAAAATTGGCCCTCATTTTTTTCCTTAAGACAGACATTTAAAATCAACACACTGCTTGACTACGCTGCCAGTAGCAGCTTTAGAAACTCTATTGCTATTTCACAAATCTTAAAAGACGGGATTGTAGATAAATTTAGAGAGGTAACTAGAAAAAGACCAGACGTCGATCTAAACGAACCTGAGATAACATTTTTGCTTAGAATTGAGCATAAGACTGGACGCAATAAGCTCAAACAATGGAATGGGAGAATTCTCATTGACCTTTGTGGCAATGAACCGCTTAGCAATCGGGGCTACAGGAGGGCAGAACACTCTGCTCCAATGAGGGAAAATTTGGCCGCAGGGATAATTCTATCTACAGATTGGGATCCCAAAAAAGATACTTTTATTGATAGTATGTGTGGACAAGGCACACTGCTTATCGAAGCCCTTTTGATAAAAGAAAGAGTCCCTCCAACATTTTTAAAAATCAAAGACATTGTTGAACACAACGCTACGCCATTTGCTTTCATGAAACATAAGTGGTTCCAAAAAAATCAGGGCCTTGTCAAAAAATTCAGACAGCGGGTGCAGGCCAAACATGAAATCTGGGGTAAAAAGTGGAGCACCTATAAGACGAATGTTTTCTATGGATTTGACATATCAAGCGGGGCACTCAAGGCCACTGAAAAAAACTTAAGACGTGCTGTAATTCCTCCAAGCATCATTCCACTGGCCAGAAAAGATGCAAGGTCACTTCGACCAGTTGGCAGAAGATCTGGCATTGTAATCTGCAATCCCCCTTATGGAGAGAGAATGGAAGAAGACGATGATCGACTAAGGGATCTTTATCACGACTATGGGGAAAATTTAAAAAGAAATTTCAAACAGTTTAGAGCTTATATTTTTACAGGCAATCTTGAACTTCGAAAAAGTATTTCCCTGCAAACATCAAGGCGCATTACCATGTATAACGGCAATATTGAGTGTCGCCTTCTCAAATACGAGTTATTTTAAGGGATATAAGCCTCATCCCCAGCCGATTAACCCATGGCGCAACACGTAAAGTTTACAAAAACCTAAAAAATGTTCATTCTTCTTCAATTAATACCGATACTCTACTTTGTTGTGGTGTATAATTAACCAAAATATTTAATAAATTATTAGCAATATAAATTAAGGAGACAAGCATGAGGTCCTACATTATCTTACTTCTCGTCCTTGTAAGCTGTTCTCAAGGTCAGCTGTATAACGGCAAAGGTTCTGCCAACAGACAACTGGCATCTACCGCAGATAACGCACACGTCATTTTCTTTATTCATGGTTTAATGGGCAATTCAGACACCTTTGGGGAACTCGATAAGGTATTGAAGAGAAGCTTTCCAAGTAGAAATTTGATGATTACCTCTCTAACATACCCTACAGCACCCAAAGATGACGTTGCCAAGTATGACGAACTACACCCTTACGACTTTGCCCAAATAATTAATGCAAAAATTATTAATTACTTTTATAAACACAATCTCGATTTTGAAAATACACCCTACTCACTTATCGTACACAGCCAGGGAGGTCTTGTAAGCATGGTGTATTTGAATTCATGCCTACGGATGGACTTAAAGCAACGGAAACGATGCAAATATGATAAGGCAGCACAAATCTATAACGAATTGGGAACAAAAACGGCCTTGAGGCAAGCAGCAAACCTCGCGGACCCCGACGGCGCTATGAAGGATCTCAATACACCTACTAATATTCATCGAATTATTAGCCTTGGCAGCCCATTTTGGGGCTCCGCTACTGCCAACAACTCTAAGAAACTGGCCAGAGATAGAAGTAAGAAATCGTTAACTGATTTTGGAGGAAAATTAAAAGCTAAATTCTATGATCGCCTTATGGGAAAATTACCCGAAGAGCAAGTTACACGCTTACAAGTTGGCAGCCGGGGAACGGCTTGGCAACGACTATTTATGAGTAATCGCCCGAACAAAGAACAGTGGTGCAAAAATCCCGATATCGAATACTCCAAATGGAACAATCCCTATCCAAAATCACTAAAAATTATCAATGTTGCAGGCCTTAGCACTAACGTATACAGAGATCTACCAGGCGTGGCCATTGCTACAAAAAAGATGTTCGAGGACTTTATCCAACCAGAAATCTATGAACAGGACATAATTGTAGGTGCCCCTGAAGCTAGACTAAATTTCATCTATAACCTCGAAAGTCGCTGGCCCGGTTGTCCAAACCTACTAGGCAGAACTACAATTGACGGTGCTTATTATCCCATAAATGCGCTTCACGTCCCCATTCCTCTTCCGCTTCTTGATGCAGTTACCGACGACGATAGATTCAGCGGTGTAATGGTCGGAATGGCGGACATCAGACTTGATAATTATGTTGGGCACCCAGGATGGGCAATTATTGAGAAAGTGTATAAACAATACTTTGCAGAAATTGAAGGTAAAAATACCCATTACGAACTGTCGAGGGATGAAAAAATTAAGTATTTCCCTGCCAAACTTGAAAATTTCACCTCTGAAATAAGGTTTATTTTCCCCGATGGCTACCAAAGACCTGTTAAAATTCGTAGAGATAATAAAAAAAGAAAAGGTGATGTAAAGATCACACTTCCAGATAATGGTAGAATCATAAAAAAAGCAAAGCTAGAAGATTCCACCTATGTACGAGGAGAAGCTACCAATCCAAAAGGTCTCATTCCCGGAGATTTATACTCTCTTTCATACTACCATATCGGCAAAATGAGTGATAAAGAGGTGTTTCGCCCAAGGACTCAAAAAGCAGAAGATCGATTTCAGGCAGAAGAACCAGGTTTTTTAGGTTATCCATTAAAATACGAAGTTGACATCTTGGGTTTCGAAAAAAAGGAATTTACTGCTCATGTAATGCCAACGTTTAACAGTTTTACTGAGGTCTACTTAAAGCCCTACCACCCTTTTAAGCATCCTGAGGTTATGCCACCTGCTACTTTGAGTGTACCAAAGAAAGAGGGATATAAAGTTAAATTTAAAGCGATTGCCACTGTGGATTTGGGAAAAAATATGGTCAAGGTTATAGGTGTGAGGGACAATCGGCATGGTAAATTGAGCGTTGTAGACGCAAAGGTTAAAAAAAGTAAGCTCTCTCATTATATTACAAGCGGAAAAATTGAAAAAGATAGCATCGGGCGATGTCAAATTGGTTTGGCGGCAAATACCACCGACAAAGACGGCAGAGAGTTCAGGCTAGATGATCGGGGAAAGAGTGTACCCATGGGAGTAAATAACTCACGATGGGAAGCGTATGCTCCAAGCAAAGTTCGACTATATAGATATTTCAACTCAAAAATAGCCGTGAAAATACCCAAACCATTTGAGTATA
The DNA here is from genome assembly GCA_016784965.1 of Bacteriovoracaceae bacterium. Classification (GTDB taxonomy): domain Bacteria; phylum Bdellovibrionota; class Bacteriovoracia; order Bacteriovoracales; family Bacteriovoracaceae; genus JADHTQ01. Next base: position 25,768 of record JADHTQ010000028.1, on the reverse strand, counting down.
AAGGCAGAACTATTGATAAAACATTAAGACCTGGGACTCCCTTAGAAGTTCTTGGTAGATACGCTACTGGTAAAATGAGCAAAATGAGCGGAGTGAGTGTCCCCTGTAATCGCAAAAAGCGTAGAAAGTTTGAAAAAAACAACTGTGGGGCCAAGTACATTGATCGTTATCTTGTCACGTCACCTCAAATACGCGCACAAGATGGAGTCAAGAAATTTACTCACATCACAGCTACCCGCGGTGTACGTTGGATCAATGTTGTCGATGTAGACTTGGTACCAGATGACACCGTCTTCGAGAAACTTGTGGTCAGAAAATTGCGAAAATATAAAGCAGAAGAAATCTTTGACAATTTAATGGACTACGTATCGAAATCTAAAACGATCAGAAAAGATATAACTGTAAAATGTTTTAAAAACAAAAAGGCCAAAGACTATCAATACGATTGGTACCCATACGCCAGAGAATTCTATACAGTTTATTAAATAACTTCATGTGCCAGAGCTGGCTCAGGGCAATTTGTCACCTCTTTTTATAATATTCAATAACCATAAAGTAAGAAGCTCCATGGGATATTGCACCAATACCTTATAGAAATTCTTGTAAACACAGAATTTATTAATGTTTCCAAAGCAAGTGCCAAAAAGACACCACACTTAAAAAATGTAAGAAATTAACTCAATACCTGTTCGCTTATTGAATCTCATTGACTTTTATTTTCAATCCCATCAAATAGAAGTATAAGTACTAACGTTACGACTTATTACCAAATATTAAAGGGAGGGATTATTTATGAAATTATCTATAACTAAGATCATTCCCCTTTTGTTAGCAATATTGCTGACAATTGGAGTAGTTTCTGAATCTTTTGCCGCTAGAGATCGAGGTGGTCGCAGAAACCGAAATGGAAGGCGCAACAGTCGCAATGTTCGATCCAACAGAGGTAATCGAAATAATACTCGTAGAGCTCCTAGAGTCAACACTCGCCAAAGAAGAGGGCGAAGCACTCGTGATGTTGGTAGAAGAGACCGAGGCAACAATCGCCGAGGTACTAGTAATGTTGGCAGAAGAAGCCGAGATAATGGTCGCCGGGATAACCGTAATATTGGTAGACGTAGAAGAAATTATAGACGCAACAGGCATGTTCCATACCGCAGGATTCAATCTCCTCGTAGAAGATTTAAAAAACCCCACTTATATCACGTGGGAGTGCCAAGAAGATACATTGCTCAAAGAAGATGGGTCCGTTATATACTCGATTTAATAGACGGATATCACTACTATGACGGCTATCCATACTTCGTTTACAACGGATATCGCCATCGATATAGTGACTTAGACTATTGTAACTATGACTTGGTTGATAGCAACAACTACAGCGTGCGTAGATCATACACGGACTACACATGCAACATGGGCTATGACCTTTGTTCCGACCGCAGAGATGACCTAAACGATCTTTCTGGACAATACCGTTTCTTCTGCTCAGAAAGACTGTCTGACGATTATATTTGGGATTAATAAAATTTGTAAGTCAAATTAGCTTTAAGGTGGGGCATGGGGGGCATCTCCCACCTTAATTTTTCTACCTAATATTTATAATTTTACAAAGTGATGAAACTACATTCTTATCATATTTGTGTTTTTCAACACCTTTTAATAATTCGTCCAAGGCAACATTGAGGTTCCAAGGCTCTCGATAAGGTCTCCAAGAAATTAAGGCCGCATAACAGTCAACCACCGATAAAATTTTTGAACCTAGCGGAATGTCTTCGCCCTTTAGACCGTCTGGATAACCACTACCATCAATATTCTCATGGCTATGACTGATATAACTCAAAAGGTTCTCGTCAGTATGTCCCATTCTTTTTACTACTCTGGTTGACTCGATTGGGTGTTTTTTTACCTCATCAAACTCGCGATTACTTAGGGGTCCCATCCTGTTTAGAACATATTGAGGGATGACCTCTTTTCCAACATCTGCCATAAAAGCTGCATTAATAACAGAAGTGCGCTCACTTTTTGATAGTCCTAAATCCTTGGCAATAAGGTAAGCCAAAAAAGCAACAATCTTACTGTGGCCCACTGAACAATCCAATACCTCAACGGGAAGAATATCATCTTCACAAAAATTTAGATAACTCTTGGCTTCTTCAAATTCACTCACCAATTGTATTGGTAGCTTTGCTCTATCAGTCAAAGGATCTTTTATGCCTATAACCTTATAGGCCTGAACACTTTTAGATCTTCCTTTGACATTTAACTCTTCATTTGACTGATCATTAAGTGTTGCCTCAGCATAAGCTAATTTATATTCAATGGTATTTGGAGAGAGTGTTAGAGCATCTTTAAAATATGTGGCTGCCGTTTTATATTCTTTTAAAGACATATATAAGTAACCAAGTTGGTAAATGAGCAAGCACTTATCTTGTTTATCGACAGAACTTTGTAACTTAGACTTGTATAATGCAATTTCTTTTTCTGTGTTTAGCTGATTCTCAACAGTTTCATCATCTATTTTTGTAAAGGGAATGGCATCTATAATTCTAGAGACACCATCATATGTATCCTTATCGATTAGTATTTTGCCAGGTAGAGATAAAGATTCAAGCCTTGATGCCACATTGACGACATCTCCTATCGCTGTATATGACTGTCGTTTTGCTCCAATCATACCGACAATGGCAGGACCGGATGCTATACCTATTCGCATGCTCCAGGGGAAACTTTGCCTTTTCATCTCTTCGTGCATTTTTATTGCTGCAATAACAGCAAGCAGTTTATACTGCTCATAAACAACTGGAGCTCCAAACTCACACATAATTCCATCACCAATATGTTTATCAATGTGACCTTTATATTTGGAAATTTGTGGGTCCATAAAGTTCATGTATCTATTTAGGTCTCTTACTACTAACTCTGGGCTTAACTCTTCAGAATAATTGGTAAAATTTGCAAGGTCAGTAAACATAACACTGATTTCACGTTTTTCATTGCGAAGCCTCCCTGAAATAATCTGCTGGGCAACGACGGGATCCATTGTACTATATAGAGTTGTCTCCACCTTATTTTTTAACTCTTGAATTGACTCGTAAGAAGTCTGCAGCTCCTTAGTCCGAACTGATATTTGCTGCTCTAAGCCTTCAGAGTGTGCCTTTAAGTTCTGGTTTGCAGATTGGAGTGCTTGTTCAGAATTAGCTAGGTCTTTGTTTAACTTATAAGTTTGATCAATTTTGTTTTGTAAACTATCTCGCTGTTTACCTACGACCGCTCCTGCCATAATTAAAAAACCACCCCAGGCCGAAATATAGAGATACACGCTCGAGAGATCATAGGTTGTGACAAAATGAGTTGGATACAGGGTGCAATATAAAGTCACAAGAGATACACACATGAATGCCCCAGTCACAGAAAAACGAGTGCCTAAATATTGTCCAGCGATGATTACAGGAAGAAAAAATAGGTTCAAAAAAGTGATCTTTGGGTCTACCAAATAGTTAATGGCAATAATTAACAGCAAAATTGATATGATGAAAATTTTTTCAAAATGATTGAGTAAGAAGTGATTTACGAGCAAAACTATTTTGTACGAAACAGACTGTTCTCTGGTAGCAGTATTGTCATTTGGAAGATCTGGCAACTCATCCATAAGTATATCAATTTTTACACATTAGTTTTAGGGTAAGTTTATTCTCTCATCCAAATTAATTTTGGTCAAACTAAGGAATTTATGACTGAAGTTGCTTTTTGATGAAATTAATCACATCTTCGGTGACTGTGGCATCAACACTTTTTAAGAGTCCCTCTTTTTCATAAAAATTGGCCAAAGGAGCTGTTTTTTCATTGTAGCTATCGAGACGCTGGCCTATGACATTTGGAGTCTCATCATCGCGTTGAACAACTGGGCTTCCACATTTATCACAGATACCTTCAACCTTTGGAGGTTTGCTTTTTATGTTGTAAATTTCTTGGCAAGATGAGTTGGAGCAGGTTCTTCTAGTAGTTAGCCGCTCCATGATGGTTTCTCTTGGTACATCCAAATTAACCGCCATATCTAATTTGATATCTAACTTTAAAAGTAGCTCATTTAAAGCTTCTGCTTGGGGAATAGTGCGTGGAAAGCCATCCAAGAGAAACCCTTTTTGGCAGTCATCTTCTTGCAGTCTTTTTTCCATAATTCCCATTATTAGCGAATCAGGAACCAACTCACCGCGACTCATAAAGCCTTGAGCTTTCTTACCAAGATCTGTTTGGGCCTTGACAGCACCCCTTAAAATATCTCCTGTGGAAATTTGCACGGATCCGTCAATTGCTGTCAACAATTTCGATACCGTACCTTTTCCCGCTCCAGGTGCTCCCAAAAGTATTAATTTCAAGCCAACCTCCCCAAAATATATTAAATTTTAAAAACATCCTTTATACATAAAAAAAAGTAAATTGCAAACAACAGCACCAAATGAGAAATGATCCTGTGTATTATAAGTTATTTAATTCTTTACCTATACCTTCAACTATTGATAAACTTACTCCCTAATTCACAGAAGCACCTTCTGTACACATACAGATTAAGAGGAGATAAATATGTACTACTTCAAAAAAGAGATAAAAGGGCAGTTTGAAGATGCAATTGGCCTTGTTACTGAAAAACTAAAAGTTGAGGGATTTGGTATAATCACTGAAATAAATATTACAAAATCCTTTAAGGAAAAACTAGATGTGGATTTTCCCAAGTACCAAATTTTAGGTGCCTGCAATCCCGGATTTGCCCATAAGGCCTTGAGTGCTGAACCTCACATTGGAACGATGCTTCCTTGTAATGTAATAGTGCGAGAATTAGACAATGGGAACATTGAAGTTGCTGCGGTTGATCCAATTGCATCTATGAGTGCTATTAAAAATGAAGATTTATTTGGTATTGCAACAGAGGTTAGAGACAAACTAAAAAATGTCATCGATCTTCTATAACCATAATTGAATAAACTCTTTATACATAAAATATTTTTGTCACAAATTTTACCTCTTGAACGTATTAAATATCAAGAGGTAACAATATATGAAATTAACAATTTTACGGGACCAATACATGTTTTTAACTAAATATATATTTTTTATTATTTTTATTGTAATTTCAATTCAAGTCCCTGCTTCTGAGCTTAAAGATTTATCAGACTATTTAAAGTATGCGGCACTCAACAATCAGGAATTAAAGGCCGCTTTTTATAAGTGGCAATCTGCTGTTTTTAAAATTAACCGAGTGAGGGGACTACCCGATCCAAAGTTTACCTATACACAATTCATTGAAAATGTTGAAACCCGAGTTGGACCACAAAAGAGAAAATTTGGCTTAATGCAGAAGCTTCCTTGGTTTGGCAAACTTGGTTTAAAAGAGGATATGGCCAAAGAAGGTGCCAAAGCGCTGCAACTTGATTTTAAATTAAAGAAACTTAAACTTTTCTATAAAATTAAAAGTCTTTACGGTGAATACTATTATACGTCAAAAGCAATCCAGACCACCAAACATAACATGGAGTTAGTCAAATACTTTGAAAGTGTTGCCAGGACTAAATATAAAGCTGGAAGAGCTCCACATTCTTCGATCATAAGGTCCCAGGTAGAATTTGGTAAATTAGAGAATAAACTGAAGTCACTACAGGAGTTTAAGGCCCCATTGGTCGCAAAGATTAATGCCGCTTTAAATAGACCCCAAACTGAGCCAATTGCTTGGCCTAAAACAATTCCTAAAAATAAGATTGTACTAAAAGACGCTGATCTGTTCAAAGCACTTCTAGATAATAATCCGCAGTTGCAATCTATGAACCACAAGATTAGCAAAGAAAAGTTTTCCATTGCTCTTTCAAAGAAGAACTATTTTCCAGACTTCACATTTGGAATTAACTACATTGAAACCGACGATTCCATGATGGTTACAAAAGACAGTGGGAAGGACCCACTTGCATTATCGGTCTCAATCAACATTCCAATGTGGTTTTCAAAATACAACGGAGGTGTACAGGAGTCTGTTAATCGCCATCAATGGATAGTAAATAAAAAAGCACAGCGAGCAAATAACCTGAGGGCCGAGCTTCAAATGTCGATATATAAGTTTAAAGACTCACAACGAAAAATTAATTTATATCGACATACCCTAATTCCAAAAAGCAAACAGTCCTTAGGTGTCACTCAACAATCGTTTGAAGCGGGAAAAGTAAATTTTTTAAGTTTAATTGATGCTCAAAGGGCATTAATTGAGTTTGAGCTTTTATATCACAAGGCCCTTGCTCAAAGGTTTAAGCATTTTGCCTACATAGAAATGTTAGTTGGAAAGACACTCTAGTCATGTTGTAAGAGGATAAAAGATGAAAAATATAAAAGAGCTACTTAATTATTTAAAAGAATTATGCAAAAGTAACAATTATAAAATGATCCTTATAATCATCGGTTGTTCTATGGCCTTGGGATTGTTTGGTGGTCTAATTGTAGGTGGTACAGATGATCCACACCGTGGGCATGATCACGTAACCAATGATATTTCAACCTCAAATAAAGTGAAAGCCGAGGTGTGGACCTGTTCGATGCATCCTAACATCAGAGAGAGCAAACCAGGCAAATGCCCAATTTGTGGTATGGACTTAATTCCAGCAGAAACGGGTGACGATAATGATGAGGGTGAAGGATACACTGTAAAGCTTAGTAAGCAAGCAATAAAATTAGCAGAAATACAAAGTGTGCCAGTAAAAAGAGAGCTTCTGTCTACTGAAATTAAAGTGGTGGGCAAAATTGCGTTTGATGAAACTAGACAGGCACATATCGCAGCATGGTTTCCAGGTAGAATTGAGCGCCTTTTTGTTAACTACACAGGTGTACGGGTAAATAAAGGTGACCATATGGTGCAAATTTATAGCCCTGAAATTCTAGCAGCCCAAGAAGAACTCTTGCAGGCAAAAAAAGCGGCAAAAAATATCTCAAGAAGTAATTATTCTGGTATCAGAAAACTCACCAAAGAAACTGTAAATAACGTTCGAAGTAAGCTTCGACTTTGGGGTTTTTCAGATAAGCAGATCAAAGAGATTGAAAAAAGAAAGAAGACCTCCAATAGAATGACCGTCTACGCTCCTGTGGGAGGAGTGGTCATTAAAAAGCACGTTCAAGAAGGAATGTATGTTAAAACCGGAAGTAAAATCTACAGCATAGCTGATTTATCTCACCTTTGGGTAAAGCTAGATGTATATGAGTCAGATATTGAGTTTATAAAATATGGCCAACTTGTAGAATTTTATACTGAAAGTTCTCCAGGAGTAGTTTTTAAAGGAACCATATCATTCATCGATCCGGTGTTAAACTCCAAAACTCAAACTATTAAGGTTAGAGTCACCGTTGAAAATAAAGAAGGAAAATTTCGACCAGGAATGTTTGTCCACGCCAAAATATTTTCAAAAGTAACAACTGATGGGGTGGTCATGGATGAGTCACTCGCAGACAAGCTAGTCTGCCCTATGCACCCAGAAATTCTAAAAGATAAAGATGCAGATGAAGACCATACTTGCCCTGTGTGTGGAATGGACCTCGTTCCAACTACCAGTTTAGGATATATCAAACATGATCATGACCTAACTCCACCGCTGGTAATACCAGCTACTGCTCCGCTTATCACTGGTCAAAGAGCGGTAGTATATGTCTCTTTAGGTGAGGGTAAGTATGTCGGCCGTCAGATTACACTTGGACCAAAAGTTGGAGATCACTATGTTGTCCTAGAGGGCCTCAAAGAAAATGAAATGGTTGTCGTCAATGGCAATTTTAAAATCGACAGTAGCGCCCAGCTAATGGCAAAACCTAGTATGATGAACCAAGTTAAACAAAAGAGCAAAAAGACAGCAACCGCTTTAAGCACAGCAAGTGAGTTTAAAAAACAGTTAGACCAAGTTATTTTAAATTATTACTCAATACATAAGGCACTAACAGAAGATAAATTTAAAGAAGTTTCAAAAATGTCTACTGCCTTTTTAAAATCTCTTGAGCAAGTCGATATGTCCTTATTAAAAGGTGAAGCTCATAATAAATGGATGCCGCTTCTGAAGGATTTGACAAGTGGAGCAAGTCAGTTGATGAAAGCTGGTGATATTACAAAAGGTAGAGAGCACTTTAAGGTTATCTCTGATGCTTTAATAATTGCCGTAGAGTCATTAGGTACTAGTGGCAAAGTGAAAACAAACCGCTTCTTCTGCCCAATGGCATTTGGTTCGGGGGCCTTTTGGCTTCAAGAATCTGACTCAACATTAAATCCATATTACGGACAATCAATGTTAACCTGTGGTGAAAAAAAATAGAGGATCGTACCGATGGATAATTTAAACGAAACTAAAGGATTGATACCAAAGACCATCGCGTTTTGCCTTGATAATACCATTTTGGTAATTATTGCTACCATTTTTATTCTTGGCTGGGGGGTTATGGTTGCCCCTTTTGATTGGGATGTCGGAGGACTTCCTCGCGACCCAGTACCAGTTGATGCCATTCCTGACATTGGAGAAAATCAACAGATTGTATTTACCAAATGGATGGGAAGATCCCCTCAAGACATTGAAGACCAGGTCGGATACCCTTTAACCGTTTCACTTCTAGGGATTCCAGGAGTTAAAACTATTCGTAGCTATTCAATGCTTGGATTTTCCACTATCTATGTGATCTTCAAAGAAAAAATCGATTTCTACTGGTCCAGATCCAGAGTTCTAGAAAAGCTAAGTAGCCTCCCTATGGGAGTACTCCCAGGAGGGGTGCGTCCAACCCTTGGCCCCGATGCCACTGCTTTGGGGCAAATTTTTTGGTATACACTGGAAGGACAAGATGAAAATGGTAATCAAACCGGTGGGTGGGATTTGCACGAGCTTAGAACCATTCAAGATTGGTATGTAAGGTATGGACTACTCTCAGCAGACGGCATTAGTGAAGTTGCCTCAATTGGAGGTTTTGTAAAAGAGTATCAGATCGATGTAGATCCAGATGCCCTTAGGGCCTATAAGGTTAACTTACAAGAAGTTGTAATGGCCATAAAACAGGCAAACTTAGATGTTGGTGCCAGAACAATTGAGGTCAACAAGGTCGAATATCTTATTCGCGGTATTGGCTTTTTTAAATCCATAGAGGATGTGGAAAACTCTGTGATAAAGATGAATAGCAATGTTCCAATCTACGTTAAAAATGTCGCCAAAGTCGGCTTGGGTCCTGCCCTTCGTCGAGGAGCCCTCGATAAGGGAGGAGCCGAAGCAGTAGGAGGGGTTGTAGTTGCAAGGTATGGTGATAATCCGCTGGCAGCTATCAAAAATGTGAAGAAAAAAATCAAAGAGATCTCACCAGGACTTCCTAAAAAAACTTTAGCAGACGGTACTGTCAGCCAGGTTAAGGTTGTTCCTTTCTATGATAGGTCGGGACTTATTTACGAGACCTTGGGCACTTTAAAAAATGCTCTCACCGAAGAAATTTTAATAACAATTATTGTCATTCTAGTGATGCTCATGAATTTTAAAAGCTCAATGCTGATTACTGGCTCGCTACCACTGGTTGTTTTAATGTGCTTTATTGCTATGAAGAACTTTGGAGTTGATGCCAATATTGTGGCCCTTTCTGGCATTGCGATTGCCATTGGCACCATAGTTGATATGGGGATAGTGGTGTGTGAAAATATAATAAAACATTTAGATCAAGCGCCTACTGGTGTGAGCAAACGCGACATAATTTTTAATGCTACAGCAGAAGTTGGTAGCGCCATATTAACAGCAGTTTCCACAACTATTGTCAGCTTCCTACCTGTTTTTACTATGGAAGCCGCTGAGGGGAAGCTCTTTCGACCTTTGGCCTTTACTAAAACTTTTGCGCTTTTAGCATCTATTATAGTCGCTTTAACAATCATTCCATCTGTTGCCCTTATCTTGTTTGGCAATAAAAAAACTTCTAGATTTTCATTGTTTAAGTGGCTAGAAGAAAAAATGCCAACTGTGTTACGTCAAAATAGATCACTCATCACCAATGGACTTGCAGTGCTAATTGTTACTTACATACTAACTGGTCATTGGTTGCCACTTGGTCCAGAGAAAGGATTTATCCTAAACTTTATTTTAGTTTCCTCGTTAATTGGTATCCTTTTAGGTCTAATCTTTTATTTTCAAAATATTTATGAGTCACTTCTTAGGTGGTGCCTGGATAATAAGGGCAAATTTTTAATCTTGCCGACTTTTATCATAGTTCTTGGTAGTTTTACCTGGCTTGGCTTTGATACCTTTTTTGGATGGCTACCAAGGTCTTTGCGCTCTTTTGCTCCCATTTCTTACATTGCCCACTCTTTTCCAGGACTTGGCAAAGAGTTTATGCCTCCTCTTGATGAGGGCTCGTACCTGTATATGCCAACGACCATGCCTCACGCCTCAATCAGTGAGTCAATGGATGTGCTGGTTAAACAGGACATCAGACTTGATAATATTGCTGAAATTGACTCTGTGGTAGGAAAACTGGGAAGAGCAGAGACACCTCTAGACCCTGCTCCAATTTCTATGATTGAAACAATTATTAATTACAAACCAAAGTATGTTGTAGATAAAAACGGAAATCGTATAAAATTTAAGTACAATCCAGATCAAACAGAAACAGTAAAAGACTTTTCGGGAAATGAACTACTTGCCCCTGATGGCAGACCATACATGGTACATGGAAAATACATCAGAGATAAGTCTGGCAGATTAATTAAAGACAAAAGTGGAATCCCATTTAGACAGTGGCGAGCGGCCCTTGATCCTAAAATCAACACAAGTAGGTCCTACTGGAGAGGAATTCAAAAGCCTGATGATATTTGGCAAGAGATCATCAAAGCAACCAAAATACCAGGAACAACCTCTGCTCCACGCCTTCAGCCTATTAGTGCAAGAATCGTTATGCTTCAAAGTGGCATGCGTGCTCCAATGGGAGTGAAAATTAAAGGACCAACCTTGAAGGCCATAGAACTTGCTGGGTTCCAGATCGAAAAACTTTTAAAACAAGTTCCATCTGTTGAGGCATCTGCTGTATTTGCAGATAGAATTGTTGGTAAACCTTATCTTGAAATCAATATTGATCGAAAAGCAATTGCCCGTTACGGTATTAAGCTCAAGCAAGTACAAGATATTATTGAAGTAGCAATAGGTGGAAAACAAATCTCAACCACTTTAGAGGGCAGAGAGAGATATCCTATTCGAGTCCGCTATCAACGTGAGCTTAGAGATAGCATCGATGCTCTTGGTAAAATACTTGTAGCAGCTCCCGGAGGAGTTCAAGTTCCACTAAAACAACTCTCTAAAATTAATTACGTCCAGGGACCACAAGTTATCAAAAGCGAAGATACATTTTTGGTGGGATATGTTCTGCTTGATAAAAAACCTGGATTTGCTGAAGTAGATGTAGTCAATCAATCCAAAAAATACCTCGATGATAAAATAAAAAGTGGTGAGTTTAAACTACCTGCCGGGGTAAGTTTTACGTTTGCTGGAAGTTATGAAAATCAAGTCCGCTCTGAAAAAAAGCTCATGATCGTTTTGCCTTTGGCACTATTTATAATTTTTATGATTTTATATTTTCAGTTTAAAGATATCAGCACCACGGGACTTGTATTTTCAGGAATTGTTGTCGCCTGGGCAGGAGGCTTTATCCTATTGTGGCTCTATGGTAAACCTTGGTTTTTTGATTTTTCTTTTTTAGGTATGAACCTCAGAGAATTATTTCAAATCCGCCCATTAAACCTAAGTGTTGCTGTTTGGGTAGGTTTTTTAGCACTCTTTGGCATTGCTTCCGACAATGGTGTAATCATCGCTACCTACTTAGATCAGGTTTTTTTAAAAAATACTCCAAAATCAATTCATGAAATCCGCGAAGCAACTATACAAGCGGGGGTGCGCAGAGTAAGACCATGCCTCATGACCACTGCTACCACCATTTTAGCACTCATTCCGGTTTTAACTTCATCAGGTCGCGGAGCTGATGTCATGGTGCCTATGGCAATTCCATCCTTTGGAGGGATGCTTCTGGTTATCATTACCATATTCGTAGTGCCTGTACTTTATTGTTTAATAAAAGAGATACGTTTTAATAACAACTTTAACCTAAGCCTCAAGCTAAAGGAGAACCCATGAAATTTATATTTATAACTCTTACTTTTTGTTTAACCATGCAAACTAATTACGTTTATTCCTCAGGTGACCATCACGACCACAGTCACGGTCACAGTCATGATCAAAAAACAATGGCGCATAAGCCAAAGAGGAAAGATCTTTCTTCCCAAGAACTTAAAGAAATTCATACTGTCTTTGAACTAAACGAAAAATTGCATCAATCCTTTTTTAATTACGATGCTAAAATGGTTCAAAAAAATGCAAAGCTTGTAGTAGAAGCAATATCTAAAATATCAAATGATCCCATCAGAAACATGCTTATGATGTCAAAACCAAAATTGGAAAAAATCAAAGCGACCAGTAAAAGAGAAGATAACAACAAATTTTATGCCTTCTTTTCAAGCCATCTAGTTCATATTTTGAAAATGTATAATATCAGCAAGGATTACGATGAATATTACTGTTCTATGGCCGATAAGCAGTGGATTCAAAACAGCAAAAAAACCCATAGCAAAGTAAAAAATCCATATATGCCAACTATGAAAGGATGTGGTACAAAAAAAGGATAACAGACCTACAGGGTTAGAGAGTAAAAAGTATGTATAGCGATAAAACTGACAAACTACTTATGAGAGACTATCAAAATGGCGATTTTGGTGCCTTTGATGCTATCTATGATAGACATAAAGCAAAAGTGTATGCCTATATCAGATCAAAGCTCAAAGCTCAAAATATAGATGAAGTCTTTCAGGAAGTATTTTTAAAATTTCATAGGTTTCGCATGAACTATAAGGAAAAATATCCATTTCTGCCATGGCTTTTTACTCTCACCAAAAATGTGATCGTGGATTATTTAAGAAGGGAATCAAAACACCAAAATAATGTTACTTTTACCACGGATACTCATGACATACACGCAATACCCAGACCCACTAGTACGGACTTCCAAGACGCAGAAGTGTTAGTTGGTAAGCTTAATAAAAACCAAAAAAAAGCAGTAGAGATGAGATTTTCAGATGATTTTTCCTTTGAAGAAATTGCCATGGAACTTAAAACAACTCCATCAAATGCACGGCAATTGGTAAGTCGGGCCATCAAAAGGATGAAATCCTTGGCCTTTTCAAACAAGGAGATTAGAAATGGAAGGTAACAATAACAAAAAGATACATGAAGAATTTAGGGCCTTTTGTCATATCGATCCAATCGATCCACCAAACAAGCTCTCAGGCCTTATTTTAAACAAAGTGCAAAGGGATCTAAATCCTCCTCTTTTGTACACGATCTTAAAACTAGTGGCTCTACATTTTTTAGCAGGCATTACATCACTGTTATTTTGTCCTCAATTTGAGATTGGTTTTTTTGACAATCAACGCCTCTTTCATTTTTTAGTACACAGCTTTGGCCCATACGGTTGTATGATTGCTTGTGGCTTTTTCTTTATCGGCAGTGGTTCCCTGCTTGCTAGTTTGCTGTTATCTACTGCTGAAATTAATAGTATTAAAAAATACAAGTATCTCTACTTCCCTCTATTTGGAGCAATTTCCATCGCCATTTTTGCTACTTTTGGTGCCCCAGTATACTTAGAAATGGCCTTTATTTGGTGGAGTGGAAGTGTACTTGGAGGTCTATTTAGCTTCAAATTTGGAAATCTTGCTAAGTATCTGATTACTCATCAATAACACCTTAAAAATGCTATAATTCACAATGCTACTGTTGATTATCATGATATATAACAGTAGAATTGTTGTTGGAAGGAGTTAATTTGATGAAATATAAACGAAACATTGCAATTTCTGAACTACTTAAAAAAAAATCAATATTACTGCTTGGGCCTAGGTCCACAGGTAAAAGTTTTTATATTAGAAACGAGCTAGAAGATGTTCATTATATCAACCTTTTAAAGTCTAGTGAGTTTTTGCTTTTAAGCTCTGATCCAACAGAGCTTGAGAATATTGTAAAATACAGTCGTAACAAAACTGTAGTCATCGATGAAATTCAAAAAGTTCCAGCACTTCTAGATGAAGTTCACAGGCTCATAGAGGAGTATGGAACCAGATTCTTGCTTACTGGCTCTAGTGCTAGAAAATTAAAGTCTCATGGAGTAAACCTCCTTGCCGGCAGGGCCTGGCTTGCTAGAATGCATCCACTCAACTTCTTTGAAATAAATGACCTCGAAAAGAACTTTGACTTAAACAAATACATTCAATTTGGCTCACTCCCACAAGTTTGGACAAGTGATTACCCAAAGGAAGAACTTGATAACTACTTAAAAACATACATCGAACAAGAGATCAAGGCAGAGGGAATAATAAGAAAAATCCCTGCATTTTCCAGGTTCATCAAAACTGCAGCTCTAAACTCAGGAGAAATACTCAATTTTCAAAATATTGCCTCTGACTCTAGAGTTCCTGCATCAACTGTAAAGGAGCACTATCAAATCCTTGAAGATACCCTTATTGGTTATAATTTGGAACCTTGGTTAGAATCCAAAAAAAGAAAGGCAATCGCAACAAGCAAATTTTATTTTTTTGATGTTGGCGTTTTGAATTTTATTTCAAAAGTAACGCCTGTATCAGAAGGATCAACTGAGTGGGGCAAGAGGTTTAAGCATTTTATAATCAATGAGCTACGTTGTATAAATTCATATCAAAGAAGAAGATATGATTTGAATTATTGGAGGTCTACTGCAGGACACGAGGTTGATCTACTTTTTGGAGAGAGTGCCATTGAGATAAAATCCACTAAAAGTACTACCACCAAACACTTAAAAGGCCTTAAGGCCTTGAAAGAGGAAGAAAAATTTAAAAATTACTATCTAATCTCCAGGGACCAAAACGAAAGATTAGTTGATGGCATCGAGTGCGTTTATTATAAAAATTTCTTATCTAAAGCATGGAATGGAAGTTATTGACGCAAACCATTCTTTAATTTTATAAAAAGAGCTTGCGTCTAGACTTCTTTTATACTTTTTCTTTTTGCTTATAGTAAAGTGAAACCAAAATTAAGGTAATAAAACTAAGAGGAATTGAAATAATTCCTGGATTATTTAGCCCAAATGGTGCTGAACTTGGATCTAGCCCATACTTTGAAAACATACTTGGAGATAACAAGATAATAGTTAGTGCAGCAGTGATCCCAACAATTATGGATGACGTAATACCCGCGGCAGTAGTTTTTTTCCAAAATAGTAGCATAACGATTGCCGGCAGGTTAGCAGATGCTGCTACTGCAAATGCCCAACCGACCAAAAAGGAAACATTCATCCCTTTAAAGACAATTCCAAGAATAATTGCCAAAACGCCAACTGCCACAGCTGACATCTTACCTGCAAAAACTTTTGTTTTGTCGGTCATTTTAATGCCCATGTAGTTATCGATCAAATCGTGAGCAACTGCACCTGATGAGGCCACAATTAGACCACTGACAGTTCCTAGCACTGTTGCAAAGGCAATGGCAGAAATTATTGAAAATAGCCCAACTCCAAAATACTTTGCAAGAAGGGGAGCAGACATATTGCTACTTTCAACATCAAGCACTCCATAAGTCATCGCTCCAAGCCCCATAAACAACGTCAGAATGTAGAAAAAGCCAATTGCTCCAATGGCCACAATAGTAGACTTTCTTGCATCTTTTTGACTTGGTACCGTATAATAACGAATCAAAATGTGAGGTAGAGCTGCAGTACCAAAAAACAGGGCCAACATAAGCGAGACAAAATTAAGCTTAGACATCCAAGTAGAACCTTCATCCACTTTAAACTTAACACCAGGACGCATAATTGTTGCACCAGATGTTGGATTTTGATACCAAACAGTCACTTTGTTACCACCATCCATAAACTTTTTCTTAGCAAAACGAACTATTTCACTATTTTTAACTACCTCAAGTAGCCCAAAGGGGCTAATTGGTCCAGTTGCTTCAACTTCTTTTCCGTTGTGGATTAATTTTTTGACATGTCCAACGGAGTAAAATTTCCTCTCTTTTTTGGGTGCTCCATTATACAAAACAGTACCGGAGCTAAGAGTTGTCTTAGACAGTGCTTCCTCTAGTACGTTGTGGTTTAACTTCCACCAGGTATTTACTCCATTTTTTGCCAACTTTACAAAGTGTAGGCTGGCAGTTTTGTGCTCACCAACTACTTGACGATCTGAATTAATAGATACGACTGAGCCACCCTGGACATTGGCATTAATTGTTTGAAAGTCATGGTAATTAGCAGATGGCTTCTTATTAATACCATTATTGCACAAATAGATGGTTAAAAGAGTTGAAAAGACTATTAACAGTCCACCTTTTAAAAACTGCACATAGGTCGTAGAAGTCATACCTGCAGTCGCTACAATAAAAGTAACAATCAACCCTACCATGATAACCCCAACGTAGTGAGGAAAGCCAAGAAGTGGAGTAATCAAAGCTCCGGCACCGACCATCTGAGGAATAAGATAGAACATTGATACAACAAGTGTACTTATGGCAGCTGAGAGCTGTATCCCTTTGGAGTTAAATGTGGAGTCCAGTGCATCAGTAAATGTATATTTTCCCAAACGCTTCATGGGTTCTGCGACAATAAACAAGGCCACAACCCAACCTGATAAATAGCCAATTGAATATAAAAATCCATCATATCCTACAGTCGCAATCATTCCGCAAATGCCTAAAAATGATGCTGCCGATAGATAATCACCCGCAAATGCAATTCCGTTAACTGACCAGGGGATGGTTCCTCCTGCAGCAAAATATGAGCTAGATGTTTTTGTCATCCGAGCAAAGTAAAATGAAAGCCCCAAAACCAACAGAACAAAAAAGACAAAAAGAACAATTGCAATAGTTGAAGCTTCATAAATCATTGCTTATCCCCTTGTTCTTTGTTCATTTCATCTTCCATTTTAGTACAGATGTGATTGTAAATTAGTCCCATAACAATAGCTAAAATAATGAGCCCGAACCCATAAACAACAGCCAAATTAAGACCCATGAACATTTCTATTCCCATTAGTTTAGGTGATACTGTATTGATAATCACGAAACCTGCATAAACTAATGAATAAACAATAAATAAATAAACTCCAAGTTTCGACTTAGCATCACTTGCCTTGTCTTCTGCGAGTTCAACCGCTGGGCCATGCATAACAAACCTCCTGTTTTAAGTTATTTGGGGTAAGAGGTTCAACGATACTAGTTACTGCTCACTACTTTTGTTAAAGTCTGTTGGTACCTTCAAAATCTCTTCATAAGTATATTTTGCGATTTCATAAATCCATCGCTTATTGTGCATATTAAATTTTTGTGAAACATCTCTATTTAAAAGAACCTGCTCAGCGACTTTAAGTTCCTCAGTCCCTGAATCACGGGCCAAAGTGAGCTCTTCTTTTTCTGGATTAAACTTAGCTTCAACTTTTAAATAACATTTATCCTTGTGTTTTGCTGTATATAGCAAATACTCAAGCTTTCCTAATAAAGCGATCTGGTATTCATTTTCAAATTGCACCGAACTAACTTTCTGGTCAGCACCATCAATAAATTTATCAAACGATATGTTCAAAAGTGAGGTTATGAATCTTTTCACTTTTATCTCGTCTACTTCTTCAGCAGGTGGCCCTTGTAGAATGAACTTATCATCAACCTTTGCCACAATTACATTTTTTGATGTTTTAATACTAGTTACATTCTTTAAATCTATATTAAAAATTTCTTTATCAATGTAACTATCAACATCAGTGGAAATATTAATAGAATCATCGCTCACATAGACCATTTCCTTACTGGCCCTTCTTATATAATTGCCTTTTGCTGTCGATTTTTTACCCACAAAAAACTCTGTCAGTTTTTTATCAAACCGGTCATATAGGGTAATATGCGTACCTGAGCTTTTGCTATCTACTTCATAACCCTCATACTTTTTTTCATTGTCAGATATTTCACCACCTATAATGATGTTTGAAATTTTAAACAGTAAGTCACTGACCTTCTTATTACTTGCCGGGAAGGAATTGTGGTTTGTGATAACAAAACTTTCTCCCTCAAGCTTAAGTGCCAAAACCTCTTTGCCTTTTTCATTAATGGAGATTCTAGTAACCTTTTCAACATCAAAATTTGAAATAAACTCCGTGCCAACTGCCAAGGTTGTAGCCAACTTGTGTTCATTAAAATGTACAATTAGCGAGATAATAAATAAAATGCCCGCTATCACACTCAGCTGTATCGTTTTTTTATTCATCTTTTAATAACCTCACCGTCTAAACGTTAACTGTCTTCTTCTGACTCTTCTGATACCAAGAATAATTCCCAAGATTGTAACAATAATTGGAATAACTAAAATATTGATATATTGAAGACCTTTACCAATTTTTTCGATCTCCTCACGACCTTCTCTTTTGACATCTCTTAGTTGAGATTTCAGTTGAGCAATCTTTTTCATCAGTTGCTTTTTCTTTTTAACCACTTCGTTTCTAATCAAGGCCTGTGACTTACCTTTGCCTCCCAAGCTTTGCATCTCTTGAGTAAAGCGGGCTATATTGGCATTAATTTCTTGTACCTTCCCTTCAGTCCTTTTTTCTGCTTCAAATTCAATCGCATCAATTCGGACAAATGATCTACTAAACTTGCCCTTAGAACGTACTGACATTAAATCATTCGAACCGGTCAAATTCTCTAAGGCATTCAACAAAAATGCCGAATTATCGTTTGCAACAGCTGTTCCAAAAATACTTTGCTGAAAGGCAAATTGATCATGAATAAAATCCACATCTGCAACCACAATGATTGCCGACTCCCTTTTAGACTCTTTGAGACCGGTTATATGCTTCATCATAGTGCTCGTGGCATCTTTTTTATCATCTTTTTGATTTTCGCTTACCTTAATCCCATCTGGAAAAGCCGATTTAAACTTCCCAATGATTTTATAAGCAATAACTACAGGGGCTACGCCCTCTTTAAATTTACTCATTAAAGCTTTTGGATTATTTCTTTCAAAGCCCTGTGCAAGATATACATTACCCTTATCCGTAGTTGTAATAAGTGCACTAATATTAGTAGCGGCTGGATTAAGCTTATTTAGAGCACCTGGATATAAAAAGGTAAGCTTATTCAGTGAGCTAGTCATTGTATCTTTGCTTTCACTGGTGCACCTTTTATCACAATTTAAAAGAGGAAGAATTCTAGCTGGAGGAGAAAAGCGATCTAGGCGTCCCATCCCTGAAAGATACTTGTCTCCTGCAAATTGATTGTCTCTTAGATCCACTCCCCAAGTGTTAAATAGTTTGGCCAGGTTTGAGTTAGTTGGAGGTGTTGCACCCATCATCATTTGTTGTTGCTTATTAGATGTTTGATCAATTATTGAATGTGGATCAGCCAGTACGATTAACTTGCCACCTTTTAACACAAATTGATCAATTGCAAACTGCAAAGCTTCGGAGAAGCTTTTGGGATGAATCACTAACAAAATATCAATACCGATAAATTCCGTTTCAGTGGGCATGACCTTTTTTACATTATAAAACTCTTTCATCATCTCAGTTATAATCCAAGAGGTCGGAGGCGACTTACCTTGCATCTTCATCATCTGAATCATGTAAGGGCTCATTTTATCATTTAGTACTTCAAGGGATGAAAGTATTCCCACAGTCTTTTTCTTGGGGTTAGTTGAAGAATAGATAAGCTTGGTCAGGTCGTATTCGAGGTTTGACTGTTTTTGGGGATCAAAAAACTCTATTATTTTTTCCGTTCCATTTTCGTTAGTAGCTACCAATCCAAAAAAGTACTGTTCGGTTTGCGTTAGAGGAAATCTCTTAAGACCCGCCCTGATTGCATCCTCTTCCTCTTTAGTGTCAGGTCTTGGATCAATTACTTGCAGTGAAATCTTATTATTTGAAAGACCTTCATATTCCTCTAAAAGGTCCCTAACATAGTTATAATAAGTGTTAAAATAACGTATTCCCTCAGAACCTTGATTAGCAGCTGTTTTGGAGTAGTAAAGCTTAATATCAATTTTGGCATTTATCTTTTTTAATATTGCTTTGGTACCTTTTGACAACGTATACAAGTTTTCAGAAGTAAGATCTAACTGGGCCCTTTTTCCAAGAGTTGATCCAATATAGATAATGAAGATCATTATCAAAATACTTAAAATGATATCAAAATATGTTTCTTTTTGTTTATTCATGCTTTAGTCCTTTAACTCGCTTTGTTCTCGTTAAGCAGCAATATTGCAGCATATGGCCAACCGATAATCATAACTGCAAAAAACCATAAGTCTCCAATGCGTACAACTCCACGTCCAAGGGCCTCGTAGTGTCCTAAAATACTAAGTGATTCAAAAAGGTCAACAACATAGCTGGGCATAAATTTCGATAAAAACCCAAGAATTGGCGGGGAACCAGCCATCAAAAAGATGTAACAAAAAACCACCGAAAGAATGAAGCTTACAACTTGGTTTTTAGTCAAGGCCGAAAAAAAGATTCCAATTGCCAAAAAGCTTCCACCAAGCAGCATCGCCCCCATGTAGTTAACAATGATAACTCCTAAATCTGGATTTCCAAGGTACATAACCGTCATGATCATAGGAAATGTACAAAACAAAGAAATAATTATAAATATCCACGACGCTAAAAATTTCCCGATCACAGCTTCTTTCACAGTTATAGGCAGGGTAAATAGTAATTCAATAGTTCCAGACTTCCTCTCTTCAGCAAATAAGCGCATGGAAACTGCTGGCACTAAAAAAATAAACAACCATGGTACATATCGAAAAAAGCTGCTCATATCAGCTTGGCGCATGAGAAAAAAGCTACCTTTTCCTGGCTCAAATGTTACTTGCCCTATGGCAAATACAAAAATTACTATGAAAATAAAACCTAGTGGTGAAGCGAAGTACCCCGTCAATTCTCTTTTTACAATACTTCTAGTAGCACTCGTTAGAATCATAATGTTACCCCTTGCACTTTTGCTCCCGTTGTAATGGCCCTAAAAACATCATGAACAACTCCAGTTGTAGATTTTGATTTTAAATCCACTGGCGTTCCATTATATCGAATTTTCCCCTCAGAAATGATAATTGCTCTGGTACAAATGGCTTCCACTTCCTCCAAAATATGAGTAGAAAGTATTATGCATTTATCTTTTGAGAGCTGCTTGATCAATTCCCGCACTTCATGCTTTTGGTTTGGATCAAGGCCATCTGTTGGCTCATCTAAAATTAAAATCTCTGGATCGTGGATAAAGGCTTGGGCCATTGAAACTCTCTTTTTATAGCCCTTTGATAACATTTCAATCGGCCGATAAAAAACATCACACAATCCACAAAGCTCAACGGTATTGTGAACTGCATTTTCTAACCCCATTTTGTCGATTCCTCTCATCTCCGCCACAAATGTTAAAAAATCACCCACTGTCATTTCAGCATACAAGGGTGCATTTTCTGGCATATAGCCAATTTTTTCTTTAATTTTAATAGGTTCGGCCATTATTGAGTCGCCGCAAACCAAGACGTCACCTGCAGTTGGTGCAATGAAGCAACTGATAATTTTCATCGTGGTTGATTTTCCCGCGCCATTTGGTCCTAAAAAACCTAAGACTTCCCCTTTTTTAACCTTAAAGGAGATATCATCAACAGCCGTCACCTCTCCAAAAACCTTTTTTAGGTTTTTTACCTCTATCATTTATAGCCTCCGTCACAAATTTTAAACTAGAAAATATTACCTAGTAAATCGATCCACCATTCCCTCTGTGTGCGCCGCAATGTGCTGTTATCATTAGCATTTTGGTTAGTTGTTAACTTAGTAACACTAATAATAATGAAAAAAAATAGCTTTTAAGTCAATAGTTGTTATATCATATTCTTTGAGTTTTTGGAGCACTCAATATTTGACCTCAGTAATAAGGTACAAAAAAAGGAGCGTACACCTTGAATGCAAAAAAATTAAAAAAGGCACTGATATTTAACTTTGCTCTAGCACTTGTGGCCCTTTTATTTTCAACAACGGCAATTGGTGCACCACTTAGCCTTAATATTGATGCTATCTTTTCTGGTTATTCTGAGACACTAGATGGAGCATCTGAGGCAACAACTGGCACCAGCTTTAGAAGTAACACCACGTTCTTTTTGGGTACCACTAAATTGTACTACGGAGCAATGGTCCAGTATGAAATTCCCTCTGAAAATGACTTTGAATACATTTTAGGTGGTGCTATTGGATTTGGGGATCAGTACTTTTTAGAGCTAGGAGGCGGCTTGCTTAAGCGAGAGATAGGCGGCTTTGAAGACACTGGTTACGGCATTATTGGTAAAATTGGCACAAAGTTTCAAATTGGACGCTTTAATTTAAGGATATCTCTGCCCATTGTATACAAAGCAATAACCGATGGACAATCCCTTAAGACTATCATCCAATATATTCCCTATCTTGGGTTAGGTTACAATTTCTAGTAAAAGGAAACGTTGATGAATGTAAAACACAAACGTATTTGGCATTTCCTAACTACCGCTGCTATTTTATTGGCAACCGTTAATCTACATAGTTGCGGCGACGGAGATTCCTTTATTACAGGTACTGGCGCTTGCAACGGATACACAGCTCCGGCTTCCTCAGAGTATATTCTTCCATATGTGGTAGGTGAGGCATACTTGCTATCTCAGAGCAATTGCGAAACTACTACTCATTACGGTAACAATAAATACGCCTACGACTTTAGTATGGAAATTGGAACTACAATCGTTGCAATTAGATCGGGGACGGTTATAAAAGTAGAAGAATCCTATGAAGACGATAATGAAGTGGCTACAGAAGCTAATTATATACAAATTCGACATGCTGACGGCACAGTGGCCATATATGTGCACTTGACACAAAATGGCTCAGATGTCTCAGTAGATGACACCGTCTCACAGGGAGATTCGATCGGACAAAGTGGTAATAGTGGATATAGCTCTGGTCCCCACCTTCACCTTCAGGTAAATGAGTCATCGACATCTTTTATCAGTATACCAATAACTTTTTCCAATGCTTCTCCCGCACCTATACAAGCTTTGGTAAAAAATGTTATTTATACCGCAACAAGTCAAAACTAAGCGTTTCTGTATAAATTACCTAGTTGTATATCTGCAATTGTTAATGCGTTAATCAACAGTGTATGAATTTTTCAAATTTTATAATTTGGAGAAGCCATATGTCGTCTTTTTTTAGTAATCTCAATAAGAAAGCTATTTCATTCTCTCTTTTTCTACTATTTTCAACAAGCCTAATTGAGTCCACACTAGCAGCATCAAACTCAGATTCAGGCAGTAATTGTCACTCATTTTTAAATCGCCTGGCCCGCCGTCTAGACAATATTGCACCAAAAAATGCTGGCTATAAGTTATTGGCCAAAAAAGAGAGTGCCGTTGAACTAGAAATGGAGCTAAATAATCGAGTCATTAGGCTGTTAACTACCGAAGATGGCACAATTGGCCCGCTCTTTACCAACGAAGCTCAAAAATTGACTAAAGAAGAGTTTGCATCCACCTTACATATTAAAGTTCTTGATGATGTTTATAAAACCCCTTGGGACTCACTAGCTATCAGGCAAAAAAGATCTCTTTTAGAGCACGTGACAAAGCTTCGAGGAGTTGAGTTTACAAAAGATAGAATTCTTCACGGTGTGAAGGTCAAAGAATTTGTGGAATTTGATTTGTTTAGGCCAATGACTTTTCAGGGAAAAGTACTTTTACCAGGCCACCACAAGGTAAAAATCAGTGACTTAATTAAAAAAGTTGAAATCAGAAGTAACGGTGATGTGAAGTCACTTCAAGGCATTGAGCTACACTTTCGAGGAAATATGAAAGCAGGTACAATGTCTGAAGATGCCCGGAAATTACAAAAAAAGTTGCGCGTCTCAACCCATCAACATGTACATATTGTAGGTGACCTTCCAAAAGAGTTATTTTCAAATCCCGTGCCAACCTCCCTAGAAATTGCCGATTTCTATCGCAGAGTGAACCTGTTGGCCGAGCTAAGTGTAGTAAAAAATGGCGGTAACATCGGAAAAAGAAAGACCGTAGATGGCCACACTTTATTTGATAACTTATCCCCCTTTGAGTTAAAAAGCGTCGTCACATATTTACTAGATATCTCCGACGGCAAACATGCACAATTGGGAGATAAAGTAAAAATGGCCTTTGCGGGCTTTCGTGGAAGTGACAAGTATGACGCCCCAAATTTGTTTGGAATTGAATACAGGGTAATCAGCCACGGGCTTAGCTCGAGTGAAATTGAATTCACCACCCATGTCCTAAATAAAATTCAACAATTCATGGAAAGAACCAAGCCAAATGTACCTGCTCAAAAGAGAATAATGAAATGGTTTAATGAGGTTGCAGGTGGCAATGACCCCGCAGACGCCCTTTCAAAAGTGTGGTACGACGTTGACGATTGGGGTAGTATTTTTCACAATGCCCCAGAACAAGTAAAAGACCTTCTAACCCCAAATTTAAAAGACCAAATAAGAAAAAGTATTGTTAGCTCCAGCAACGATGTAGTTGAGTCCACCTCGGGTGATCAAATCAAGTGGCTGCTGCACGACTGGAGCACTGATCCCATGTTCTTTGACAATCCTCAACTACAAAAACGAATTCTAGATGCACAGAGGGTAAGCTTAGCTATGATCAAAACAGGTAGCAGCACAGAAAATGCGGTGTCGGACTTTCTAAATATGTCAGGGATCTACAATGAAGTACTAAGCTCTCTATAAATTTTCTAGATGCCAGTAGGTACCTCCAATGAATGTTATATTAATCAGGATTTAAACTTTAATGATATGATCCCTACAAAGTGTGTAATACCGGAAAATACTATGTTAACATGAAAAAGACACTTGGAGCCAAACCATACTAAAAAATACAACTAGAAATAACTTACCCACCTCTTAAATGGCACTGACTGTACATGTAGCACTTTAATTTCAAATTTTAACGTTATTCGAGCTTTCACATTATATGATCCATCTGGGTTTTTTTCTATAAAGACACAGTTTCCTCTATAACAAATTTTATCATCTACAATAATACCATTTTTGTAAAGTAAGTCATATGTACCACTATCAATTGTTTCATCCTCTTCAAATGACTTGTAAATTGTCTTTGATTTTTCATAAACAACATCATCGAAACCAATCGCAAGGTCTATACCAGCATCTATTACTTTACTTCCCAAATCACTATCAATCACAGAAATAAGTGCCCCTAATAGAGTAAAAAAAGAGCCTACAGCAACATCTAATAGTACCCTGGTAAATCCAAAAATTACATGCAGTATATCACTAAAAATGCTCATCCCAGTGGGGTCTGTAAAATTAGCTGGATTGTTTACTACATATATATACTTATTCATTACTGTGAGAGGATTGGTCAACCTTCCAGGATCAGGGTCACTTTGTAAAAACCTACCTATAGAACTGTCATAATAACGTGCCCTGTAGTAATAAAGCCCACTCTCAATATCGTATTCTCTACCCGTGTACGTCATACTTGTATACTGTCGTGTATTTTTCTCTCCAAAATTGACATCGTTCTTGTATTCGCTCTTTTGTCAACATTAAAACTTAACCTCAATGGCCAAATAGACGCTTGACTCACTCCTTTTTGCTTTTAAAGAAATAAATATAACATT
>JADHTQ010000002.1 GCA_016784965.1 Bacteriovoracaceae bacterium | reverse complement strand
GGACACACTGTGTCCCACAAGTCTGCTGGCACGATTTTGAATATCAACAAATTCTTTAGGAGCATACCCTGGTTTATTTAGGTATTTTTCTAGTCTATCGGGTATTGATATGAGGTAATCTTCAAAAGAATATACACCTTTGTATTTATTTTTCCCATGACTTAAACCAACATCGATCAGGTGTACCGTGTCAATTATTGTTTTGGCCTCATCAAGATAATTCACATGAAGGTTGTTAGGAGAAATTGAGAGGGCCATATCTGGATTGTCCCTCATTATTTCACTAATACCAATGATTGCATCACTTAGGGTTTTATGACTAGGATTGTTTTCAATGTCCAGATTTTCTATATTTAGCCAAGATTTATTTGTAGATGGATCAAAATTTAATAATTTTAATCTAATTAGAGTTGCTGTTAGAGTTTCACCGTCATTTTTTTCCAAAACAGCATATAGACCAAATGGATGGGAAAATCTTCGAGCGGGAACTTCAAAAAGCTTTGTTTGTTTGGCCTTAAGGCTCCAAAATTTAGCACTTCTGGCTTCATCAAAAAGAACAGAAACACTTTTAATTGTAGATTTTGGTAATTTCAGTACATCATTTTGTCCTTTTAGGACAAAAACCACTCCTCTATCTCCTTGGCCAAATGCAGGTAATTTGACAGTATAACTACTGCCATCGATTGTTATGGTGAAGTTTTCTGCTCCACTTTGTTCAAGTTCAGTGATTTTAGTATGAATATCAGAGTAAGTAGCAACAAGTTCAAAAACTGTTTTAGGTGAGGAAGTGGTCTCTCCATTAATTTTAAAAGTTGGTCTTTTGCCGTTTGGAAATTGCCAATTTAAAAGATCCTCAAGATTTGGGGAAGGACTATTATCATACTGAGAAACAAGTCTAAACAGAAGTGTATTAAAAATATGTAATTTTTTTAAATACATTGGGTAGATGTCATTTAAAGACACTAAGTCCGTAGGAAGAAGGACCCGATTCTTCAAATGAAGTTGAATTATTGTTTGTGCAAGCTCAATATATCTTTCTAGGCTATCACAAGGAGCATATAACACATCCACATCATTCTTAAGCTCAATAGGGACTATTCTTTTTATTAAAAGCCTGTCTTTATCAATGAATTCAACATAGAGACTATGTGGATCCAAAGAAACAGCATTTTGGGGTGACATATATATTAGAGCTGCTGTTAAAATCCTTTGGTTGTGCTTTGGTAAATTTTTAAGGGCTTCCTTGTTTACAACAGGGCCTTCTTTGTCGCTATAATTTATGATCCCGGTTCTAAATAGTGTGGTAATTAGTGATTCGCCATAGTGTCTTTTTAATATTGAAAATACCCCAGATGGTGGTGTTTTAAGCCCTTCTGGCGTTTTAACCAGTGCACTTTCAAAACTATGCACCAAGAATCTCCTTTTAAAATTTTTTAAATTAATATAAGTATATTCATACTTATATTTTTCTGCATTATATTTTTAAAACATCTTAAGTTTCACCCCTTCTCTGATATAATTTGGTTTTATACACAATGTTTAAGCTTATACTAGGTTGATAGGGGCAAAGGTGCCATAAGTCTGCTGGAAAATATGTTATAGTGGCAGCTTGAATAAACTATTTTCATCAACCAAAGAGAAGAAAAAGAGTATGCTAGCAAGACTAATGATTCAAAAGATATTGCTAATCCTATCGATTACAGTTAGTCCGATTAGGGTACTGCTTGCGGAGGAAGTAGTAACAATTAGTAGCTTTAAATATGGGTGTAACAAAGAAATTTACCCTAAAGTGTTACTATTAACACGTGACGCTTATACATTTAGGAGGTCTCCGGCGGACTTAGTTAGTGAAATGAAGAAGCTTAATAAGGAAATTAAGGATAAGTGTGGGGGACCTGCAGGGCTAGGTGTTGGCAGGAGTGATCAATTTCAGGATTTTCTAGAGGAAGAAATAAGGCTTTCTCTACTTTCAAGAAAAAAGAAGTTAAAGGAAAAAATTGAAGATGTGAGTGAGTTTCGTGATCCAGCTAAAGAGGAGAAAGAACTAGAAGAGTTAAATAAAGTATTTAAAAAGGAGTTCCTGATGCCCTTGATTTTATCAAAAACTTTTGGGCCAATCGGCAGTTAGAGAAAGAGAAAAAAAAGAAGTCAGATGCACAAATTGAAGCTGATAGAAAAAAGAGAGCAGAAAGTAGGAAAAAAAGAATTGCTAATAGAAAAAAAGTTTGTTCAGAAAAAGATAATAGAAAATACCCCCTATTTACAAAAGAACCAGGTGGAAAAGTTAAGCATAAAATAAGAAGTCAATACAGTATAGGATGGTGTTATGCCTATACTGCAGCTGATCTTGTCAGCGTAAAACTTGGAAAAGAAGTTTCGGCAACTGATATTGCCAACGCTTATAATAGTACACATAGGAAGACTTCAAAAACATCATTGTTTTTCTTTGATACAAGCATTCCCGATAGTGCAATTGAAGGTGGTTGGGAACATAAAGCAATTAAAGCTGCAATGGCAAGAGGGTTTTGCTTAGAGAAGGACCTTCCATCATATGATTTTAAGTTTGCACAAAAGGCCAATGAATATATTTCGGTTCTTAACGAAATTGAAAAGTTGGTAGGTGATTTTAAACTATGGGCCAAAAAAAATGCTATCTTAGATAAGGGGCTTAGCCAGTTTAGATTCAAAGATTTGCTAGCACCACTTAGTCACGAAGCAAGGAGCAAGTATGTTCGAAAGTTTCTTGAAGAAGAGGTATGCTCTGATCAAAACTTGGAATATATTGGACAACTGTTTCCAGGACTTAAGGTTAGTGATTTGGCCGAAATACTAGTTAACTCGCTTGAAATTCGGGATATAACAAATAAAATGATAAAAAAATCATGTAAAAATAGAATTCAAAAACAATTTAAAATTCACAATGAAGCTGTTTTTGGAGAAAAGGCAATAGATAAGATTGATCAGATTTTATCCAATGGAGATATTACTGGTATTGGTTACTATCCATATGTTTTGGGAGAACAAGGTTATGGTTCAACTAGGTCAGGTCACTCTTCGAGCATTGTTGCTAGAAAGTTTAATGATGATACAGGTGTCTGTGAATATTTGATTCGTAATTCATGGGGACCAGATTGTACCTACTATGACCCTGAACTTAAATGTGAGGAAGGTCAGATCTGGGTGCCAGAAGAGCGTTTAGAGAAGGTAATTTTTGATGTTACGTATATTGAGTAAGATTATTCTATTAAATATTTTTTTATATATTGAGACAGTGGCAGCAGTCCCTAGTTGTATAAATTCAAAGATTCGTTATATCAACTCTTCCCGCTATAAAACAGAGCGATCGACTTTATGTTTTATAAAAGAGCAGGCAGTAAACAAAAAGTATTTTGTTTCCAGAAACTGTGTTAATAAAAATTGTAAAGTGTTGAATAATTTTGATAAAAGCATTTATATAAAAGATCTATTTTTTCCCCTGGGAGCGCCCGGGCATAAGCTTTGTAGAAAATTAAGTGGTACCCCTCAAATTATCCAATACTGGTTTAAGGGCCAGTGGATCGATAGCGAGAGGTGTATTTTTGATAATAAAACCTTTGTTCAAATTGGACTGTTGTATCTTCGGTTTAAATCCAGTGTGGTACATCAGTAATCTGGCACTACGCAACTTTTATACCTTTTTTGCGAACTTCATGGAGGAGTGGAGAGAGGAGATTATTTTCATAATCTTTTATTGTAGCGACAATAATATCCATGTTAAGGCCGTTGATTCCGACCAATCCATTAAGCTTACTTCTGAGTTCAGGAATTTCTTCTTTTTTTTTGTTATCCACCACAATACATAAGTCAATATCACTATGTTTACTCTCAAGGCCTTGAGCGTAGGATCCAAATAGTATTATGCTTTGATACTCAAAATTATGCTGTGTTAAAAGTTTTTTTAACTTTTCTACTTGTTGTCGTACTCTTTTTTTAACCACTTTTTAAGCTCTCCAGCTTTTTTAAACCATTCTTCAGTGAAGGTATTGTTGGCCCTTTGATAAAAGGCCAACTCTTCATCTGGGTAGCGTGATTCCATATTGAAATCAGAGATTTTTTGTAAATCATCTAATATTTTTTGAGAAGGTTCAAGGTCTGTTTTTCCTAACAAGTAGGCCAAATTATGGCTAAAAGGTGCATGTTCTTTAGTTTGTTTAACAATAATACCCTTTAAAAATTTTTCTAAAGAAAGGTGTACAAAAAACAATGCATAAGGATATTTTTTACTCTTTTTCAAACTTAAAGCTGTTTTCCAGTCATATTCTGAGCCGGAAAGCCAATAGGTTACAAGTTTTGCAATGTCTTGTTCGGTCATGTTGTTAGTCCCGTTGGGTAACACCAAGAATCATAAATTGCCATTATGTATCATACACACTACACAACAACGAAGCAAGAGCACTCTTTAATTTGATTTATAGAAATTCCAATAGAGACCTAGCACCAAAGTTATAGTTGTTTTTTTTACCAAAAGGGGGCTTTTTGCATTTGCGGAATTGTGATGGAAGGCGCAGATAGTACCTCCAAATAACCAGATACTGTATTTAAGAGGGTAGAAGAGGGCAGCAGCTAAACTAGTTTCTAAGTAACCAGATTTGGCATGATAGAAAGGTCGAGATGGGATAGCATAGTTTCTGTCAACTGCATAATAGTAATCCATTAATTTTTTTGAAGCAAATTTGATTCCTAGAGTGGAAAGAAAAAGGGCCTCCTCTTTGAAAAAAAATCCTTCATACTTTAAACTGACAAATGGATTGATCGTTATACCTCTGTCGTTAAAGCGACTTAAATTGCTAGAGATTGAGATTGCATAGCGGAGCGGAAAGTGTAGAGAAATCTCTAGTCTATTTTTAGTACTACGTTTTTTAAGATGAATGAGAAGTTTGGGGCCAAATTCAATTACTGCATCTAAATTGGGCATCTCGCTTCTTGCTTTGTTATCTTTTGCCTCAGAGGCAAAAGTTCCATCAATGCTCAAATCGAGTTCGAAGTAATCACTTTTTAAAAATATCCCTCTGACTCCTTCGTCCTTCTGTGCTCGAAAATGCTTACCTCTGTAAGTTGCCGATGGAAAGGGTATAGCGATCCGTTTATTATGGTCAGCTCCTGGATAGTCAGGATAATCAGCAATAAGTCCACCCAATCCCATTTCAAATAAGGACCTTTTCCTCTTTGGCTGATGTGATGACCCATCATTTGCTGACATTGCATTAGTGCAGTATAAGTATAGAATTAAGATGATTAGTTTTCTCATAGTTTAAGATAGTTATTCTATGACTAAATTGCAGATTTTACTAGTTTTTGGTAATTGTCTACTGGCACATCAGTTATTAAAAATTATTCCTATCCCCAACTCCCAAGGATAAATGAACAGTCTATCGTCTAACTTTAGAGTTTCGGTATTCTGGCTTAGCACCATTACATCTGCATCTGGAAAATCTTTCAAGTAGCTATAAACGCCTGATAGCTTTCTCTTGTCTTGTATAACGCCTGATTTTATCTCTATTAGGATGTTTTTTTGACCAGGCCGTTCAATGATGAGATCGATTTCTTTTCCCGTATTGCTTTTTAAATAATACAACTTGAAATCTTTCTCTAAATACAAGTTTAAACGATGGATTTCTAAGATGATAAAGTGCTCAAACAGCTTCCCATACTCATAGGTACCAGCGGCTAGTTTGTTGCCAAGTTCACGCTTAAGCGCTCGAATAACTCCAATATCAAAAAAATAAAATTTGGGTGATTGCAACTGCTGTTTTCTAACTGATTGATGATAAGCAGGAAGGTAGATACCCATCAATGTATCCACTAAAACGTCAAAGTACCTTGCAACATTTTTATCGTCAGTTTTGGCTTCTCGTGAGATTGCGGAATAATTAATGGGCTCACCGCTCATCTGGGCGGCGACCTCTAGAAAGCGGTGAAATGGATCAAGGTTTCTCACTATTTGTTCACTTAGAATTTCTTCTTTGAGATATGTATGCACATAGGTTCTAAGAAATCGCTCTCGATCCTTGCTTGTAAGGATTTCTTCATGATCAAACAATTTTGCCAAAGTTCCCCAATTTAATGCATATTCTAAATTAAAGTCTCTTCCTAACTCCTGATAATTCAGAGGAAATAGGGAGAAAGTGAAGGCCCTTCCTGCTAGTAAATTTGCATTACCGCGTTTTAGCTTTCTGGCACTTGAGCCAGTTAAGACAAACTTGACCTTATACTCTTCTATCATTTTATGAGCAACATCAAGTAGCTTTGGAACTTTTTGAACTTCATCAATAATAATTCGCTTAATTGCTGTTTTGTTTTCAGTATATAGGTCAATCAATTTTGAAGGGTTATGTGAAAAGCTAATTTCTAATTCTGGTAAAAGAAGGTCAATCCATAAATTTTCTTGAGATGTTTTTGGAAAACACTTATTAAGCCAAAAGGATTTACCCGTGCCCCTTGCTCCAAAGAGAAAAAAGCTGTTGTGTTTAGGCAAGTCTAGTAGTCGCTCATACATACACAAATAATGATATTTTCCTCACTGAATGTCAAATATATATTATAATATCGAACATAGTTCCGAATTTATATTGAGTGCCAGACCAGTTTCAGATAACTAATGCAACTTTCTTATTATAAAAAACCTCGTATGGTGTCAAGAATCCAAGACACCTACGAGGTCTTAAGTTCAGCATATTTTACCATCAAAATTTGAATGGGATGCTTTTATTAAAGTCCAACTTTTTATAGTCGTTAGGGTTCTCGAAGAACAAAATTGATTCGTCCATTGACCTTATTATTATTTCATCTTCACCAAGTTCAACTTCCCCTGCAACAAAAAGAATATCTTTATCTCCAATAGTCATATGAATCTCCCCAATATCTTCACCTATGACATTCACTTTTACTTTGTTTACCAAACCACAAAGTTTGTTGCTTAAATCTATTTTTTCATCTAATTCGATTTCAGGTTCATCTTCTATTGACTCAAGGAATAGACCAAAAATGGAATCATTTTGACTTGTTGTCAATCTGAATAATCCTTTGTTCTGAACCTCAAAGACAATCCACCCTATTTGCTGGAAAGATAAACTAGGGTGGTCGTACACAGGTACTTCATCAGAATCAACTTCTTTCCAGTCAAGAGGTTCTTTGCATCCAATAACTTTTATTATCTTTTGTCCCTCAAGGGACATTAATTTTTCAGTTATACCCTTTAGCCACGTGGCTTTGGCAGTTGTCATAATTTCCCCTTATGGTTTCCATGTTGGACTAGTAGGAACGACACTCGGTTTAGCCGTTCCTTTAATTATAAATACATTTGTTGGTTGATTTGGAAAACCAGCACCAGGGTTCACGTTTGTTCCGGTGACACCATCAAATTTTACTACAACATGTCCCTCTCTTGTTTTTCCTAAGAATTTTGCATTCCCGCCCTTATATCCGTCTAACACCTTTTGTGCACTTTCAACATTATCTAAGTACCCACCCCCACGATAGCGCGAATTTCCCTTAATATGTCTAAGTTGCTTTTTACTAATTTTCTTGGAAGTCTTAGCAAATGCCGCTATATCATCTGCCTTTCTCATACCCAACTTCTGTGCAGAATCAGCAATTTTTTTATCAGCTTTAACATTCTTTAAATTCTGTTCAGTTGACAGTTTATCCATAATACTGTCAGTTGAGTTACTAAGTCCCTCAAAGCCATGAGTTGCCATTGCAGCACCGGTTAGGATACTGGTAGCGCTTAATGGCATACCGATAGGTGCTAAAGCGCCAGCTGATGAAAGTGAGATAAATCCTCCAGAAATGCCTCCACCTCCTTTGATGGATAGACCTAGCACGATTTCAGAGACACTTATTAAAAGTGAAGTAACATCGCCAAGTGCTGAACCTATTTTATATGATGTACTTTCACCCTTCTCAATGTCAAGGCCCATTAACGATAAATTTTGTACTATTGAGTGCAGGAATCCCTCTTGAAAGTTGTGGCTTTCATGTAATGCTTTTAATGTTAACGCAAAAGAATCAAATAATGATTCATTGAGGTAATGTGCCATCTGCGATAAAGCAGAGGCCATATGGGATTCCATGTCGGCTTTAAAGACTTGTCTTGCCTCTATTCCCACTTGTGCCAGCTTTATTTCAAAGTAACGGCTATTTTTTACTCTAATAGTGGACATCTGGTTGTATGACTCTGTTAAAATATTCAAGACCTCGGCGTCGCCATTACTAAAATCATTAAATGTGAAGCGGGCTTTATAAGTCAGAGAATGAAACTTGTGATTAACATTTTCACTATACTTGGATAAATCCTCTCTAAAGGTCTTCACTTCGACATAAATGGCCTTGGATTCTAAAATTTGTGATTGAATTAGCTGAAGTTCACTATGCATAGATAGCTGTTTTTTCATATCGCTTTGTAAATCTTGAAACTGTTGCTCTAGTTGTTGGGTCCTAGTGGTCAAGGAACTAATTTTTTTTTCAAACTCCATGTTCTTTACTTCAAACTCATGGCTCAGGTCCATATACTGCAAATTTAGCTTAAGAAATTTGAGCATTTTGCTATTGTGTGATTTAAGAGTTTGTTTTCTCGTGTAGAGAGTATTTCTAACACGTACTGCATTATCAAAACTTCTTGAACAGGCATTCTCTTTATGGTGTAGTTTATTTTTTGCGCCATAGAGTTTAATAATTGATGACCGCAACTCGTAAGAAGCAAGCCGAATTTTTCGGAGTAGTTTTTCTATTTGGGCCCTTAATTTTTTTATCAAGATTCCAAATCTATTACTTGAGCGACTTGTTGGACGCTGCTTAGCTGTGCTTTTAATAGAAAATACTTCTGGTTTTTTTATTGTTAAGTCTATTCGTTTTGAATGATCAAATTCGATTATAATACCGTCGTAACCACTTAAATAAAGTGCCAGTAATTCTCCTAAGGTGGCTTCTCTTTGTTCCAGGGTATTATATATATTAGATCTAAAACTAACGAATTCCAAAATATCTTCATTGTCACCAGTATCTGTTACACTAATTTCTAAGTTGGCCATTTTACTCCATTTATCTTCTACTTCTTTTGAAATGTAGCCGTTTGATCTCCCATCTGCTAACAATTGTTCTGTTTTTTCTTTTAATGCCTTATTGGCCGTTGTTTGTGTGTTTAAATCGCTCTTGATAGTCGTTGCTTGTTCTGAAAGGACCTTACCTTTGTTAGTTAAAGCCGTGATTGTTTCAACAAGTAGCTTACTTTTGCCCCTTAAGCTCTTTAGCTCTTCACTTATCAAAGGCAGTTGTGTTTTAAGATTTTTGTTTGCCTGTCTTGTGGTATTAATTTTTTGTTGAACTTCACTCGCTCTTTTTTGATCTTCTTTGGCTTGCCTTTCTTTTTCTGACCTTAGTTGTTCTGCCTCTTCTGTTAACTTTTCAATGGTTAAGCGATACTTTTTTACATCTGCTATTGACTTTTTTACATCACTTAGAAATGAAGTTAAGTTTTTTACATCTTGCTTTAAAATAGGTATAGCTGTTATGCTATGGCTGCCAGCGTCACGGATTGTTGAGCGAATTGATAATACCCTACTTTGCACGCGCCATAGCTTTGGTATCTCTTGGTTTATCTTTTGTTTTGCTATAATTCTTTGCATGCTCCTTGCTCTTTCTTGCCTATTTTTAATTTGCCACTTTGATTGTTGATCAAAAATATTATCATTTACGGCTTCATGTAGATCTTCAATCTGTTTTGCAAGTAACTTTCTTTTTTGCTTGTATTCATTTTGAGCAAAACATATGGAATTATAGGTGCCTGTAAGCAATAGGGTGATGGTGATAACAAGGATGTATTTTATATTTGTTTTTAGATATTTAGACATAAACAATGCACCTCTTAAAGATAAGTATTTTTAGCTTTTTAAGTTTTAAATAGTAACTTTATTGCAAGTAACCAGCCAAAAAGTTACACCTATAATTACAAGGGGTTGTGTTTAATTTCTGTAAAATATTTTGGTAATTGTCTACCAGGATGACATATCAAGAAAAATAGACCTTTGGGACACACTGTGTCCCACAAGTCTCCTGGCACTATTTGACAGTGGGGAGTTCGAGCCAGGAGGTTGTGTAGCGGGGGGATTTGAAGCTGCGGAGCATGGCCCAGGCTTCGTTGTTTACTCCGCAGGCGGCAGATTTGATGAGCCGACTTCCTTCGATGGTGTTGATTTTATCTATTACTGTCATTAGGGCGTCATCTTTTGTGGAGTCCATTTGTTCGAATATATTCAATTGCACCTCCTCTCTGTCGGTAAGGTTGGAGAGGCGGACACCGGCTTTTTTATATTCAATTCCTGACTTAAACAGTTTTTCTAGAGCACAGAAAGCAGACTTTATTAACTTTCTGGTGTCTGAAGTTGCAGTTAGTGCTTTGTGGTAGTTGAAGGCATAGTATTGCTGTACTTCTTCTTTGTGAGGATTGGTCCTGGCAAAAACTTCAACTATGGAGCATAGTGATTGCTGTTTGCGCAGCTTTTCACTGGCATAGCTGACGTAATTGGCAACGGACTCTTGGAGATCTTTTTTTCTATACACTGGTGTTCCAAAAGTTCTCGAGCTTAAAATTTCTTTTTTCTTTTTTGCCTCTTTGTCGTTAAAGGGAAAACAGCAAATTCCTTGTAGTTCGTGCTTGATCATAATTCCAACTTTAGTGAACTTTTTTTGGATCTCTTTTTCGTTGGGATAGTCGCGCAGGTCTTTGGCGGTTTTGATACCAATGAGCCTTAGTTTTAGAGAGTTTCTTCTGCCAATACCCCAAATATTTCCTACTGGCACGCGCTCCAGGGCAATATCTTGATACTTTTTTTCCATTAAACTGACGACTCCACCAGCGCGATCAGATTTTTTGGCAATGTGGTTTGCTATTTTTGCTAAGGTTTTAGTGGGAGCAATGCCAACACTTACCGGTATGCCCGTATTTAGTTCGATGGTTTCTTTGAGCATTCTTCCGTGTTTATCTACAGATGCGATTCCTGTTAGATTAGACCATGCCTCATCTACAGAGTAGATTTCTATTTCTGGGGTTAACTCATATATGGTCTCCATGACTCTGCGGGAGAGGTCGGTATATAAGCTAAAGTTGGAAGAAAAAACGGCCACTTGGTGTTGTTCACACAACTGTTTCATCCTAAAGTAAGGGGCACCCATTTTAAGGCCCAGGGCCTTGGCCTCTTTTGTAAGTGAGATGGCACAGCCATCATTGTTGCTTAAAACAATTATCGGCCTTTTGTGTAGATCGGGCCGATAGAGCCTTTCGCAACTACAAAAAAAGGAGTTGCAGTCAACTAATGCAAAAACTTGGCCCATTAGTTTAGCTCCCTGGCAATTGCTGTTACTACGCCAAAGAGTATCATATCCATCTCTTCGGTTACCCAGATGCTTTCAAAATTTTGGTTACCTGGTTTGAGAAGAACGCTTTGGCCTTTTTTAAAAAGATAGCGACAGATCATTGACCCATATATAGATGCTATAACAATCCTTTGGTCAAGGTGCCTGATGGATCGATCTACAATCAGGATGTCTCCGGGAAGAATTAAGGGCGTTTGGGCCTTATCTTCCATTTTGAAAAAGAAAGTGGATGTCTTGTTTTTGATAAAGTGCTGATCTAGAGAGAGAGATCTCTCCTGGTGATCCTCTGAAATGCCAAATAGGGTTCCTTTTGTTGTGCTCATTATTTATCCAACATAAATTGTTTAATTTATTACGTTTTTAATGTTAGAATAATTATACCACTTACGCCTAACTTGCGCACGAAATACTGCATCATGGGAGATTATTATGTGTTTTTCACTGCAAGTTGATATTAATTTGAAAAAATTGGCAGCGAGATTTCAGGCAGAAGTCTCTCAAAATGATTTTGACCGCTTTTATAAGATGGCTTCTAAAGATCCTGAGAAGTACAAAGGTCTGGATACAAAAGGTCGGATATATCCAAATTGCTATGCACCGATAGTATTCATGGAACAAAAGGGGCAAAGGATTATTAAGCCGATGAAATATCAGCTTTTGCCCTCTTTTTCGGAGTCAAACCGTTATAGGAGGCTTAATCCCAAGACAAACCGAAAAATTTTGGTTCATACCTATAATGCTCGGTTGGATAAGTTGGAGGAGCGCAGGGCCTGGAAGAATGTATTTATGAAAAATCATGCTCTAGTGCCATTTAGAGGGTTTTATGAATATCTTCCAAGACAGGGAAAAAAAGAATTGGCGTATTTTGCTCCAGATAATTTGGAAGTGATGTGGGCGGCATGCCTGTGGGATTGTTGGCGCTCACAGGATGGGCAAGAAGAGATTTTTTCATTTGCAGTAATTACAGATGAAGCGCCAAAAGAGGTTGTAGCAGCTGGGCATGATCGCGTTCCAATTTTTCTTAAAGAATCGTTGATTGATAAGTGGTTAAAGCCTTATGAATTAAATAAAGCTGAAGCTTATGCTACCTTAAAATGCCGTGAGACAGTTAATTTTAAACACAACTGGGACCATTAAAGAATAAACATGGTTTTTTTTCCTGACTGATATATAATCAAAATAGAGAGCATAAAAAATTATCCCAAGGAGGGGATAAAATGGTGGTCAAAAGTTTAAAGACAAACACTACACAACTAAGAAACGGTCTTTTAAATCTTTCAAATTCAATTGCGATAGCTAAAAGGATTTTATTCAGCTCACAAGGTTTTCCAATATTTTTAACGATAACAGTTTTAGGAATCTTGTTTGTGCTATTTCGAATGAGAGCGGTTGAGCTCGATTATGAAATAATGGATGTTAGTAAGCAATATACAAAATTGGAGCTTGAAAACAAAGAGCTAAAGGCCAAGAGGGCTAAACTGTTGTCAGTAAAAAATCTGAGAAAACTAGCATCGAAATATCACTTGGAAAGACCTACAGAGAGTCAGGTTATTGTAATTCCCTAAATAGTTAAATAGAGACAAATTTTTGTGTTTATATAGAACCTGCTGTAAGATAAAAGTAGTGTGAAATTTTAGGGAACAGTCTTACTGATAGGATATGATAAAAAAAAGATTGGTTGCAACATTTATTGGTATCTCCTTTTTATTCTTACTCATTATGAGTAAAGCATCGTACGTACAGATAGTTAACAAAGACAAATTGATTGCATACTCTACAAACCAAATATTGCGAGAGAGTAAGATATATCCAAACAGAGGCAATATTTATGATAGAAATAGTTTGCCACTGGCCATTAATGTACAGACTTATAGTATTTTTACAATTCCTAAAAATGTAAAAGGGGGCAAAAAAAGTTATAAGAGGCTATCAAAGATTGTCCCCAAGCTATCGTATAGAAAAATAATGAAAAAGATTCACAAGCGGACTAGGTATACTTGGCTTGCAAGAAAGATCGAGTTGTCCAAAAAGCAAGTAAAAAAGGTAAAAAAGCTTGGTAGTGAAGGTGGAATTTTTATTGAGGTGGTTCCCAAAAGACTTTATCCAAATAACGAACTATTATCACAAGTTTTAGGTTTTGTTGGTGTGGATAATGTGGGTTTATCTGGTCTTGAGTACTATTTTGATGAGAGGTTGAAAGGAAAGGCAAGGATAACAAAGTATTTAAAAGACGCAAAAGGAAGGCCGATAAAGTTTGAGGTGCAAAAAAGCGGAGATAAATCACAAGATATCTATCTATCAATTGATAACGAATTGCAGGCCTTATCGGAAAAATTGCTTAAGGAAATGGTTGTAGAATTTCAGGCCACTAAGGGTGGAATTGGTGTGATAGACGCAACGACTGGAGAAATTTTGGCAATTGCCAATTATCCCACCTTTGATGCTAATAAGATTAAAAACTCTAATGCTGAATACCGCAAGCTAGCTTTTATAAGTGATCCATTTGAGCCGGGGTCGATTTTAAAAGTTTTAACAGTGGCATCTGCACTTGAGCACAAAATGGCCAGACCAGATACAAATTATTACTGTGAGCGTGGCAAGTATATGGTTGGAGGGCACTATATCAGCGAGGCAGAAACTAAAAAGAAGTTTGAGTGGCTGTCGATGACTGAAATTTTACAATATAGCTCAAATATTGGAACGACTAAAATTGCATTTGATTTAACCTTTCCACGGTTAAAAGAAACATTGTTGAAGTTTAGAATTGGCCAAAAGGTTGGAATTCAAATTCCTGGGGAATCCAGAGGAATCTTTTCCTCTAAAAAAAATATTTCGCCACTTGTTCTTAGCAACATCAGTTTCGGTCAAGGAATTGCCACCACCGGTATACAGATGTTGGCGGTTTATGCCGCTATTGCCAATGGAGGGGTTTATATTAAGCCTACAATCTTGAGAAGAAATAAGAGTGAAAATATAATAAGCGAGCGAATTATCTCTCAGAGCACGGCAGATGAGCTTACCAAAATGTTAATTAAGGCCGTAGAAGATGGGACAGGTGATAATGCGCGTATTCCCCATTTCAAAATTGCAGGCAAAACTAGTACTGCTCAAAAACCGGCCAAAAGCGGGGGATATGAGGGATACATACCGGGATTTATAGGATTTCCTGTAAACATAGATAATCGATTTGTTGTTTATGCTTATGCTGATGATCCTAAGGGGAAAATTTACTATGGCAATAATGTAGCGGCTCCAATTTTCAAAAAAGTTACCCAACACATTCTGTACAAACATAAAAATTTCAAACAGGTATTTAGCAAGGATAAAGCGATGGATTCAGTTGCAGAGAGAAAGTCTGCAACTACCAGGATTCTGGGAAAAAAACGGATGCCAAATTTCTTAGGACTTGATAAATTATCAGCAATTCGCTTGGGTAAAAAACTAAAAGTTACAGTAAAAATAATCCACAAAGGAATGGGAGTTGTTACTTCTCAAGGTATAAAAGCCGGTTCTGTTTTAAAAGAAAATGCATTAGTTGAATTAATCTACACTCCTCCGACCTATGAATAAACAAGAACTTTTATCCATTTTAAAGCCTTTTGTACGCCAGCAAGTAAATGTTGATGATAGTTTGCAATTAGATGATGTTACAACTGACTTGCAAAGAGCAAAAGATAATCAAATCGTCTTTTACAGGATAACAGGGCAACAAAACTCTATTTCTCTATTTCAAACAAGATATTTAGATGCTCAAAATTGTCTAATTATAACAAATGACTTGCCAGAATCGTTATCAGAGCAAGTAACTAACTTAATAGTTGTGGGTGACGATAACTTTTATTTTGCTCAAAAAGCGATCTTAGATAAATTGTACCCGATGGATATGAAATTTAAGTTTGTAGGCGTAACGGGAACCAACGGGAAAACTTCAGTTGTCAATTTTGCCTCTCAAATTGCACACCTACTTGGCAAAAAAAGTTTGAGTATTGGGACCTTAGGAGTAAACGTAGCGGGTGAGCACACCTATCATGAAACTGGAGCAACGACCCCTTCTTACATCCAAATGAGACAAATTATTCATAAATATCAGGAAGTTGTGGATGTCATCTTTTTTGAAATATCTAGCCATGGATTACAACAGCAAAGAATTTATGATTTAAAAATGGATTTGGCGGCCTGGACCAATTTCACTCAGGATCATTTGGATTATCACAAGGATATGGAGTCTTACTTTAATGCTAAGTTGCAGATATTATCCATATATTTGAAAAAAGGATCTAATTTACTGATTCCCTGTGATCAAGATGAATTAAAAGATAAAATTGTTAGTAAAAGTGATCCGACTGCTTTGGATATTATTAAGAAGGCCAAGACCCTTAAGCAAAGGGGTTTATTTGATGTACCAAAAGTGTTTGAGGTTAGTTTCATTAGGAGCAATTTTGAGTTAGCTCTAGAGTTAAATGAATCTCTTTGGGGAAGTGTCTCAGGAGTAGATATTGAAAAAGTGAAAACACCAAAGGGGCGATTTTCACTAATAGATCTGGGTACCAAAACAGTTGTAATTGATTATGCTCATACTCCAGATGCACTTTTAAACATTGTACAAGCAATAAAGGATAGTTTCCCGCAGTATAAATTAAGTTTATTGTTTGGTTGTGGTGGAAATCGAGACCGAGCCAAACGCAAGTTAATGGGGGAAGTGGCCAGTAATATGGCAGATAAGATTTATGTTACATCAGATAATCCTAGATTTGAAAGCCCAGATGAAATTATAAGTGATATCATGACAGGTATTAGTCATCCAATGGTCGAGACCATTGTTGATCGCAAGCAAGCAATTCAAGGGGCACTTAAAGTTATGACAGAAGATGAGATCTTAGTTATTGCGGGCAAGGGGCATGAGGAGTATCAGGAGATTGATGGCGTTAAACACCCTTTTTCTGATTTTAAAATTGTAGACAGCTACACCAGAAGTTTAGGTATTGTATGATTTGTATTGAAACGCTACTAAGTGCCAAAACGATTGTTAATGTATTTAAAGGATCACACATAAGTGAAAAGTCTTGCTTTGCAGTATCTACAGATTCAAGAAGTTATGAGTCAGGTAGCATATTTGTTGCTTTAACGGGACCAAATTTTGATGGATTTGACTATGCCTCAAGTGTGCTAGAAAAGGGGTGCCAAGTAGTTGTTTTTCAAGGTAGCAAAAGTAATATTGAAAAAATGAATACACTAAAGAGCACTTACTCAGACGTCATGTTTATTGCAGCTACTGATACGTTGGAATATCTTCAAGAGGTTGCCCATTTGCATCTTTTAGATTGGAAGAATCAATTGTGTGGCCAAAATTTGCCAAAAATCATTGGAATTACGGGATCAAACGGCAAGACCACGACGAAGGAAATACTATTTCATTTTTTAGATGGAGTAATGCCCGGTAAGGTGCACTCAACTAAGGGAAATTTCAATAACCATATTGGAGTGCCGCTTACTCTTTTGGGACTTACCAGTCAGCATGAAGTAGTGATTGTCGAAATGGGCACCAACCATCCAGGGGAAATAAAGGTATTGTGTGATATTGCAATACCAAATGCTGGACTGATTACAAATATTGGAAGCTCCCACTTAGAGTTTTTTAAGACTGAAGCTGGGGTATTTGCAGAAAAGAGGATTCTCTTTGATAGCGTTAATTCTAATACTGCAAAAAAAGGCGAATTTATCGTCGACGGAGATGATGATTACTTAAAAAAGTTGGAGAAGACAGATGGCTTGATATATTACGGGCAAGATGTTGAAAAAATAATAGGGAACACTGTTGCTATCAATATTGTTCAAGATCACCTAGAAATTAATAGCACCGAAGATGGTAGCAAATACTATGATTGTGGGCCTATAAACATAAATAATAAATATCTAACTGGTACACATAATTATAAGAACATGGCCTGTGCATTCATTTTTGCAAATCTTCTGTTTCCGGGAAATCATCAGCTGCTGATTCAGCTTGCCACTGAGTTTAAACCAAAAAATAATCGTTCAGTATGGCATCAAATAGGTGAAAACCAGCAGATATTTCTGGATGCTTATAACGCAAATCCTTCTTCGATGCTTGTCTCTGTAGAGTCATTTGTTTCAAAATGCGTAGCTGATAAAATAGATTTAAAACATGTTTTGTTTATAGTCGGAGACATGAATGAGTTGGGGGACGACTCTTCAAAGCTTCACCAGCAAGTTGGCAAGAAGCTAGGTAAAATGGGTGTAATCAATGTTGCCTTTGTTGGTAGATTTTGTAGAGACTATGAATCAGGGTTTGCAAGTCCTTGTCATCTGTTTTTGGAAAAAGAAAGTTTGAATGAATATTGGAAAGAAGCACTGAAGAAGTACAATCGTTTCTTTATTAAAGGAAGTAGATCTTTACAATTAGAGTCCTTAATGGATATAAAGTAGTAATGCTTTATCATTTTTTCTACCCATTAAGTCGCGATTTCAATATATTTAATATATTTCGTTATATAACATTTAGATCCATTATTGCTTTTTTATTAGCGGTTATAATCTCAATTTTATGGGGTAAGGCCTTTATCACCTTCATGAAAAGAAAACAGTTTGGACAAATTGTGCGCGAT
The DNA here is from genome assembly GCA_016784965.1 of Bacteriovoracaceae bacterium. GTDB lineage: Bacteria > Bdellovibrionota > Bacteriovoracia > Bacteriovoracales > Bacteriovoracaceae > JADHTQ01. The sequence goes on along the minus strand of JADHTQ010000002.1, from coordinate 135,535 downwards.
GATGGCCCGGAATCACACTTTAAAAAGGCAGGAACTCCAACCATGGGAGGAGTATTCATTTTAGGGAGTATCTTGGTTGCTCTTTTATTTAGTGGAAACTTCTACTCAATCCCCTTTATTGTCACAATGGGAGTTGGAGTGTCATATTTTATTCTTGGGTACTTAGATGATTACTTCAAAGTAATTCGAAAAAGTACTGCCGGTATTTCAGCAAAAGGCAAGCTTCTTTGGCAATTTGTTACTGCAGTTATTGCGGGATATATACTTATAAATCTGGGGGTGGTTGACACCACGCTTCATGCCCCATTTTTTAAGGGGCCCGTTATAGACTTGGGGCATTTTTATATACTTTTTATTGCCGTTGTTATTGTTGGATCTAGTAATGCTGTGAATTTAACTGACGGATTAGATGGGCTTGCAATAGGTCCCATTATTACAAGTGCCGCCAGTTTGGGAATTTTGGCATATGTTGCGGGGCACAGAGAAATTGCTGCATACCTATATATACCTTATGTGGAGGGCGTCGGAGAGCTGATGGTGGTTGCTGCCTCTATTATTGGTGCTGGTGTAGGATTTTTGTGGTATAACTCCTACCCGGCAGAAGTTTTTATGGGAGATGTGGGATCCTTGTCATTGGGCGGAGTCTTGGGCGTAATTGCAGTGATTACAAAAAATGAAATATTATATGTGTTAATCGGTGGAATCTTTGTGGTAGAGGCTGTTTCGGTGATACTGCAAGTGGGATCATATAAGCTGCGAAAGAAAAGAATCTTTAAAATGGCACCAATTCATCATCACTTTGAATTGATTGGATGGCCAGAACCCAAAGTGATTGTCCGCTTTTGGATTATCAGTATTTTTTTGGCCATTTTGTCTGTGGCCACCCTAAAAATGAGATAAGAAAAAAAAGAGAAGATAGGAGGAGACAAATCATATGGAGCGTTTTCGAAATAAAAAAGTTCTAATTGTTGGTGTTGGTAAAACGGGTTTTACTCTAATTAATTTCTTTTCTAAGCTTGATTGCGAGATAACGGTCACTGATATTAAGCCAATTTTTGATCTTAACAAGGCAGTTAAAAAATTAAAAAAAATTAACCCCACTCCCATGATGACTTTTGGCGAGCATCGGGAAGATGATTTTTTAGCAGCAGATGTAATTGTATACTCCACCTCAGTAAATCCAGATATTCCTCAACTAGAATTGGCAAGATCAAAGGGCAAAGAAGTTTATAGTGAATTTGGTCTAGCAAATAGATTGTGTAGGAAGCCGATTATTGCCGTTTGTGGTAGTTATGGTCGAACCACAGTTTCACATATGATTGGCTTTATGCTTAAGCTCGACGGAAAAAATGTCTTTGTAGGTGGGACAAATACCACCCCCTTTATTGAATTTGCAATGCTTCAGCATAAAGAAGATATTGATTATGTGGTTGTAGAGGTGTCTGCACTGCAAATGCGCAGGCTGAAGGATTTTCATCCAAAGATTGTTGTCTTCACCAATATAAGCGAGCAATTTTCTCCCGATCAATTTAATTCTGCGGGACACTATATTGAGACAAAACTTAGTATTATCAAGGCGTTATCGACGGATGACATCTTGGTTGTAAATTTTGAGAACTTGGCAAACAATACCTTTTTTAGGCATGCACACTGTCAAACATATTGGTATTCGAGAAAATCGTTTGTGACAGCAGGGGTCATTAATGAGATTCAAGGTACTCATTTTCACAATAGAAGAATTCACTCTAATATTTACTTTCATTCTGAGTTTAAAGTTAATGCAATGAGAATTGTGGGAGTAGAAAATCGTGAGAATTTGTTAGCGGCCATTACAGCTTGCAAGGCCTTGGATGTTTCAGATAAGTCTATTCAAACCTGTGTTGAGAAGTTTCCAGGCATTCCTCATAGGCTTGAATTTTTGTTGGAAAAAAATGGAGTATATTTTTACAATGACTCAAAGTCTGAGACGATGGAACAGTTGATTAAAAGTATAAAGTCTTTTAAAACCCCAATCATATTAATTGCTGGAGGCAAAGATAGCAGCGATGAGATTGATTACGGTGTCTATGCTGACGATATAATCAAGCATGTAAGAGTTTTGGTTCTAGTGGGTGAGAGTAAAGAAAGGATGAACAGGTCACTAGGAGAGCATCCACAAACTTTCATCGTCGGATCATTTGAAGAATCAATACTTTTTGCTTACCAAAAGTCTCGAACTGGTGATACAATTTTATTGTCTCCAGGTAATGGTAGTACGGACTTTTTCCGAGATTACGAAGAGAGGGGTAATTACTATAAAAAGCTTGTATATCAATTATAGTGACCAAAACAGTAGTAATGTCGGTAAGACCGCCAGTATATTCCTAATTATTTTACTTGCAATTAATGTATTTGGCATTGTGATGGTCTATTCATCCAGCTATATGTATGCCAAGGAAGTTTTTGGCAGCTCAGGACATTTTTTTCTAAAACAGATTATCTTTGTACTAACTGGGGCGGCCATTGCCTACACTCTAACTTGTACCAAATTTGGATTTTGGATTAAGTATAGCTTTCATTTTAATATTGCCTGCTCAATGTTACTGATCTTAACTTTTGTCCCCCATATCGGAATCACAGTTAAAGGGGCCAGTAGGTGGATTGGTATTGGAGGATTTGGTTTTCAGCCTGGAGAGTTGATCAAATTTACCTTAATTCTATCCTCGTATTACTTATTTGAAAATTTTAAAGATTTATCTATCCAAGACAAAGTTAAGTACAGTTTTACTTTGTTATTTCCCCTTGGGCTGTTAGTTGCTCAACCTGATTATGGTTCATTTATTATTTGTTTGGTCGTTATCGGGTTTGTCTGTTTTCTTAGTTCATTTCCCAGAAAACATTTTTATACATTTTTTGCCAGTGGGGTTTTACTAGGATTTACAGTTTTATTTGCTGAGCCCTATAGGATTAAACGGATATTTACATTTTTAGATCCATGGAAAAATCCCAAGACTTCTGGTTTTCAAATTATTCAATCATATCTGGCATTTGCAAATGGTTCCATATGGGGAACAGGGCTTGGAAATAGCAATGAAAAGCTGTTTTATCTGCCGGAGGCACACAACGACTTTATATTTAGTGTGATCGGGGAAGAGTTGGGGTTTATCGGTGTAATTACCGTAGTGTTAACTTTTATAGCATTCATCTACTTAGGGTTAAAGCTTGCAATGTATGCTAAAGAGAAGGTCGCTGTAGTACTAATTGCTGCCGTCATCTTCACCATAGCCCTTCAGACTTTTTTGAATATGGGTGTTGTTTTGGGCCTGTTGCCTACCAAGGGGCTAAATCTCCCATTTATAAGCTATGGTGGATCTTCTTTAATTTCTAACTTTTTTGGCATTGGACTTTTGTTTTCGGCATTAAGGTACGAGAGTAGATGACACAATTTCTTTTAATTTTTTACTTTGAATGAAATAGACGAACTTCTTTCCTCGTTTTATCTCTTTTAACAAGCCCTTGGTACTTAAATCCTTAAGCTCTCTTCTGGCTACCTCGCGAGATTGATTTATACTTGTAGCAAACTCATTAATGGATACGGCCCTGTGTTTATTTAGGGCCATTTTTTGTAGAAGAGAAATTTGCTTGGGTCTTAACTGATAGGATTTTTTTAGATTTCCTATACTGATTAAAAAATCCACCTTTTGTCTAACCTTGATGAGTGCTGCCAGTAGAGAGTCTAAGCAAAAGTCAATAAAGTAGGTTAGGTCTAAATCATATTTAGTTACTAAGCCGAAGGATTTTTCGTATTGCTTACCATGTTCTTTGAGGTGAGCAGATATAGATAACAATTCGATAAACTTTAAGTCATTTTTTATTGCTTTAAAGTAAAATAGTGTTCTGCCAGTTCTGCCGTTTCCATCAAAAAATGGGTGTATATAGGCCAAGAAATAATGCAGAAATATTCCCTTGATTAAGCCGTGCAAGTAACGTTTATTATTTGTAGTTAGCTCAATGGCCTCGTTTATGGCAGCTTCTATTTGTTTATGATCTATCCCTTGATGATTTCCGACATAAACTGTGTCGTTTCGGTATTTGCCATAAAAATTAGCATCATCTCCTTCGAGTGTATTGTTGGTTACAATTTTGTGAATTTTGGTCACCAGGTCACTTGTTAAATTTAGCTGGGAGTTTGATTTAATCCACTTCATTGCCTTGTAGTTATTAAGTAGCATCCACTCGTCAATATTTTTAGGTATTAAATCATTTGCAATTAATTCTCTTGCCTTTGACCTTGAGCTATTTGCTCCTTCGTAAATTGCAGAAGTAATAGCTTCTTCCATAGCTGCATTTGCTAGAAATTCATCTTGAAAGGTCTTGGTACTTTTAATTTTATAAAAGAGGCCTTTACCTAAGCTTTCAATCTCATTTACTTTTTTTAAAATACAGTCAGCTGGAAAATACCAAAATTTTTTATCAATAGTGCTCAAAAATAATGGAATAGCACCTACTTTTCTATAGTTTTGAATATCCATTTGAAGTTTTGGCCAATCTTGTTTTTTAAGGCCTAGATTATCTAGTCGGTATTTAATGTGATCAACAGGAGTATACCTCTGTTGAGTATATTTGAGCCAGATATCGCTACTTAGGAATTGAAATGAATCTTTTTTTGTCATTGTTACAACTTTATTTACAATAGTTGTAGCAATTATAGCACATCTGCTACAACTATTTGGCTATTTTGTTGTAGCAAAATGGCATAAACATAAAAATAGGAGTATTTACAATAGTTTATAACTGCAAATGGAGTTGTAGAAATTATAGTTTATTACACTCATTTTGGTCTAAGACTACGAATTCCTCTTTTATGAAGACATCATAGTTTACATCATTCCACTTGAGATCTCCTAAAAATACAACTGTGCACAAATATTTGCTGCCAAGTGGGCTTGATGATTTTCTAATTTCAAGATCCAAGACGGTAGTTAAGGATTCATCTTTTTGAGTTAGAAGAAGCCGGTCATTGGTCTGGACACCAACCATTGAAAAGCTTTTGACAGTATTGGCACTCTGCCCAAAAGGTCTTTGCCACAATTGTACTTTTGCCGTACAGATTGGCCTATCAAAACAAGAGAGAATGAGCTCAGTCTCATATTCTTCAACTTCACCGTAGTAATCTCTGGCAAGTAAAAGTGATGAAGCAGAAAGTGAAAATAGAATTATAAATAGGTATGTGATTTTCATAAATGCCCTCCGATAATGGTGATTTTTTGATATTGCTATATAATTGGAGATGGTTTGTCAAAGTACTTCTTGTGAATAATTTGTACCAGGGGATTTTCAAAGCGTGATTGTCATGTTAGAGGCAAATATAATTGTTCAATTAAGGGGGGCATCTTATGAATATTTTAACTTTAGTAATTTCTTTGGTCTTTGTATTTAATGTTTTTGCAAACCAGCCTGATTTTATCTGTTATGAAGAGAGTGGATTTAACTATGAGTTTTATTACAGTGAATTCACTGAAATCCATCAATTTGATGAGTCAAATGTGTTTATCGATCAGTATGATGGCATTGAAATGATTTATAAGACACTTGAATCATATCCAAGTTTTGACCAATTCACTTTCAGGTATGCTGATGGCCAAAATGTTGTAGCGGTAGTTAAGTTTAAAGAGGGCTCTGATGTTGGCGAGGGTTCTATGATTGATAATGATCAAACTATGGCGTGCTTAAGATAGTTAACCCACTATTTTTACATATATAGATTCACTTCTTAGACTGTTTAAAAGTTAGCCTACAACGAAAAATTAACTACTGTAGTTGGAAATTGTCACAAAAAGTTGGCAATTTTTTTTCAAGAAATTCATCTAATGAGTGAGTTTAACCAACACGAGCTTAAAGTCATAATGTACTGTTTTTAACGGGTATTCGGCTTGCTTGATATTCAATTTTTTAAATTTATATTTCATTTCAGTTAAGTAATAGTGGCAATTTCCAAGGAGAGTACTAAAATAATAATAGGTTATGAAATGATGTGAATACTTGTAGTTACTTATGGATAGGATGTTTATTATGAAAACTAAACCTTACATCAAATTTTCTAAAAAAATAACAAGCATTATACTTAGCTACTGCCTGCTTTTGTGGCAATTGCAGCCCTCAGTTGTGTATGCCAGGAGGGGTAATAGGCCAGACAACGATGCTTCTAGAAATAGGGAAAGGGCACAAAGAGCACGGGATCGAGGCAATGATACCACCGAACGCACCCCAGAAGGAAGATCAGACACAGATGCCTCTAGAAATAGAGAAAGGGCACAAAGGGCGCGTGATAGAGGTCAAGAAGAATCTACTTCTGACAGTCAAGGAAGTAGTGGACCAAGTACTTCAGGTGTCCCTGGATTAAGTGATAAGGGTGATGCCGCCTTAAACAACATTGGAAAGCTAAATTTATTCTCAGAAAAAGGTTCAAAATTAGTTGCGACAGATGAGCAAAGGCAAGCTTCTCAAAAGCTTAAAGCGGAAGCCATTAAGCTGTTTTATGAGGCATGTAAAGCACAGATGATGCTAAAGCAGAAGGAAAACTTAGGGGCCCTTAGATCACTGACAAGTAATCTTGCGGAATCAACGAGTGCAATTAGTGAACAAAATGAAGGCCTAAGTGGTGCTACAGATGATTTGCGGACTGCTGCCAAAGAGACAAATGAGAGAGTAAGAAACAATACTGTGGTTCGAAATACTCGCATTTCTGACTTATTTCAAGCATGCGAAGATAGCAATTGTGGTTGTCGGCAATGTGCTGGGCGGGCCAGTGGCGAGGGACAAGAAGGTGCTAGCTGTTCAATGGTTTGTAGTGAACTAAAAAAGCTAAGAAGTGCAGATTCCCGCATTGATTCATTGACAGAAAGAACCGAGATAATGGAAGCCGGCACTCAAGATGCTCAAAATGGCGCACAGGACGGAGTCTCTGATACTGTAGGAGCTCAAAACACTGCCAATGCCGTGCGAGAAGGTACTTTTCAAGCGGTAAGCTCAATGATATCCGGGATTAATGAAAGAGCAGGAAGTGCTATTGCTCTGGCAAAGCAGGCAAGAGCAAAGGCGATGGAGTCTATTGGGGCGCTAAATAGTGACTACGTTGTAACCAACGCCATGATGGATGATATGAGAGTTGCAGGTGTTGCCAATGCAGAACAAACTGGAGTTATGGCCTCAGCGGCATTTGATCTTTGTTGTCGCGATATAAGTGATGTACGCTGCGTTTCTTATCATCTCTATACAGCGGCAGCTTCAATATACGTTGCAAGTCAAATAATAGATGCGTCTGACTACAGTAAAGCCTCAAAGAACATCATGTCTATGGATATCGATCCAAACCAAGAAATGAATAATCAAGTTGAAAATTTAAGAAGGGCCCAGATGCTTCGCGAGGAGATGGTAAAGTCTGCTGAGACTATTCAGCAAGGCAAAGACTCCATCACTCAGATGATGACGTATGTCAGGATGGTCGCTGAACAGGAAATTGAAACAGCAGAAGCAAGACAAGATAATGCAAAAGAGGCTGCCGATAATACCTCAAACATCATGCAGATGGCGATGATGGCGATGAAACTCGCGGACATGATTGGTAAGATGGATGTTGGTAAACAAAAGGCTGCCTGTGCAAAGGGTAATGCAGTCGAGGGAAAAGAAGCAGGTGCATGTGGTTCATGTGGTGGCTCCGATCAAAGTGCCAAGGGCCAACAGGCCCAATGTGAGTCGACAGGTGCTAAGCAAGCTGCACAGCAAGCCAAGGACAATGCTAAAAAAAGTTGGGCGCAAAAAGCTATGGGTAAGATGAAAGATACATTTAATGGCGCCAAAGATTTTGTTGCAGATAAGGTTCAAGCTGGTGGAGAGATGCTCACAGATGTTAATAAGGCTATAGGTGGTCTCTTAAGTGGAGGCAGTCCAGGTAGTGGTGGCGTGCCAATGCCAACGCCGAAGCCAAAGCGAAAGCCAGTGATTGAAGCTGGTGAAGTCAAGTATACAAATCCTTCAGCAAATATTTTTTGGGAAGAAGTGCCACTGGGGCCCATATATGATTTTGAGCAGAACCAATCTTACATGGTAGGATTTAGTCATAAAGCGTCGGATATGTTAAGTGATCTCATTTTTACAAAAGCAAATGCAGCTGTAAATTGTGCTCCTTGCCCTCCAGCTAAAGCAGCTTCAAAGGCTGCCGATGGAAAATCTGCGATGCAAAAAGTCAAGTCCATGATGTCAATTGCTATGATGGTGATGATGTTAATGCAGATGTTAAAGGGCATGAAGGGAAAAAAACAAGCTCACAAAGAACAGATGGCGGCCAATATTCATGGACATATGAAGTGTGATGAAACTAGTCCAGGTGCGGGTTTAAATTGTGCCTTATCAGTACTTAAAAGTTCAGACCATCTGCTTGCAACTGTGCCTCCAACTGAATCGACTAAAAGTTATGGTAAGCGTGAACCAGTAGAGCCATTGCCACCTGAAGATGATAGTAACGATTTAAATTCATTGCTTATACCTGATAAAAAGTCCGAAAAGATTGTAGAGTTTGAGAAAAAGTGGGGCAGCGATCTTTTCATGATGAGTGTGATGTTATTGTCCAGTTATCGCGGTCCTGATGAGGGGATGAATGAGTACCTGAAGGTTTTGGACCTATCTAGGGCAGTTAATGGAGCAAACTCCTCACTGCCCCATACATACAAGCTATTTGATACGGTTGTTAAAAAGGCAAAATTTATTTCTGGTCGCTTTATAAAGCTTGTGGCCGAGGATGTATATGCAGCAGATGGAAGCCCAGCTGATGGCAATAATGTTAAGTTGCAAACAATGGAAGAGCTTGAGGCAAGTCTTGGAGTGATGAAGGGTACGAAGGCTTTCACCTATTATCAGCAACACAGAAGCACGGCTACTACCTTGTCCAAGGGTGCATTTGAAACACCACAGACGAGAGCGGATTATTTGGGGATGGTAGAAACTCAAGGTGAGGGTTCCATGACTGACATGATGGATGCCTTGGACGACGCTAGTTTATACGATGATCAGTATAATGAATTGATTGATAATTTTGATACCAATGATGCATTAAGTATGGAGCTTGGAGATGGTGGCTTAGATGCTGTTGGAGATGGCGGGTTCGATGAAGCATCAGGTGGACTTTCAGGAGTAGGTAGTGATTCCGGTGGGCCAGGTGGTGGTCTTGGTACTCTAGGTGGGGTTGATGGTGATTCAACTAACGGTAGTGGTAGCCAAGCAGGAGGTCTATCATCTGGAAGTGTTGGAGGTGACTCTCTTGGTGGACAAAGCGGAGGCTCAGGTGGTCCAGGTGGAGTAGGCGGTATGGCCGATGTCAGAGGTGGAGCAGGTGGTGCTTCTGGCACTGGTGGAGATTCTGCGACTGGTTCTGGTGGCTCTAGCGTAGGTATTGGAGGCGCTGGTTCTCAAGGTGCAGGTGGTACTGCTGGTGGATCTAATTTAGGTAGAACCAACGTGAGTTTGGGAGCTGGTGGAAGCACAAGGACCGGCAGTGGCAAGTCTGGTAGAAAAGGTATGGGCTCAACATCGGCATCGGCCAGAAACTCAATGAAAAATATATCAAAAATGGGGACCTTGAATCCTAACACACCGATGGGTAGACAAATTGAGGCGATGAAAGCTCTAATTGACAAGACTAAAAAAGGTCTGATGGAGCAGGATGGGAGACTTGGTGGACTCACTTCTGATGAGGACGTTAGAAAGAAGGGATCCAAGATTTTAGCAGTGATGAGACAGGCTTCAATAGAGAAATTAAAAAGAGATGGTAAATTTGATGAGTTGATGAAAATGCGGCAATTGGCAAAGGGCAAAAGAAAGTATCGTGGACCCAAGGGGAATGTTGGTAGTTTGGGGTCACTTACAGGTGGCTCTTCATCTGACTATTCGTCCGGTAGCGGTGGAAAGACAGCTGCAGGCCCATATGAAGCAGAGAAAGCTGAAGATGCTTTCGATGATGGGGATTATTCAGACGATTATGGCGATGGTGATGGCGACGCATTTGGAGATATGGACAGTGGCGACTCTTTTAGTAACTCAAAAGATGACTATGGCCGTGGAGGAATAAACGCCGAGGGATTTGGTGATAATGAAGGCGGCGGACTTAGTGCGGAAGAAAGATATAGACGAAATTTGCTTGCACGAAATAAAAAAGATGGGAAGTTTGATACGGCAGAAATTAATCAAAACGCTGAAACATCTATATTTAAAATAGTAACACAACGATACAAACAAAGTGCGTACCCCATCTTCTATGATGTCATGGAATAGAATTTAATTTGGAGATGTAGGATGAAAAATCGATCTATCATTCATCGAATAACTAGTTTGGTTCTCTGTTACTGCTTGATTTTATGGCAGTTACAACCCTCTATAGTATACGCTGCTGGTGAGTCAGTATCAGAAACGTCAGATTCAAATGCAGCACTAGAAAACATTGGTACACTCAATCTGTTTTCTGAAAAAGGTGGGAAGCTTCTGGCAACTGATGCTCAAAGAAAGAAGTCACAACAGTTAAAAGCTGAGGCGATGAAGTTGTTTTATGAAGCTTGCAAGGCCCAGCTGATGACTAAACAAAAAGAAAATATTGGCGCCTTAAAATCGTTAACTAGCAACCTCGTTGATGCCACTGCAACTGTTAATGCGACAACTAGTGGCCTTGACACTACTGCCAGTGGATTAGATCCAGCGGCATCGGAGGCTACTTCGACTGTCAGGGCAACTTCAGATGCACGTAAAGCGCGAATTGCTGGATTAAGAGAGGAGTGTAGGACTAAAAACTGTTGCTGCTCTACTTGTGAAGGCAGAGGTGATGAATCAGTTTGTAGAGACCCATTTGGAAATAATATAAATCCCAACAGAGCATATTGCAACAACACTGTCTGTAAAGACTATGCCTATGAAAAAAGCGAACAGGCGCGTATTAGAACCATGGAACAAAAGGCAAAGGATTTTCAAGCTGGAACAAGCAGTGCTCAAAACTCAGCTCAGGATGCAGTGGTAGGTACTACAGATGTTATGAATTCTACCAACCTCACAAGAGAAGCAACCTTTCAGGCCGTTCAAGCTATGATTGTTGAAACTAATGAAAGAGCTGAGACAGCAATTAGTCTGGCAAAGCAGGCAAGAGTAAAGGCCATGGAGGCAATAGGTGCGGTACATAGTGACTATAAATTAACTCATGCAATGATGGAAGATATCAGGATTGCTGGTAGAGGAAATGCTGAGCAGACGGGAGTTATGGCCTCAGCAGCATTTGATCTTTGTTGTCAGGACATTAGCGATGTTCGCTGCGTTTCTTACCATCTGTATACAGCTGCGGCTTCAATTTATGTTGCCAGCCAAATCTTGGATGCAAGTGACTATGGTAGTGCTTCCAAGGAAATCATGGCAACAGATATTGATCCCAATCAGGAAATGAATGACCAAGTTGAAAACTTAAAAAAAGCTCAACTTTTAAGGCAAGAAATCGTGAAATCGGCTGAGACTCTTCAGCAAGGAAAAGACTCAATTACGCAGATGATGACCTATGTAAGAATGGTGGCCGAGCAAGAAATTGAGACGGCAGAAGCAAGGCAGGATAATGCAGAAGCTGCCAGTCAAAACGCAAATCAGATGATGCAAATGTTACAGATGGCCCTATCGATGGCACAGATGATTAGTAAGCTCGATGTAGTTAAAGAGATGATGTTAAATACCACGGAACAGGCAAAAAAAGGAGTAGTGCAAGCTTCTTGTATATGCGGTTGTCCACCCGTCATGGTTCCCACATGTGAAGCAGACAATGCTAAGAGTAATGCGACAAAAGCAAAACAGGCAGCCAAGAAAGCTTCAACGTCCGCAACTTCTAGCACTCTAATGAGCAAGACGGCAGAGCTAACCGGTAAGGCCACTGATGCCATAGGAAAAGCGGCCAGCACTGCAGCTGGTAAGGTGGGAGAACTTGCCGGTCAATCATTTGTTTCTACAGCCTCACAAGCCGCTCAATTAGGGGGGATGGCCATGCAAGGAATGCAGATGCTTCAAGGTGGAGGTGGAGGTGAGGCTAGTGATGACAGTGGAGGCGGGGCAGCGGCAGATGATGCAGTGGAAGCGTTGGATAATACCACAAAAAATGAGGTGCTTCTCAGTGATGAGCTGCCTTATAAGGCTCCAGTTAAGAAGCGATGGAATCCAGATTTATCATATCTACCAAGTCCAAAAGCACCGATGACTCCAATGTTTGATTATAAAAAGCCATCTTTTTTGTCTGGAGTTTGTAATGATACAGTGGATGTCTTGAGTGATTTTATAATTGGTCCAACTGCAAAAGCTTGTGGATGTTCTTGTACCTGCGTGGCACCTTGTGCCGCTGCTAACTCAGCTGCCTCAGCGGCTAGTGCGCAAACAAACATACAAGACGCATTGTCTGTACTATCCATTGCAATGATGGCCTTTCAACTGCTGCAAATGTTAAAGGGAATGAAGGGAAAAGAGCAGGCCCACGAAGAACAATTGGCAGCAAATATTCATGGACATATGAAGTGTGGTGAAACAAAGGCCGGTGCGGGTCTAACTTGTCCCTTATCGGTGCTAAATAGTACCGACAATCTTTTGGATACAATAGAGCCGACGGAGCAGACCTCTAAGTATGGAAGTGCACCAGATGGAAATACGACTACTTTTTTTGATCCAGTTGATAGAAAAAGTATCGAGGATATAGAGTCAGAGTTTCAAAAACAGATTACAGCTTTTGAGAAAAAATGGGGGGATGATCTTTTTATGATGGACCTTCTGGTTCAGGTTGGTCTGCGTGAAAAAAATAAAGGATTTGGTGAATACCTCAAAGTGCTAGATCTTTCGAGATTGATTAACGGTGCAGTGTCTTCTCTGCCACACAACTACAACGTATTGGAATCAGTTAAAAACAAGGCCAGTTTTCTAGCAGGTCGTGTAACTGACTTGCTGGCATCAAAGAGTTATGCCGCTAGAACTAGTAGCGAAAGTGAGGCCTTAAAAACAGTTGCAGAACTTGAAAAAAGTCTAGGTGTGATGGAAGGCTCAAAAGCATTTGAGTTTTATCAGCAACATAGAAGTACTGCGACAACCCTGTCTCGCAGCTCATTTGAGGTACCAGAGTCCAGGGCCGAATATTTAGGAATGGTTGAGAGTCAAGGGCAATCTGCTATGGACGACATGTTAGACGCCTTAAATGATTCTAGCCTATACGATGATCATTTTGAGGAACTCATAGATAATTTTGACCCAAATGGTACAAGCATGGATCTTGGAGACAGTAATATTGATATTACAGATACTGATTCGGACTTTGATGTAGCAGCGGGTGGTCTCGAATCAGTTGTAGATGACACTTCAGGTGGTGGTTTGGGGAGTGTATCATCGATAACAGAAGGGGAACTGGGAGGATTAGCAGATGATTCTATTGGACCTGGAGGTACACAAAATGGTGTTGGAGGAGATAACTTAGTTGGCGGGACTCCAGGTAGCAGTATGGGTGGTATTGGCGGCATAGATGGAACAGGTGTGGGGGTTGATTCTCGAGGTGGATCTGGAGTAAATGGTACGGGTAGAATTGGTGGCATGAATGGCTCACAAGGTGCAGGATCTGGGCAGGGTGGAGCTGGTATAGGTGGCGCAGGGGGCGCGGGCCAAAGAGGAGGCATGGGTGGAATTGGAGGCATGTCAGGCAGCAGTAGAGGTGTTGTTGCAGGCGGCAGCAGAACTAATGTGCACTTAGGTGCTGGAGGAAGCTCTCGTGTAGGTGGCAGAGGACGCGGCGGTAAAGGGCGGGGTCACTCCACTTCAGCTTCAGCAAGAAGGTCAGCACAAAATATGTCTAAAATGGGAACCATAAATCCCAACTCACCAGTAGGTAAACAAATAGATGCAATAAAAAACCTGATTGCAAATACCAGAAAGGGTCTACTGGGCGTTGATGGCAATATGGGGCGAATTTCATCCCATAATGATGTCACCAAGCGTGGTAAAAAAATCTTGGACCACATGAACCAAGCGACAATCGATGCTTTGAAAAAGGCCGGAAAATACAAAGACTCCGATGACGACAAATTAGCTTCTAGGGGTAAAAAAGGTAGAAGGGGAAGAAGAGGCAGGTCCGGTAAAAGCGGCTCTGGCAGCGGATTTGGCAGCGGATCTGGGATTTCTTCTGGGATAGGTGCAGGAAGTGGCAAAGACTCTAGTGCCAGTGCAAGTTCAAGTCGTAGAGCAAGAGGATCTGGTTCAGGCTCTGGTGATGGTAAGCAAGGTTATGATGACGATGGAGGATTTGACTTCGAAGATGATGGCGGAGGATTTGGCGATTTTGGTGATGATGGCGGAGGATTTGCTCTTTCAAAGGATAGTAGAGGGCGAGGTGGCATAGGCTTTGATGAAACTTTAGATAGTCTGAAAAATTTAAAAAAATTAGAAACTCCTCAGCAAAGATATAGAAGAAGTTTACAAGAAAAACTCGGTAAAGGCGGCAAAAAGAAAAAGCCACAAGAGATAAACCTAGATAGGCAAAGATCTCTTTTTAAAATAGTAAGTAAACGTTACCGGGATACAGCGTACCCTCTAGTGTACGAGGAAGAATAGGATAGGTGGGATGAATAATTTTTCATTTGGTCGGAGAGCTTTGAGCCTCCTTATTTGTTATTGCTTATTTATGTGGCAACTGCAACCATCTGTAGTTTATGCAGATCAAGCCGCTCTGGATAACATTGGTAAGCTTAATTTGTTTTCTAAAAAGGGTAGTAAGTTATTTACTACAGATGCTCAAAGACAAAAGTCTCAAAAACTAAAAGCAGAAGCCATAAAGTTATTTTATGAGGCGTGTAAGGCGCAACTTATGACAAAGCAGAAAGAAAACCTTTCCGCTCTTAAATCTCTTACAACCGATTTGGCAGACGCAACCGATGAAGTAAATGAGACCTCAGAGGGGCTAAACTCTTCCAATACACAAATGCAAAGTGCTGCGGGATCCGCCATGGGTACTGTAAGGCAAACTTCCAAGGATCGTCAGAAGCTTCTTGCAGATTTGAGAACGCAATGTAGAGAAAAAAATTGTTGCTGTAATGCATGTGAGCGTTTAGGGGATAGATCAGTATGTCGAGAAAATAATCCATTTAATATTAATACCAATCCAGATAGAGACGTCTGTAGAAATACAATCTGCAAAAAATTTGCATATGAGAAGAGTGAAAAAGCACAGATAGCAGCGCTTCAGCAAAAGACCAAGGATTTTTCATCTGGATCTCACCAGGCCCAAAGTACAGCTCAAGGTGCAGTTGTGGGTAGTAGTGATGTTATGGATTCAACCAGTGAAACACGAGAAGGCACCTTGCAGGCAGTTCATGCAATGATTCAAGGAATAAATGAGAGAGCGAGTGTGGCCATAAAAAAGGCAAAACAGGCCAGAGCGAAGGCAATGGATGCCATTGGTGCGATAAATAGTGACTACAAAGTAACAGATGCAATGATGGCAGATTTAAGAATCTCGGGCATCGGTAATGCCGAGCAAACGGGAGTTATGTCATCAGCAGCATTTGATCTATGTTGTCACGATATAAGTGATGTTCGATGTGTTTCTTATCATTTGTACACTGCCGCAGCGTCTATTTATGTTGCTAGCCAAATACTAGATGCTAGTGATTACAGTAGTGCCGCAAAGGCCATAATGGAAAAAAAACTTGGCGATGATATGGATAACCAAAGGGCAAATATAAAAAGAGCACAGCTGCTTCGCGAAGAAATTGTGAAGTCAGCAGAAATTGTCCAGCAGGGCAAGGATTCATTAGTCCAGATGATGACTTATGTAAGAATGGTTGCAGAGCAGGAGATTGAGACTGCAGAAGCAAGAGCGGATAATGCTGAGGCAGCTGATGAGAATGCTGGACAGATGATGCAAATGCTTGGAATGGCATTACAGGTAGCTCAGATGGTTAACAATTTAGATGTAGTTAAAGAGAACCTATATAATATTTCAGAATCTGCCGAATGCAAAAGTGCGATATCAGTCTGTAGTACGTGCTGTGCCCCCTGTCCAAATCCTTCACCTGTATGTGAAGCTGACAATGCAAAAACTCAGCAGACGACAGCAGAATCTGGAGCAAAGCAGGGCATTACAACCTCGATTAAAAAAGGGATAGAAAGTGCGATTGAAGCCGTTAAAGAGAAAGTTACCAATTTTGTGGACGGTGTAAAAGCATTTGGGAGCAAAGCAGTCGATACAGTTGCCAATGCTCCTGAACTGATATCAAATGGAGTCAAAGGTGTAGGCACCAGTATATCATCAGGCTTGTCATCTGCAGGCCAGTTTCTTTCATCCCCTGGCCAGTTTCTTTCAGCGCCGGGAGCAATTGGTGCAATTGAAGGAGCTATGACAACAGGGACGGTAGTTGCAGGAGTAGCAGGGGCTGCGGGATTTTTATCTGGTGACTCGGGAAGTGCCAACATTTCACAAGCAGCTCAAGCATCACAGCAAATGCAACAAAAACTACGACAGGATGCGTTGACAAAAGCTAGTGCTAATTTTTATTGTGGTGACAAATGCCCAAAGAATGAAGAGTTGATGAATGCGGCGTTAAATGAGGAATCCTATAATCCCAACAGTTTTGATTCTTCAAACTATAGAGGCCCAGTAAAGAGACAATGGAATCCTGATCTATCATTTTTAGCTCCTGCCCCCGAGGATCAGTCATATGTATACAACATGTGCAATAAGACAGCCGATGCAATAACTAATCTTATCTTTGGTTCAAATGTGTATGCTTATTGTGCTCCTTGTGCATGTGTTACTCCGGGGATATGTGCAGGATTAAATGCAAATGCTCTAAAAGCAAGTGGTTTTACAAAAGCACAGGATATATTATCTTTAGCTTCGATTGCAATGATGGCATTTCAGTTAGGGCAGATGCTTAAAGGACTTATAGGAGCAAAGCAAGCCGCACAAGAAGTTACAGCAGCAAGCATTCACGGACATATGAGGTGTGATAAAACTGAAGCTGGTGCGGGACTAACCTGCCCTCTGGCAACGTTAAACAGTGCTGAACATCTCATGGAAACTATTCCACCTACAGAACAAAAGCAATATGGGCAACCATTAAATGGCTCAGAAGAAGAGGCACCAACAACTACTTCGGTGAGTGATGATGTTAGGGAGGAGGTGTTGCGCGATTACCATGAAAAATTAGCGAAATTTGAGCAGCTTTGGGGCAGCGATATTTTTATGATGGAACTATTGGTTCGCTCCAGTGTACGAGAGCGCAACGATAGTGGTATCGATCACTATATCAAGGTACTCAATCTTTCAAGAACCATAAATGGTGCCAACTCTTCACTGCCATATACTTATAATTTGTTAGGTGCTCTTACAGACAAGGCAAAATTTCTAACAAATCGCTTAACCAGCTTAATGGCTTCACATGCATATGCTGCAAGTTCTTCAACTCCTGCCAGTAGCAAAAATGAAGCTTTAAAAAAGATAGCTGAGCTGGAAAAAAGTCTTGGTGTGATGGAAGGAACCAAGGCCTTCACATATTATGAAGAACATAGAAAAACTGCTACAACTCTATCGAAAATCTCATTTGAGGTACCACAATCGAGGGCAGATTTTTTAAGTATGGTTGAGACACAAGGGCAGTTTTCAATGACAGATATGATGGATGCCATAGATGATGCGTCTTTATACGACGATCATTTTGGTAATATACTGGATCAGTTTGAAGTAAATGCAGTAAATATGGAGCTTGGCAATGACTTAGCGATGGGATCAGTTGACGACTTCGATGTAGATACGGGTGGTTTAAATGCATTAGGGGTAGATACAACAGCAGGCATTCCTACAGGGGGACTAACAGGTACGAGCGCACTGGATACAGGAGGTTTTGGTGATAATGGTTTAGGGAGTCTTCTGGGAGGGGGTTCTGGTTCAGCTGGTAACTTGGGTACTGTTGGAGACGACTCACTTGGATCAGGCTCTGGTGCTGGAAGTGGAGAGGGCCTTGCATTGACTGGCGTAGGCGCAGATAGTATCAACGGAGCCGGCACTGGGGGTTCTGGAGGAGCAGGTGGTATTGGAGGTATGGCCGGTATAGGTGGTCAAGGTGCAGGTGGAGCTAGTGGTGGTAGTGGAACCGGTGGGGCGGGAGGTGCTGGTGTTGGAGGCGCTGGAGGCGGAGGTGCTGGAGGTGCTGGTGTTGGAGGCGCTGGAGGCGGAGGTGCTGGAGGCGGAGGTGCTGGAGGCGGAGGTGCTGGAGGATCAGCAGGCGGTGCAGGAAGTATCGGCGGTATGGCTGATATCAACGGTAAAGGCGTTCATGGTATAGGTGGCGGCGGCGCAGGTAGGTCCAATGTAACTTTAGGTGCAGGGGGTAGCACACAAACCGGTGGAAGATATGGGCGACAGGGAATAGGATCATCAACCTCTGCAACGGCGAGAAATTCGGCTCGAAGAATGTCAAGCAGGGGTACCCTATATCCAAACTCACCAGTCGGCGCACAGATTGAAGCTATGAAAAAGCTTATTGAAAATACCAAAAAAGGATTATGGAGCGTCGATGGAAGTATGGGTAAAATATCAAGTGATTCAGATGTAAGGGGTAGGGGAGAGAAAATTTTAGCGGCGATGCGAGAGGCGACAGTTGGTATCATGAAGCAAAAAGGGACGTTTGAAGATTTCATGAATGGTAAGCTTGCCAAAGATGCAGATAAAAATGATGTAGGCTTGGGATCACTAATTAGTAGTACCGGTTCAGGAAGTGGTTCTGGTAGTGGATCGGGCAGCGGTATTGGTTCAGGGTCCGGTAGTGGTTCTGGAATTGGCTCCGGTAGCGGATCAGGCAGTGATGGAAGTGGCTCAACAAAAGGAGCTAAAGGTTCAGGTTCAGCAGGTGGTCAAGAAGTTAGTGTTGTGGAAGAACAGGAGCTTGAATTCGACTTCGGGGATGAAGGACTGGATCTTGTCGATATAAACGGTTTTAACTCACTTAGAGATGGTAACGTATCTGTGGATATGGACTTTGATTTTGACAGTTTAGATAGCCTAAAGGATTTGGCAAATCTAGAAAGCCTAAAATTTAGAAATAGAAAGAGTTTACAGGGATTAAGTGGTGACAAAATTTCTAGTCTCAAAGACGCACAGATAAGCAAAAACAAGGATGTGTCAATATTTGTTATAGTGACAAAAAGATATAATAAAAGCGCATATACTCGTTTAGACATTAAAAGTGAGAAAAAAACTAAAGATGTCAAAAGCGCTAAATAGTTAGGTGAAAAACTTTTAATTAAGGATAATGAGATGAATTTCCAATCATTTATGAAAAGTACTACAACCATTGTACTGTGCTATTGTCTGTTTTTTTGGCAACTGCAACCCTCAGTCGCGTATGCCTTAAGGGGTATCAGACCAGACAATGCTGCATCTAGGAATAGACAAGCTGCGCAAAGAGCCCGAAATAGAGGGTCAGACACCAGCGAACGTACTCCAAGAGGTCAGTCAGACTCTGATGCTTCTCGAAACAGGGAGGCTGCAGAAAGTGCACGAGATAGAGGATCAGATAATAATGAAGATGCTCCGAGATTTGAAACAGTTGGTGTTCCCGGGCTTAGTGACAAAAATGAAGGTGCTCTTAATAATATTGGCAAACTCAACCTCTTTAATGACAAGGGTTCGAAGTTACTCGCCACAGATGAACAAAGGATGGAGTCTCAAATATTAAAGGCCGAAGCCCTGAAGCTATTTTATGAAGCCTGTAAGGCGCAGCTTATGACCAAGCAAGCAGAAAATATCGCTGCTTTGAGATCACTCACAACCAATTTAGCTGATGCAACTAGTGCGGTAAGTGATGCAGCTAGTGGGTTAAAAGATGATGGTGATGGCTTAAAATCAGCGGCAGATGAAACTTATGCTAAAGCCAGAGACAATATGATGGGAAGAAGTACTAAAATTGCACAATTACATCAAGCATGTGAGGAGAGTAACTGCAGTTGTCGGGCCTGTGCTGGACGCTCAAGTGGAGAAGGGCAAGAGGGTGCTAGTTGTGGGCAAATTTGTAATGACCTAAAAAAGGCCAGAGATCCCAGTGCTCGAATAGATGATATGGCGCAAAGGGCAGATGACTTAAATGCTGGAACTCATGATGCTCAAAGTACTGCAGAGGATTCTGTTTCAGGTACAACGGAAATACAAAACTCGGCCAATGAAACCCGCGAAAAAACCTTTCAGGCAGTGGCAGGTCTACTTAGCGAAATAAATGAGAGATCAAATGTTGCCATTGCACTGGCCAGGCAGGCAAGGCAAAAAGCGATGGAGTCAATTGGTGCGTTAAATAGTGACTATATGTTAACCAATTCCATGATGGGTGACATGAGAATTTCAGGTGTAAAAAATGCTGAGCAAACAGGAGTTATGGCCTCAGCCGCATTTGATCTTTGTTGCCAAGATATTAGTGATGTTCGCTGTGTTTCATACCATCTCTACACCGCAGCGGCATCGATATATGTTGCCAGTCAAATGATCGATGCCACTGATTACAGTGATGCTGCCGATAGGATTATGGAAACTGATATTGACCCCAATCAAACAATGAATAATCAAGTAGAAAATTTGCAACGAGCCAAGATGCTTCGCGAGGAAATGGTAAAGTCTTCCGAGACTTTGCAACAGGGCAAAGACTCAATGGCGCAAATGATGACTTATGTCAGAATGGTTGCCGAACAGGAGATTGAGACAGCTGAAGCCAGACAAGAGAACGCAGAAGAAGCAGAAGACAACACTATGCAGATCATGCAGATGGCGATGATGGCCCTGCAAATGGCCAATATGATTTCTAACCTAAATATTGGGGAAGAAAAGGCAACTGCAAAGGTTTGTGACAAGACACAAGAGATGAAAAATTTTTCTTGTAAGGCATGTGGTATCCCTGCAGAGGGTGGAGGATCGGTTTCTGCTTGTTCTAAAAAAGAGCAAAGAGCTGAAACCAAGAAAGAAGCTGTAGAGGAAAAAATTGAAAAGACTCAAGCAAAACAAGAGGCACATGTTGAAAAGTATAAGGAGCATCTCAAGCAGCAAGAGCAAAAAATTGCAGATCAGGCACAAAAGGCCCGTGATAATTTACCAGATCCACCACCGATGAAAAAACCTTCTCCATCAGGGGATGGAATGACGCCTGATACTTCTTTTTCAAGAGCAGAAGCTCAATCTTATATGGATGGCTCTACCGGAGACGCTGTAAAAAGAAAATGGGTAGGAGATCCCCCAGAGTTGTGGGAATTTGACAAGGGTGCGGGGGAAGCTTATCCGATCCGACCAACCAAAAATGTAACAGTTGGTGCTGATGGTAGTCGTTATGGTCAGTATTATGAAACTAATAGAGGTAAGCCAATAACAAGAAATCCCAGACGCAAAGACCCAAATACTAAAAAACAATGGAATCCAGATTTATCCTTTATATTGCCAACCCTGCCGGAGGAGTCATCTTTACTACTTACTCCAATTGATAATGATAAACAAAAAACTACCTTTATTAATCAGCTTAAAGATAATGCAATTGATGCAGTAACAGGTACCTTGGTTGATAAGGCTTACGCAGGTACGTGTCCAGCAGCAGCAGCAGCTAAATGTAATGCAAACATATCTGCACATAGGGCAGCAAAAGCAAAAAGTTTCCTCAAAGATGTAACATCCGTAATGTCAATTGTAATGATGGGGTTTATGTTGATGGAGATGTTTAAAGCAATGAAAGGGAAAGATCAGGCCAGTAAGGAAAAGGTAGCAGCCAACATCCATGGGCACATGAGGTGTGGCGCTACAAGTCCTGGTGCTGGACTTAACTGTCCGCTATCAGTACTAAAGGGGACAGATAATTTGATGAAAACACTCCCAGCATCTGGTCCTGGGCCTGGATATAAAAAAGAAGATCCCCCACCTGAAAGTGATAGTGAGGGCAATGATGTAACTTTACGACCAGAGTTTTTAAATAAAGCACAGTATCGCGCCCAGATCGATTCTTTACAAAAAGCGGAGTTGCTGTATGAGCAACAACTTGCTGAATTTGAAGATAAGTGGGGAGAAGATATTTTCATGATGAGTGTAATGACTCTATCAAGTCATAACAATCGTGAAGAGGGATTAAATGCGTATATAAAAGTTTTAGATTTATCTAGAATCCTAAATGGAGCAAGATCTTCACTGCCATATACATATGATCTTATGGGCAACCTCTCTAAAAAAGCAAAATTTATCTCAGGGCGTATCACAGATTTTATGGTCACTAGTGCGTATGCTGCGGGTGATGCCCCTGCCGACGGCAATGATGTGAAAAAAATGGACACTGTAGAGAAACTCGAAGCCAGCCTTGGAGTTATGAAAGGTTCTAAAGCATTTCAATATTATCGACAACATAGAATAACTGCTATGACACAGTCGAGATTATCGTTTGAGGTACCTGAAGTTCGAGCAGAGTTTTTAGGAATGGTAGAAGCTCAAGGGCAAGACTCAATGACAGATATGATGGATGCCCTTGATGATGCAGACTCTTATGACGATGGTTTCGGTGAAGTCATAGCTCAGTTTGATACAAATGATGGAACTACATTTGACTTTGGTAACACTGATATAACCGACGGAGGATTAGATGCTCTAGGTGACACCTCGGGAAGTGGTTTAGGCGCAGGAGGCTTAGGAGGGTCTGGTTTAGACGGTGCAGGCGGTGGACCGGGTATGGCCGGCATTAATGGATTAGGTGGTGTAGGCTCAGACACCTTAGGTGGTGGTGCCGGTGGTGGCAGTGGTGCAGGAGGATCTGGTGCAGGAGGTGCTGGGGCAGGAGGTGCTGGAGCAGGAGGTGCTGGAGCAGGAGGTGCCGGAGCAGGTGGTGCCGGTTCTGATGGACTGGGAGGAATTGGCGGACTTGGTGGTGGTGCAGGCACTGGCGGTGCTTCTGGATCTGGGAGTTCTTCAGTAGCTCTAGGTGGTGCTGGAGCAGGCGGTGCTGGATCAGGTGCAGGTGGTATCGGAGCAGGTGGAGCAGGAGCAGGTGGTCCTGGTGGCAGTGCTTTGGGCCGCAGCAATGTGAACTTAGGTGCTGGTGGAAGTACTGCTATGGGCGGTGGCCGTGGTGGTAGATTTGGGAAAAAGGGCATGGGATCATCCTCTGCAGCCTCAGCAAGAAAGTCTTCCCTTAGTCTATCAAGGTTTGGAACTGTAAATCCTCACTCTCCAGTGGGACAGCAAATTGAGGCGATGAAACATCTAATTCGCAAGACTATGAGTGATATAAAGGCAAAAACTGGTACCGATGGGGGTATCTCGTCCGGCAGAGAAGCTAGGAACCGTGGCAGAAAAATGGTCGCAGCAATGAGGCTAGCAACAATCAACGACCTAAAGAAGGGGGGAGACTTCGATAAATTCCTCAATATGAGTACAGCTTCTAAAAGCAATAAATATAGACCCAAAGGGAACGTCAAAAGCTTTGGTTCACTATCTAGTAGCTCCATACTTAAAGATGCAGCAAATATAAAAGGCGATCCTAAGGCCCTGCAGAGCATGGAGACGGCTCAAGGGGTAGATGGCTCCGAGTTTGGAGGCGGTGAATTTGACGATGAAGACGATTATGGCGACTTGAGTGATGGTTTTGGCGCCGGTGGATTTGGTAGTGGAAGTGTCGTAGGAGATGGCGATGATTCTGGTTTGGATGGCATGGGTAATGCTGAATTTCAATCTGCTGAGGATAGGTATAAAAATAGCCTTAGAAACCGAAACGTTAAAAGGGGCGCAGTTGGTAGTGAGATTAATCCGGACTCAGAAACGTCTCTATTTCGTTTATTGACAAAACGTTATAAAAAGACCGCTTACCCGATCTTTTATAAGAAAAAATAGGAATATCATTTAATCACATACCCAGGAAACACTCATGAGTAAAATAAGGTGCACCTTACTTTACTCATGAGTGTTTTCAGGTTGACATGAATCGAAATTGCGTTAACTTATTGCTTTTAATTAAATTAGCAGCTGCTCAACTTGAATAATTTGATGAAAATAGTGTTGATCAATGAGCTCACGTGTAGGATTTGATTTGGTTATCAAGACTTTGTGAATTGTTTTTTTAAAGGTTTTTTCAAGGACTTCTTGTTTTTTCTTAATCTCCTCAATTATTTGAACTCCGATATGAGAACTTCTATATTTCATTTCACAGATCGTTATAACATTATCTGCACGATCAAACAGAAGATCAATTTGTACTCCTTTTGCACTTTGTGATTTTGATTTGAAATATGGACCGACTCTATATTTAACTGCAGAAAATCCCAATAATTCGGCAAGTTCCTTACCATGATCCATACATAAATACTCAAAAGAGCGGCCCAGCCAGCTATAGTACGCCGGTGTATTGACTATATCCAAAAATATATTCTCTAGCCCGTAATCTATCTCTTTTAAATTAGGTTTAATGAAAGAAAAGTAGAAGCGGCAGTATGCGTCCTTAAGAATATACCTGATGTCTCTAGAGTTAACCGTATGGTGAAATGGTGTTTGTCCCATAATAAAATCAGCAGATTGAAGGTCAGAGAGTTCTTTGCTCAACTGTCCGCCCTCAGGTATTTTTGCCTTTTTAGCAAGCTCTTTTCTGCTCAGTCCATATGGGTGCTTTGCAAGAACTTGCATAATTTGTTGGTAATGTTCATTCTTGCCAAAATGAGATAAGAATATCTTGTCAAATTCTTCTACAAGTTGACCATTCCGGGAAAATGCTAATTCTTCAAGTCCAAGATGTAGCGATGAATAGGATTGAAAAAGATCAAGGTATTTAGGAATTCCTCCAAGACATAAGCTTGCCTCGATAATTTCCTGAGATGATCTACCTTTGAGCATCAGTTTAATCTCTTTAAGTTTAAATGGTCGTAGATTGATTGTTAGGTGAGTTCTTCCATATAATGCTTTTGAGTGAACGACCTTGTCCTTCATAAATGATGCAATAGAGCCACAAAGGATTAAAGTTATATTATTTCTTTTAGAGAGATATTGATCCCAAACCATTTTTAAATCGGAAATAAGATCATTGCGATAATTTGCTAACCATTGAAATTCATCAATAAATATTATTGTTGAACTGCTAGAGTCTATGTGTGGAAGTAGAGACAATAATGCTTCTGACCAGTTCGAGGCCTTGCATTGTTTACAATCTGGCCTTTGAATTTTTAGTTGTGATAGAAAGTTTCTGATTTGTTTCTGTTTACTCTGCCCCTCTAGTCCTTCAAATGATAGTACATTGTGATCTTTGAATGCCTCTTTGACCAAAGTAGTTTTGCCGACGCGTCTTCGACCATATATGACACCAATCGTTGAGTGAGGTAGTTTGACCAAGGACCTAAGTTTTTTGATTTCTGTGCTTCTGCCGATAAATGTCATGAAATAATCCTCCTATAGCTTAATAATAATGGGCGATAGGAGAAAAATCAACGAAAATCCTCCTATCGACTAAAATTTTGTGGCGATAGGAGGATTTTTTCATTTTCTTTGAAGTTTTATTAACCGGGAAGTCTATAATCTAGCAAAGATAGTCTCAACAACAGCTTCTCTATAGCTGGTGTTATTTTGCGTATATGCCTCTCTAGTTAGATAAACATATGAAGAATCAACACTTCCAACAGCATTAGTTGCGTGATCGTATAGTATGATTCCATTACCGTTTGTTCTCATCTCCCGGTAGTTGAAGTTTGGTTGTAAAAGTGTGCCAAATGTACACATTGCCAGGGTAATATTAAATCCGGCATTATTGGCAAGCTTTCTAACCACCATGACATCTCCCCAAGACTTACTCGCTCCAACATAAACATCAGTAACGCTACCTGCGATATGGTTTTTAGCAAATGGGCCACGTACTGTGGTGTTATCGCCACTTGCAGGGGCCGAAAATCGAAGCTCGAACCTTGATCCACCCTGCGAGCATGATACCGAAGATAAAACACTTCCCACGCCATCTTCTTGGGCCAATGATCCACTATGGGTGCCTCTGTCGACAATCTTGTTGTCTGAGCTGTCTCCACCACATGAAGCTAATGTCGATAGTAAAACTAGCACTGCGAAAACATTAAGTAGTCTTTTCATTTTTGCCTCCAGCTTGAACTTATATACTTTATTTTAATGCATGCAGCGTGCCAAAGGCTGGTTGTGTTAAAATTCAATAAGATAGATGAGATATTGAGTGATTTGTAAAAGGTGTGGTGCTAATAACCTGAGCATATGTAAAAACTGTTTACGGCCTTTTAGTTGAGTTTTTTGTAAAGAGACCACTCTAACTTGTCAGTTATATATAGAGTGGTCAATTTACTAATGGTTTACAATTTTGATTATCTAACGTCGCTTCTTGTGAAGATGGTTTCAACTACAGCTTCTCTGTAAGTTGTGTTGTTTTGAGTATATGTCTCACGAGTTAGGTAGACCCAAGAGGAGTCTACGCTTCCAAGTGTATTATTGGCATGGTCATATAGTATAATTCCATTATTGTTAGTCCTCATA
This sequence comes from Bacteriovoracaceae bacterium, assembly GCA_016784965.1. Lineage (GTDB taxonomy): Bacteria > Bdellovibrionota > Bacteriovoracia > Bacteriovoracales > Bacteriovoracaceae > JADHTQ01. Next base: position 108,984 of record JADHTQ010000002.1, on the reverse strand, counting down.
TCTCTGTAGTTAAAATTTGGCTGTAATAAGGTGCCAAATGTACACATTGATAGGGTAATGTTAAAGCCACCATTGTTAGCTAGCTTTCTAACAGTCATGATATCTCCCCATTGCTTACTTACACCAACATAAACATCGGTAACACTACCGGCTATGTGGTTTCTAGTAAATGGACCACGTACTGTGGTGTTATCACTACTTGCAGGGGCAGAAAAACGAAGCTCAAAGCGAGATCCACCCTGCGTACATGACACTGAAGATAGTACATTACCAACTCCACCTTCTTGGGCAGCAGAACCACTATAGGCCTCTCGATTGATAATTTTGTTATCACTACTTTCTCCACCACATGCTACAACTGATAGTAAAAGCACAATTAGTAGTAAGTTTGTTAGTTTTTTCATCTCTTCCTCCAGCTTAAAATAATTTATGCATTAATTTAATGCATAGCGCGTGCCAAAATACAAAAATCCGTAAAATTAATTAGATAGATGTCAGAAGGGTTCTTTTAGCTTATAATATCTATTAAAAAGATTGAGCAGGTGTTAAAATTATTTACGCTTTCATGTGTGGTACTAGTGAGTAAATTTAAGGATATTGAGTGGCAGAAGATTTGGAACATCAAAAAGTTGAAAAACTTATTTGGTGATAATTCTCTATTCCGTATGGTCACTGTGCTTAAAATGATGACCATTCCGGTACTATCTCTGACCATTTTATCTGGACTTATTTGGATGTTTCTAAGAATTAACTTGGCTTTTTTTGAGGTAAATGGGTTTATTCGCATAGATGAGCTTCGGGTGGCCTATTTTGACTATATTCTCTCCTCACTAGTAGATATAACCCCTTACCTAATTATATTCATTGTTATAAACGGGGTAATTGGAGCTTATATTTCGGAATTGCTGGTGAGACCTTTTAAATTGATTGGAAATTATTGTGAAAATAGGAGAAATGCAAAAGGGGACATTTGCGAGTATGATCCGGATTTTTTTAGTGAATTGAGGCTTTTAACTGTATTTAGTGAATACTTTTTTAATATTGCAGATAATGCTATAGCTCATAAGCAACTGTTACAGACCAAGATACCCGAAAAATTCACAAAGATTCATAAACCAGTGTTTGAGAGAGGGTATTTTTTGCAATTTTCGGTGTTTATCTTGATGACATCAATTTGTGCGATAATTGGAATATACATCATTACTGTGGATACTTATGGCAACATTATTCAGCTGTCTATTGAGGCACTAAAGCAATCAGCAACATTTAACCATTTTTTTAAAGAGCAGAAGATAATCTTAGATTTTATTTTGTGGGGAGTAATTATATTTCATGTACTTCTATCTTTTCTACTAAGCTTTCACTTATATTCCAAAGTGTCTGTACCAGCTTTTGCAATTTTTGCCACAATGAGAGGATTTTTAAAAGGAACCCACGAATCAAGGGTACATCTAATAGGCTTTAGCAACATTAGGCCTTATTGTCATCAATTCAATAAATACCTAGATTTTTTACAGGAACAAGTTGACAAAGAATCTAACTTAAAAAAATAACAGTTGAACTAAAGTTCTTATTTACTTAGAATGTTTTAAGATATTAATATGTTAATCTACCACCAACAAAGGGATAATGTGATGAATAGTATAGGCAGTAATAAGGTATTGTCTGGCATAATTGCTGGACTGCTACTTCTGACATTTGGATGCACGTCTGATAAGCAGTTTAATACAAAACTTAAAAAAGCTCTAAAGGATAACCCCGATATTTTGGTTCAGGCCATTAATGCTCATCCTGCTGAGTTTATGGGAGCACTCCAAAAAGCAGCAAAAGCATCTCAGGCAGTTATGGCCAAGCAGCGAGAACAAGAGGAAAAAAAGAAGCTAGAAGAAAGATATAAAAATCCACTCAAGCCAGAAATTAGAAAAGATGAGGCCCTTCGAAATGGTGGGATGGATGCACCGATTACCTTAGTAGAGTACTCTGATTATGAATGCCCTTTTTGTGCTAGAGCATATAAGACGGTTATGGATTTTCTTAAAAAGTATGGCACTAAGGTCAAGTTTATTTACAAACACTTACCCCTTAGCTTTCACCAAAATGCAATGCTTGCATCACAATATTATGAAGCACTTAGACTGCAAAAAAACGACTTTGCCTTTAAATTTCATGATGAGCTCTATGAAAATCAAAGTAAGCTAAAGCTTGGTGAAAAGTACTTTAAAAAAGTGGCCAAAAAAATGGGTGCTGATATGGACAAGCTTGCCAAAGATGTTAACTCTGATGTTGTAAAAAACAGAATTGCTGAAGATCAAAAAGAGGCAGCAAAGTTTGGTATGCAGGGTACTCCAGGATTTTTGCTAAACGGCATACCAATTAGAGGAGCTTATCCACTTAGTTATTTTAACGAAATTATAGAAGAGCTTAAAAAACGCGGCATTTTAAAACTGTAATATCTTCAAGTTCTACTCACTAAGTTGTCATAATTATGACAGCTGGTGGGTAGAATTTACCCCTATTTTACCCCCTACTTGCGACTTTTTGGGCCCACATGTATAATTTTTGACAGGAGCTGATGTTTTATAGCAAAACGTCAACCGCTTACAGGAAAAAATTACCATGGGTGGAAAATGGCCGGTGAAGAATTAAATGAAGAAGAATTTAGTCGGGTAAAGGATGCAAAACTTGTGTCTAACCCCTTGTTTACAATTTTTTTAATTGTGAATTCTGTTTTATTAGCAGGAATCGGTTACGTACAATTCATGTCTTATCGGAAAGAGGCAAATAGACCGCCTCTTCGAGAACTCATTCAAAGCGAAATAAATGCTACTATGACAGATAAAGAGGTTGAACAGACCGGTGAAGCCAAGGAAGAGGATGGAATCCTTTTTGCCCTGGAGGGGTTTACCGCCAACCTAGCTCAAGGTGATGGCCCCAGACGCTTTGTAAGGCTGCATGCAGTCTTGAAATTTAGCAAGGACTCTGATGAAGAGGAGTTTAAGGCCCGTAAACCTCAAATACGGGATACAATTATTAGTATTTTAAACTCAAAGCGAGCTGAGGATCTTTTAAAAAGAGAAGGAAAAAGTTATCTCAAGGAAGAGATAAAGTCAGCGATTAATACTTTCTTGATTGGAGGGAGTGTGATCGATATTTTTTATGTAGGTTTTCAAATTAAATAATAATTTGAATTAACATTTATCCCAGGAGGGGATTTATGGCCCAAGTCTTAAGTCAGGATGAAGTTGATGCACTACTTAGTGCTGTAAATGATGGTGGCAGTGACGACGATGATTTTTCTGATAGTGCGGAATTTGATAATGATGAAGAGAGTGATGATAATATACAGCCCTATGATTTAACCAACCAAGACAGAGTAATTCGTGGCAGAATGCCTATTTTGGAAATCATCTATGAGCGCTTTATCAGATCGTTTCGAGTCTCTTTATCAAATTCGCTTCGAAAAATATCAACAATTTCAATGATCTCTACGGACCTATTGAAGTTTGGTGAATTTGTCAACACTCTACCGATCCCATCTTGTATGTGTATTATGCGCTTTAACGAGCTAAGAGGCCCTGCTCTTTTGGTTTTTGAATCAAAATTGGCGTACGCCATAATTGACTCCTATTTTGGTGGTACCGACAGACCATTTACAAAAATTGAGGGAAAGGAATTTACCCAAATTGAGCTTTCTTTTTTGAAGAAAGTTATGGATATGGCAATTGGTGATTTAGAAGAGGCATGGACACCTGTTCATAGAATTGATGCCCAATACTTGCGTACTGAAATTAATCCACAATTTGTAGGAGTGGTTCCACCTTCGGATGTTATTATTGCTACGACCCTAGAGGTCGAATTTGAAGCGGCGTCTGGAACCATTATGGTGGTAATACCTTACTCCACCATAGAGCCAATCAAACAAAAACTAAGTTCCAGCTTCCAAACCGATAACGATATGGCCGATAGTATTTGGACAAATGCGATAAATGGCCACATCAATGAATCAAAGGCAACCATGGTCGTAAAGCTTGGCGAGGCAGAAATGACCATTGGAGATTTAATTACGTTGGAAGTAGGAGATATTATTCCACTAAACCAGGAAGCATCTGGTGAGGTAACCCTTTCAATCGAAGGGGTTGATAAAATGAAATGTTTAATTGGTGTTTTTAAAGGAAATAGAGCGGTTCAAGTAACAAAGGTTCTTGGGGCCGATAAATAACAAAAAATGGATGAACTTATGAGTGATGTAGAAGATGCTACAAAAGAAAATGAAGAAGATCAAAAGGTAGAAAAGCTTGCTGAGATTCATGAAATAAAAATCAAAGAACTTGCTGACCAAGTTCAAAGCGGTGATGATGCCCTCAACAAGCTGAAGGTGCAAAACCTAGATTTTATTTTAGATATACCGCTAAAGGTTACTGTTGAGCTAGGTCGAACGACTTCAATCATAAAAGAACTTCTCCAGTTAGGACAGGGATCTGTCCTAGAACTAGATAAACTAGCAGGTGAACCACTTGAAATAATGGTTAATAGCAAACTTGTTGCCCGAGGAGAAGTTGTTGTTGTTAATGAAAAGTTTGGAGTTCGCCTAACTGAAATTGTTAGTCCGATAGAAAGGATTGAGACTCTAAAAGCTTAAAAATTTAAATTTTAGGCTTGAAGGAAGGATGGTTATGAGATTATTAGTTTACATTTGTTCAATGCTTTTAACCCTCTCTGCTTTTGCAAAAGTGAAAATCACTGATATAAAGCATGGTTTGATTTCAAATGCAACGGCAAAGATATCTGTTTTATATCAAGGGGCCATTGAAGGTAAGCCAAAGCTTTTGATTAAAAATTCATTAAATAAAGCAGGAAGCAGTATTGTTCAAGTGTCAATACCTCAATCGGTGGTGTGGCCCAAAATAGAAAAGAAAATAACTACCGGAGGCAGCAGGTTTGATACCACTATTATGGCATATCAGTATGATAAGCAAGTTGTAAGAGTTCGTGCCCTAGTGCCATTTTCGCTCAAGGGAAAAGAAGATAAGGTAGCTCTTAATTATGATAATGGAAAAATAGAAATTTATATACCAAGGGGATCAAAAAGTTGGGCGCAGAATGATGGTGTTAATCGCCCAAAAGCAAGTAAGGAAAAACTTCCTCAATATGATGAGAGTTATCTAAACGAATTAATCAAAGACAAAAAACAGACCAAGGTTGTAGAAGAAGATGAGGTTAAAAGGATTTTATCTGCCAATGAGAAAGACCAATTTGGCAGCAACCAAGATGGTGGAAAATTTTCTATTGTAAATTATGTGATGAAATTTGCGGGTTTTTTGGCGGTGGTTCTTCTGCTTTTTTATGGAGTGGTAAATTTACTTAAAAAAGGGGTTATGAAAAGAGGGAAGCTTGCTCTATTTGACAATATGGAAGCAATATCTGTTTTAAATACAACCTATATCGGACCTAAAAAGAGCTTAATGTTAATCAAGGCACACAAACAAGTATTCTTAGTCGGCGCAGATGATAAAGGGATGCATTTTTTATCTGAGATTAGTAGTGTAGCAGGGCTACTTAAAGACGGCGAGCAGTCAATCAGTGGAACAAACTTTGAGCAATCCCTAGGAAGTGCACAAAAGCAACCAAAAGATTTTAAATTAAAAGAGCACGAGGTGGAGTTACCTCAAGAGTCAAAAGCAGAGAAGTTATCAGAGAAGATTAAAAATAAAATGAAAAACTTAAAACCTCTGCAGTAAGGATATATATGGTAAATTTACCCGGCGTAGCCGTAAATTTTGGACAAGGAGTTAACTTAGTAGATACGCTTGAAGTTCTTATACTTTTTACAATTATAACCCTCGCACCTGCAATCATCATTTTATGTACTAGTTTTACAAGAATTGTAGTTGTGCTGGGATTTATGAGGCAAGCAATTGGAACACAAAACCTGCCGCCCAACCAGCTGTTAATCGGTTTTGCAATGTTTTTATCCATTTTTGTAATGCAACCCACTGGCATGAAAATTTATCACAAAGGCATAGCTCCATATCTTAAAAAGACAATTACCACCACGCAGGCAATAGATGTGATTCAGCTCAGTCTTAGAGGGTTTATGAATAAGCAAGTAAGGAAACAAGATATTGCACTATTTTATGATGTTACCGGTAAAAAAGCACCAAACACTATTCACGATGTTCCAATTCACTTTTTGATTCCTGCGTTTATTATTTCGGAATTAAAGACAGCATTTCAAATTGGATTTTTACTTTATGTGCCTTTTTTAATTTTAGATATGATTGTGGCTTCAGTTTTGATGGCAATGGGAATGATGATGTTACCCCCTGTAGTCATATCGTTGCCATTTAAGCTGTTACTATTTGTCTTAGTAGATGGATGGCAACTAGTAACTGGATCGATACTTCGATCTTTTAATTAACTATAAATTTAAGTGAGGAGATGTCATGGATGGATTTGCAACAGAAATAGCTGGCCAGGCGATTAAAACTGCACTTATGGTGGCATCACCAATGTTACTTGGAGCGCTATTTACTGGTATTTTAATTTCCATTTTCCAGGCCGTAACTCAAATTAACGAGCAGACATTATCATTTATTCCTAAAATTTTAGTAATAGTTGGTGCCTTAGTTATTTTTGCGCCATGGATGTCTGACACTATAACGACGTTTACCAGAGAATTATATATTGATATACCAAGGGTGGTGTCAGGCAGATGATAAACATACAAATAGTTGATTATCCCGTATTAATTGCCTTCTGGTTGGCCTTTACGAGGTTATCGGCCATTATTATTCAGTTACCACTTTTTAGCAATGTCTCTGTTCCCCAAGTTGCCAAGGTTCTGACAGTGGTGGTGATAACCTATGCTTTTTTTGATTACATTTCTCCACATATTTTAAAGGATATTCAATTTTTAGGAGTTGATAATTTCTGGGCCTTGACTCTATTTAATGCAATTGTAGGGTTAATTATAGGATACTTTGTTAAAATCATTATGTTCATTTTCACTTCCTCTGGTACAGTTATTTCTCAACAGATGGGTTTTGGTGCCCTACAGTACTTTGATCCCTCAGCAGGACATAGAAAAGGTCCATTTGAAAAACTGATTGAATGGACGGTTTTAATCCTAATATTGTCGACAGGCGCTTTATATCCAATGTTTAGGGGTATATTTAATTCCTTTGAAAGTATTCATGTATACAACTTTACAAAGTTTAGTCATAGCACAGAGTTTTTTGTGCAATTTGGAAAGTCAATAATTATGTCTGCATTAATGTTGGCTTCACCTTTAATTTTTATCAATGTTTTAATAATGTCAGTTTTGGGAATAATCGCACGAACTATACCTCAAATGAACGTTTTAATGGTTAGTTTCGTGATTAATATTGGCCTTGGTTTATTGGTGTTTACAGCTATTTCAGATGAGTTTTTTCAAGTTGCATATAGGATGTATACCGAAAAATTGGGGGATTGGTTTCAGTTTATAATGTGATTTAACTTTTAGGAGAACTAAGTAGGTGGAAGAAGATAGCGAAAATGGAGAAAAAACAGAACAGCCGTCTAGTTATCGGATAGAGCAGTTTAGAAAAAGAGGTGAGGTTGCCTCTTCAAAAGAGCTGACTAATGTTTTAGTTTTGTCTGCATGTGTGCTAACCCTTGGACTTTCTTTAATTTATATGTATGAAACTTTAAACGAGTTTGTACAATGGATTTACACACTTGATGCATCGATAGCATATACTGAAAAATCACTCAAGACTATTGTTTATAAAATTGCAACAGTTGGACTGCAATCTTTGGCACCGATTTTTGTTGTAGCCTATTGCGTGGGTATAATTAGCACAATTATGCAAGTAGGGCTTCTTTTTTCTCCTGAGGTGCTACAGTTTAAGCCAGAAAGGATCAACCCAATTAGTGGACTTAAAAAATTATTTACTATGAGATCAATTGTTGAAGCAATTAAGGGTATTTTCAAATTTGTTATTGTTATATCAATAGTTTACTTTATGGTGAAAGATAACTTGCACACATTTAAGGGGTTGCTGCATTTAGATTTCATAAATTCATTTTTGTTTACCAAGTTCTTTATAGTGAAGCTAGGCATGTCCATTTTATTGGGGCTTGCAGTTGTTGCAATTGGCGATTTTGCTTATCAAAAGTTTAGTTACCAAAAGAAGATAATGCAGACAAAAGAAGAAGTAAAGCGCGAGTTAAAGGAACAAGAAGGTTCTCCAGAGGTTAAGCAGAAGATTAAAATGATCCAGCGGGAAATAGCAACAAGAAGGATGATGGCCGACGTACCAGAAGCAGATGTCATAGTAACAAACCCAACACACATAAGTATTGCCATAAAATATGATGCGCAAACAATGGTTTCCCCTCAGATTGTGGCAAAAGGTGCAGACAAATTGGCCATGAGAATTAGAGAAGTGGCGAAGGCCAATAATGTACCGTTAGTAGAAAATGTACCACTTGCTAGAACTCTTTATAAAACAGTAAGTGTCGGTGAAGCGGTACCTAGAACACTATATAAAGCAATTGCAGAGATATTAGCATTTATTTATCGCATGAGAAGAAAAAATAATGCGATAAGTACTGATTGAGGAGCGAAAGTAAGTTAATGGATGAGGGATTTTTTAAACGAATAGGAATTTTTAAACTCAACTCAGAGACAGCAATTACGTTGGGTTTAGTTCTCGTCTTGGCGGTAATGATTATTCCAATTCCTCCATTTGTTTTAGATCTTTTATTATCAATGACACTTTCATTTTCAATAATTGTCCTTTTGGTATCAGTCTATTCAAAAAGGCCGCTTGATTTTTCTACATTTCCCTCGGTGCTACTTGCCACTACTTTGTTTAGACTATCTTTAAATGTTGCCTCAACCAGAAATATTTTACTTAGAGGTGGTAGTGATGGGACATCAGCTGCAGGAGAGATAATTAGAGCATTTGGCGAATTTGTTGTTGAAGGTAACTACGTTGTAGGAATTATCATTTTTATAATTTTAGTTATCATTAACTTTATGGTGGTAACCAAAGGTGCAGGAAGAGTAGCTGAAGTAGCTGCAAGATTTACCTTGGATGCCATGCCTGGCAAACAAATGGCCATTGATGCCGATTTAAATGCGGGTTTAATTGACAACCAGGAGGCAAAAAGACGAAGAAAAGAAATTGCCGAAGAAGCAGATTTCTACGGTTCAATGGATGGTGCCTCAAAGTTTGTAAGAGGTGATGCAATTGCCGGTATTATGATAACAGCGATTAACATCATCGGTGGAATTATTGTTGGTATGGTCCAAAACGGCATGCAGTTAAGTGATGCCACAGAAATTTTCACCCTTCTAACCGTTGGTGATGGACTAGTAGGACAGATCCCTGCTCTAATCATATCTACATCAGCGGCCATAATAATTACTAGAAATTCTGGTGACAAGGCCCTAGGTGAAGAAGTTAGTAAGCAATTTAAAATTCATCCCAAGGCCATATATATGGCATCTTCAATTTTGTTTGTATTTAGTATTATCCCTGGACTGCCAAAATATCCATTTATAACAATAGGGAGTGTTTTAGCATTTACGGCCTATAGAATTGAAAAACGTACAAGAGAAGAAGAAAAAAGGGCACAGGAGATAATTGTTGAAGAGAAAAAAGGTCCCGTAGAATCACTTGAAGAGCTTCTTTCTATGGAGCTTGTAGAGTTAGAAGTTGGTTATGGACTCGTTAGCTTGGTAGACGTTGAACAAAATGGTGACCTTTTAGAAAGAATCAGACATATAAGAAAGCAGTTTGCCTTAGACTGGGGGGTTATAATCCCTTCTGTACAGATCAAAGATAACTTAGAGTTGCGACCAGCTGGATACTCAATAAAGATAAAGGGAATTGAAGTGGCCAGTGGAGAGTTGATGAGTGATCACTTTTTGGCGATGGACCCAGGTAGCATTATAGAAAAAATTGATGGAGTCGACACCGTTGAGCCAGTATTTGGTCTTCCAGCAGTCTGGATTGTAGAAGATCAAAAAGACGATGCCCAGTATAATGGCTATACTGTGGTTGACCTATCTACAGTTGTGGCAACTCACCTCACCGAAGTCTTAAAAACTAATCTTCACGAGTTGTTTGGCAGACAGGAGCTTGTGAGAATTCTAGATAGCTTTAAAGAGACTTATCCAAAAATTGTAAGCGATCTGATTCCAGATATTTTACATTTGGGTATTATCTTAAAGGTACTTCAAAATTTATTAAGAGAAAGTGTTTCAATTCGAGACCTTAGAACCATTTTTGAAACACTAGCAGAATACGGAATGGCCATTAAGGATGCTGAGGGGCTAACTGAAATGGCCAGAAAATCATTATATCGAACAATTACTGAAGGAATTAAAAGTAACACCGGTGATATCCCTCTTTTCACTTTAGATCGAAAAATTGAAGAAGCTATAGCAAATAATTTAATTCCGACAGATACGGGTCAGCAATTATCTTTAGATCCTACTGTGACACAAACTATTTTGGCCAGTCTCAATGAAAAAATTGAAGAGGCAACAAACATTGGTGAAAAAATGGTTGTGTTGTGTTCACCTGTAGTGAGGGGGCACTTTAAACGACTAACGGAGAAATTTATACCTAATTTAGTCGTAATCAGTCATAACGAACTAGGGCCTGATGCTAACATCAGATCCCTTGGAACGGTGAGGTTGTAAATGTATGTAAGAAAATTCGAAGCAGACACTATTGATCAAGCATTGAAGGAAATTAAGCAAGACTTAGGTCCCGATGCAATTATCCTTAAGACAATTACCAATAAGGGTCTAAAAGGTGCTTTTAAGAAAAAGAAGATTGAGATCACTGCTGCAATCTCTGAAAAAAACTATACTAAAAAAATTAAAGTTGATCATGTCTTAGATGATTCACAAAAAAGTGATTTTTATTCAGGTAGATCATCCTACATTTCAAGTATGATTAATGAGCATGACCAACACAGTGGTGATAATGCAAGTTCTGCTGTTAAAACTAGTTATGGGGCCCTAGGACTTAATAGGCCTGTACAGACGATAAAGGCCCAAAAGACAGAAACTGGCATGGCTCTGGATGATTTTTTAAGTCAGGGAGCTAGTGGTGCAGGCCTTGCCACAGTTGCAGAGGATCCAGTTGAACCACGTGTAGATAGACACATTCAAGCTCCAATTAATAATCCAAAACCACAATATAGTGAGACACAAAACAATTCCTTAGTTTATGATGAGCGATATTTAGAGCAAAGAGATAAAATTGACCATTTAGAGGCCCAAATATTTGAGATGAAAAAGGCCCTGGAAAATGTGACAAAGAAAGGACCCATGGGTATTTATCAATTGCGTACGACTCTTAAGAGCTTAGACATAAATGAGTCATATATTCAAAAAATTATTAAAGACTCTATGTATGAATTGAGTGAAGATCAATTAGAAAACTTGGAGACAGTGTTTGAGTATGCATTGCATAGGATGATGGAAGAGGTTGAAACCCAAATGCCAATGTTTTCAAAAATTGATGCAAATAAGAATTCCTTTATTACAGTACTGCTTAGTGAAACTTCATGTGGGCAGACTAGTATGATGCTAAAGCTTGGAGCTCTTAAAGCAAACTCAGTACTTATTACAAATGATATAGCAGCTTCTGAAACATCGATGTTTGCAAAGCGAATGTTTGATATTGAGATTATTCCAGCTACGTCTATTGGAGAAATAGTTGCAAAATGTAGATCTGCCGAAGAAAAAAATAAATCGGTTTTTATTGATTATCGCAGCCACGATGGTGAAAATGAAAATACAAAAAAATTCATTGAGGGTCTAAGAAGATCTTTTGAAAATGTGGAAGTATTTGTTACCCTTTGTGCAATACACTCTGAATTGTATAATAAAAAGGTAGCATTGAAATATAAGTCGATTGCAGATGGAATTGTTGTTTCCAAACTAGATTTATGCCTCAATTTTGGAGCGTTATTTAATATCGCTCAGGAAATGGAGGGGCTACCATACAAGTTTTTTGGAAATGGGGAGGTAGTTCCTGATGATATTGAAGCTGCTACGGCAGAAAGGATATTATCTGGGATGTTTCAGTTAAATTAAATTTAATAAATTACGGAGACAGGATGTCGAACACAAGTGCCAGGGATTGGTTATTATCGCAAAACAGCTACTCATCAAGTACATCTAAAAAAGCAACTACTATTTCCATTACGAGTGGAAAAGGCGGTGTAGGGAAGACCTCAGTTGCAATTAAATTATCTATTATGTTGGCAAAACAAGGCAAAAAGACCTTGCTACTAGACTGTGACTACAACATGTCTAATACGCATGTAAAGCTTGATTTACCTCCTAGTAATAGTTTTTACTCGTTAGTAACAGCTCAAAAATCTTTTGATGAATGTGTATATAAAGATGGACTATTCCACCTTTTATCTGGTTGTAACGGAAATGTTGAGTTGTTTGAAAATGGAGTTGAGCTAGATAAGCTTGTAATAGACATCATTCAGGAACATGAACACGAATATGATTATATTTTGCTAGATTGCCCTGCAGGGATCACAAAAAGTACACTGACTTTAAATGCTTACAGTGACCACAGATACATAATCGTGGCGCCTGATAAAGCATCAATAACCGACTCGTATGCTCTGATGAAAATACTACGAAATAAGTATGGTACCAATGAAAACAGTTTGATTGTCAACAAGGTATCCTCAAAGAGGCAGTATACAAAGATCGTAAAGGTATTAAGTGAAACAGTTGAAACATATTTACAGAGTAGATTACACATCTTGGGAGGAATTGCAAAAAGCGAAGCAGCAGTTGATCGATTTGATAGGATATTACTTAATGATGAAAATACGATGATTCATCAAAATTTTAATAAAGTTATAAATAAGATGACCGAGGAGATAGTTGTACCTTCTGGTTTTGCATTAGAAAACCTTAAAGGGCAATACATTCCTGTAAATGACTTGGAACAGGAAGTTCACAAAAATCATTAGCGAAGGAGTGCTAAATGTCGTCTCTCTCGAAAAGACTAAAACAGCTTACTGATTATCGTTGTACTCTCGATCCTGAGATTAAGGATAAGATTATCATTGAGTATGCACCGTTAATTAAATACATCGCTCAAAAAATTGCGGCTAGGTTGCCTGCAAACATAGAAGTAGATGATTTAATTTCTTGTGGTGTGATTGGGCTTATGGATGCCATAACCAAATTTGATCCCAGTAGAGATAATAAGTTTAAAACTTATGCTGAGTTTAGGATTAGAGGAGCAATACTCGATGAGCTGCGTGCGCAAGACTGGGTGCCTAGATCTATTCGAGAAAAGGCAAAACTTGTTGAGCGAACCTATGTGAAACTTGAGTCAGATTTTGGGCGACCTGCAACTGATGATGAAATGTGTAATGAATTAAAGATTTCAAAAGATGAATTCTATGACCTTTTAAATAAGGCAAAATCGATTTCTCTTCTTAATATTGATGAGTCGGCAACTTTTAATAGAGGTGATAAAAAGCTTATGGCCGGCGTAATGGAAGGTAATAGAGTTAATAATCCATTTGCAGCTGTTAGCCACAAGGATGCCAAAGAAAAAATCAAAGAAGGGATTATTGGACTTCCAGAAAAACAGCGACTAGTGCTTTCACTTTATTACTATGAAGACTTAAATTTAAAAGAGATTGGACAAGTGCTCGATGTTACAGAATCCAGAGTTTCACAACTCCATACTCAAGCAATATCGAGACTTAGAAATAAACTGAAAAATGTATTTAATTCGCCGGAAGATATGGTTGTTTAAAAAATGAAAAGTGTTGTAAAAGATGATTATCACAAAGCAATGGACTCGCTAGAAGATCTCTATCAGCTAGCAGATTCCAGTGTGATTCCTATTATAAATAGGGCATTTTTCTATTTAGGTGAAATCAAAGATAAGTCAGAAAATGAATTTATTTTTGAGCAAAAATATGAACATATTGCTAATTTTTTGGAGAGCTCAGTCTCGAAAATGATATCATCGTTTCTAATGAAAAATTATGGGAGCAAGAAAATTTTCCATAAGCAAAATGGTACAATTTCTTTTAAAAAGTGGAATGTACTATTAAATGTATTACCTACAGTTTTTTCTATTATAAACCTAATTAAATATGAGAGTAGAATCAGTTTGGTTCTCTCTGAAAAATGGATTGAAATAAAAGGTGATATAGGTATTAATTTTAATCTACAGAGCTTGCGGCATAAAATATCAGACCTATTAGTAGTACTATTTAAAAACAATATACCTGTAACCTATAAGTTAGATGAGACAGAATCTACCTCTTTTTATGAAATGTCCTTATTTATTGATATTACACATGATGAGAACTTACATTACATAGTGGATATGAAGGAGGAGCTGGGACTCTATTTAGCATTTTCAAATACTTTCAGCAATTACAGTTTATCTGATTTAAATGATCAGAGATTGTTAGTTAAGCATTTATGTATTGAAATAAATGAAAACGCCACGATTTCAAAATACGATTTTTTTCCAAAAAGGTATTGTAGGGCAACTTTAGACAAGGATATTTTTTATTTTAACTTTCTATTTCGACCAGTTTCGTTGATAATATCTAAGAAGGGAAAGATATTCCCTGCAGATGTTTTACGCGATTTTGGAGACACAGGAAGTGAGAGCTCTAATTATCAAAAAGATGATGCTTCATCACATGGTGAACAAGTCAAGTATATTGACTTCTTTGATCTTATCTCCTGATTTGAACCTAAAAACATTGCTTGTATCTCATTTTTTTAAGGAGTAGCTATGTCATTGAAACTGGCAAAGAGGGCCAATTACTACTATTCATTTATCATTCTTGTACTTCTTGCAATGGTGGTGCATGGGATATACCTGTATGTTTTTGCAGGAAAACTAAACTTTTCAAATGTTGGTTTAGTATATGAGACCTCTTTAAAAATTGATGCTTTTTCCAAGGGAAATAGTATTGAAGAACTAGGTAAGCTTGCCAATAATTCCCAAATCAGAAGAGCTGTTAAAATACTTGGCAATATTGAGAAAAATACAAGTGCTATAAATAAAATTTATGACCATGAGGCAGAATATAAGGAATTTCAGACTTCATTTAAAGAGTTGAAAAAGAAGTTAAATGTTTTGCTTTCGTTTCCAGAACTATCTTCCATTATGAGTGTTTTGTTAAGTAAAGTAACTAGCTTTGAAAACCTCGTTGTTTCAAATGGATGGAGAACTCTAACAAGGATAGCAAAAAGGGCAAAATCAAAAATTAATAAAAGAAAGAAGCTTAATGTAAATAGATTTAGCTATAAGCGATTAAAAGCGCTAGATAGAGGCATAACACAAGATATCCGGATAATGAGAAATGTTACAGAGGCTTCAGTTCTGTCTAGGAAGGATAAAAACTCAATTATTTTAAAGCTTAAAACACTAAAAACTGAGCAACAAATGATCAATAAATATTTATCAGGACTAAAGGAGTTCAACGCTGTATTTACAAAATGTCAAACAAACTTTAAAGCTTGGTTGAATAAAGTTACTCCACAGGTAGCCTACAAAAAAATACAGATGGAAAAAGAGTCCAAGTGGTTTCTTTACATCCTAATTAGTTTGACTTGTTTGTTAATAGCATCATTTGCATTTGGGTTATATTTAACCAAGATGGAGGCAAAGACTAACTTAAGAAGAGGTGAACAATTTGTGATAGATACCTTAAAAGAAGGAATTATCCCACTTGAAAGCAACTTAGATGACAAGTTACTTTCTAAATCTTTTAAATTAGAGTTAGAAAAATACCATGAGTATGTGCAAAAACGAATGAGTTTTGGGTCAATTTTTCAGGAGGCGATTCCTTTTTCTTATCTACTGCTGGATTACAATCTCAATATTGTTTGGGCCAATCAACTTTTTTATGAAAACTGGGATTTAGAGAACCTTGATAATAGTGACGCATCCATTAGTTGGGATTATTTGCAAAAATTTACCAATCTAGGAGAGTATGATCCTGTGCTATCGGCATTAAATGAGGGAATTGCAGGTATATACCAGATTCAAATTAGAACGAGACTAAACCAGACATCGGTGCCATATGAGATGTATGTAGCGCCAATTGAGTATGCCGAACAAAAGAAAATCATGATTTTCTTCTATCCCTTGCGCTCTCTTGAAGAAACAATTACAAACCAGACCAAATCGATGGTTACGCCACTTAATAAAACCCTCGAGGCCTTAAGCTCTAACGGATTTACTGAAAAATTTCGAGAGAAAATTAAAGTAGACTTTGAAAATGCAGGGATCCCACAATTATATGGTAAATTCCTTGATTATAATTACTATGTCGAACAGCAGAAAGTGGGCCTTTTAAATGAGGTAGAGCGTCTTGAAAATAGTCTCTTTGACCAACTAAAAACCATGGATGATCTTCAAAACCTTATAAATGATCAAGCAAACTTACATGCAGGGGCCCTAAGGCAACTTGTTGAGGCCAAAGAGGGTATTATTGCCATTTTAGAATTAAGAGGAGATGTTGAACACTTAACTGACAATAGTATAACAACATCTGGGCATGTCTTGAAAAATTATAATGAATTAATCGACTACACCACCAACCTAACCAACTCTGTTTCAGACAATAAGATGGCATTTGAAAAAGTAACTGATGTACGAGATACCATTAAAAATTTAAAGGCACAGATAGAAGATTTTAAAAGCCGGATTATTGAATCTTTAAATCAAGCACTGATATTTCAAAGGAATACTGATGCCAATGAGGGGTTAGATCGCAGCTTAAAAAAGATTAAACTAGAGATTAAAGGATCAGATCAACTTTTACACCAGTTAGGAAAAGTGATTGTTAGTCTTGATGTCGGATTATCAAAAATTGAGCTTTTAATGAATAAAGATGAAGTGAGAAACTTGTCATCACTCCACGAAAATTTTGATAAATATTCAGAGTTAGTAGAATCTGATCGAACTGCAATGAACGAGATGAAAGATAGCGGTGTGAGTAAGGATGAGACAATGATAAGCAATTTAAAAGAGTTGTACGATAAGCTGCATGAAGCACATGATAAGATCAACAAAGTAAATGTAATTATCTCAGATAATAGAAAAAATTTCCATGGACTAGAAAACGGCGTAGTAAATGCATCTATGAGGCCTGCCATGATACAACCTTAGTATATTATGCCAATTTCACATACTGGTTAATATGACTTTGAGATTTTCAGTATATTCCCAAAATCCCTCTAAATCATTATGGTGACCGCCATTTACTGTTATAAATTGATCTGTTGGCTTGAGCAGAGGCTTGAGTTTGCTTCCTATTTTATAATGGATTATTTCGTCATTTGTGCCATGAAAGATATAGATTGGACACTCGACCTGCTTAATATAAATATTGCTTGCCATAGGGTATCGAAGTAAAAATGATGGAATCCAAGGATAGTGATATTTTGCAACAGCTTTTAAACTGTAATATGGCGTTTCTAAAATTAGACGAAGTGGTTTAAAGTTTGCTGCTAAGTAAGCCGCTATCCCTGAGCCTAAAGATCTCCCATATACCGTGATTTGACTTTCTTTATAGCTTAGATGATTTAATAGATATTCATATAAAAATTTGGCATCTTGTAGCAAACTCTCTTGAGAAAGTTTTCCACTACCTGTACTTTTACCATATCCTCGGTAGTCAGGCATGAAGACATTGTATCCATGATCCACAAAAGTTTGGGCGACATCACCCCAATTACTTAAACTACCGGCATTTCCATGGAAGTATAGGATTACTCCTTTTGGTTCGAGGGCCTTAAAATGAAGTACATTTATTGTGACGTCTGGAGCAGTTGTAATGAAGAGCTCTTCAAACGGAGTTGCAAAAGAAAACTTATATGACGGAGGCAATTTTTCGGGAAAAAAAATTAATTTTTCTTGGAAGAAAAACAGCAGCATTACCAATGAAAAATATATTAAGAGTGTAAAACCCAGCAGGTTAATTATTACTTTCATGATGTTTACTTTATGTCTTGAAAGGGAACAAACTGGGATTCAGGCTTCATTCCGCTTCTTATTAGTTCTAGTCGTTCTTCTGGACATTTATCTTCAAAGCTTTTCATTAACAGGTTAAGGTTTTCTGGAGTAATGTGGGGGGTTTTTGCAACTGTGTCACGTATGCGCTTTATTCTTATTTCATCTCTTTTTAATAATTCTTGCTCTAACTTAGTAAACTTCACGTCCTTACATTTTTTTGTTTTGGGATTCGGAGTTGGCTTAGACTTAGTCTCTGCTCCAGTACCAGTACCAGTACCAGTATCAGTATCAGTATCAGAAAAGACAGATAAGCTAAACGATAACGATAACACAGTAGTTATCAAAACTAATTGTTGAAAATGCATATGATACCTCCGTCATAATCAATAATATTTTATATCATTTAGTGCGTAGATAGAATATTTTCTTCCTAGAGAAATAACAATCGTGATATAAATATAGAATGAAGCTTAATTTGTATAATTTTCAAATAAAAAGAGACTTTGATCGGATCCAAATACTCCATTATGGTCATTTTTTATGTCTGATCCTTGCAGTTGTATTTGAGATGAGTCATGGGTTTTTAAGTCCTTGGGGAGTGGTTCGAATATTTATTTTTACAGTTTATTATAGAATGTACTATAGAACTGTTAGAGGTCTGTATTATACCTTCTGGACTTTTTCATTTTTCATTTGTGCTTATCTTTTAATTGGATTAATTCAGAGTGTATTCATTTATAAAATTGCAAGTTTAATTTTAATCTACACTATGGCCTTGTGCTTATTTGCAATCCAGATATATATTTTATCGGCCCCAATTTATTTTCCAAGGGTACGCTGGTGGGAATACGACTTTCGATATCGTTATGACCTGAAGGTGAAAGTTATTGTCACGAATGACCCAGAAGATGATGATGGCGAGGGGGAAGACAGTAGTGCTGATATCGATGAAGAAAATTATACAATCGATGGCAGATTGACAGATTTGAGGCGCAAAGCAGGCTGTGTTGTCTTGTTTGATGAGTTTGAAACAGGAAAAATTCTAAGAATTATTGCTCAAGCTGAGTACAAGGAAATGACTCTTAAAGCCGAAATTATGAGCAAACGTGAATATTCAATAGGACGGGGAATAACATATGGCGTTAAGTTTCATTTTGATAGCGATGAAGAAATGAAGGATTTCAAGGCCTTTAGCAATTATTGGCGCAGTGAAGGTGTGTTTCGGGAAAAGATGAAATTTAGCAAAAAAGTTCTAGATGATAGCTAAATAATCAAAGAGTTGGCCCTGTGGATATCAAGAAAGATCAAGAATATATGTTAATGGCCCTTGAGCTTGCCCAAAGTGCGTATAAAGCGCAAGAAGTTCCAATTGGGGCCGTCGTTGTCTCTGGCAGCGATGAAGTACTCTCAAAAGCATTTAACAGCAAAGAGGCGCTACATAACCCCTGTGGACATGCAGAGATTTTAGCACTCCAGAGCGCAGCTAAAAAGTTGTCAAATTGGAGGCTTAGTGGGTGTACCCTCTACACTACCTTAGAGCCCTGTCCTATGTGTTTAAATGCCATGACTCATGCCCGGATAGCTCGGGTAGTATTTGGAGCTTATGATGCCAAAGGTGGGGCAATACATTTGGGATATAATTTTTATCAGGATAAAAGATTAAACCATCGTTTTGGGGTTCTTGGAGGCATTTTAGCATATCAAAGTGCAACACTTCTTACTTCATTTTTCCATTCGAGGCGTAAATAAAATAAGTTAAGTTTTTGAATATACTTACCGATAAGCCTTGTATGATAGGTAAGGCAATAAATTCAATCCATTACTCAGTCAACGATGTCTCGTATACTAAAAATCGGAAGAAAAATAGTAAGCGAGAAGGAGATAAGGAACAAAATACTGAGGATCAAGAAGAAAAAAAACAAAAACGGCTCCCCTTAACACCTATGGAGCAAGTTTCGCTGTCTGAGCTAGAGGAGATGGTTTCAAGAATTAATGATAGTAAAGTTTATCAGAGAAAAGGTATTAGGTTTGAATGCGATCCGAGTGGAGAAAAAATAGTAGTAAAGGTTATTGCACAAGTTGATGGTACCATTATCCAAAAAATGTCTGTAGAGAATATAAAAAATCTATTTAACTTCATTGAAAACGATGACGATGCACCTCAAAAAGGTTCATTGTTGAATATCTCATACTAATTACTAATAGATAAAAATCTGAGGAATCTGCAAATGACCATAATGCTTATTTTTTGTGGCGAAATATTCTGTTTTATACAAGAACACTGACTCTGCTGAGCGATCTTTTAGTTTCCTAATCTTTCTGCACTGTTTTTCCAAAATGCCTTTTGTCTCTTGTGGTAAAATATAAATTCCATTAAGAAGATGAAATTTATCATTATATTCAAGCAGTCGACCGGTAAAGAGGTCACCCTTAATGAGAGTTACTTGTGGGTGATCTTTGGGTAAAATAATTTTTTTATTGTGTAAAATATCCTTCAATGTCACTTGCTTTTTATAATTTGTACCTGTGTAGCTGAATAAAGAATAATTCACATTTAGAAAGGTTTCATACAGGTCTGGAGCAACTTTATTTCTTAAGAGGTAATCAGATATTATAAGACTAGAACTATTTTGGGGGCGGTATTGCAGAAGATACCAGTCGCTGAAGGTGCTTATTCTGAGACCGTAATTGTCGTCATCATCATTTATTTGACCTGTAAGCTTTGTGTACTCCTGCTTTGCCTCGATTAAAACTTGGTAATAAGCACCGGTACTGAATTCTTTTAATGCTTTTTCTAAATGTTCTCTAAGTTCCATACAATTAAACTTACCCTTCATTCAGTTATTTAATCATCCACTTTAAGTACTGCTAAAAATGCTGATTGTGGTACCTCTACGCTTCCAACCATTTTCATTCTTTTCTTTCCGCGTTTTTGTTTCTCTAAAAGCTTTCTTTTTCTAGAGATATCTCCACCATAGCATTTGGCCAAAACATTTTTTCTTAATGCCTTTATCGTTTCTCTTGCTAAAATTTTTGAGCCAACAGCAGCTTGTACTGCAATATCATATTGTTGTCTTCCAATCAACTTTTGTAACTTCTGTACTAAAACTCTACCTTTTCGTTGAGCGACAAAGCGATGGCATATAAAAGAAAGAGCATCAACCTTTTCACCATTTAATAGGATGTCTAACTTGACTAAATCGGCTTCTTGGTACTCTGAGTACTCATAGTCCATACTTGCGTAGCCTTTAGTTATCCCTTTTAAAATGTCATAAAAATCAAATACCATCTCGCTTAGAGGCAAATCATAAATAACCTGAACTCGCTCAGTTGTTATATATCTCAATTCTTTTTGAATCCCTCTTCGCTCTTCACAAAGTTTAATAACTTTTCCGACGAATTCATTGGGGACATGAATGGAGATTTCAACAATAGGTTCACTTATTGCTTCAACTAAACTAATATCGGGCAAAAGTGCTGGATTATCAATATAAAAATTCTCACCTTTTGTGGTAGTTATATAATAGTGACAAGAGGGAGCAGTAGAAATTAAATCCATTTCGAATTCTCTTTCAAGTCTTTCTTGTACAATATTCATATGCAAAACACCTAAAAAGCCACACCTAAAGCCAAATCCTAATGCCTCGGAGGTCTCAGCTTCGTAAGTAAATGATGAGTCATTGAGTGCTAGTTTCTCTAGAGATTCTTTGAGTAATTCATAGTCAGTGGACTCAACTGGAAAAATACCACAAAATACCATGGGTTTACACTCAAGGAAGCCCTTTAAGTCCGGTGTATCTTTCATATTGGAATGTACAATGGTATCACCAATCTTTATGTCACGAATGGTTTTAATGCCACAGATAATCATTCCAACTTCGCCGGCCCCTAGTTCTTTAACTTCTGTGTAAAAAGGGGAGTTAATACCTAACTTAATAACCTCATAAGCTTCGTTTGAGTGTTTAAAATATATTTTATCTTTAATATTAATGTTACCCTCTACTACTCTGACTAAAATAATGACGCCTTGATAGGAATCAAACCAAGAATCAAAAATTAGAGCTTGTAGAGGATTTGATTTATCACCAGTCGGAGCTGGAACTTTTTCAATAATTGTTTCTAAAAGTTCGTCAATACCTAAACCAGTCTTGGCAGAAACCTGATTGGCACTACTGGCATCAATGCCAATAATCTCTTCAATCTCATATTGTGCTCTCTTAATATCCGCATGAGGTAGGTCAATTTTGTTAAGTACAGGAATAATTTCGAGGTCGTTATTTATTGCCATGTATACATTGGCCAAAGTCTGCGCCTCAACACCCTGAGAAGCATCTACTACTAAGATAGTTCCATCACAGGAGGCAAGAGAGCGACTGACTTCATAAGAAAAGTCTACATGTCCGGGGGTATCAATTAAATTCAAGTAGTATGTGTTTCCATCATTGGCATTGTAAGTCAAACGTACAGCTTGGGCCTTAATAGTAATACCTCGCTCTTTTTCAAGGTCCATATTGTCAAGAAATTGCTCTGACATTTCACGGTCTGAAAGTGTATTTGTTGCTTCTAAAAGCCTATCGGCCAGCGTAGATTTGCCATGGTCGATATGGGCAATGATTGAAAAATTTCTAATAAATTTGGTATCCATAATATTATGCAAAAACCTCTGTAGAAAGTACCATTAAATAATAATCGAGGGAACTTTCTTTGGCACGTATCGGTATAACACTAGCATATCCCTCAAATGCAATCTCTGGCTTTTCTTTTTCTTTTTCTTTGTCTTTGTCTTTATCTTTTGCCACTTCTTCTTGCTTACCCTTACCTTCTTCTTCGTCTAGTAAAATAGTTGATTTAGTTTGTGCCGTTAGTATCTCTAAAGCGTTGGCCTCAGTACTTTTTGTGTAGATAGTAATTTCGGCATTATCAATTTTAGACCTTCTTTTTATAGCCATTTCATAACACTCTATGATTGATTTGGAAATAACAGTATCAACCATGTTTTTGCCAATAATATCTTCTGACTGAACCTGCATTATAGAGTAGATTCGATTGTTCATATAGGTAATCTTACCTTGAGCATTGGCCACAAGAAGTGGTTTTCTTACCATATTAGCCAGTACGTCAAACTTTCTATTTTCTACTGCAATTCTATTTGCTCTTAGTGCTTCGAAAGACTTTAAGCCATGAATCATTTTATTCATTTCTCTGGCTATCTCACCAATCTCATCATCTTGATTGTAAAAAATTGAAACGTCAAAATTGCACTCTTGTAACTCTCGGATAGCATCTTTAATCTTCTTAAATGGTAGAGCAATTTTTCCGGGATAAATTAATCCCAAAATAATTGAAGCCATAAGACCGATAATGAGTGTCATTAACATTCTTTTTTTGATTTCTTGAATTATCTTTTTAATTATTTCATATTGATCACTGCTTTGATCGGATTGAATATCTTGAAATGTAATAAAGTAATCCAGGAATTGGTCTGCTTGTGCAGAGAGTGTTGAGATGGCTTCATTATTATCTCTATAAAAATGTGATGATTTACCGAGAAAAATACTTAAGCTGTCGATGTGAGCTGTCATTTTGGCAATAATGTTTTTAGGATCGTGAACACCATATATGGCGTCAAGATTTTGCAGTTGTGAAGAAAACTCAATGCATTCGTCCTTGAGCTTTAGTGCCAATTCTGCGCGGCCCTGTGCAGACTGTTGGGCAATAATATCTCTTTGTTTCTTTAATATTCTTACGGCTGAAATTCTAATTTCCTCTATTATAGTGGATGCTTTATTCTGTTTACTAGTAATTGCTCCAAGGTCTTCATTAAGGGAGTGTAAATAATGAAATAGAACAAAAGATAGGACTAACACACAAGCTGTTGCTACTCCGAAGCTTATGGTCACACGGTTACGTAGTGATAAATTCAATTTTTTCTCCAGATTAATGATATCTTAACAAACTTATATATTAGTTTTCCTCAATATATATAAATAACCGATTAAAATTCTTTTCATTACCAACTAATACAACAATGTCCCCGGCTTCTATAACATCCATTGGCATGGGGCAGTCGTTGATACTTATCCGATAAGCAGATTTTCCATCTTCTGTAATGTATGGAACCTTTTTTTGTAATGCTACTACAGTGAGAGAATAGGTTTGGCGAATTTTACTCTCTGCTAAAGTTTTACCTTCAAATTTTTGCCCAAGCTTGAGTTCAACAATTGAATAGCCTGCTGCAAAATTGTATCTTTGTAGAACATGCGGAGCAACAATTTTTGAGGCTATAATTTCACCCATCTCCTCTTCAACCTTGATAATCTCGCTGGCGCCGACCTCCTTTAAAACATGTTCATGCATAATACTAGTGGCCCTAGCTAAAACTCGACCAACTCCCAACTTTCTAAGCATTGCAACGGCCATAATGCTCATTTCTTTATTGTCGCCAATGGCAACAATAGCAGTGTCTACATCAGAGATGTTAACAGAGCGCAGGGATCTCTCGTCAGTAATATCTAGGGTAACGGCATGTGTTACTCTGTCTTTGATCTTTTCAACCAAATTCTCATCTTTATCAATAGCGATGACTTCGACTCCTTTTTCAAAAAGTCTACCAGCTGTTTTTGCTCCAAAAGTTCCTAAACCAATTACTGCAACAATCATTACGCGCCTCCGGCGTGATATACATACAATATTAACCGATCATGACCCTTCCATCGGGATAATCTACTTTCCCAGTAGATGTGTGCTGTTGACCAATGGCCAATATTAATGTCAAGGGTCCAATTCGTCCAATTAACATTAGAGCTGATAAAGCAAACTTACCCATTGCTGTGAGATATGGTGTTATGCCCAATGATAATCCTACAGTGCCAAAAGCACTAATAACTTCAAAATATAATGTTAAAAAAGATTGTTCTGGTTCTAATTTTATTAATAGTAAAATAAATATACTAACTATAATGATGGAAATAAAAGTTAGGGCAGTTGTGCGCACAACCATAGGTGAAGGAATACGTCGGTCAAAAATTGCAACCTGTTTTTGCCCTTTTAGAGTTGACATAATTGACTGAATTAAAATCGCCAAAGAAGTAGTTTTTATGCCTCCTCCTGTTGATCCAGGTGACGCTCCAATAAACATTAGTAGTGTCATAGTGTACAGTGTATATGCACTTAGGTTATTTAAAGGAATAGTGTTAAATCCTGCAGTTCTTAAAGTAACTGATTGGAAGAATGAGATTTGTATTTTTTCCCAAATGGAGTAGTTATCAAGTACACCTAAAAACTCTCCTATGAAGATGAAGAGTGCACCACCTACTGTTAATATGAAAGTAGTTACTAATACGATGCGGGTATGAAGGGTAATTCTAACAAAACTTTTTCCCTGAATAATTACCTCCTTCAACTCCCTTAAAACGATAAAACCTAGTCCCCCAAGTGTAACTAAAACGGCTATGGTTCCATGAATTAAAGGATTAGTTGAGTAACTTTCTAAAGAGGAGTTAAAGAGTGAAAATCCTGCATTGCAGAATGCAGAAATACTATGGTAAAAACCGTAGTAGATAGCTTGACCAAATTCAAAACCTTCGGCTTTGAAACCGATAGTCAAAAGAATACCTCCCCACAACTCAATTAAAAAAGTGTATTTAACAATATCAATAATCATGGCCATCAGGTCTTCTAGCCCGGAAATATCCAATAGATCCTGCATAATTATTCTATCTTTCATGGCCATAGATTTGCCTAGAAGGATTGTCATAGAGGAAGATAGTGTCATAATCCCTAGTCCGCCAATTTGAATTAAAAGTAAAATGACGATCTGACCAAATAAACCAAAATTATCACTCAACGAGAGTGTGGACAAACCAGTAACGCAAGTTGCAGAAGTTGCCATAAAGAGTGCATCAATAAACGGCACTACCTTACCTTCAGTTGAAACTCCAGGGATCATGAGTAAAGAAGTACCCAAAGCGATCATACCCAAAAAAGATAGGGTAACAAATTGGGGAGCTCTAAGCCTAAAGCCTTTTTGCATCCAATCTCGATCAGTAAATGTATTTTTGGAACTAATTTTTTCGGTGCTTCTAAACTTGAAAATAGAAAATGTTAAAAATGAAGATAGTAAATGAGCAGATGAAAACCAATAACAAAATTGGACATCACCCCAGGAAATGATTAATGGTACAAAAACCACAAGAGAGTATAGGTGTTTTCGTAAAAATTCTTCTAGACTGCCACATTCTAAATAATTTACTACTAGAGATAAAAGGATCACAAACGGGGCAGTCCAAACTCCTACCTCTAGAGCATAGTTCACGTATGATGTACTAACTACTGTTGGCAAGTGTCCCATCCACTTCAATGAAAAGATAAGTATGAAGTGACCATTTAATATGATTTCTAATAAGAATGGTAGACGTTGTGTAAATAAGTACATATTTTATAAATAACTCGTAAAAAAGTTAATAATCCGTGCAAAGCAGTATTTCTTATTTTACATTATTTGTAAAATCAGTAAAATAATTAAAGTAACCTGGAGTATCTATGCAAAAAAAAGTTAAACTTTTTAATACCGTACTGAAAAGGTTAATTACTGGGTGCATCTGTTTCACGCTGGTATCGTGTTCGACCCTACTTTCTAAAGGTGAAAAATCAAAGAAGGAACAAAAATTTGATCTTTACTACTCTCATGGAACATCTGCCCTTTTTGAGAAGAAGTATTCCGACGCGTTAGATTTCCTATTAAAGGCCCATGCCATAAACCCAGAAGACTCAAAGTTAAACAATAACCTTGCTATGGCCTATTACTTTAAAAACAGATGGCAACAGGCACGGACACACTTACAACAATCTCTAAGTAGTAATCCAAAAAATTCTGATGCAAGAATTAATTTAGCAGCTATTTACTACAAACTACGCAAATATGATCAAGCAAAACAGTTATATAATGAGGTGAAAGAAGATTTAGTCTATAAACATCAGTATCGAACGTTTTATAATCTTGGCCTTATTAACACTAGAAAGGGTGAGTTAACCGATGCTGAAATGAACTTCAAAGCTTCTTTAAAAGAAAAATATGATTATTGTCCTGCTCATTTTCAGCTAGGTAAAATCGCAGAGAGAAATCATCGCTATGAGGAAGCCTATAAAAGCTATGTAGAGTCCTCTAAGGGGACTTGTGTGGGCAACCCTGTTTCCCACTATGAACAAGCTAGGATGCTTTTAAAGATGAAGAAATATTTTAAAGCGCAAATTAAGTTTACAGAGATAAAGGAGAAATTTAAGGCTACAAAGTATTCTTATTTAGCTTCGACAGAACTAAAAAACTTAAAGACCACAGATAAGGTAGATGGTAGTATATTAATTAATACATCAAATAAGTTAAAAGGAGAAAGAACAATTTATGATTCACCTTCATTTTAGTGCTATATATTATTGTGCCAAAGGAGGGGTATGAGCGACTTGGAAGAGAACGTTGATAAAGAAGAAAGTACGTTGAATGAAAAGCCAGCTTTAACTTTAGGGCAATTTTTTAAGCAATGTCGCCAAAAACAGGAAGTGACATTAGAGCAAATTGTAATTTCTACCAAGATAAATCATACTCAACTATCGTTACTAGAAACAGATAAGTTAGATAAGTTACCAAATCGTACCTACGTCCTGGGGTATATAAAGTCCTATTCAAAAGCACTTGGGGTAGATTATCAAGAATCTCTAAAATATTTTGATTACACGTGCAAACTATTGAGTCTATACAAGGACGAAAAAGAGGTAGATCAGGATGTAGTATTGCGTTCTCATACCTCACCAAGTAATTACATATTAAAACATGTGATAAAATTGTCCTTGGTCCTCATAATCGCTGTTGCTGCTTTTATGGTGTACAAAAAAAGCTTCAAAGGATCTATAGTAAAAAAAGTTAATATAGAGTCACAAAAAATTACGGCCCAAACACCCCTGCAAAAAGAACATATAAACCAAGTAATTCAAGATTCTAGTGTAGCTCAACAATCAGTCGCAGATGAAAATGAACAGCAGATAGTAGATGTGGAAAAAAATGTAGAAGTGCCTGTCGATGCACAGCAGAAAAAAGAAGATGCCGCTACTTTAGAGGCCAAACGATTAGCTGAAGCTGTAAAAATCGAAGAAGCTAAAAAGTTAGCAGAAGCTAAAAAGCTGGCAGAAACTAAAAAGTTAGCAGAAGCTAAAAAGTTAGCAGAAGCTAAAAAGCTAGCAGAAGCGAAAAAGCTGAAAGAGGACAAGACAGAGGTAAAAGATAAAAAAGCAGAAAAGCAAAAAGAAATAAGATTTTATAAAGCAAGAAGAGGGCTACTCTCTACAATCGATATTCCAGCAAGTGAAAAACAGTATATGCCTGTATACCAAACTTTAGATTTTGCAGGTATACAAGATGTTTTTGTTAATGCAGTGTTGGGAAACACTTGGATGACTTATAAAATAGATGATGACCAAGTGAGAAAAATGCTTCTAAATAAAGGAAAAACCCTACGATTAAAGGGAGAGGAGATTAGGACATTCTTTGGAAATATTAATGCAGCGAAAGTATTCTATAATAATAGTTTAGTTGTGCCTAACTCCAAAAGCGGCGTTAAGAGTTTGATTTTTCCACCAGAAAACCAACCAAAATATTTCCTACCACTTTTTATTTTTAACGAAGATGGCACTGTTTTAACGTCAGATGAATATATTGAGGCCAAAGAAAGCAACCTGTAGATAAGGTGGTTTTTTATAGTATAAAATATATACAATACATATCAGACAGTATATAACTTATGCGCTGTAAGCCTAATACTTTTATACCTACTGCGTAAAGAATGCATTGACTCTTTGAGGGTAGTGTACAGGCAAGCTTAAAGTTGTAATTGTTTTAAATATAATATTGATTAATTAACGATAATTTTTTATAAAATTTTTTGATAAAAGTAGCATCAAGGATTAAAGACAATGAATGATAAACTGACGAAATTGACGGAAACCCTTTATACTGAAGGAATCGAAAAAGGCAAAAAAGAAGCAGATGTTCTATTGGAGCAAGCTAAGCAAGAGGCAAAAAAAATTGTTGAGGATGCCAAGCAACATGCTAGCAATATAATTGCCAGTGTTGAAAAAGAGGAAAAAGACAAGAGGCATCAAATGGAGTCAGAAATCAGCATAGCTTCAAAGCAAATGTACGCAAGAGTCCGTGAGCGAGTCTCTTCTTTGATTTCACTGGGCATGGTTGATAAATCCAGTGTTGAAGCATTCAATGACAAGCAATTCCTCCAACAATTAATTCTAAAAGTTGTAGAGTCTTGGGGGTCGAAGGGAGGTGACACAATAGATCTAAAGCTTTTATTGCCCGATAATTTTAAAAATGAATTTGAATCTTTTATTAAAGAAAGTTGCGCTGATAAACTTAATAAAGGACTAGAGGTAACATTTTCTGAAGATGTTAAAGAAGGCTTTAGAGTTACGCCCAAAGATTCATCTTATGCGATTGAGTTTAGTGATGAGAGTTTTAAAGATTACTTTGCCAATTACTTAAGACCAGCTATCAAAGATTTACTCTTTTCATAATTTGTCAAAAAGGTGATTACATAAAATGAAAAACTATTATTATTTTGTAACATCACTTAAAGATATTTCACTGGGTATTGATAAATTGCCTTGTGAGATAAGTGACTTCTTGGAAGAAACCAAAGATGTATTAGCTGTAAAGGATCGCAGCTTGCTGGATGCATTGCTATTGCAGTATGATAATGAGAATTTAGTAAATTTACTAGAAAAAAACGACAAAGAGTTTAATAAGTTTGGCTTGTGGACCTTAGAGCAACTAGAAGAAGAGATTAAAGAACCAAGCCTGCTACCAGAATACATGCTTAAGTTCCTTGAAAGCATTCAGTTCGAAGAGAGAGTATATCTCAATTACTCCCTTAAAGATGAGCTATCAATTTACTACTACAAGTATTTGATGGGCATTCCCAATAAGTTTCTTCAAGAATATGGTTCATTTAATTTTAATCTTCGAAATGTCTTTGTTGCACTAAATGCAAGAAAATATGATTTGTCGCGAGAAAATAATGTTTTACTTCTTCATGAATTAGCTATTGAGTTGATTCAGAGCAGTTCTTCAGACTTTGGTTTGACTGCTGACTTCGATTGGCTGCCAGAGGTAATCAATTTATTTGAAGATTCGAATGTTCTAGGAAGGGAAGAAAAAATTCTTGTCTTGCGAGTTAACTTTATAGATTCAATGTTGCTTTTTGACTATTTTAATATCAATACCATTTTAGGGTATTTTGAGAAAATGATACTTCTGGATAGGCTGATTAATTTTAACCATGAAAAAGGCACAAAGATATTTAATGATATTACAAATAAGTTATCTGACGAAAATAAGATATTTGCAGAAATAAGCGAATAAGGGGTTCGTATAATGGAAAAAAGTAAGAGGATTGGTAAGGTTTACGGCATTGTGCAAAACCTTGTTTCAGTTAAGGTTGACATCCCTATTATGAATAGGGAGATCTGCTATGTTGTCGAACCGAAAAATAACACCAGGTTAATGGCGGAAGTAATTAAGGTTAATGACAATTTAGTTAACATCCAAGTATTTGAATCCACCAGGGGTGTGAAAATTGGAAGTATCGTTGAGTTTACAGGATCAATGCTAGAAGTTGATTTGGGACCAGGTCTTCTCTCAAGAAGTCTCGATGGTCTACAAAATGATCTCAACAAAATTGATGGAGTTTTTCTACCCCGAGGAAGTTACAACAGCCCAATCAACTTAGAAGAAGAATATGAATTTACTCCAACTGCTAGTGTTGGCGATGTAGTAACAGGTGGAGATTGGCTAGGACACGTAAAGGAAAATTGGTTTGAACATCGGATTATGGTGCCCTTTATTTTGGCCGGCAAGTATAAAATAAAAACACTTAAAGTCAAAGGCATGTATAAAGTTAAAGACATGATTGCGGTCATTGTTGATGTCAAAAATAATGAAGAGCATGTGGTTACCATGTGCCAAAAGTGGCCTGTCCACAAGCCAATAACCAATTTTGCCGATAAAAAAAGGCCATTTAAGCCACTAGAGACTGGTATTCGAACAATGGATACTTTAAATCCAATGATGGAAGGTGGGACAGGTTTTATACCCGGACCATTTGGTTGTGGAAAAACTGTTCTACAACATAATATTTCACAGTATGCAGCAGCTGATTTGATTATTATTGCTGCTTGTGGCGAGCGTGCCAATGAGGTTGTTGAAATTTTTGTGGAGTTTCCTGAACTAGATGACCCACGCACCGGCCGCAAGCTTATGGAACGAACTATCATTATATGTAATACTTCAAATATGCCAGTTGCTGCCAGAGAAGCCTCTGTCTACACTGCTATGACAATTTCAGAATATTACCGCCAGATGGGATTGAAAGTAATTTTACTAGCTGACTCTACTTCAAGATGGGCCCAAGCACTTCGAGAGATCTCCAATAAGATGGAAGAACTACCAGGTCCCGATGCTTTTCCCATGGACTTGACTGCTATTATCTCGTCATTTTATGCACGAGCAGGTTTTGTAGAATTAAACAATGGTAATTCGGGATCGATTACCTTTATAGGTACTGTCTCTCCAGCTGGAGGGAACTTAAAAGAGCCAGTGGTGGAAGCTACCAAAAAGTCAGCTCGTTGTTTTTATGCTCTTTCTCAAAAACGTGCCGATTCCAAACGATACCCAGCGGTTGACCCTGTTGATAGTTACTCAAAATATCTAGAGTACGATGAAGTTATCAAATATATGGGTGCAAATATTAGTGATATTTGGGTAGACAATGTTTTAAAAATTAAAAATATACTTCGTCGTGGCAAGGAAGCATATGAGCAGATCAATATTCTGGGTGATGACAGTGTACCAATAAGCTACCACGATATCTTTTGGAAATCAGAGGTTATAGATTTTACCTTTTTGCAGCAAGATGCCTTTGATAAAATTGATTGCTATTCTCCAATTGATCGTCAAAAATTTATGGTAAAGCTGATTTTAGATATTTGTGATGCAAATTTTAATTTCAAAGCTTTCTCTGAAGTTCAAGATTACTTTAAAAATATCATTAACAATATAAAACAGATGAATTACTCGGAGTTTCAATCTGATAAATTCAATGAGTACCAAAATAAATTGCAAGAACTCATTGATGAAAAACGAGTGCAGGAGTCAGTATAATGAGTAAGCAAGCATTTCAAAAAGTTTTTACAAATCTTACCAGCATAACCAAGGCTACCTGTACAGTACAGGCCGAAAATGTGGCCAACGAGGAAATGGCATTAGTTGACGGCAAACCAGCACAAGTGGTGAAACTTGTTGGTGACCAGGTGACCTTACAAATTTTTAAAGGAACCAGTGGCGTCTCTACCAATTCCGAAGTTGTGTTTTTGGGAAAATCCCCAACCTTAAAAGTTGGAGATGAGCTTATCGGTCGATTCTTCGATGCATACGGTGATCCGATTGATGGAGGAGAGCCCGTTGAAGGTAAGGAAATCGAGATTGGAGGTCCTGCTGTTAATCCTGTTAGAAGGAAACAACCTTCCGAGTTGATTGCCACGGGAATCGCAGGCATTGATTTAAATAACACGCTGGTAACTGGACAGAAGATTCCTTTTTTTGCTGATCCCGATCAACCATATAATCAAGTTATGGCCGACGTGGCCCTGCGTGCCGAGGTAGACAAGATCATTCTCGGTGGTATGGGAATGCTTTATGACGATTTTTTATATTATAAAGAGACATTTGATGCTGCTGGGGCACTTGATAAAATTATCTGTTTTATGAACACTACAGATGATTCTGCGATTGAGAGAGTTTTAATTCCCGATATGTGTTTAACCGCCGCTGAATATTTTGCAACAGTTAAAAACGAAAAAGTTTTAGTTTTGCTTACAGACATGACTCTTTATGCAGATGCATTATCAATTGTGTCTAATAGAATGGATCAAATTCCAACCAAGGACTTTATGCCAGGTTCACTTTATAGTGATTTGGCAAAAATTTATGAAAAAGCCGTTCAGTTTCCCGAAGGTGGATCAATTACTATCGTTGCGGTAACTACCTTGTCTGGTGGTGATATTACTCACGCTATTCCAGATAACACAGGTTATATTACCGAGGGACAATTATTTCTTCGAACAGACACTGATGTTCTAAAAGTTATTGTTGATCCATTTAGAAGTTTATCTCGTCTTAAACAATTAGTTATTGGCAAGAAGACCAGAGAGGATCACCCCCAAGTTATGAATGCTTGTATCCGCTTGTTTTCAGATGCTGCTAATGCAAAAACCAAACTAGAGAATGGGTTTGATCTTACTGATTATGATAAGCGAAGTCTAGATTTTGCAAAAGACTACTCAACTAACATTTTGGCAATTGATATTAACATAGTAGTAGATGAGATGCTCGATCGTTGTTGGGAATTGTTTGCTAAATATTTTGGTAAGCACGAAGTAGGTCTAAAACAAGAGCTTGTAGATAAGTACTGGAAAGCTTAACAACTTATAAGTCAAGGATATGATGTGAAGTTCCAATTTAATAAAACAGAACTCCAAAGAATCAGTAAGCAGTTAAAGGCCAGATACTCTGCGCTTCCCACCTTGAAGAACAAAGAGTCGGCCTTAAGAGCTGAGATTAAAAGGCATAAAGATATTTTGCGCTATACTAGAATTGATTTGGCCAAAGCGCTAGATGGTATGAGTTCACTTAAGGCCTTGTTCACGGAGTTTCCAGAAGACTTAGTGGGGATCGAAAAGGTAAGTTTAACATTACAAAAAATTGCCGGAGTTAAAATTCCAGTTTTTCAAGATGTAGAATTTAATGTCAAACCATATAGTTATTTTGATGCTCCTTCTTGGTTTCTTGATGGAGTTGATGTGATCAAAGAGGTCACCAGGTTAAAAATTAAGGTTAGCATTGAAGAAAAACGCATCAAGATTTTGGAATATGCTAGAAAAAAGACAACTCAAAAAGTTAATCTTTATGAGAAAGTTCAAATACCTGAATTTGAAGAAGCAATAATTAAAATCAAGAGATTTTTAGGCGATGTTGAGAATCTCGATAGAGCAAGTCAGAAGATTGTCAAAAAACGGAAGGCGGCAGTTCTATGATAGAGTCAATGTGCAAAATAACTCTTGTTCTACACAATAATCATGTAGACAGGATCTTAAACTCAATTCACGACATGGGTGTTCTTCATGTGACCCAAAAACCAGTAGATGTAGCAAAATTTGCTCATTCAATTAAATTGAAAAAAAGAATTGATAATTTTTTTAAGTACGTAGTACATAAACATCACCCAAGCATTCATCAAGCCAGTTATGATGGAAAACTAGAGGAGCTTCTAACCGATTTTGAATCGATGCAAAAAGAAGTTGAGAACCTAGAAAATGAGACCCAAAAATATGTAAAGATGATACATAAAATTGAAAATTGGGGGGATTATAGTTCTGAGCTGTTGGATAAACTTGAAGAAGCAGGGGTGTTTTTAAAATTCTATGTTATTTCTCAAAAGGTCTTTGATGGCCTCGATCTGGGCGATATAAATTATCAGATTATTAATAACAGACATGGAGTTTTATATCTAGTTACAATCCACAGGACTAAAGACGAAGAGGGTTTGTCTTTTTCTTCCCAAAATATGCCAGCTTTGGGATCAACGGAGTGTCACTTAACTCTAAGAAAGCTTGAAGATGATTTGAATAAGGCAAAAGAGACGCTTGATTCCTATATTACTTACTACCACTATATGTATAGGGAGCTAAGTAAGATTAATGATGAGTTATCTTACTTGGAAGTAAAAGATGGCATTAATGACCATTATGAGCATATTTCTTCTCTAGTTGGATTTGCACCACAAGCAAAGAGTGCTGAAATTGAAAAGAAGTTAAACGAAATAGATAATATTGTTTTTGATATTGATCGAGACATAAAAGAGGAAGATTTGCCAAATGTTCCAATTCTTTTGAAAAACAATAAATTTTCTAAAATGTTTGAACCGATTACTAAACTTTTTGCTCTACCAAATTATGCAGAGTTTGATTTGACTCCCTTTTTTGCGCCATTTTTTGTGCTATTTTTTGGTTTATGTCTTTCTGATGCTGGATATGGAGTAGTTGTTTCGATTGCCTCGCTAGTTGGAATATTTAAATTGCCAAAGTTTAGATCTTTTATGGTTCTAGGATTGATTTTGGGTCTAAGTGTTGTTTTTGCAGGTATTATTGGTGGAACATTTTTTGGCCTTGATCTGTTTAAAACCCATTTACCTCTGCTTTCTGATTTGGCCATGTTTCCACCGGAACACATGTTTTACTTAGCGCTACTAATAGGCTTATTTCAAATACTGTTTGGAATGATGGTACAGTTTTTTAATAGATATTTTCAAGCAGGATTTCTTGCCGCCCTATCATCACTGGGGTGGGCAATAATGTTAATCTTCATTGTATTTACTTACCTAGGCAATCAGCAAGCCAGTGGTGATTTTACAATTGGGATAGCACTTATTAATTTTTCTAAGAGCATACCTCTTACTGTAAAGTACTGGGGACTTTCAATTGCCACACTACTGATACTCTTTTTTAACGACATGAAAGTTAATGTTTTCATTAGACTGGGAAAAGGTTTGTGGGAGCTTTACGGCATAACTGGAGTTTTTGGAGATTTGCTTTCTTATATTAGGCTCTTTGCTCTGGGAATTTCTTCGGCCATTTTGGGTACAGTTATAAATTCTATTGGTACTCAGCTTCTGAATATTGATATTCCTATAGTGTCACATATACTATTTTTGTTATTTATTGTGATTGGCCATTCCTGTAATTTGGCCTTGGCATCTCTTGGGGCATTTGTGCACCCTTTGCGTTTGACCTTTGTTGAGTTTTACAAAAATGCAGGATTTGCAGGTGGCGGCAAGGAATATTCACCATTTAAAAGATATTATTTAGAAAAAATAGAACATAGATAAAAGGAGAGAATAATGACGGGAATAATTTTAGCATTTATTGGAATTGGGATTATGTTGGTGCTGTCTGGTACTGGTAGTGCGATTGGAACATCGATTGGTGGTAGTGCAACTTTAGGTGCTTTAAAGAAAAAAGAAGACGCATTTGGATCATTCATGGTGCTTTCGGCGCTTCCTGGAACCCAGGGTCTTTATGGATTTGGTGGATTCTTTTTAATTATGCCTAACCTAACAGCTGACCTAACACTTTTTCAAGGTGCCGCGATTTTAGGCGCTGGACTGGTACTTGGAACTACGGGATTATTTTCTGCCATCTATCAAGGAAAAGTATGTGCAAATGCTATTGCTGCAATAGCTTCAGGTCAAGATGCCTTTGGTAAAGGTATGATTTTGGCAGTTTTTCCTGAACTTTATGCGATCGTCGCCTTTGCTGCAACATTTTTGATTTCTGGAATTCTTTAGAATTTATATAAGTAGAAAAATGTAAAGAAGCATTACAAGTAAAGTTAATAACACAGAAAAAATTGGTAGGGCCAAAACAATAACACTTTGAAGATTACTAAACTTTAGATTTTCTTTTAAGCCGATGAAAATAAAAAATAGGGAATAAAGAAATTCTAAAAATTCTCCAAAGACCGGAACCACTAGTAAAATATTCGAACATAATGAAGAATTTGTAATTTCAGCAGTTGCTCGATGCAGCTGCTGTTCATCCCTTTCGGGCGTAAACAAATTGGACGCAAATTTGATCATTACCCCCCAAAACTTCACATAGATCCAAGCCGAAAGTGGAAAAAAAATAGTTTTGAGTAAAATAATGAATAAAAAGGTCTTTTGAAAGATTGCCATGTCATAGTAAGCTGGCTTTAATAAATATGATAAGCTGTTTGAGTGTGAGGCAAAATCAAATGCTTTATACTCCAGCAGTAGAGAAATGAGCGCATAAATCGATTTAATAATTACAAAGACCCAAGAGACTCCCAAGAATTCATAGAAATTTAAGGTTAAAAAAGGTATTTTTCCTCTCCAAGTTGTCTCAACATCATTGTCTGATAAATCACTTAGATATTTTTGGGTTTTAAAGGGGTGCAAAAATGAGATGAAATACGAATATAGTATCTGTTGCATTATTGCTCCTTGCTCTTTTTTAAAAAGTATGAATTATCGGTATTGAATAGTTCTTTAATCTTTTGATACTTACCATCATGTCTATGAGCATCCTCTTTATTGTATATCGATGGATTGGCTCCGGTTACTTCAGCGACAATGAGGCGAGGTTCACTTTTTGATATAACTTTCATATAGAAAGTTTGATCAAATTGAAGTTTATTACCTAATATAAATTTCAGCACATCTGACTTAAAATTAAATATTAGAGATGGGCCCTCTTTGGCGAAGAAAATATTGCTATCTTTGATGTCTGTTTTGTCAATTATACGTCTTATTTTGATCCTTGAAAGGTTTGCAAAAAACAAGTTTAGTTGCTTGCTCTCTACAGCTTCATTGGTTTTAGATATGAAGTATGCATTTTTTTTTCGAATCAAATGCATATTAGGGGCCTTAATTTGCAGTAGGTCACCCAACTTAACGGGATCAAAAAGTTGAGTAGATGCAGCAAGTTGTGATTGCTTTTGCCTGTTTGCCAGTTCTTCAAATTGATAGGTAAATAAAAGTAAAGTAATAAGTGTGAGAAAAAGAATTAGATTAAAGTGCTTTTTCATAATTTTTGCTTACGTCTGTAAAGATAAAATGCTAATCCAAACAGGATAATAGGACTAAATATTACAGAAAAATAAAATATAATTCCTAAAGCAGGAGCGCTAATAAAAACTGGTTCATTTTTTATAGATGGTAAGTTCAAAGAAATAAGAGTGTCTTCATCCACAAGCCAAGCCAAAGAATTTAAAAAGAGCGTGGAGTTGTTACCAAACTTTGAATAACCGTTAATCACAAACGAAGAGTTACCAAAAGCAACAATTTTAGTTCTCCTTTTTTTTACATCTTTTTGTTTATATTCTTCGAAGGTTCCCATTAATGAAATTGGTCCTTGAAAGTCCAACTCACTATTAAAAGTAATTTTTCCGCCCATAATTTCTTCAGGAGTATTTTCGGCCCAACTTGCCGGGTAAATTGTAGTTTTAATCATAGTCTCTGCAATGCCTAAGTCTTTTACTTTTTCATTTAGGCCTTTTACTGAAGAAACCAATGGAAAAAAGATTGG
The DNA here is from genome assembly GCA_016784965.1 of Bacteriovoracaceae bacterium. Lineage (GTDB taxonomy): Bacteria > Bdellovibrionota > Bacteriovoracia > Bacteriovoracales > Bacteriovoracaceae > JADHTQ01. The sequence goes on along the minus strand of JADHTQ010000002.1, from coordinate 70,720 downwards.
TCCTTTAATTTCTCTTAGAATTGGGTGTTTGCTTTCAATTTTTTGAATGAGTGGAACTGATCCATTGGAGCCGCTGACATGGCTCAGTTGATCTACGACCAAGTTGTTGGGAATATCCAACCCCCATTTTTTAATTTCTGCTCGTAGGTTTGAGAGTTTATCACCGTCTAAACTGAGATCCATGGCAACAAGTAGGCTGCCCCCATCCTTTAGGTATGCTTTAATCTTTTTAATTTCTACGTCTAAAAATGACGTTTTAGGTCCCCAAATTATAAGGATGTCAACTTCGCTTGAAATCTCATCGAGCATTATAAGATTTACTTCTGAAATCTTAAAAAATGCGTTTTTTATCATTTTTAAAAGATCACTTAGGCCATCTTTATTTGTATTATGGAGTTGAAGCTCAGAATGTCCAATGCTGTAATAAATGACAGGATCACTAACTCTTGAAACTCTAATTAGCGCGTTGGTAACACTGAGTTCGTCTTGAGCAAAGAACATTTGTTTTTTACCATTATGTTCGATGATTACACTACCAGATCGAGTTATTTGATGCTTTTTCACAAGATCTGGACGCAATTCGATGTCTACAAGCTCTATTTTAAAATCATTTTTGTGGTACCTAAAAAGATCCAGTAAGGCGACAATGCTAGGGAGTTCATTTTTACGTGCAAAAACAGTGCAAGTAGTGGGACCTTTTAGAGAGGATACTGCTTTAATAGATTGCTTGGCCAGAGAGTTTAATTGGTTTTGTGATATATCAAGCATTACTGGGTGCTTGTAGAAGAGATAATTAATAAGACCCAGAATACAAAATATTAAAAATGCGCTGAGCAAGCTTTGTGAAAAGTACTTAAAACGTGAACTGTAAATATAGTGGCTAAAGTGTTTTCTGTCTGCAATTATGATCATGGATGTAAAGACCAGATTGAAAACGGTAACAGAGACATTTAAAGTTAGCTCATCTGGGATTGCAACCCATAAAGCAATTAAAGTTAAATATATTGTCCCATTTATAAAATACAAAAGAGGTCTAAACCACTTATTCATAATACTCCTACTTACCAATTCCTTGAGTCTAGTGATTTATGTGTTAGAAAAAAGAAAAAGGATAAAAATGACAAGTAATAAGCTATATCAAAACTACGTATAGCGCCACGGGTAAAGCCCTCATAGTGAAAAGCAACGCTTATGTACTGAAAAATTTGGGTAACTATGAAGTTATTTGTAGCGTTTCCTGTGGCCACTAAAAGCATTAACCCTAACAAAATTGCAAACCCTGAAATTGCTGAGATAATTTGGTTCTGAGTCAAACTTGATGTAAACAAACCTACTGCCAGATAGCACATTATGGAAAAAATGATTCCTAAGTAGGAGGAGGTGACAATGCCCCAATCAGTAAATCCAGAAAATGCCAATATAATGGGAAAAAGTACTGTAAGTGAGAGCATAAATAAAGACACAAAAAATACCCCGATGAACTTTCCCAAGATGATTTGCAGATGAGATAAGTTGGATAGAAAAAGAAGTTCAATGGTATGTCGCTTTTTTTCTTCTGCAAAACTACGCATAGTAATAATTGGAGCAAAAAATAAAAATATAAAATTCATATTTCCAAATATTGGTCTAAGCACTGAGTTGGTCAAGCTAAGGGCAGTATGATTTTTTGATAATATTAAATAGTTAAAAAATAGCCAGCCCAGAAGAAGTGAAAAGCAGCCTGTTAAAATATATACCAAAGGAGAAAGAAAAAAGTCTTTTAACTCCTTAATAGATAAAATGGCCACGCCTTTAAAAAAAGTTGTCACTGCTTTTTTCCTTCTGTTACTAATTTAAAAATACTTTCAAGTCCCAGCTCATTCTCTTTAAAAGCTAGAAGACCACAATCATTTTCCACCAGAAAGCGACTTAGGCGTGCTTTAAAGTCTCCCTCTTCATAAAAAAATAAACGGACTGCATGAGAGTTTACTAACTTGTTATGTTCTATCTTGTCGCAGGGAAAGGATTTTGAAAGCTTTTGGGCCACCTCTTGATTCCAGTTAACCAGCTCAAAATTAATTACCTGTTTTGCCTGCAGCTTTTTTCCAATGTCTGCTATAGTTCCACTTCCTACAATCTTGCCTTTTTTGATAATAGTAATATCACTACACAATAGGTTCACCTCGTGCAGTTGATGAGATGATAATAAAATAGTGTGCCCCGTTTTAAGAGATGTTATTAAATCACGTATTTCAACTATAGAATTTGGGTCAAGCCCAATAGTTGGCTCATCTAGAATAATGATTTCGGGGCCGTATACTAGTGTTTGGGCAATGCCTACTCTTTGTTTATAGCCCTTGGACAAGTTGCCAATTAACCTCTTGGAAACTTGGGCCAATCCACATTGGTCTAAAATTTCATCAATTTTGTTTTTGAGGTCTGCGCGTTCAACACCATTTAGTTTTGCGACAAATTTAATATATTCTCTTACTTGCATATCTAAGTAGAGTGGAGGATCTTCTGGAAGAAAACCAACCTTGGTCCCATTTACTTCAATAGTTCCGCAAGTTGGGGGAATTAGGCCTGTAATCATTTTCATTACAGTAGATTTTCCGGCACCATTGGGACCCAAAAATCCATGAACGCTACTTTTTTTCACTGAAAACGAGACATCATCGACGGCCAAAACACCGGGGTACTTTTTTGAGACATTTGAAAGTTTTATAGCAACCATGAAGACTCCGGTATGGGCAATATCTATGACTGTAGCTAAAAGTAACAATAAAAATATCATATTTTCAGACTAAATTCGAACATTTTATTAAAGTATGGGTGAGCAATAACCGACAAGTTTAGTATGGAAGTAGCTACTCGCTTTAAATCATTATTAACAGGTGTTAAGAATGTGGTTATTACTACTCACTTAATACCAGATGCCGACGGGGTTGGAAGCCAGATTGCTCTAGGTATGGCCCTTTCTGAGTTGGGTTATCATGTAACTTGTGTCAACCAGGCTCCTTTGCTTGATAGATATAAATACCTAGACCCAAATGGCATCATTATATCCTGTGCAAAGTACGTAAAAACTGCACCAAAAGAAGAAATTGATCTATTTATAGTAGTTGACACAAATAACCTAGATAGGATTGGAGATAAGGTCTGCAAAATTGTAAAAAAATCAAAAAACCTAATCTTTATAGATCACCACCCTTGTCCAAGTGAACTTTTGCCTATCCACTGTATAGATACTAGCAGTGCTGCCACAGCTGAAGTGGTTGGAGGTATAATTGAGTTATTGGGGGTCCAGTTTTCTACACAAATTGCATTAGCGCTATATACTGCAATATTAGTAGATACTAGCAGTTTTCGCTATCCAACAGTCAGTGGGAGAACTCACAAATTGTTGGGCAAACTAATGGATGCCGGGATTACTTCATCTCATGCATATAATTTAATTTATGGCACTAAACAGCTATCACATATGCAGTTACTTGGAACTGTCTTAAGTTCGGTAAAAACCACTAAAGATGGCTGTGTCGCTTGGCTTAGTATCACTCATGATCTAATGAAAGAATTTAATGTTGAATACGAGGATACTCATTCTTTTATAAACCACCTGCTTATCTTAAATAATATTAGGGTAGCTTGTATGTTTAGAGAAGTTGGACAACACGTTAAAATTAGCTTGAGGTCTACGGGTAACGTAGATGTAGGTGCTATTGCTCAAGCACTAGGAGGAGGAGGGCATGACCATTCTGCAGCCACTATCGTGGAGGGGCAGCTAGATGTGGTCGCCGCAGAAACAATTAGAAAACTTGAAATTATTGTGGGAAGTTGTCCTGACTGAGTTGTAGGCGGAACACATATATTTTTAAGTACTTATATTTAGGTGCCAACTTTATGTGACACATCCTGATTGATTTGGTCGGATATAAGGAGTAGTGCGAGAAGAAAAAAATAAAATTATTTTTTGTTCAAAAGATATTTAATTTTAGTGCTTTATATGCTTCATAGGCCTTATTACCTGCTTATTTTGCTATATTTTAGCTTGACCTATTGATTTACAGAATCCACCTGTTATTATTAAAAGTGTTGACAGTACGCATTATTTTGTTTTAACGCACTTTAATCCTTCATGGTACGTATGTTAAGTCAGTACGTTATTTGCTCCAAGGATATGCACTTCAAAATAAGACGACGTTTTGTTTTGGAGGAAGTATTATGATACTTGCCTTGCAAAAAACAAAGAATCTTTTTTTATCAGTCGCTTTATTAAGCACATTTTTACTAACAACATCCTGCGGTGATGGGAAAGGAGGCTTTAACTTAGAAATCCCCGGAGTCGATGGACCACATGTTGCCCTTAATGAGGACGACGTAGTAATTAGCGTACTTTTTGAAAACATCCAAATTCCTGGAGGATTGCGCTACAATGTTCCAAAGTACAACAACTCAGTCATAGCACTCGAGCCAGACTTACAGTCTGATGGCACTTTGATGTCTATGAGTATTGCGTTGGATGATGTATTGGGAGGGAATCTTGATAGACTGAATCCTCAAACTCTTCCTGGGGGGAGAGATCTTCCCGGTATTTCCGGCGGTAGGCTACCAGCTGTAGCTTTTACCATCGAAAAGTTTGAAAACATGGTTTTTTATCTTGGACCAGACTTATTTGGAGTATTTGTTCCTGTGAACATAAAAATGCAAGGGACAATGCTGACATCGAGGTACTACTCTGATGGTAGAAGAACTGGCAATATCACCTTGGTCGGAGAAGACCAAAATGGTGAAAATGGAGGTTTTTTACTACTACTAGATATGGGAAGAAGAACCAAAAAATTACTAAAGAAAGTAGCAAAAAGATATTAATACGATTATTAACCGATAAGAAGTTCCATTCTTCGAAGGCCCAGACGTAGTGTCTGGGCCTTTTTTTGTTTAGGCACACTTACTCAATCAATTGACGATATCGCATTTTCTTGTTACTTGTATTTTTTTCAACATAAGGACTAAATTTGATAGCAAAAACTTCTGTTGCAATTATTGATTATGTCAAAAAATTTGAGCACGTAATATGGGATTGGAATGGGACATTACTAGATGATACGCAAGTGTGTATTGATTCAATTGCACCATTGCTGCAAGAGCATGGTCTGCCTGTTCCCACGGTCAAAGAATATCGCGACTTATTTAGCTTTCCGGTTATAAATTATTACAAACAACTTGGATTTGATTTTAATAAAACTCCTTTTGTGGATCTGGCTGATTTATTTATCGCTGCCTATAGTAAAAATGCTGAGCACGCTAAGCTGTTTGGTGGTACTGAGGATATTTTAAAAAAAATTAGTGAACTCAATATTTCCCAATCAATATTATCTGCAGCTTCCCAGAAACATTTACATGAAATAGTTGATAGCTATAACTTAACTGACTATTTTGAGAATATTTACGGTATTGATGATCACTTTGCAGGAGGCAAGATTCAGCGGGGCAAAGATTTGATTAGAAATTCAAACATTAATCCTGAAAAAACGATAATGATTGGTGACACTGATCACGACTTGGAAGTAGGGCAGACACTTGGTGTTTCTGTACTTCTGGTTGCCGATGGTCACCAATCATTTAACAGACTTGATTCTATTTCTGACCTAGTTTTAAAGACGAGGTTTCTTTAAGTAAGTACTTTTCACAAAAATTACTAACAGCACTTGAGATCCCTTCACCAGATGGGCAACTATTTTGATCTTTTACAATCTCATTACCTTTTACAGATAAAACACTTAGGTCGAGCAGACCAGCAAGTGGAGCAATATCTGTAATTTGGTTTTTTCTCAGATAAAGGTGAGTTAGTTGAGTTAATTCTTCAAGAGGAGTTAAGTCAACTATAGCATTTTTACTTAGTGCAAGTGTTTTTAGTGCTTTCATTTCCTTTAAGGGAGTGAGATCTACTATATCATTGGCGCCTGCATTTAAGTAAGTTAGAGCGGTCGAGTTAGCAAGGGGTGAAAGGCTTGTAACTTTGTTGGCATAGATGGCCAGTTTCTCTAATGCAGGTAGATGCTTCAATGGAGCAAGGTCTGAAATGGCGTTAGCACCGAGTTGGATTTGTTTAAGTTTATTCAGACCAACAAGAGCTTTGATATCTGTAATCTCTTTATTTTTAAGGTCTAGTTTTTCCATCTCTTTAAGTAGATCAAATGCCTCTTGGCAATCCTCACTACCTGCAACATCTTGTAGCATTGCAACTGTGTGTTTTATGTCCTCTTTTGCATCAGCGTCAGTACAATAATCTAAAAATGTTTTAACGGGGATTGGGCCACCACATCTTTTCCATAAAATATTGAAACTAATTGAAGGTGTCATGCCATCCATGATTGCCATTGCTTCAGTACTTCTATTTTGATTTCTAACCATCATGGAGACATTGGCCCTCATATTGGCGTCCTGCCCACATCTTGACCATTGCAGAGCACTTGGGGTTATGCTTGTATTCAGATTAAGATCACCATCGTAGGGCCCTCTATAGTTTTTCGTAAAACGGGGTCCTCTGCTGCCTGCAAAAAACATTTCTGCGGTAAGACGTGCTGTGGCCCTGCTAGGAAGGGAGACGTAGCCGTTTAGTGCAAGGTTGCTCATAGCAACACTAAAGCCTTGGGGTACAGAGATGGGGAAAGCTATATTACATGACTTTCTACCAATTGATCTTCCAGATGCTCCTCCGGCTTCTACCGTGAACTCATCAGTGTAGATGCCAACAGTACCATCAGCTGACATGCCTATGGAGGCAGTACCTGCAGGACATCCAGTTCCACCATAAGAAGGGGCTCCAAGTTGTATATCTGTTGCGTGTGAAATAATTGGTATTATTAAAAACATTATAAGTGCAAAAAATTTTGTCTTCATAATTTTCCTCCTGGAGAATTTTGTTTTGAATTTATCATTGCAATTGTTGTTCCACAAATAAGAAAGTGTAAAAATAATTTTTACACTAGTGATTAAATTTCGTATGCGCCGATGGATACGGGTGATTCGGCATCTTGCTTGCGGTGACATCAAATTAGTAAGGAGGTGCACTTTGTGCATTGGTGCTATGCAGGGTGCACTTTGAGAAGGCAACTTGTTTGTTGTGCGGCGCAAGGGGCATTTGAACGCTATCTTTTGCCACCAGATGTAAGTTTTTGGTGCTATTGTGACTCTGAGAACGATCAATTTCTTCAGAATTAATTGGCATTTTATTTGCATTTCAAGTTTTTTGTACACCCATCAGGATGATGAATTAATGCAAACCGGTTTTATACGCGTTTACCGATTTTGATATGTTGTATTTAAAAAACTGATAGGCAATAACTATCACTAACTTGAAAGGAGAAAATTGTGAAAAAATTACTACTTATCGCTTTACTAGTACTAGGGGCCACATCTACTGTTCTTGCTGCTTCAATGAATGACATTTCTTTGGGAGAGCCAGGATACGGTGGTACAGGTTGTCCATCAGGTTCAGCATCAGCTACTTTATCACCAGACAAAAAATCACTAAGTTTGATTTTTGATGAGTTTTTAGCAGAAGCTGGCGGAAGTGCAGGAAGAAGGGTTTCTCGTAAAACTTGTAATATTGCTATCCCAGTTCATGTACCACAAGGTTTCAGTGTTGCTGTTATTGATGTTGATTACAGAGGGTTTGTTTACCTTCCAAGTCGTAAGGCAAGAGCTCGTTTTACTGCTGAGTATTTCTTCGCTGGATCTAGAGGTCCTCGTTACACAAGAAACTGGAGAGGTCCACATGATGATGAATACGTCATTGACAACACTCTAGTTGGTTATGCTCTAGTCTGGTCTGAGTGTGGCGCTGATGTGAATCTAAGAGTTAACACAAGTATGATGGTTAGAAATACTAGCCGTAGAGAAGAAGCTATGGCCACTGTAGATAGTGCAGATTTCAATGCTGGCCTTATCTATAAATTTCAGTGGAAAAGTTGTTATGAGTCTCAACCAGAAGATGATTGGGGTGACGACGCAGATGATGATGATTGGTTCTAGAAATTATATCGTTGATTTGTTCAACCACATACAATATGTATGTGGTTGAACTTGACTTAAAAATTACATGTTGAGGCTTAAATTGAATACAACTACTTTTTCTACTTTGATGCTTCTTTTATCTTTTAGGGTTGACAGTAGTGTTATCGATAACTCACTGTTTACTATTAATGAGGTAAGCTCAGGAGGAACATCCTGTTTTCATCAGCAAAAGAAGGTTGAATTCATCCAACCAAGCAATTCGCTAAATATTTATTTAAATAATAAACCAATGAGTGCAAAAAAAAGAGTAAGGAAGACGTGCAATATTGCAATTCCTATTCAAGTAAAAGCAGGGTATAAGCTAAAGATCATACAGGCAGATGCTTTTGTACACCTTGAGTTACAAGAAGATGAAATTGTGAATATAAGTGGTGAGCTTTTTGGTTTGGGATATAAATCAGTTAAAGTTAAGCATCGAGAGACTGGTCTTTATAATAAAGATTTAAAACTTAATATTATAGACGGCAAAAGTGAAGACCAGTGGTCTGGATGCGGTGGAAGTCACCTACTTAGAGTAAATATGGGGACAAATATAAAAAATAAAAATTCACGTAAAGTTTCAAACAGGACAGTTAAAAATTCTTTTATAGATAAGCTAGTCCTTAAATTTTATGAAGAAAAATGTAACATAATATAGAGGTGTGCTATGAAAAATACAAAAAAGAACAATTTAGTAAAAATGTCATTTAACTTGCTACTTGCTGGCGTCGCTCTACTGGGCGTATTTGAGTCAACAGCAATTGCTGCAAGAGACGAGGAACCATTTGTGGTAGTTGGACGCCGAGGATTACCAAGAGTGAGAAATCATAATTCTCAGATGTCTAATTCGATACAAGTAACTGCACCAAACTACTCAGGAACAGGTTGTCCCGATGGATCTGCTAGCGTTACTCTATCTCCCGATAAAAGAAGTATCAGTATGATTTTTGACGAATTTATCGTAGAAGCCGGCGGAGAAGAAGGTGATGCAAATGCAGCACGCAGAAGCAGCAGAAATGGACGTACAGTAGTAGTGCGAAACACAGCTAAAAGGCAGAGAAAAGATTGTGTTTTAAACATCCCATTTCAAGTGCCTGAAGGGTTTAGAGCAAAAATTGTTCGAATCGATTATCGTGGATTTAATATGATACCTGAGGGTGGCAAGAATATCTACACTACGCGTTACACGTTCTTTGACAACGCAACAGGTCGTAGAATTTCAAATAGTGTTACACGATTTAGTAATTTTGTAGGCCCTCTTGATGATGACTATACAATGACCAGTGAGCTTTACACTAATGAAGCTTGGTCTGGTTGTGGTAAAAACTTTAATATGAATGTTAGGATTGCTGCCATATCAAGCACTAACAGAGACCTTGAAGAGACAATGGCAACAGTAGATAGTGTTGATACAGTTAGAGAAGACAGTAAGCTTGAGTACCATATGTTATGGGAAAAATGTACAACTACTGAAAGCCCACGTAGTCCCAGAAGAGGAAGAAGAAGACCTCGTAGTAGAAGATTTTCAAGAAGACGTTAAAATTCTGTAATGAAAATAATTCAGTGTATTAAATAATGCGTTGCCCAAGCAGGGCAACGGATGCTACTGATCCCTCGCTAGTAACTTTATAAATTTATTGCGGGGGATTTTATGAATGTCTACAAACAACTAACTTTCATTATCAGCTTACTAACTTTTCAGGCCTTTTGTTTTGGAGTTAGTCTTGAAGAATATAGAAGTAGACAGTCTGTTTTGATTGTTCCTGCTGGAAACCATTATAAAAAGATGCCAAGCCTTCCGGGCAGTACGCGTAGAAGACTTTCAAGAATTGGAAACATTGATAGCAACATTCAAGAGAAGTTTCAAAAGGCCTTAAAAACTCTTAGAGAAAATGACATAATACCTCAGATAAAATCTGTTGCCGCTATGTATAACATTGATCCAGTTCATATTTTGGGAGCATTAATTGGAGAACACACATTCAATGTTACCATCATTGATGATGTTCAAAAATACGTGGTATGGATGGCACCGAAATGGAGCTTGAGATTTTCTGCCAATAAATTTGAGCTTAGAGATGTCCTGCAAGAGTCGGCATTTCAAAAGTGTAAAACAAAAGCGAGTGAGTATTACAAATGGTCGTGTTACAGCGCCGTTTGGCAAAGTAAATTTCGCGGGAAAACAATTGGTGGAAATAAGTATCCCGACAATAGCTTAAAGTTTGCTTTTTTTAATCCCATTGGTTCTGGATTTACCTATGGCCTTGGGCAACTCGGACCCGTTCGAGCACTAATGGTTTCAGATATTGTAGCAAGGCACACTAGTAAGTTCCCTCGTTTAAGTATTGATCGCCCTGAGGAGATTTATGATGTCATTTTAGAAACTGAATCAAATATTCATTATATTGCTGCAAACATTGTTGTTGCCATGGAGATCTATAGAGATATTGCTGGTTTTGATATTACTAAAAACTATGGAATCACAGCAACTCTCTATAATCTGGGAAAAGAAAGTAGAAGGGCCACTTCACTTTACCAGTCAAATATTAGAAGACTAAAGCGAGGTAGAAAGATTAGATATCCTCGGGAAAATTACTATGGATATTTTGTTAACCAAAATATTCAAACTATAACATCTTTATTGAATGAATAGATCAATTTGGAGAAAAAGCTTGAAAACAATTTTTACAATTATTATTTTTAGCGTCTGCCTTTCTCTTTTTGCAAGTGAAAAAGGGCCTTGGCAATACATAAGTGATTACGATTTTGGTATTCGAAATGACTCTTATGGGCGTGGAGATTTTGTCGCCCCAAGAGGCGGTGGAGGCAAAAGGGCACATACAGGAATTGATTTTTTATTTGATGTAGAAACACACTTGTATGCTCCCTGTACGGGTATTGCCAGGTGGGAATATGATAGGATATTTGGTTATTCTGTTGACCTTGTTTGCAAACTTCCACCGAGTGTTGCCAAGAAAAAATACTTTATGTCTATGAGATTCTCTCACGTATCCAAAGATGGTGGATTAGTTTTGTTAACACGAAAAAATACTTATATCGAGGTTTTTAAGGGGCAGGTGGTTGCGCTGGTAGGACAGTCAGGGAATGCTGGAGGGACCAAACCACATGTTCACCTAGAGGTGAGTGTTTTTGATAATAAAAAAGAAGCGATGAATGACAAGCATACTTTAAGAAATTATAAAAGTGGAGCATGGATGGGAGAGTTTAGGAAATCTTTTAGCAAAAACTGTCTTACAAAACGCAAAATGAAAAGTTCAAGGCCTCTGGCTTTAGGGAATAGGATTGATCCTTATCTACTACTCAACTGTCTATCAAAAGTTCCAGAGTTAGAAGTAAAAGAAAATCAGGAGTCAAAATTTTATCCCGGTAGATACCGATGGAGTTATTTCTATACCCGCAAGTGATCATCAATAATAGTTGGCCTCTTTTACAATTCCCCTTTTATCAATTAAAAACATTTCGTGCATTGAAAAAGAGTTATCACACAGGACATTGTATTTTTTAGAAATATTCTTTGAGAGATCAGCCACTAGTGGAAAATGAATATCGCCAATACCCCCTTCTTCAACGGTTGTATTTTTATATGCTAGATGGGTAAAAGGTGAATCGACGGAAACGCCTATTATTTCGCAATCTCTTTTATCAAATTCAGAAACATACTCATCGAAAGTCTGCATTTCAGATGGATTTGATTCGGTAAAATCGAGTGGATAAAAAAATAGCAAAACATTTTTTTTATTTTTGTAATCACTTAAAGTAATGTCTTTAAGCGTATTATTTGGCATAACAGCAGTTGCCGTAAAGTCAGGTGCCTCTTGATTAAGTAAACTATCCATAATATTCCCCCCAGTTAAATTATTTACAGTTTGTTTAAATTATTATTTATAAAATCCCAGTTAATTATATTCCAAGTTGCTTCTAGGTACTTGGGCCGTAAGTTTTTAAAATCTATGTAGTAGGCATGCTCCCATAGATCTATGACATAAAGGGGGTTTTGATCGCTGACCAGTGGATTAGAGGCATTTTGGGTACAAACAATGTCTAGCTTATTAGAACTGTTCTGTATTAACCATACCCACCCCGAACCAAAAAGATCCTTTGCTTGTTTGGAAAAAGCTTGTTTAAAGGCATCATAGCTTCCCCACTTTGCATCAATTAACTCACTGATGATTCCTTTTGGTTGCCCTCCACCATAAGGAGAGAGACAATTCCAGTAAAATTCATGATTCCAAACTTGTGCGGAATTATTAAATAGAGCATGATCTGAAGTTTTAACAATCTCTTCCAAGCTCTTTTGTTCAAAACTTGTATTTTTAATCAACTCATTGAGGTTGTTGATATATCCTTGATGATGTTTACCATAATGAAAGGCCAAAGTTTCTGTTGAAATGTATGGGCCCAAGGCCTCACCAGAATACGGAAGCTTTGGCAGCTTAAACTTCATAATTTACTCCTTGTCTCTAAAGGCTTTTTATATAATTATAGTGGAATTATATATAAATTTTTAAGAAAATAATAAGTTTACGAGATAAATTTGAATAACCGACACAAACGAGCAAAAATTGTATTATCAAAGCTAACCAAGCTGTATCCAAATCCGGCCATAACTTTGAACTTTAAAAATGACTATACTCTTTTAATTGCAGTTGTTTTGTCGGCCCAATGCACTGACAAGAGAGTGAATCAAGTAACTTCAACACTGTTTGAAAAGGCTTGTACGCCTGTGCAGATGGTGGAGCTCTCGGTAGAATTTATTGAGCAGATCATTCGCCCATGTGGGCTTGTCGTCAGAAAATCTAATGCGATATATAATTTATCAAAGATTCTTTTAGAAAAACACGATGGATTGGTCCCTCGAACTTTTTTGGAGTTAGAGGCCCTTCCTGGAGTTGGCCACAAAACAGCTTCTGTGGTTATGTCCCAGGCCTTTGGTATTCCTGCATTTCCAGTTGATACCCATATTCACCGATTGGCCAAGAGATGGAGATTGAGTGCTGGCAACAATGTGCGACAAACAGAGGAAGATCTAAAAAAACTATTTGCTCGGGATAAATGGAATCTTTTACACTTGCAATTTATATATTATGGGAGGGAATATTGTCCAGCAAAAGGACACGACCTTAATAAATGCGTTATATGCAATACACTTAAGGAAGTCTAAAGTTATAGATATTTTTCTAGTACACTCGGTACTTTAACATCACCATCTCTAGTTTGGTGATTCTCAATTAATGGCACAAGAAGCCTAGGGGTAGCAATGGCAGTATTGTTGAGAGTGTGACAAAACTGAACATTACCATCTTGGTCCCGATATCTAGTATTGGTTCTTCTGGCTTGCCAAGTGTGCAAGGTGGAACAACTATGGGTTTCTCGATATCTATTTTGAGTAGGAATCCAGGCCTCAATATCGTTCATTCTAAACTTCCCAGTTCCCATATCTCCAGTACAGCATTCGACGATTTGGTAGGGTATTTCAAGCTCTTGTAGCATCTGCTCTGATATTGCTAATAATTTATTGTGCCAAATTTTTGATTCTTCGGGATCATTTTTACAAAAGATAAACTGTTCAACTTTATAAAATTGATGGACGCGCACAAGTCCCCTCACGTCCTTGCCTGCACTTCCTGCTTCACGCCTAAAGCAAGTTGAAAAACCACCATATAGTAAAGGTAGGTCATCGACATTTATAATTTTGCCCTGATGTAGGCCATTCATGGAAACTTCTGAGGTACCTGTTAGTAATTTATCATCCTTTTCGATGTGGTAAACTTGATCGCGTCCAGTAGGGAAGTGTCCAGTTCCCATAAAAGCACTTTCACTTGCAAAAGATGGAAAACTCATTACTTTAAATCCCTCTTTGATCAACTTATCCATTGCAAATCTAAGAAGTGCCCACTCCAGTAGTAGCCCCTTGTTGCAAAGAGAGTAACTGCGCGTGCCGGCGACTTTTGCTACATTTTCAAAATCGGCCCAATTATTTTTATTTAAAATATCTACATGATCCAAAATTTGAAAATCAAATTGAGGAAGGTCTCCCCACTTTTTAACAACAACATTATCTTTTTCGCTCTCTCCACGAGGAGCATCAATGGCCGGAATGTTTGGTACTCTGTACATAATTCCATTGTACGTTTGTTGTAATTCATCAACAGAGGGCTTTAGCTTGGATATTTTTTGTCCAATCTCTCTACCCAACCCAATACATTCGTCGCGCTCTTGTTGAGTTTTTAGCGTTTTTATTTTTTTTGCATTTTTATTTTTTTGCTCTTGTAACTCTTGTAGTTGTCGTTTTATATCTAAGAGGTTTTTATCAACAATAAGTAGTTGATCAATATCAACATTGACTCCTTTTTCACTGGCAGCAGTTTTAACGATATCTACATTCTCTCGGATAAAATTTATATCAAGCATATGTGACCTCACATCTAGTTTTATAATTTTATATAAGCATAACTACTAAATATGTAAAAAAGCAATCAACTTATTAGTCGTTACGGGTTAAATAACCTTCCTTGATAGGCACCCTTTGAGTGCATTTTATCGATTAGAATTTTCAAGAATTCTGACATTGAGACTCCCCAAGGTTGGGAAAGAAGATATTCCTTAGGAGATTCCCCATACATTCTTTGGATGACAATTTTGGGATCTAAAAGCTCTAAAAAGTCGATTAAGACGTCCATATACTCATCCATGGATTGCATTTTAAAAGGGTTTTGTTCGTACTCTCTTCCCATTACCGTATCTTTTACAATGTGTAGCTGGTGAATCTTTAAAAAATCGATGGGTAATTTATTTATGACCTGTGCAGTTTGAAGTATCTGGGCCTTGGTTTCCCAGGGAAATCCAATAATTAGATGGGTACAAATTTTAATTTTACCAAAGCTGGTCAGGTTTACTGCACTTTCAAAGGACTCAAAGGTGTGCCCTCGATTTATTTTATTTAGGGTCTCGTTAGACATCGACTCCAAACCATATTCAACAGTAATGTCATGATGTTGTGCAAGCTCCAGCAGATACTTTATCTTTTCAAAGTCGATACAGTCTGGTCTTGTACCAATAGATAGGCCCACCACCTGAGGGTGAGAAAGGGCTTCAGAAAAAAGTACTTTAAGTTTGGCCAAAGGAGCATAAGTATTTGAATATGCCTGGAAATAGACTATGTATTGATCAGCTTTGTATCTTAGTTTGCTAACTTTAATACCGTGGTTTACCTGCTCCAAAATGGTGTAATCAGCAATGTAATCCGGGGCAGCAAATGTTTTATTATTGCAATAAGTGCAGCCACCCACGCCTACAGTTCCGTCACGGTTTGGACAACTAAAGCCTCCATGGACAGTTATTTTTTGGATGCGTGCTCCATATTTATTTTTCAAATACTGAGAATATTGGTTAAAAGGGGTTTTCATATTGTTTTAGGCCTACTATATATTATTGTATCTACATAGATTAATTTACTTAAAAAGGGAAGGTCAATGTGTCTGAAGTGTTAGATATTGGTGCATTAAAAAAGACTCTTGAAGAATTTGCAAAAGAGCGAGATTGGGAACAGTTTCATGTTCCAAAAAATCTTGCGATGGCACTATCAACTGAAGCGGGTGAACTGCTGGAGATTTTCCAGTGGCTAACTGAAAAACAGGCCGCTAGAATTAATAAAGATGAAGAGACATTTGGCAAAGTTCAAGATGAGATTGCAGATGTAGTCGTTTATGCAATTTTGCTATGTAAGTATTTAGATATTGATTTACCCAACGCAATATCAAATAAAATGAAAAAAAATGCTCTAAAATATCCTGTAGACAAAGCTAGGGGAAATGCAAAAAAGTACAATGAGCTGTAGAGATGATTCAAGTAAATAACTTAAGCAAACAATTTGGTCCACAAATATTATTCGAAGATATTTCTTTTATTCTTGGAACAAAAGAAAAAGTTGGTGTTGTTGGGAGAAATGGCTCTGGTAAATCGACTCTTTTTCGTTTGATTCAAGGCTTAGAAATTCCCGATGCTGGAGAAATTGTCATTCCAAAAAATTATTGCATAGGGGCACTAGAGCAACATATTAAGTTTACAAGGCCAACGGTTTTAGCTGAGTGTTGCCAGTTTTTAAAAGGTGATGAGCAATACGACTTTTACAAAGCAGAAAAGATTTTATCGGGCCTTGGTTTTTCTTCAATTGATATGCAAAAGCCACCAGAAATCTTTTCTGGTGGCTACCAACTGCGTATTAATTTAGCAAAAGTATTAGTTCAAAACCCTGATTTGCTGCTTTTGGATGAGCCTACTAACTATTTAGATATTGTCAGTTTAAGGTGGTTGAGTAGTTTTTTAAGGAGCTTTCAGGGAGAGGTTTTAATTATCACCCATGACAGAGAGTTCATGGATCAAGTGACAACCCACACCATGGGAATTACTAGACAAAAGTTGCGTAAGATGCCAGGAAGCACCATTAAGTACTATGAAGAACTAAGTAGCATTGAACTGATACATGAAAAAACTAGGCTTAATCAAGAAAAGAAAGTCCAACATTTAGAAAGTTTTGTCGAAAGATTTCGTGCCAAGGCATCTAAAGCAACTCAGGCCCAGTCTAGACTTAAAATGCTGGAAAAGGAAAATGTTTTAGAAAAACTTGTACATGAGAAGAATTTAGCTTTCTCTTTTAATTACAAAGAATGTCCTGGCAAAACTATCATGTCAACTCGGGAGCTTGATTTTACCTATGACAAGAGCCAGTATCCATTTTTAATTAAAGACCTATCCTTTGAGATGGGTCGCAATGATCGAGTAGCGATTATTGGAAAAAATGGTAAGGGTAAGTCAACTCTTCTAAATCTGCTGGGTAATGAATTATCTCCACTCGGAGGTACAATCAAGGTGCACCCAAATGCAGTCTTAGGTCACTTTGGACAAATGAATATTGGGCGTCTGAATGAAGATTTCACTGTAATTGATGAGATAACTTCTGCCAATAATGAATTGTCGATAGGTAATGTGCGCAGGGTTTGCGGTCAAATGATGTTTGAGGGGGATTTGGCCAAAAAGAAAGTAAAAGTCTTGTCTGGAGGAGAAAGAAGTAGAGTTTTGCTTGGAAAAATTTTGGCAAACTCATCAAACTTATTATTGTTAGATGAGCCAACCAATCACTTAGATATAGAGGCGATTGAATCGCTATCTCAAGCAATTGAAAATTATCCAGGGGCCGTTATTATTGTAACCCATAGCGAGATGCTTTTGAAACGTTTGGCTACAAAGTTGATTGTGTTTCACAGGGGTAAGGTGGAGCTTTTTGACGGTACCTATAATGAGTTTTTAGAAAAGATTGGCTGGGAAGAAGAAATAGCTGTACCAACAGGAGGTCCATCTACTACACGTTTGAGCAAAAAAGAACTTA
Organism: Bacteriovoracaceae bacterium; assembly: GCA_016784965.1. GTDB lineage: Bacteria > Bdellovibrionota > Bacteriovoracia > Bacteriovoracales > Bacteriovoracaceae > JADHTQ01. Next base: position 53,277 of record JADHTQ010000002.1, on the reverse strand, counting down.
AAAGTAGAAGAGCTGACTTAATAGCTGAAAAATCCAAAGTGATAAATCCTCTTAAAAAACAGGTTGCACATCTCGAAGACCAAATAATGAAAATGGAAGATTCCCTAAATTCAAAAAATGATGAATTGATTACAGCATCACATCAAGGTGATGGTACTTTGATCAATGTGCTCTCAAAAGAAGTTAAAGATCTAGAAATTCAAATTGAAAGTTTTTTTGAACAATTAGATAGCACAGTAGAGGAGCTAGAAGTGAATGAAAAAAAATTCAATGAATCATTGGAACTTTTACAATAATAGTTAATCAATTATAAAGTCATCCTCGACCGGTATTTTTTTTGCGTCAATGGTTCCCAACTCTTTAATGTATTCTCTTAAAATCATCTCGGAAGTGTAACCGCTATCAACAAAAGTAGGGTGAGTGTCAAGTTTTGGGTAACCATCTCCTCCAACAACCAAAAACTCATTGATAGAAAGCTTGTATCGCTTCTTTTCATCTACAGGAATTCCCTTAATTTTCATACTAGAGATTAGCCCGTTTTTTACATGAATCTTGATTCCCTCAAGATGTGGGTATCCACCCTCATCTATAATGCGAAACTTTATGATTGACTGTAGGTATTGCCGAAGTTTTCTTCCAGTTAATGAAACAGTGCAGATGGTATTGCCATATGGGTGAACTTTTAATATATCAGCGGCAGTTATGTTCCCCTCAAATATATCGCTTCTAATGTTTCCAGCATTAACGATTCCAATATCTGCAGATAACTTTTTCATTTGTGCACGTATTACTAAGGTTACTAGATTGCTTTTTTTTCTGCGAATTACATCTCGGTGTCCTTCAAGCTTGCCGGTGAGTGAAGCTAGCTTCATTGATAATTTTTCCCTTGATTTTTTATAATATGGTTCAAGTAGAGCGAGCATTTTTGGATCTTTTGGAATTTCAGGTTCAATGAATACTCTTTTTGATTTACCACCTTTAGCTTTAGCTTTAACTTTTCTTTTCAAGTTGACTGGAATTAAGCGGTAATTAATTATTTTAATTTTTCCATTTAAAAACTCTAAATCCATACGTCCTACATATTTCCCCCACTCATGTGCTTGCAGGATTGTAGTTTTACCAACTCGTTGTGGCTTATGTAGCGGCTTCTGAGTGTGCCCACCAATTATGATATCTATCCCACCTAGCTTGCGTGCCAGCGTAACATCACCAGGGCTCAAGTTTCCATGTTTTGCATCTGGGTAGTATCCCAAGTGAGTAACAGCTATAATAATATCGTTATTGTTTCTTAAAAAGGGTAGTAACATTTTCCCAATTTGGACAGGAGCAAAGAAGTCAAAGTTTTTTACCATTGCTGGAAGTGACTGTTTAGGTGTGTCTAGAGTGGTAAAACCCATGATAATTACCCGTAAATCTTCGTATTTTTTTTTGGTGTAAGGGTAAAATGGTCTGCCAGATGTTCCCTTATAAAAGATATTGGCACTTAAAAAGGGAAACTTAGCAATATTTTTTTGCTTCATTAATAAATCATTTGACTTGTCAAACTCATGATTACCAACTACCATAGCATCGTATTTTATAAGATTCATTGCTAAAAAATCTGGAACTGCGTCTGCCAGGTCCGATTCCGGGGTACCAGTGTTGATGTCTCCTCCTGAGACAAGTAGTACGTGTCCACCTGCTTTTTTAACTTCCTTTCTAATCCGCTGTATTAGCGTCATTCTCGCGGCCATACCATATTCGCCAAATTTGTTATGCCAGTAATGGCCGTGATGATCATTGGTATGAAGTATGGTGAGCTTGTAGGTCCTATCTGAAGTGTAACTTTCGGCTGCAAAGGGGTATAAAAGGATAATAATTATTGTAATTAGGAAGTGATTGCGCATTTTAAGTAACCCTAATAAAAAAAGCCCCCTATCCATAGTGTGTATGAAAAGGGGGCTCTTTATAAGTTTTTTAGAAAATTATAGCATTTCGCTAAAGGCTTTCCCTGGTCTAAATTTAACAACGTTTTTCGCTTTAATCTTAATTTTTTCTCCAGTTGATGGATTTACGCCTATTCTAGCTTTCCTTCTAACTTTTGTAAAAGATCCAAAACCGATCAAAGAGACGTCATCTCCCTTCTTAACAGCTTTTTTGACAGTGTCAATCATAGTTGTTAGGAACATGTCACATTCTTTTTTTGTCCAATTTTCTAGGTCTTTGTTTTTCAAAATTGCTTCTACTAATTCTTTTCTGTTCATGAAAACCTCCTTCAATTAATATGTCTCAAGCATATAGTAAAAGTGTGCACTAAAATTTGTAGAATTGAAAGGGGTTTAAAGCTTTTTTTTAATTTTTTTTTAAAAAAAAATCTCGCGAGCCTCATTTTTAGGTATAGATCAATAAATTATTAATCTCTTTAGCAAGAAAAACCTTGGCATCGCTTACTTCTTCATGGTAATGGGTCTTTCTGTCTGTTGATTCGGAGTTAAACTCATCGATTAAACTGGATATGGTCCACTTCTTAAGTTCATCCTCTTCAACAATCATCGAGCCAAGCCTTCTGTGTGCCTCTTTTGCGTTATGGAACTGTTCATTAAGTTGTGCTATTTTAAGAGGTACCAAGATGGATCTTTTATTTAATGCTATTAATTCGCAAACTGTTCCAGCTCCACTTCGAGAGATAATGATATCTGATAACTTGTATAAGTCGATCATATCCTCTTTTATAAGACCTATCGGATGGTAATGTTCATCTTGATATTTTTGGTAGTATTCAATAAACTGCTGACCTACTTGATGGACTATGAAATATGTTTTTTTGAGTTGCTCTAAGCTTGTCTCTACAAACTCGTTTAACAGTTTTGAGCCGTTGCCTCCCCCTGTAATGAACAAAATCGGGTTCTTGCTATCATTGAGATGGTACTTACCCAGTACAATTTTTTTGCTTTGGTCTGAAAAACACTCTGCTCGCAAGGGGTAACCTGAATAATATGTTTTTTTTGCTGGGAAAAATTGCATAGATTCTTTGAAGCTTATAAAAATTTTATCTGCAAAAAAGGATGATATTTTATTTGCTAAACCGATTCGGCTAGTTTGTTCGTGGATAAAAATATGTTTACGAGTAATTTTTGCCGCTACAACTACTGGAACTGCAACAAAACCACCTGTTGAGAAGACTAAAGTGTTTTTATTGAATCTCAGCAGGATTGCTGTTGCCTGTATGATTCCAACGATTAAACGGATAATATCAATAAAATTTTCTAATGAAAAATAACGTCTAAGTTTACCAGTTTGAATATTATAGTAGGGAATTTTAAGCTCTGACATAACATCTCGTTCAATGCCCTGGTTGCTGCCTATGTAATAAATTTTGTAGTGATTACTTGATTTTAGGTGTGAAATCATGGTGACAGCGGGAAAGAGGTGTCCACCACTGCCGCCACCTGTAAAAATAATGTTAAATTTATTACTAGAGCTCATTATTACTCATATATTGTGTTTTGGTAATAATACATGACTTTAAAAGCATACTCAAAGGTATTTTGAAGCCTTATATAAAAGTTTAAGCATATGATTGGCAAAGTAATAACTTCTCCTATAAGATAAGGGATCACGAAACTAATCTGGATATAAGCTTGGAAGATATATGCAGTTATTTTAAAGCATCTAAACGAAGATCGCTCTTTAGGGCCATAAAGCGTGGAATAGAGAAAGAAGCTTTAAGAATTACTCCAAAAGGTAAATTGTCACAAAATACACATCCTGTAGGTTTGGGCTCTAGCTTGACTCATCCATTTATTACAACGGATTATTCAGAAGCGCTGTTAGAGTTTATAACTCCTGCCGAAAGAAGTGTTGCAAATTCTCTTCAGTTTTTACAAAGTGTTCATCATTATACATATAACAATATTGGAAGTGAGCTGCTGTGGCCCATGAGTATGCCTTGCGTCTTAGAAGATGAGTCTGAAATTCCCATTGCAGACTATGGTAGCTCTAATGTTGGAAAGATGAAGCAGTTGTATCGCCAAGGTTTGAGCCATAGATATGGTAGGACTATGCAGGTTATAGCTGGGATTCACTACAATTTTTCAATGCCTCATGAATTTTGGTCATATTATCAGGATTTTTATAAAATTAATGACTGTATTGTAGATTTAAAAACTAAGACCTACTTTGCTCAATTGCGCAATATCTTTAGATATAGCTCGATAATTCCTTATTTATTTGGAGCATCTCCAACTATGTGCTCAAACTTTGTAGATAATATTAAGGCCCATGGAGCAAAACATTTGAAGCTGTTGGATGATGGATCAACTTATTACTCACCCTATGCCACATCTTTAAGAATGAGCAATTTGGGTTACCAAAATGATGGACAAGCACAAATAAATATCTCATACAATGATTTGGAGTCATATACCAAAGGGCTTATTAAGGCAGTTAGAACTAAAGATCCAAAGTGGGAAAAAATATTACCAAACAAAGACGGAACACGTAGGCAACTCAATGATAGCATTTTACAAATTGAAAATGAATACTACTCGTTAGTTAGACCAAAAAGAGTTATAAAAAGTGGTGAGTCTCCGGGGGCAGCTTTAATAAAGCGAGGGGTAGAATATATTGAGCTTAGAGCACTTGATATTAATCCTAATTCTGCTGTAGGAATTACAAAAGAGCAGGTTTTATTTCTAGATATTTTTCTTTGCTATTGCCTTTTACAAAACAGTCCTCCTCTGACAAAAAATGATGAAGATATTATTAAAAGCAATTGGGAGCAAGTTGTAATATACGGTAGAAAACCTAATATTACGATTCTTAGTAATGAGGGTAAAAAAGTATTGTTTTTTGAATTTGCCTCTAAGCTCTTTGAGGACATGTTGCCAATAGCAAACTTACTAGATGTCGGGAATGAGACTACTGAATATTCTGATACCCTTAAAAGTCTAAGTGCATGTATAGAAAATCCAGAGTTAACTATGTCTGGAGTCATGCTTAAACAGATGAAAGATAATAAGTATTCATTTTGTCAGTATGCTTTAGAAAGGGCTCGAAAAAATAAAAAAGATATACTTGGCAAGAGTGTTGATCAGAAAATGAAAAATCTGTTGCATGATATTGCTATAAAATCAGTTAAGGAACAACAGCAACTGGAAGAGTCTGATACGCTGAGTTTTTGTGAGTACCTACAGAAGTACTATAATCAGTTTGATTTGCTTTAGTTATGAATACAAAGAGTAAAAAACATTCTCCTTTTTGCTTAGAGTCTAGCTTTAACCCTAGTGGTGATCAACCCCAAGCGATCGATAGTATAACATCTACTTTTTTGAAAAATAAAAAGTATCAAACACTGTTGGGTGTGACGGGTTCGGGCAAAACCTTCACTATGGCACATGTAATTCAAAAGCTGGGAAAGAAGACTTTGATAATGGCCCATAATAAAACCCTTGCAGCCCAGCTCTATGCAGAATTTAAAGCATTGTTTCCAAAAAATGCAGTTGAATATTTTGTTTCTTACTACGATTATTATCAGCCAGAAGCATACATTCCAGGCACAGATACTTATATTGAAAAAGATTCAGCAATTAACGATGAAATTGATAAGTTAAGGCACGCAGCTACTAGAAACCTGTTGGAGCGAGATGATGTAATTGTAATATCAAGTGTTAGCTGTATCTATGGAATAGGATCACCTGCAGAATATGAATCTCAAAAGATCACACTATTTTTAGAGGAAGATTTAGATAGAGACCTTTTTTTAAAAAGATTGGTATCAATTCAATATGCAAGAAATGACATCGATTTTGTGCGAGGAACATTTAGAGTCAGGGGCGATACTGTAGAAATTTTTCCTGCCCATGAAGCAAGTAATGTCATTAGAATTGATTTTTTCGGAGATACTATAGATGGTATTTTTATTGTCGATCCATTAAGGGGTAAGATTTTGGAAACTATAGATGCAGTTACCATATACCCAAAATCTCACTATGTTGTGGGAAAGCAGAAAATGGAGCAGGCAATAGAAAATATTAAAATAGAATTGAGGCAACGCCTAATTCAGCTCGAAGAATCAGATAAACTTGTAGAAAAACAAAGGCTACAGCAAAGAACCCTTTTTGATTTAGAGATGATGGAGGAGATGAATTTTTGTTCTGGCATAGAAAACTACTCCAGGCATCTCACTGGTGCCAAAGAGGGGGAGCCACCACCTACACTTGTAGATTACTTTAAAAAGAACTTTTTATTAATTATTGATGAGTCTCATATAACTGTTCCGCAAATTGGAGGTATGTACCGCGGTGATCGCGCTAGAAAAACAACTCTGGTAGAGCATGGATTTAGACTACCTAGTGCTTTGGACAATAGACCTTTAAACTTTGATGAATTTGAAAGTAAGATCGACCAAGTACTTTATGTTTCAGCTACACCAGGTGATTTTGAGTTGGCAAAGACTGAGGGCAAATATGTTGAACAAATTATTAGACCAACAGGTCTTTTAGATCCAGTAGTTTTAGTAAGGGACGCAAAAAATCAGGTTGATGATATGTTAGTGGAGGCCAAAAATACCATAAAAAATGGCTTTAGAGTGCTCATTATTACTTTAACTAAAAAACTTGCAGAGGAGCTTACCTCATACTATCAAAGTATTGGCATGAAAGTGCGCTACTTACATTCAGACGTAACAACTTTAGAAAGAATAGAAATTATTAAACAGCTTCGAGAGGGTAAATTTGATATATTAGTGGGAATTAACCTGCTAAGAGAGGGGTTGGACTTACCCGAAGTTGCATTAGTTGGTATTTTAGATGCTGATAAAGAAGGTTTCCTGCGATCAGAGCGCTCTTTAATTCAATCAATTGGCAGGGCAGCTAGAAATGTTGAAGGAAAGGTAATTCTTTATGCCTACCAACAAACTCGGAGTATGAAAGCTGCAATTAGTAAAACAAATAGAAGGCGAAAACTTCAACAATCTCATAATGAAAAACACAATATAGTTCCTCAAACTATCAGCAAACAAATAACAGGCGGTGTAATTGAAACTTTGCGCAGATCAAAGACTGGTAAAAGCAAAAAAATCAAACAAGTATCAGTTGAGGGTAAATTAACAACCGAAAATTTGGATGCAAGAATTTTAGAACTCAAAAAATTGATGAAGGATGCAAGCCGAGAGCTGCGTTTTGAAGATGCAGTGGTTTTTCGCGATGAGATTAAGGTTTTATCCGAAGCAAGGCTACTATTATAACAATCACATCAGAGCAATTAACTCTTTGACTGTATTGTAGGCCCCCAAGGCAACATCTTTTATAGAAGCTTCTAACATGTAACATGGAGATGTTACTACCTTGTTATCTTTATCAACTACTATTTCACCGTTGTTTGTGTTTTGGTGGTTAGCACCCAGTGTTTCAACGACAGAAGCGGTATCTTTATCTTGACCAATAGTTAATGCAATACCCGGAAGTAATTTAGCTAAAATAACCGGTGCAATACAAAGTGCTCCAATTGGCTTGCCTTGCTCTTTCATCAACATTATAGCATTTGCAACATCTTTGTGAACGTTAAGATTTCCCTGCTCAAATGCATAGGAGCTTAAATTTTTTGCAGCACCAAAACCACCTGGTAAAATGAGACAATTGTACTGGCTTGCTTGGAAAGTGGAAAGTGGTTGGATTTTTCCTCTAGCGATGCGGGCCGACTCAACTAACACATTTCTTTTTTGATCAATAACTTGTCCATCGATGTGATTGATAACGTGATGTTGGTCAATGTCTGGGGCAAAACAGTCATAAGTTGCTCCTTGTTGATCGATGGCCAACATAGTTGTGACTGTCTCATGGATTTCAGACCCATCATATACACCACAACCTGAAAGAATAATTGCAAATTTGGGTGAATTAGACATATGTTTCTCCTTTGAATTAGAAACATATTTTTACATAGACAAGTAGTGACGTCTACTTTTTCTTTTTTGCTTTAACTTTGCCTTTAGCTTTTTTAGCAATTTTACCAGGAAGAGCTATAACATTCCATGACTCTGGACCACTTGGCTTATGCTCAAGTAACAGTTTGGCTCTTCCATCTCCAATTGCTTTTGGAGTATTTGGACGAGGTAGATTTAGAAATATCCGTGCTTCTTTTTTCCTTGCTCTAGCGGTTCGTCTAGCTTGAATTCTCGCCCGTTGCTTTGCAAACCGTTTGGTCCTTAGAAGTAACTTAGCATTTTTGGCAGAAGTCATGGATGCAGCGAGTGCAGATCCAGGCTCTATTGGTAGCTCATTTACATGGTTGAAGGCAAATGGATTAGACCTATGGGTTTTTGCCCTTGTAGCTTCAAGCCTACTCCCAAATGCTGTTTGATTGTACCCTGATGCATCTGCTTGGATGCCAGCAAAATAATCTCTTTTTGTAGTGCTCTTTGCGGCACCTCTGGCTGCGAGCTGATCATTTAGAGTTTTTAAATTTCGTTGCACTCTTGGTATTGATTTTTGGGCAGCTGTCATTTCAGGTAATCTTGCAGTAGGGCCCATATCCACGTGTTGTCTGGCAAAAGCTGACATCATTGGATTTCTCTTTGCAATTTGATTGAAGTTTTTCATTAATCCAACTTTATTTAGCCCACTTAATACAGTATTGGATAGACTTGCGATAATACCAATATCATCTTGAACAAGCTTTAGATTAGGGAATTTTTTATACATGCGCTTACTAAAGCTTAAAATTGTACCAATAGGAATCGCTGTAAATGCGCCAGTAATGATTAATCGAGTAAGGTTTTCATTATACTGAGCAAGAGCTTTTTGAGCATCATACTTAGCACTAGGACTTAGCCCGGCCATAAATGCTTTTTCAAAATGTTCGTGGTCATAGTTGTTTTGATAGGTATTATATCCAGTTATCGACGTCGCTGTCGCTAACGTAAAAGCAGATGTCGACATTATGCCATTTGCAACTTTTTTTACTAAAGCCGCCTTTATAGTTCTCTTAACCGCCCACTTGGCTCCCCATGTTAGTGATGTTGCAACACCAAATGTTGACAGACTTGTTGCAACTGATGCTAAACTTGCATAGTCTAAATATGTTACGATTCTATTAGCAAATACTTGATCGTTATAAACTTCCTCAAATCTATTACTTAAAATATCAACAACTGGTCTCATAAGAGTTGGATCATTGACCAAGATCTCTGCAACACTTGATGGATAAAAAATAATATCATCTAAAAGCTGCTCGCCACTTTTGCTATTAACTTGTGAAATCATTTCGTCCAAATTTAAATAGATAGTTTTGTCAATAGCAGAGGTGATTTCACCTGGAGTAACTAGATCATCAAAAGTATTGAGTCTGGCATCTTCCATAGCGACAAAACGACCAAATTTAGCCGCCAATGCTGAATCGAGGCATAAAAAACGTACACTTGGGTTGTCCAACAATTCAGAATGCTTTTGATAGTAGACCAAATATTTTTGGGCCAATTGTTCTTTGGATTCATTATTATCTAAAGCATTGCTAAATTCATTCACCGCAAGGTTTAAGTCTTTTATCTGCTGATTAATGCTTGTTAAAAATTTTAATAATTTTGCTCGGCTATTGTATTGCTTGTATAACTTTTGGGCCCTTTTTTTAATACTGGTTAGCTCAGAAGTAATACTATAGGCTAGTAGAGTGGCGATATCATCAGCATCTTTAATACTTACTTTTTCATCAATCTGTTGCAAATAATCGACATCGCGCTTTAATGTAGCAAATTGTATACCTCTTCCGAAACCATCAAAAAAAGACCTTACCAAAGGTCTATGTTTGATAGGATAATCAAATTCACCTGTAACTGTTAAAAATAGTTCTGCTCGCAAATACAAGCTGGCTAGATTATTGGTGTCAACAACGTCGTTAGATAAAGAAAGGATTTCATAAGCATATGGCAGCACTTCTTTTGCAAGGTTGCTCATATGCCCAACTCTTAAAGGATTATTGGCAAAAGCCAGCTCCATTGTCTCTACAGCAGAAGTTAAGTAAGCGATTTGGTTTGCCTTTTTTTGGCTTTCATCTTTTCTTGTATCTATACTTGTATCTTCTGTAACCCCAGAGAGAGAGACGAAGGTTTGAGGTTCAGGTGTATTTGGTACCTTATTTTTTTTAATTTTAGGAGTTGATGGTTTGAAAGTTTTTTTTAGCTTCTCATCATTGTCACATGAGACCAAACTGCCAAATGAAAAAAATAATAAAAATAAGATAAAAAGTGGATTTATCGGCCTCATTAAGTGCTCCTTCATGTCAATTAATTATATTAAGAATAGGTAATTAAGTTTTGTTACATTTTGATGGGGAAATAAATAAGATATCGTCATATTTTGTCGAACAGGAACGGGTTACGGTTGCGGTCTCCGTTGCCGTTGCTGTTTCTGTCACTGTTTTCAGTTTGGGCCAGACTGAGAGAGGAATTTTTTATTGGTTATGGAGTGGGGGGCTAAACCCTAGAAACACTGATGACATCCTTGACAGATTCTAGGCCGTTAATAACACCGATTAGCTCGCTATAATCTTTAACTTCAATTTCAAAAATAAAGCTTCCCTTTCTATCTGGAAGAGATTTTGCTATGGCACTTCTAATATTAACACTTTGGCTATCAATTTTATTAGATATCTTAGAGAGCATTCCGGGTCTATCATGAGTGATAACTCTTATATTAACGGGATGTTTGAAGTTAAAATCACTATTCCATGTAACTACTATATTTCTTCCCGCTTCACAAGAGTCTACTCTTTGGCAAGAGGAGGTGTGAACGGTTATCCCTCTGCCCCTTGTGATATACCCGACTATGGAGTCGCCCGGAATGGGGTTACAACAACGGGCCATTCTTACCATTAAATCACTTATGCCATCAACGATTATCGCATTGTCCTTGCTGGATTTTTTACGAGCAGTTTGAGAGATCTTTTGCGAATATTTATCAATCTCATCAATTTTTTTAGTAGTATTTGCATCTTCAGTACCAACTTTTTGTAAAGATGGAATTGTCGCAATTATACTTTGAGTCGACACTTTCCCCATGCCGATGTTGATATACACTTCCTCATCATTGCTGGCCGTACATCTGCTCATAACTAAGTCCCACTCATTATTTTTTTTGAGTGTTTTTGCAGATGTAGAAAAAATCCTAAGTGCTTTATCTAGTATCTCTTTACCTACTTCTTTGTTGTGATCTCGCTCAACCTTGAGAAGCCACTGTTTTATCTTTGTCTTAGCACGACTAGATTTAACAATATTAAGCCAGTCTTTTGAGGGGGTTTGACTTCTGCTGGTTAAGATATCTACTGAGTCTCCTGACTTTAGACGATACTTAAGTGGTACCATTTTGCCATTAACCTTGGCGCCGACGCATGTATGTCCCACTTCTGTATGAACGGAGTATGCAAAATCTAAGGGGGTGGAACCGTATCGCAATTCGACGACTTCACCTTTGGGAGTAAAGACAAAGACACCTTCTATTTCTAAATCGTTTTTAACTGCATCCATTAACTCACGATTATCCATATTCTGATTAAATTCTACTAGCTCTTGAATCCAGGCCAATTTAGTATTTCTATTTGCCATCCCATCTTTATATTTCCAGTGGGCAGCAATACCTGTTTCGGCAACCTCATTCATTTCATAATTTCGAATTTGGATTTCAATTCTAGCGGCTGCAGGACCGATAACAGTTGTGTGTAAACTTTGATAGTTGTTGGGTTTTGGTATGGCGATATAATCTTTAAAGCGACCAGGAATTGGGGTAAATGAGGAGTGAATAATACCTAGTGCTTTATAGCATTCAGTGATGTTGTTGACGATGATTCTAAATGCCAAGATATCTTGGATTTGGTCAAAATCTACTCCTCTGGCAAACATCTTTTTGTAAATGGAGTAAAAGTGCTTAGATCTTCCTTTGACCTCTGCCTTAAGTGAATACTCAAGGAGTTTATCTTTTACGATATCAACGACCTCTTTAATATACTTATCCCGATCATTCTTTTTCATTGCAATTTTTTCAGCAAGCCGGTAATAAATTTCTGGTTTTAGAAATCTAAGACAGAGATCTTCTAAGTCTGACTTGACAGAGTTAATCCCTAGACGGCTGGCCAGTGAAACGTAGATATCTAGAGTTTCTTGAGCAATTTTCATCTGTCTATCTTGTGATATATATTGCAAGGTTCTCATGTTGTGCATTCTATCTGCTAACTTTACAATTATCACCCTGATGTCTTTTGCCATTGCCACAACCATCTTGCGGAAATTTTCAATTTGTGATTCTTCTTTTGTTTTAAACTTAATTTTAGAAATTTTTGTTAAGCCAACAACAATTCGTGCAACATCTAAGTTAAACTCCTTTTCTATTTCCTCTGGTGCAACATCGCAATCTTCTACTGTGTCATGTAAAAGGGCGGCAACGATACTATCCATATCTAAGTGTAGCTTTATGATAGTTGCTGCAACATTCATTGGATGAATGATGAACTCTTCACCAGAGCTGCGCTTTTGGCCATCATGTGCCCTTTTGGCAAATGCATATGCCTTTCTTAGCATTGTAAAGTCAGCTTCTGGGTAGTATCCTTTGATTCTGCGAACAAGATCTTCTATTTTTAAGTATCGTTCATGTGAAAAATCAATTCTATGTAGCAAATTATTCCTCAAGTATATTTTTTACAATTGTGTATAATTCAGAGTAAGTTTTTTTCAGATCATCGTTTACCAGAGAATGCTCATAATCATTCTTTCTTAAGATCTCTTTTTTAGCATTTTCAATTCTTGTCTTGATGACTCTTTCGGTATCGGTTCCTCTGCTTGTTAGCCGTTTTTCTAATTCTTTAATACTTGGGGGGGATATAAAAATGCTATGTGACTTTTTTTTAAAATATTTAAAAAAAGCATCAGCTCCTTGAATATCAATATCAAAGATTAAACTTTGCCCTTCAGTTATTTTTTTTTCAACGAACTTTTTTGAAGTACCATAGTAGTTATTGTGTACAATTGCCCACTCTAAAAACTCTCCTTCATTTTTTCTTTGTAAAAATTCTTTTTTGCTTAGAAAAAAGTAGTGGACACCATCAATTTCCCCTTTACGTATAGGTCTTGTCGTACAAGAGGTAGATTCGACAAGTTGCTTGAAGTCTTCTTTTAGTTTTTTTATGAGAGTGGATTTGCCCGTCCCTGACGGAGCCACTACTACAATGATTTTTCCTTCTTTAACCTTATTCAATATTGAGCCCCTGTTCTTTTATTTTTTCCAACTGTACCTTCATTTGAACAACTGCATTAGAAATTTCTACAATACCTGACTTAGAGCCGATAGTGTTGGTCTCTCTGTTTAACTCTTGAACTAAAAAATCAATCTGTCTACCAATTTCACCACCATCTTTTAAGATTGTATCTAGCTTTGATAGATGTGCTTTGATTCTATTAATTTCTTCATCGATATCAAGTTTTTCTAGGTAGTATACTACCTCTTGATAAAAACGAGGGTCCTCTAGGTCTATGTCTTGCTTTAAGTCACTAAACTTCTTTTTAAATTTTTCTTTAACATGTTCCTGAAATAGTTTAGTAAGTGGAGGTATTTTTTTAAATTCATCAAAAAAATTATTTTTATGCTCTTTAATTTTTACAAGTAGCTTTTTTCCCTCTGTACATCTGGAGTCTTTTAAGCTCGATAAAGCATGTTTAAAGTTTTCTTTAACGAGCTCCTGCAATAAACTATGACATTGGTCCTCTTGGGGGAGAGAAAATTCACTGCGAAGAAAATTACAGGGATCAATTGTTAATGATAAACTTCTTTTTTTGTTAAGTAGTTTACTCAAACTATCTACATAATTGGTAATTTTTGTATGATCTAAGCTATCAAAAAGATTTTGCTCTTTGTTGGTTTTATAGCTAATAAAAACTTCAAAACTGCCTCGTTTGAACTCTTCATTGAGCAACTTTCTTAAATCTGGTTCGAGAGTACTTAACATTTGAGGAATTTTAAAACGGATATCCTTAAATCGATGATTAACCGCCTTAATTTCAATGGAAAGATCACATAAATCGTTGGTGAAAACATAGTTTCCAAGTCCCGTCATAGATTGAACGCTCACCTATTTCTCCTAAATTATTCTATCTCCCAGCCCTGTACAATGCCACTTTCAAAATAAACGTAGTCTATTCTACTATTTCCTTTATTAAAGATCCAACGTTCATTTTGATTTTTGGGATTTCCGGCGACTTCTATTCTGTATGGTTTTCCCCAGCTTCTAATTACTGCCTGTTTGTCCATACCTACGTATAGCCCCTTTCTTTGATTGGTATGACCACGCAAAAGCGACATGACGGTTCTTCTTCGCTCTTTTTCTCTGTTCACCATTGAGTTATATTCTTCAACTTTCTTTTTTAAATATAGCTTTTTTCTAGGTGGAGGCAGATCTAGGTAATAAATTTTCTCTGATGTGGAAGCAAAATAGGTATTATGCTTATTATATTCTTTGAATTCTACCTCTGTGAGTCTCCTTTCTTTTTCTAGCAGTTCTTGCTTTATTGAATCTTCATTGATCCAATTTTTTTGAACTTTCTTAGAAGCGGGAGTCCGACTTTGAATTTCCTCCTTGGTTCTGCCGACGCGTCCAGAATCTCCTACCATAATGGGAAAATCCCTGCCTGCTTGAAAAATTGGCTCATCGTCATGGGTCATGGCGTCATAATGGGATCGATCTGTGTAAAGCTCGGCACAGCTAATTAAAGACACAATTACTATAAGAAGAAGTTTGTTGGTCATAAGTACACCCTCCGACACAATTTTAGTCATAATGACTTAACCTTGATCGGTAGTTCTGCTTTAAAGAATAGGTTTTTAACTTACCAACAAATGTAGTGGAAGAATCTTCCTAATGGACTTTAAGGGCCATTTACCCTAAATAATAATTATTAAGTAATCTGCAAGTGGACCATATTTGGGAGATGGCTCTATAAGCTCGTCTAATTCCGCTTCAGTTAACTCTGATCCATCAATAAATTTAGTGGTTATGACCGGTTCACTTGAAATTTCAATAAGATGAGGAACAACGCCATCGTTGTAGTCTGAGTGGAAAGAGCCGACGACCAAAAAAGCAAGGGAATTGGTAGCAAGTTTTTCTAGTTGATAGCTGATCACACTGTCGGTGTAACTTTGGGCCAAAAAATAACCCTGTAACAGCTCTTCTGACATATGCCCTTGCATGGCTTCCTTGAAACGCTCAAGATAGTTTTCACCTCCCAAACGGTGATTTGGTGGTACTTGTTCAGGTTCAAGGGCGTCTATGCCTTCTAGCCTGAGTTTGCGCTTGGTTGCTCGGGTGGCATTGGTTCCAATTAGTTGACCATCTAGCTCCTTTAATACTCGCATTATATGTGAGTATGGGGAGTTAAGTCCCGGATTTGAGGAGTTGGGAAAAAGCTTTGCAAAAAAAGCCTGATCGTCTAATAACTCTGATTTGTAATCCACTAAGGCCGATGCAATATTTTGTTGATCAATATAATTCAAAAACTCCCATCCGACAGTGAAGGCACTAGCTGAATTATTACGGTTAACGGTATCTTTTATGACTTGGGCCTGTGCGCTTTGAATAGATTCCATGTAGTGATATTCGCCCAAAACCATCCTCATAGACTCCGGAAGGCTTTCAATGAAGGTTTCATACTCGATGCTTTGTTCGAGTTTTGTATCGTAAATCATGTATTTTCCATAAGAAGTAAGAGGTATTACTGAAAGTAAAAAGATAAAGATTGTAGTTATTGTGGTGTTCATATGATGCTCCCGTGATGCTCCCAATTTGTTTGCTGAACATTATTTCATTTCGAAATGGTTTTGCAAATTAAATTTGATTAAAACTATCAGAAACTTGATTTTTTTTTTGATAGTCCGATACAGTGTCTGGCCCAGTATAACTAATGAGGTTTGGTGCAATGAGTAGTAAATTGCATATGATTGAAGAAAAGATTAATAAGCTTCTTATAACTATAAAAGTTATGATTGTTAGCTATATACAAAAGCTAATCCCTCAAAAATACAAAGATTTATATCAACAAAAGATTGTTGATACTATCAAAAAAAACCGGTCCAAAGTCAGCGATAAGCTGTCTCATATGAAGCAGGATCTAATTCAAAAAGCACATGAAGTTGAGGAGATGGCCAAACATGAAAAGGAACAATTTAGTTTCGGTAGGGTGATCTCCCAAATAGTTCCTTTTAGTAAGGAGTTGCTCAAAAAGGCACTAAATTTTGTGCCAATGATGCTTTCGAAATTTAAAACATTTTGGGAAGTTCATAAGAGTAACTTTAAAAGACCCTTTCAGCTCGTTTTCTCAGCAGTAAAGCAGTATTCACATATTGTTAAAGCTTATATATTGGGGTTACAGTCGACGACATTGATAATTGCAGGGACCTCTAGCGTTGTTATACTGTTGGCCTTGACTAGCATTTTTATTGCTTCTAAAAATATATTAGAAGATACAGCTAAGATAAAACTTAAAACTGCAATAAAGCCAAAAAGAGAAATTTCATCAAGACCTTTTTATCATATGCTAGATGCAAAACAGATTCTTATCACCAATATCCACATTCCTATCTATATAGAGTCTACAACATCAATTAAGTCTCTTAATGCAGACTTAGTGTTACAGTCATCAAATCGCTATATTAAAGCGTACTTCTATGAGAATGAACACCTCGTTAAAAACACGATTAACAACTCTATGCAGGCAGTTGTTCCTGAATTTCCTCTTACTCCAGAAGGTAAAGAAATTATAAAGCAGAAGGTTCGGGCCGAGGTCAACAAGCTTATAAAGCGTCTCGAGATTGGTGGTGAGATAGAGACGGTATTCTTTTATTCTGTAATCGGCGGTTAAGTTGCCAACTCACTCTGACTCAATAGACTTCTTAGAGTATTATTGCTGATTTTTAAGACTTTAGCACAATTTTGATAGTTGCAATCTAAGTGGTGAAAAACTTTGCGAGCATAATTTGCTTTTAAAGATTGCATAGTCATAAATTGTTCTTCAAGTCTTTCTTTTAGCAAATGTTGCCCCAAGGTGAGCTCCTCATCGGTACGATCAAATTCAAGTTTGGGACCTTTGCCCATTATTTTTTTCTTGTTTAAATGCCCGAGGAGTTGCCTAATATTGCCCGGCCAATTAATCTTTTGATAGTAGCTTAGCAATTTTTTTGAAATAGTTACGTTGTGTTGATTTTCGAAGGCCTCACAAAGTTGCTTGATAACTTCGGGGTGTTTGTTAATTTGCGGTAGGGTAATAGTTCCGCCCGATGTAACTCGAAAGTAAAAATCACGCCTTATAGTGCCCTTATCTACCAGTGGTAAAAGCTGTCTACCAGAAGCAAAAATGAGTCGGACATCTGTTTTGTAGTTGATGCTTCCTCCAACTGGTCTTACCTCCTTTGAGTCTAGAAAGAGTAGCAATTTAGTTTGTAATGAGTATGGCAAAGAATCAACTTCATCTAAAAATAACGTACCACGATTAGCATCCAAAAAGGCCCCATGCTTGTTTAAAACAGCCCCAGTAAAAGCACCTTTTATATGCCCAAAAAGCTCCGATTCAATTAGGTTAGGAGAAAAGGAGGAGAGGTTTATATGTACAAATTCACCCACCCGCCCACTTGCTACATGTATCTTTTTTGCCAGATGGGTTTTGCCAGTACCTGTTTCTCCTTCAATTAAGATATTGAGGTCGGACTCAATTAGTTGTTTATTTAGTATTAAGTTGGTTGCAAAAACATCATCAATTGTTTTGTCTGAATCACTTGCCACCACTTTTAATCGATTGTGACCAAGGTCAATGACATCGCCGCGCTCTATGAAAGTTTCATAACTTAAGGTACCGTTTACAAAAAAGGGGTTAGAGCAAGTGGATTTGAGTAAAAAACGAGCAGTTTTGTCTTTTCTACTGCTACTTGCTTTACTGCATAAAATTAGGGAGAACGAGTAGTTATCATCCTGCATGGATGGCAGCAAGATATTGATATCATTGGTTTCGACTTTATATGATGGGTTGGATATAAGGTGATATTTTGTGCGATTTAATGTTATTGTTTTCTTTCTACCCTGCATGGGAAAAATCGATAATTTATCACCAATACGAATACCGCGCTTTTGTAAAATATGTAGACCTTGCTTTGGTAAAAAGCGCAAAGGTACTACATTGTAAAAATCACTATGTGCATTACATTCCATATACTACTCCTTTTATATTGTTGACAAGTTGCAATCAGAATCTATACAAAAGCCATGCCAGTTAAAATGTGGTTTATGTTATGAGAAATGCTTGCAAGGTTCTTAGAGCAAGTGGGATACAAATTGTACCATGTAACTATTTTTTAACTTTACAAGCTTATAGTTAGGAGTGCTAATCCATGCAGTATGAAATATTAAAAGGTAGTGCCAAGTTTTGCTATGGCATTAGTGATCCCGCCCAACTAGTAGAGTGGTTCCAGAACCTATCTGATAGGCTGATTGGTGTTTGTTTTGTCGGTAGATCAAATGTAGGAAAATCCAGCTTAATTAATTCTTTGTTTGGTAAGCGGGTAGCTCGCACTTCAAAAACCCCGGGCAGAACAAGGATGGTTAATATATTTACCTTTGATCTAGTAAATGATGGTGAAGTCGACAACTCGCTTCCAACCCTCTATTTGTTTGATTTGCCGGGATACGGTCATGCAAATGTTTCTAAGGAGATGTCCAAAAATTGGGATGAGTTAATGTCAATTCTATTTGAATCTATCGGAATCCATATGACTCTGGTCAACATTCAAGACGCCAGACATCCCGGTCAAAAAGCCGATTTAAGGTTCAGAAGCTTCATAAATAAATATAATTTTCCAACAATAAATGTATTAAACAAAATTGATAAACTAAAAACTCAAAAAGAGCGAGCACAATTAGCTAAATTGAAAAAAGCAATATTAGCAGAAGATAATGGTATTGATGAGGTCATGCTAGTTTCTGCTGAAAAAGGTACTGGTACCTTAGAGCTTCAACAATCAATAATTGACAATATAATTCAGGCCCAACAGTTGCATTAGACGTGTGGTTGGTCGTTATCTTCAGGGAACTTTATTTCTTTAACTTCGTGTTCTATTTCATATAAATTATTGTTACATTTTTCAATTGTTTGAACTAAATTTAGGGCATGGGGGTTGTCCCATTTGAGCTTTCCTTGCCTCATCTCATCAGCAGCTAATTGCCCTAATTCTTTCAATGCATATTGTAGGGTCGTACTAGTCTTAGAGGCCCTTAACATTTTTTTACCTATTGAAGTCGTCTTAGAAATTTCGCTTTGACAAGTGTGAAAAATATCCTGCAGTTTTGCTGACCAGTTAGTCACTTCTTTTGGCATAATAAACTCCGTGTTTATCTTTAAGCGATAGGGTCCAAAAGTATGTATTGGCAATTTAAATTTTGGACCACACATATTCTAACCCATTATGGTCGGTTTTACCAGATATGTTCTAATTTGCCTTTGAAATTAAATATATAATTTATTAAGTTGGCTTGTAGGAAACAGATTGACATTTTTACCCTCACTCTCTTAGTATACTAAAACAAAAAATGGCCGAGTGGTGGAATGGTAGACACGGTAGATTCAAAATCTGCTATCTTCGGGTGTGCGAGTTCAAGTCTCGCCTCGGCTACCAATTATATCTATAAGTTATGCCCCTTACTCAATTTGCTAGTTGTTTGGAATAGAGGTTGAATAGATCTTCTAGAAAATCGTCATTATAGATGTGTGAAGACATATTTTCTTTATAAAGTTTAAGCGAGTATGAAGGGGCAAACCCCATCCACTCTTTAATTAGAAGATCTTCTTTCTTTTGGTGGAGCCATTTAAAAATACATGCTTGGCGTAAGGATTTGGGAGTAAGTTGAATTTGTAATTTCTCACGATATTCTGCAAAAACCAGCTCAATACCCCGAACTGATAGTTTGCTACTTAAAATTTGGAAGTGGTTGGCGTTAAAAAATACATAACTAAACTCAAGCTTTGATTTTTGTTTTTCGACCTCTAAATTATGTAAGTATAGCTTATAAACTGGCGTAAAAACCGGGGGAAGTGGGATAGTATACGGGTCTCTTGGGGTTTTTTTAATCATAACTCTAGGCTTGTTGCCTAATTTTATTTGACCAGTCTGCAAATCTGATAAATCCGAAACCTTGAGCCCTCCACTGTAAATAAGCAGCATGAGGACTTGATTTCTTTGGGCCAGAAGGTTACTTAAGTTATTACTAGAGTAGCTTTCTTCTAAAAGGTAAGTCCAAAGAGTCTTGATATCAATTAGAGGAGTTGGCCTTGGAATATCAAGTACTTTGGGTGATGTTGGGAGCTTTCTGACTGGATTTGTAGAGACAATGCTCTTCTCCATGAGAAAGTCGAAAAAAATTCTAAGGACCTGTACTTTTCTTCTAATGGAGTTATCTGAGTTGTATGTCTTTTTTAAAAATGAGTTGTAATCTTTTGCGTCTCCAATACTGAAACTGGATAAATTCCAGTTATCATGCCGCCCCTTCATGAAACGCTCGAAACAATCCAAATCGTGCAGGTAATTGCGTCTTGTGTTTAGACCACGCCCTATGCGCTCTAGTTTGTCGCCAAATTCTTTTTGTAGTTTAAAAAAATCCATAGTGCTGCTTTCCAAATAACCAGTATCGCTGGTAATTATTACAGAGTCTAGTTTAGATACTAAAGATGATAGATAAACATATGCGATTATAAAAGAGAAAGCTTGATCTTTTGTGCTGTGTGGTTTAAAGAATCTTACATTAGTTACACAACTAACCAAAATTTAAATATAAGTGAGCCATAGTGCAAGAGACGACCTTAGATCACAATTACTGTGCAGAGTTTGTAAGTGATATACATTTATCACGTGCGGTATTAGACGGGGTGCACCGTAAGGAAATTCAGCAAATTGAGGATCTAAGTGAGTTTATTGCAAAGCACAGTACGCTTCTTTGGCCTCTTAATTGTCTAAACTATCGTTTTAAAAATAATCTACTTTTAACCAAGGCCCTCTGCCATAAATCTTTCGTCCATGAATTTGATCTTTTTGAGTTGAGTGATAATGAGCGGCTAGAATTTTTGGGTGATTCAATTTTGGGAATGCTAATTAGCTCCCTTCTATTTGAGGGCTACCAGGACCTTTCGGAGGGAGAGCTTTCAAAATTTAGAAGCTCGTTGGTTAATGGGCAAAACCTTGCAAGTTGGGCCAGCTTTATGGGGCTTGGACAATGTATTCTTTTGGGCAAAGGTGAACTCAACTCTGGTGGTGAGAGCAAAGAGGCCTTGCTAGCAGATGTGTTTGAAGCTGTCTTGGCCGCAATTTATCTCGATGGGGGCCTTGAGGGTGCTAAAAATTCTTTAGAGTCATTATTTTCAATTTATAAAAAAGAGACGAATCGGGAACTTATTTCTGCCTCGTACCTACAGGCATTTGATTCAAAATCCAGGTTACAAGAGCTGACTATAAAGTTGTTTGGGAAGCTGCCTAAGTATGAAATTACCCAATTAGAAAATGGCCTGTACTCCGCTCAGCTCATGGTTGATGGCACTGCACTCAGCATGAGTGTTGCCAATTCAAAAAAGAAAGCGCAAATGGAGTTGGCTTCAAAAGTACTTGAAGAAAAATTATTAGATAAATATTGCAAGGAGAATTCTCATGTTGATTGAGTCACAACATCCACTTAACAAATCAATTATGGTGTCGGTACTTGGAGCACCTAATGTTGGCAAAAGCTCGATGATAAATTATTTAATGGGAATGGACCTCTCCATTGTAACGAGTAAACCACAAACTACAAGAAATCGTTTTCATTGTGTACTCACGATTGACCATACAGAGGTAATTTTAGTTGATACTCCGGGACTTCATAATTCAAATAAGGAATTTAATAAAAGAATGAACCAACAGGCGATTGACAGCTGTGATGGAGCAGATATTAATCTGTTGTTAATAGATTTAAACAAGAAAATTTTAGATCAGTTTGTCCATTTTAGAAAAAGTTTTAAAGACATTACGCTTGGGCGCATTTGGGTTGTTTTTACCAAGGGTGATCTGGCAAAAGATATTGATAAATGGCCCTTAGAGGAAACTATTGAGCAAGTACGCCAATTTCTGCCATCAATTGAGAAGCATTTTGTCGTGAGTTCAAAAACGGGTGATAACCTACATCTGTTGACTGGAGCTATTTGCGATGAGGCAAAATCTGGTTATCATTTGTACCCCAATGGAGATATCTCTAATAAAAATGAGAGATTTTTTGCCACTGAATATATTAGGCAGCAGGCATTTGAATTACTACGGGATGAAATTCCACATGAAGTTGCTGTTGTAGTTGAAGAATATCAGGATTTTGGACGAGGAAAAGAAAGTACTGAGAAAGTTTCCTCCCATATTTCTGCATCAATTCTAGTAAACCGTCCCTCACAAAGGGCAATAGTCGTGGGCTCTAAGGGAAGTATGATCAGAGAAATTGGCACGAGATCCAGAAAAAAGATTGAAGCTATGATTGGTGGCTCAGTTTATTTGAATTTACATGTAAAAGTTTCACCCAATTGGTTTAAAAATAACTTTGTTTTAGAAGAAATCGGGCTTCCACGGGCAAAAGATTCAAATCGCGTTTGGAGACAGAAATGACCACTTCACAAAGAACTATGGCCATATCTTTAATTGGGCGCCCCAATGTGGGTAAAAGCTCTCTTTTTAATGCCTTGATGAGGCAAGCCAAAAAGGCCATAACTTTTGATACCCCTGGGGTAACTCGAGATAGGCATTACGGTATTGCTACATTCGATGACCTTCACGATGAAGATATGGCCGAGACTATTTTAGTTGATACTGGCGGCTTTTACCCTCAAGTGATAGATGATACTAACTCTAATGTTGATAAATTCTTTAATATCATGGCCGAGCACGCCAAGTTAGCAATTGCAGAATCAGATTTGGTTTTATTTGTCGTTGATGTCAGAGAAGGTGTACTTCCTTTTGATCAGGCCATTGCAGACTATTTGCGTGCCCAAAAGAAAAACTTCTTACTCATTATCAACAAATATGATTCTGACAAGCAAATGGGCTCAGAGAGTGAATTTTATGCCTTGGGCTGTGCAGATGAGAATATGTTTAAAACATCAGCGGCACACAGATTAGGTATGGGATACCTAAGAGAGAGAATTCATCGCGAAGCAATCCAGTTTAATCACACACAGGAAAAAAAGAATGCATATTTACATTTTCAAAAGGGAGTAAAGCCCAGAGAAAATGTTGTTGCCAAGCTGGCCATTATTGGGGGACCCAACGCTGGCAAGTCAACTCTATTAAATCAATTAGTTGGAGCAAAAAGAGCACTGGTTAGTGACATTCCAGGTACAACTGTTGATCCGATTGAAGGCTACTTTGACTTATATTTCGGACCTGATGCCAAGCAGCTGGACGACAATAAAAGCGAACAAGTTGAGCAAGAGCAAAGCTATTGGCGATCCTTAAAGATTGTTGATACTGCCGGAATTAGAAAGCAAAAGAAGATAGAGGATTTTATTGAGTCACAATCAGTTTTTCGCTCTTTAAAAAGTATAACTGAGGCAGACATTGTCCTTTGTTTGGTTGATGCAGTAAAGGGCATTGGCCACCAAGATCGTAGAATCATAGATATTGCCCTTGAAAAGGGCAAATCAGTGATAATGTGTGTGAATAAGATTGATCTTTTAAAGGACAAACTACAAACTGAGCGCGATAAAAAAGAGTGGTTACTTGATTTGCGAGATACTATTCCCTGGCTCGATTACTGTGATTTAATTCCAATTTCTGCTAAGTTTAATAAGCACCTAAAGGCCTTAAAAAACTCCATTAAAAAAACAATTTTGGTAAGAAGAAAAGAGATTCCTACCGGAGAGTTAAACCGCTTTGTGAATCAGTTAGTTGAAAAACACTCAATTGTTTTAAAAAAGTCTGGTGGAGCGCGCTTTAGAGTAAAGTATTCATCTATGGTAAAAAAATCCCCCCCCACTTTTTTGTTATTTTCTAATAAGTCCCTTGGCGTTCCAGATAATTACAGAAGATATCTACAAAAAGGTTTACGTGAAGAGTTTGGCCTGTACAATACCCCGGTACATTTGATTTTCCGGTCTGGTACTGATACAGATAAGGTTAAAGCAGAAACGAGGTAACAGGTGGACATAGAACCAGAAAAAAATTCACAACCAGAAAAAAAATCTCCTCCAAAGCCGGAGGAGGTACAGCGCGAAATTGAAGCATTTATGCGTCAGAAATTTGGTGATGATATTAAAATTATAACCCAAGAAGTTAAAGCCGCCCCCAATGAAAAAACCAAAGAACCAGCAGTTTTACCACCTAATCCAAATCTCAACGAGGTTGTAGATGTAGATGATTTTGAGGAAATTGAGGAGCTAGATCTTAGTTTTAACTATAGGCCCAAAGAGGTGAAGGAATATTTAGACCAATATATAATAGGCCAAGAACAAGCAAAAAAAGTATTAAGTATTGCAGTCTGTGACCATTACAATCATATCCAAGAGTGCAATGAGCTAAATTCTCAGAACTATGAAGATGATGGTGATAATTATACTAAACAAAATGTATTGCTTTTAGGCCCCACAGGAGTTGGCAAAACCTATTTAGTTAAAATGATAGCTAAATTAATTGGAGTTCCATTTGTTAAGGCCGATGCTACTCGCTTTACTGAAACTGGATTTGTTGGTGCAAACGTTGATGATATGGTCAGAGACCTTGTTTCTATGGCAGATGATAATATCGAAGAGGCACAATATGGAATAATCTACTTTGATGAAGCCGACAAGATTGCAGGTGGCCACTCAAATATGGGCGGCAAAGATATAAGTGGTCGTGGTGTACAAAATGCACTACTTAAACTTATGGAAGAGACAGATATCGATTTGTCTGGCTCCCACGATATGATCTCTCAAATGCGCGCTTTCATGGATTTTCAAAAAAATGGCAAGGTCACCAAAAAAGTTGTTAATACCAAGCATATTCTTTTCATTGTAAGTGGAGCCTTTTATGGTCTTGAAGATATAATCAAAAAACGGCTAAAGATGAATACCATCGGCCTCAACGTAACAAAGCCCGTCCAATTACAAAAAGATGAGAAAAATATTTTTCAATATGTCAGCACCAAAGATTTAGTTGATTTTGGCCTAGAACCAGAATTTGTCGGTAGACTACCCGTTAGATCAAATTGTAATCGATTGAGTGAAGAGGATCTCTATCTGATCCTAAAAAACGCCAAGGGATCAATCATAAATCAATATACAAAAGCATTTAGAGCATATGGCATAGCTGTTGAGTTTACAGATTGTGCATTGAGAGAAATTGCCCATTTGGCATTGGAAGAAAAAACGGGTGCTAGGGCCTTGATGACAGTTTGTGAGAGCATTCTACGAGACTTTAAATTCGAACTACCATCTACTCATATTACCGCATTCACCATCACCAAAGAAACGGTTAAAGATCCACAAAAAGAACTATTGCACCTTTTAACTGATTTAAACACCCATTAATGTGGATTTAAGTGTGAAAAAATTAAAGCAACTTTACTAGTATCACAATACTGCAATAAATCTTCTGGAACATTGTTGCAAAAGTATTTTGTAATAAGAGCATCGGTGTCGTGCCCAGCATGAGAACGAATCTCCCTTTTGAGGTGACTCAACTCTTTTTGGATAATTAATAAATATGTAGCGAGTTTGTTTAAATCTTTCAGGCTATTATTTGGTTTCAAAAAAATATGGCCGTTTGTCAAGGCCGCCCTAAGTGCTTCACCAAACATTTGTAATGTCTCTGCTTGACCATAATAGCTGCTCAAAGTTGAATTTAGGGATTTAACTAATGACATAATATTTTTTAAATTTTCCAAAAGCTCATCAGATAATATTGTCGTGTTTTCACCTCCATCTTGTATAGCTTTCATTGCCGCCACTACCAACGGTTCCGATTTTATCGCCAAAGCAGTTAGGTTAGGGATTTGTGTACTGTGGATGTGATTCATGCTAGTGATTTTTGCCATAAATTCTCCAAAATCATTCTTACCCTCTAAAGACAACGTTGCAAGCGAAGTAATATGGCTTTTTGTAGCGGTAATTTGTTGTTGAGAAGCATATAGTGCCAATTGACTCTTGTGTAACTCCTCTTGGAGATCTTGGCGTTGTACTATATCGAGCAAGTTTGTTTGAGATAACTGATGTTTTATAGTACTTATTTTCTCACTTATAACATCCTCTTCTTGCTGCATATGCTTTAAGTATTTGACCGCAGGTGCTACCAGCGCAGGTAAGTCAATTGTCTGTGGTTTACTACTGGAAGCTATTGATTCCATGAAAGTCATACAGGAGGTGCGTGCCCTTTCTACATCTTCACTCAAAGTAGAATATGAATATTCACTAAAAAATAACAATATAATCAGCCCAAACTGCAATAAATTGTACCAACATCTGCTCACGTATTACTCCGTTAAAGTTCTCAGTTTCCCGGCTACTATTCTCTTAAGCCTATTGGAGTGTATAAGAAATAGAGAACCACAAGTTTATTAATTATTTATGAATAAATTGTGTGTATTTTGAAATATTTAAAAAGAAGTACTATATATTAGAGACGGTCCATTATGAGGGTGTCGTATCCGCGTAATAGTTTATTGTTGTTATGTTCAATTCTATCGGCTTTGGCAAAAGGCAAAATCATACCTGGGAAGCTGCCATCTCCTCTATCTAGCAGATCATCTTCATTGTAACCTCTAGCTAGATACTCTTTGAAGCGACCTTTAAGTCCGATAGTGTTTACCTGTTCTAAAATTTGAACCCGACTTTTATTGTCATGAAGGTTTTCAAGAGCGAGAAAGTTATCTCTTCCTCGTATAGCACGAGCATGGTTGTCCTCTGGGTCTTCTGGGTTCTTGGTAGAAAGATAAAACCAACTTTCCTCTAAAACTTCGTATTCATCGTAATATTTGCACATTTGATATGCTTTAAAAGAGTATTTAGAGGATATGCCCTGAATATGAACACAACTTCTGGTGCGGGCCTTAAAACTAAACCTATGCTCTTGATATGCATACTCAATAGAGGTTTGTCTATAATTTCTGTCGGTCTCAATAAGTGATTCTTGGACGGCAATAACTTCATATGAGTCGAACCTGGAATAGACACCCATATCTACAGCGTTAACAATGGCATTGGGCTTGATATATTTAAGCAAGGAGGGGATTAAATTTCGTCTTGTAGATGCACTAAAGGGGTTTATTCCGACAGTTATCCGGTCTCCAGTTTCTTCAATGAGAGAATCATTTTTAGTAATGAAATAAGTTTTGCCAACGTTGACACTGCCAGCATTGTATCGCTTTTTTATTTTATAGGGTTTGATATTTATTATATGTTTTGTTGGTGTTGTCGTAAAGTATTCTGAGGGGGAGCTCAGACAATTTGAGTAAAGGGTTGCAATCCAATTTTGATGGGGATTAGACGAATCAGAAAGTGGGGGGGGAATATCTTCAGTTAGCAATTTGCATAATTTGCGGAGGGTAGTTATGTCTGCTTTATCGTGTACGAGGTTATCCATCTCAGCATCTGAAATTGGCTTTAAGTGGTTTTTATATTTGGTGTTAAATGGATAGCTAATTCTGTTTCTAATTAACTCAAACAGGGCCTTGTCTAAATTGTGTTTAAGATAATCCCAGCGATCTTCTTCAACTTTTTTCCACTTTCTATTGAATTCACTCTGAGTAAAAATTAGTGAACTTTTTAAATTAATATTTCTAAGTGGGTGTTTTTTCAAGAAATCTTTCTCAAATAAATCGTAGGAATCTGTAGGATTATTTATTACGATAGTCTTTTTATTTTGCTCTACAGTATTTGAGATTTGTTGGGATATAGAAGCCAACTCCTTGTGTGAAACTTCTCTAAATAGATTACGTGCATTTTTTTTAATAACATCCTTTTGCCCGTTGTAAGTAAAAGGTATAGTCACTACCGCAGGTCTAAGTTGTGAAAGGCGCGAATCATGTTGGGCCTTAATCAGGTCATATGGTGAAAACTCTAGTAAAAGGATATTGTTTTTTGCCATTTGGGGCAAATCTTTAAAAAATAGAGGTAGAGATAAAGAAACATAAGCGCTTCCATTTTGGACTTTAATTGGCTTTAGAACTTTTTCGAATTTGTTTTGATGGATAGCTTCAGTACTGCTAATTACTTTGTAATCGCTGCCATTAATATTTCTTACCACCTCATCACTAAAGCGTACTTTTTCATTAATGGGGGTTAAAACTAAGGCCTTCAAACGATAATTGCCAGATAGTAACAATTCATTTGGTTTTTCACCCTCAAAATTGTGGTCAAGCTGTACAGTAGCTGTAAAGTCGATATCAAACTTTCTCTCTAAGTAAAGGTGTAAGTAATTATTTATTTTGTATGAATCCCTGTCATCTCCTGCCGGTGTAACTGTAACTTCTTTAATGTGAATTTGAGGGTTTACCTTAAATGCTACAGGTGGGTCTTTATCTTTGCTGTCAATTCCAAAATCGTTAGTTCTGAGATGTGGATTTATATAAACCAACCTTTCGCTTTTTATATCACCATATACACCTTTATCCATATCCTGCATAACGATCTTATATGTCGACCAGTCACTGTAGGTGGTTTGGTTATATTCGATAGTTTTGTCTACATTGAAACATCCTGAAGCATTGGTCATTTTTTTGGTAAAATAATTGTTGTCCAGCTCAACCTCTTGATTGATGTTTAAAGCAGGTTTGTGCTCGATCAAATGAAGGGCTACCCCAAAGTTATAGTAAGGGATAGGTCTACCACTTACGGGATCTGTCATACATATCCTAAGCTGTGTGGAGACGTATCTAAGCGGAGAGTTGCTATATGTTTTATTTCTTATAAATGAGCCGCGTGTGATTTTAACTGTATCTATCAGGGAAAATGTTGAATTACTAAGAGCTGACATGCTTAGCTCGCTTTGATCTTGCCTGCAGTTTATAAATAATGTTAAGCAGATGATGGAAAATATTAAATGCATATTTTTCATTAAGAGCTTGTCCTTTGTCTGTAGTATCAAAGTGCTAATAAGCATGAGTTATGAGCTGAATATAGCATGAATATATGATGGTTTCTATAGGAGTGTAAAATTTACGTACCATGTATTATTTATATTTGGATGAAGTGTGAAAAACTCATTAAACTTAAAGATTCTATCTGTTTGCCCACTTTTCTAAGTAGTCGGAGTAGGGGAAAGGGGCCAGAAACTCTGTTTTATTTTGTTGGATAATACTGTTTTGGTAATATGGTAGAATAAGGCCTGGAAATGATCCATTGCCTTTATCAAGGCTTGTGCTATCCACTGGTCCCTGCTTAAGATATTGTTGAAAGCGGCCAGTGATCTTTGTATCCTTTACTTTATTTAGAAGAATGATCCTTCCTTTTTGTTCTTCAACATTTTTTAGGAGTTGAAAGTTATCACTTCCCCTAATAACTCTGGCACCACTGTCATATGGGGCAGAAGATCTTTTTCCGGTTAGGTAGTAGAAGTTCTCTGTCATTACTTGTTTTTCGTCATTGTCTTTACACATGTGAAAAACTTTTTCTTTCTTAAAAATTCTATAATTAGCTAGTGCTGTACTGGTGAGAAGGACACACTTTTTTACACTTGCTTTGAACTCAAATCGCTGCTCTAGGTACTTATGTTTAATCGAAGCATCTATATAATTTCTACCTACCTCTGAGATAACTTTTTGATGAGCATCTACATGATAAGTTTCTGATCTTAAATATACACCAAAATCCAGAGCACTTAATATGGCGGCAGGTTTGATAATTTTAAAGGCAGAGGATACGAGGTTCCTTCTTGTTGAAAAGCTTGCGGGGTTTATCCCAATGATATTTCGATCCCCTTTTTCTTGAACAAAGTTGTGGTTGTGCATGATGAAAAAAGTGTCTCCAATAGACATTACACCGTCCTCATCTTTTACTTTGGTGACAGGGTAATCTTGCTGCACCTTCATTGTGTGCCTGGTGGGGGTTATGCTAAAAAACTTCTGGGGGTTTTCAATACAGAACATATATTGATCCAGAGTTGCGCGGTTTTTAGCATCGTGTTTGTCATATTGTATGGGGGGGGCTATGAATAGTTTACAAAGTTTTTGTAGTGTTAAGTGACTGGGGTTGTTGTGGACGAGATCATTCATCTCATCATGGGTAATACTCTCTTCTGGCTTTTTTTCTTCATATAACTTATTTGCAGCATAAAGGACAAGAGGCATCATAACTGGCCTATATGCTCTTTGTGGCAAGACTACTTCTTCTCGGAATCTTTGCCATTTAATGTTGAATTCCTTTCTTGTAAAAAAAGTGTCCTCTTCAGACTCATGGGAAACAAAAACATGTTTCTTTTTTATCTCTTGTTTGTAAATTTCATAAGATGATATTGATTTTTTAAAATATTTAAAAGCTTTTGTATTGGTTCTAGTTCTAATGGCGTTTCTTAAAAGCTCTGTCACTGCGTGAGCGTTATTGTGATCTTGGGGCATATGTATCAACGATTTTGATACTCTTGTGAAGTTTTCTCGAAAACCATTGTAACTAAACGGTATATAAACGATTTGGGGGGTAATTTGAGATTGTCTGCTTTTGTCAACTCTGCTATCAACGATTGGAGCAAACTCTAAAACAAGTATGTTGTTGTTTGCTAGGTCCGAAAGCTCAGCATGGTACAGAGGAAAGGCCAATTCTGCCGATGCTAATCCGTTTATCAAATTTGAAGCGGAATCGTCTTCATTTTCAAGCTTTGTCGTTGAAGTTGTTAGAATTGTGTAGTTTTTTCCTTTTCCAGCGATAGCATTAACAATATTTTTTCTTGTTGCTTTAACTTTTGAATGTTTAGGTGTTAAGACAACGGTCCTGACAGAGTATTTACCAATTAACAATAGATCGTTTGGCTTGATTCCATCGTAGCTATTGGCGCGCTTTATTGCGGGGTTAAAATGGATATTAAATACTTTATCCAAACCAAGGTGAAGATACTTATTCATTTTATAGCTTGATTCGTCATCGCCAAGGTGTGTGACTGTTAATTTTGGTATTTGAATACGAGGACTGATTTTAAAAGTTCTGGGGGGCAACTTCCTTTTTTGATCTATCCCGAAATCTTTATTTTTTATATGTGGATTGATATAAACGGTTCTGGAGATATCAATGCCCTTGTAAACACCTCCCTCAAAATCTTGTAGTTTGACCTTATATTCTGACCAATCACTGTAGCTGGTGATGTTATAATCGATCGTTTTGTCTACTACTAAACACCCTCGGCCATCAGTTGTGGCGGATGTGAAACGTCTATTTTCGGTATTTAACGTCTCATTTGCGCTAAGGTATGGGTTCCTTTTGATGGTTTCTAAGGAAACACCAAAATCATAATGCTTGATTGGTTGTTTTGCCTGA
Source organism: Bacteriovoracaceae bacterium (assembly GCA_016784965.1). Lineage (GTDB taxonomy): Bacteria > Bdellovibrionota > Bacteriovoracia > Bacteriovoracales > Bacteriovoracaceae > JADHTQ01. The sequence goes on along the minus strand of JADHTQ010000002.1, from coordinate 21,782 downwards.
GGGTCCATCAAGCAAATCTCAAAATTTACAGAAAGGTGACGAATTGGCGATGCACTGTATGAGCTTTTTTCTACAAGTGAAGCTGGTACTATTGTAACTCTATCAATGAGTGATGAAGAAGATGATCCATACTGCAAGAGATCACTGGTGGCCGTTTCTTCGTTTCTACAACTAAATAGTAAGATGAAATTTAGAAGTAGAATGGCCAGGTAAAAAAATCTCTTCAAGCTTTATCTCCTAATTAGTATATGCCTCATCTAAAAGTAATTTGAGAGGGCATTCCTTCTTAGCATAGTATAATTTAACATTTGTTTTCTCGCGATGCAATGCACCGTGTAGGATTTACATGGTTTATTTTTATAGTGATTCAGGGGACATAGACCCAATAAATGGAATAAATAAGCCTGGAAAAGAATTGTCGTTATGTTCTTTTAAAGACTTTATGGTTGACTTGTTTGTACCACCATAAGCTTCTATGTAGTTATTGGCTAATTCGTTGTTTCTGGCCATTTTGAACACGACTTTCTTTTTCTTGTCTTCACACCTTCGTCTAAAATCAAAAAATACAGCTTCACCTCGGATGACCTTACTGCTGACAGCATCAACGGCATATGGATCTTTAAACATTCCATTATTTTTTGAACGGTTGGTGTCGTGGATAAAATGCCACTTCTCAGTCAATTGCTCAGCTTTATTTTCAATACAGATCTTGTAAATGTTGTTTGGTTTTTCAGGCTTTGCGTAAGTTCGTCTATACCACCTCGAAGAGGAGTTTTTTACTTTTGGTTTAGTTTTTTTAGAGACATATACACAACTTGCAGTGTCGGCTTGAAATTTAATATATAGACCACTAACATCATAACGCAAGGTTATGCCTTGAAAAATACGGGAAGTTTCACCTAAGGACTCCAGTTGACTTTCAGTTGTATAAACATCATATGTTCCAAGAATACCACCCGTGAGGGATCCAACAAGAGAAGGTAGCTTGCGCAAAGCTTTTGAAAGGCTAGCTGTCGCACCAACCAAGGTTAGCCCTTTAACTAATCTAGTACCATTTTCGATCAACGCCTGCCTACTAGCGTTTGCCATATATGAATCACCAGTATTTAAATATCTAGGTCTATCTTCAACGACTTTTTTAATAGAGTGAATTTTTTCAATGTGTTTTGTCGCTGAGATATTCAAAAACTTGCTTGGGTTTTCGAGGCACTTTTTGTATCTTCCAGTATAACTTGTATGGTGAAATATTAACTGGATTGGCCTTTTATCAAAGAGTTTACAGAATTTGGCCTGTAATGTATTAAGACTTACAGATGCATCACTTTTTGAAGGATCTAAACTCACTATTGCATCAACATCCTTAGCGCTAAGCTTATAATCTGCATGTGACTTTGAGGCATTAAAAATTTTAGTATCAAGAACCTTATAAACCGGTTCTAATTTAGAATTAAATTTATCAATGCTCCATTCTACCACTTTACTGCGGATATTATTCCTTTTGAGGTCTAAGTTTAAAAACTCAGAGTACATTTTGCGTGGAGATTCGAGGTTTGTATCAGGCTCTAAGGTTTTAATTTTTGTCTTTATAAAGTGAGTCATGTAGTCACTTATTTGATTTACAACTTTTTGCTTTTGTTCTGAGTCAGTAATGAAAGTTCGTATTGTCTGTTTTGAGTTGTCAACGCCTGTGAAGTTTGCAATGGAAATTGCTGGCAAGTAGCTAATTTGATGTGATTTGTGCCGCAACTTATCTTGGCTTGGATACATTTCAATTAAGATACGCCCTCTGGTCATCATCTTAGAGTAATCCCCATAAAGTATAGGTAGGTCAATATTGAAGACAACTTCCCCATTTCTAATTTTTTGGGCATCAGTTGAAATTGCCCCAGTTAAAAATTCAAAATCACTAGAGCTGGAATTTATTAAATCCTGTTTATCAAATAGAGCACCGGCTTTTTTTGGGGTAAAGAATAAAACTTTAATATGGTATTTACCTTTATGCACGCTTCGATCAGACTCTTTGCCATTAAAATCATTAGCGACAAGCATTCTTGGTTTAAGTGTGATTTCTACACGCTTTTTTAATGCTAGATGCATGTGCTTATTTAATTTCACGGAGTTGGTAACATTTTCTAAGTATTTATACTCCACATCACTTATGTACAATTGTGGTGAAGAAGCTTCTGCCTCAGGACACGAATTTCCTGGTGCATCGGAGTCTATGCCAAAATCTTCGTTATTAATGCGACCATTAACACAGACATTTCTTGTCATAGTGTTATCTTTGTAAATACCAGCACCGCCGTCTTTTATAGTTAGCAGGTACCGGGACCAATCGCTATAGTTTGTAGTATTAAATTGAATGATTTTATAAAATTCCAGGCAGCCTGAAGAGTCAGTAAGTAAAGGCTCAAAGCGCTGGTTAAAGTTTGTAATTTTTTGGTCTATGACAATTGCTGGTTTTGCCTGTTTAAGAGTTAAAGAAGCCTTAAATCCATAATGGGCTATTGGCTTTTTACTGACTGGATCATTGAGACAAACTTTAAAGTGGGCCTTTCGATACCTCACTATTTTATCTTTTAACTCGTATTGTGGTAAGTAGGTTCCTTTTGAAATTGTGACTTTGTTGAAAAATATTGAAGAAGATAGAACATCCTCCTGTTCGCGGTTACAGCTAGTCAACAGCAGCAAGATTGGCAATATGAATATGAGTAACCAACTCAACTTCATTAAAACTCCTTTGCAAAGGTTAGGCTTATAATTTTCGCGTCTGATTGATGTGCACTTATATTTATAACTTTAGAATCAACATATTGTAGGCTTAAATCCATTAAATCATTTTGCCACTTATGTCCTAATATCAAGGAGATGCCCTCTCTATTATTGTGACCGAATTTGGAGCTGTTGTAATATGCTGGGGAGCTATCTTGCTCATTATAAAAGATGTCAAAAGAGGAATAGATCTTATTATATACAAGACCTGCACCTGCAATATATCCCATTGCTTTGTTGACTGGTGCTTCAGTATTGTTTAAGTAGCTACCATGGACGTCAATGTTGAGTTCGTCGTTGATATAGATAGTTGCAACTGCATTTAGGACGATACCTTGGAAGTTATAAAGAAATTTGGCAGTGTCATCATTTTCAGTTCCTGTAACGGAATTTCCCATAAACCCAGAGGTTTTGGCCACATTACCGTATAGGTTGCTAAAATAAAAATAAGAGCCCTCTGTTGTTAGTTGTAAGTATCTGGTTTTTAAGTTAATCCCTAAAGATTCTATAAATAAAGAAGGTGTGCCCTCAATTACTGCGCCAAGTCTCGTTGACAGAGCATGGTTACTTGGAATTGCTTGTTGGGCAGAAAGATATGTATCTAGGAAATTATCGAATTTTAGTACTGATATTTTTTGCTTTGCACCTACAAAGACTACTGAGTCTAAAAATATTGGAACACCATATTCCTTTTGATTGATGCCTCCAAACTTTAGCTCAACTTGAGATAATGGCTGCCATCGCAAGTAACCTTCATCTAGCTTTATCCGATAACCTGGCGCAAACTCGTCGACATTTAAGGATTTTTGGCTCCCTGTCTCAAGGACGACGCCGGCCTTTAATGAGGCGGTAAGGTTATCGCTGATTCCGTAGTTAACCTTAAATTTAAAATCTATCCCGAAAATACGAGCTTCATTTTTAGCACTGTCGACTGAAAACGCGTAGAAGGATGATTCTTTTTGGATGGTTAGGTTTTTGGCGTATGCATAGTTAGAGGTCAGCAGGACCAACAAAGTGGTGATTGTTGTAATTAATGAATTGAAGAGCAAATACTTTTTCATAAAAATGCCTTTTTACTAAAATTAAGTTCTTTTTACTATTTGCTGCAACAAATGTGCCACAATCCTCCGATTTCATATTAATCATAACATATTAATAACTGAGTAAAATATACACACTACTGGCATGATGCACTGTATCATAGATATGTAAAAAAGTAAATAGTGTATAATATTTATACACTTTTATATTAATAAAAATTAACACGGGCAGACATATTTTACTATCTTGAGAAAAAATGTTACATGGTCTAAGTTGTTTAATGGAGGTAGTTATTAGACAAATTATGTTCATAGCTATGATGCTTCTATTTTTTGTGCGCACAGCCATGTGTGATTGTTCAGACGTTAATCTCGCCAAGCAAAAGCTAATAATTTCATCTACTAACTGGTATAACAGGTCAACAACCAAAACCAGTGAAGGGAGCTTTTTTAAAAGAAGGGCCTTGATTAACTGTAGACGGGACAAATGTCAGGTAAAAAAAGAACCCACCGGTATTGTTAAATTTTACCCACAGCATCCCGATGCTAATTCAAAAGGTTTTGTCACCTTCCCAAAAATAAATCCTCGAAAAGAACTCGTTTGGGCCACTTCCGCAGCTATTGCACTTAAAAATTATGCTAAAAAAGGAGTTTGTAATTTAAAAATTGCAAAGGATAAAAAGGGATTATCTAGTATTATCTACCCCTCCGATGATAAAAGTGTCCTAAGAGATAGTTTCGTTTTTAATAATGGACTGCTCATATCGTGGAAGAGGATTGCCCGAAATGGTAAAAAAATGGTCATCAATTTTAAAGAGAACTAGGGGCCTGATTTACCAACTCATGACGTAAGAAACCATAACCGAATAAACACTACCCGTCATATCGTCATACCCGAAAGTACCATTTGGAACTGGAGCATAATCGTGGGTGAATTTATCGTGGAAATTAACGAGATGCAAAAGAAATTCGACATTTAGGTAAGTTTCTTTTAGGCGAATTGGAAAATCAAAGCCTCCCCCGAATCCAATACCCATACCTCCCCCCTTGTCGTCAGGGTAGTTTTTTTGATCAGTGAATTGTAGGTTTGCATACCAGTATTCTGCCCTAGCCGTGGCGTAAGGGTTGGAGTAGGTGATGGCCGTCCCTAAGTTTGCGGTATCTAAATAGTATCGATATGCAAAATAGATTCTAATCAAGTTGACTTCAATGAGACCAACTCCCTTTTGCATATCTATCTCTGGATCTGCTGCGTCTTCGTCTATAAAAACGTGATGGGCATTAACGGGTCTATCGAGTATGAAATGATGTTTGGAATATTCGACTCCTATGCCATATGAAGCTTTAAAATCACTAAAAAAGTATAATGATAGCCCATATGTTGGGGGTTCATTGTCATAAGCTGCACCTCTGTTTCCATCAAAATCGGTGAGTCCTAGTCCCAGGTTAAAAGAAAAGAAGCGACCGTAGCGATAGAAGCGCTCATCTTCGAGTACTCTAGTTGCCTCGATATCTTCATTGAAGTCATCAAAAATATCGCCACCAATATTCATGTCATCTCCAAAGTCTGCTTCACCTGACCCACGGGCCAAGTTCAAACTACTGGTTAACATTTGCAACAAGACTGCTAGTGCAAAAAAAATTATGGGATGTTTGCTGCCTAACTGCATATTAATTGATCCCTCCACGATCCTTTTTATATGTTAGAGATAAAAGTGAATACCCGCTGTTAGAAAATTATAACCAACTGTCTCTATATCTAGGGTTGCAAGTTTATTTATGGAGAAGCCGCACTCAAAGCTAAAGCCGATGCTATCTAGACCCGCGAAGTGAAACTCTGAACCAACTGTAAAATTGACTTGGAAGCCCGATTCGTTTTCAGTGGTTTCATGTGTAATACTCATCAATGCACCCATAACTGCAGCATAGAAATTAAGCTGGGGTTCATCAAATAAGACTCTATAAAGCTTTAGTCCAACACTATATCCTCCCCCTTCCTTTTTTGTGCTAATGGCTGTAATGCCTCCGAGGGCGAATGATTTTGAGCGTTGAAATTTAAATGAAATAGCGGGAAGATCATTAGTTAATTGAGTGCTTATTCCAATGCCGAGCCGGCTAACGCGACTAGCGCCATAGGACGAACTAACAAAAAGCATTAAAATTACGCAAGTAATTATGAATTGGTACCATCTAGTATAAAGCATGTAATTATCCTCGTATTATAAATATATTAAACGGGTGCTAGATTATTGTATCCCAATATTCTTATTTTTGACAACGAGGGTTTTGCTAACTAAAATCACCCCTAGAGTAGATTTGGGTTTTATGGGTAAAGTTTAGTAATAATAAACAATAAAATTGGATTAATAAATGGATAACAAGTCTAAACAAAAAGTTGTTGGTCAGTCAAAAAGTAGTAACTCTGAGAGTATGGATATAAATGGCATCATAATGGAGTATAAAGTCCAATTTATCTCAGTGGTGGTATTGATATTTGTAGCAATTGTTGGCTATGGGATTTATTCGAAATATGACTCCGCACAAAGCGAAAAACTGTCTGCAAAAATATATTCATTCACAAAAGGTGCCTATGCTGATTACAATGCAGAAAAATTACAAACACCGGAGCTAATGGAGAAAATATTTTCTTTAAGCGAAGAAGTGGGATCGTTTGTAGGATTAATACCGCTAATTGTTGAGGTATCAGATAAGCTAATTAAACAGGGTAAACTTGATTCTGCAAGAAAGTTATTGGAGATGGGAAGAGAGCGATTCCTAAATGAAAATGCTTATGTTAAAAGGTTTCTCTTGATGCGTTTGGCGGTCGTCTATGAAGATCTTGATCGCCCCAGTGATGCAATTTCTGTACTAGAGCAGATTAATGCATCATCTGTGAAAATTCTTGAGGAGAGAGTCTACTTTGATTTGGGTAGGTTGTACCTCAAGCAAGGAAACAAAGATAAAGCAAGTGTCTCCCTACAGCATGTTGTGGATAATTTTGCAAGCAATGACTTGGCCAAGATTGCTGCTTTATATTTAAAAAAAATAGGTAAATGATGAAAAATTTTTTAATTGTTTTATCTCTTTTACACCTAGTATCTTGCTCGTATGTAAGTAAAGTTGGAATTAAGAGACCAAAGGTAAGTAATAAACAATTTAAACTGGCGTGGTCAAAAAACCTAGAGCCGGATTACAGAACAGGTAACTTACCAATAGCCTTAAATTACCCTCTGGTTCATCGCGGTATAGTCTATATTAGTCAAGGAAACGGACATATGTCTGCTTACGACTTATCAAATGGGCGACCAATATGGAGCAAAGACGACGGATCTTCCTGTCACGGAGCTCCAGTTGTCTATAAAGATTATATTGTATACGGGACTGTTCAAGGAAGAATATATGCCCGCCATCAGGTATCAGGAAAGATCAAGTATAGTGTTGATGTTGGATCACCTATAGAGTCAGAAGGTACTTTGTATAAAGGCAGAGTGTTTTTTCATTTAAGAAATCACAAAATTTTCAGTCTTGATGTTGAGACGGGGAAAATTCTTTGGGCCTATAAACGTTCAGTTCCCTTTTTAACAACACTACAGGGAGTATCCATTGCAAAAATTTATAAGGGTAAGCTTTTTGTGGGATTTGCTGATGGTTTTGTTTGTGCCTTGTCGGTAGAAGATGGGAGGCCTTTGTGGGAGAGGAAGTTAGCTTCTGCCTCTAAGTTTATCGATGCTGACTTAACCCCGACTTTTTATGATAATAAGCTCTTTATAGGGTCTAAAGTAGAGCCGATATATATATTGTCACCAAAAACAGGTAATGTTATTTCGAGGCTCTCTCACATAGTCTCTCTTGAGCCTATGTTTTTTAAAAATAGAATTATCTTTGGAACGACAAGCGGAGAGATAATTCTCACTGATACTAAATACAAGACAAGAATGAAGAAAAAAATATCTACCTCAGCAATTTCTTCTATCATTGAGTGGAAGAAAAAGTTTGCTATTTCTACAGTTACAGGAGAAATTTTTCTTGTTAATCCAGTTAACTTTACTGTTGAAGAAACGTTTAGATTTGGCGCTGATAGTTCTTCGCTATTTGGCAAACTACTTGTCAGTGGAGATAATTTAATCGCCTATTCTTCAAGAAATCGTCTCTACGTATTTAAGTAAAGATTAACAAGTGAATTGTGGGGCTACTCTCTCAGTCTAATAACTTCTTTAAAATATTGTTTTGCCCACCTAGCACTTAGGCGTCCAAGTATCTCATCATTGTACGACGAAGGCCCTTGATCTGCTGATGCGAGTCCTCGCGATGGTCCAGATTTTGCGGATTTATTGAGTGAGTTAATAAGTGCAATGTTGGATATAACCGAGGTTTTCATAATAATTTGCATGTTAGATGCTACTGCCTTAAAGCCGTGCTTTTGTCTTTGTGTAAAAGTAACAAGGTTTTCAAAATTGTAATAATTATCGCTGACGCCATTGGTACAAAGCTCTTTTAGCTCATGGCGAATCTTCATGGTGTGTGTCTCTACGGCACTATTTATCACAGATTGGTAGTTTGGATTTTTTTTATTTTTTAGAATATCTACAACTGTTGGAGTGCTTTCATGGAGAGCAACAGGTAAGGAGAGCTCGGGATACTGGGATATGTAGTCTGTTTGCCAAGTGCTTTGATCCTTAGAAAAAGTTACTAAATACTGCTTTTTTAGCTTTGGAGTGGCCCCATAGCGCTCTTTGTGAGTTATTAAACTACTATGAAAGTGTGGGCATTGGTTAAGTGGTGGGGGAGTACTTTTTACAAAACTTGTAAGGTCATTGTATTGAGAAAGTAGAGTTAAAAAATACAAGCGTTTATTGGAATGTAAACTTGCTCTTTGAGCTCTGTGATCTTCAGATTCTATTGATGCCAGCCCTCTACCAGTTGAACTAAAGGAGCTTGCCCTTTTATTTATAGGTATATTGGGGACGGCGTTTACATTTTTATCTTTTGATGGCTCAAACCGGCTGATTTTTTCCTCTATCGGCTCCGGCATATAAGAAGCACAGGAATAAATAATGAGTATTGTAGTGATAAATAGGTATTGTAATTTATGATCCATATAACTCTCCATGAAATGGATTGTTTAATATGGACTTGTCGGAAAAATTTTATATTTAATTAGAAAATTTATCTATAAACGAGTGTAGTTGCCCCTTATAGAAGTAGTGTCCTTTTTTACAGTGGTGTTAAATGAAAGGTCATTTCCAGAAGTGGTTGAAATTGCAAATTCATAAAGGCCAGCTTCCAAAACTTTATAATATTCCCCATTCCTAAAATGATAGCGGCCAACAAGTGTTTTTGAGTTACTCTGAGAGCTTATTTTATTAATCGTCACCTCTCCACTTAATGATTTAGAAATTGTAAACCCTGCACCTTGATGAATACGTTCAAGATATCTGATAAGTGAGGCCTTATTGCTTGTGTAAAACTTTGGAATTTCTGAATATGAAGGCCACTTGTTATCTGAGAGCTCGATGGTAACCTGTAGGTCATCATACCAGTTATAGCTCCAATCTTGCATCCCTCCATTAATATGGTACCAGTCGTATCCATTTGTAATGCCACCAGCGAACCGGGTAGAATTATACATTCCGGGAACTTGTGAAGCATATTCCTTGGAAAGATCAACAATCAAATCATGAAGTGGGGGAGTGTCACCTGTAGTATCCCAGGGGTAGTTTACAACCACAGCACCGCCATGAAAGTTTGCAGATAAACAAAAATTCCTAGAGTCTTGAAATTTCATGACCGCAACAGTTTCCGGTGCGCGATTGTTATAATTATTTTGATTGTCAGTGGTGGTAAAATCTGGGAAATCCCGGTTTAGGTCTACCCACCTGGAATTACCTCTTCTTTTTTTATCGCTACCGTCTGGATTCATCGTAGGCATAATATAAATTTCTGTATTGTCCACTAACTGTCTGATTCTTTGATCTGCATTTGTATAACTTATGGCGAGATCCTCAATTAATTTAACCATGAGTTCTCGACCAACAATCTCATTTCCATGCATATTTGCAATATACTTGACCTCTGGTTCAACCTCATCGATTTCTGGATTATCAGAAATCTTCATAAAATACAGCTCTTTGCCATCTACTGACTTACCAATTGAAATTAAGTGTAGGATTTCTGGATATTTGTCTTGCAATCTTTTAAGCTGACTTTCAATCTCAGCAGTGGTCGGATAGCCGCTAAAATTCTTTGAGTTACTATTTTCTAATTGACCTAGATCTATGAAATTTAAGTTAATTTGTTTGGCCCATTTAGTTAAACCTTTTGGCCCATACAGTTCATAACCATATTTACTTACTTGATCAATAGTAAGGTCAGATTGATTTTGAAGCATTTTCAAATGGTTATGATCACTATCAAAGACATATAGTGATTCGAAAACAATTGATTTTCCGTGTGCAGTAAATAAGTTGAAAATTAGAAGAGATATAAATGTAAAACTTTTTATAAAACATGGCCTCATATATCAATTTAAAACGGCAATAAATTTGTGGTCAATGAGAGGCCAAATTTGCCGTATTAATCAAGTTGCATCGGGGGGATCTTTGTTTGAAGGCATTACTTGTTCCTTTTGTTATTTTGTTTATTCTTTGTTTCTTTATTTGTTACTAATATACAAATGATTTGTTCAGGAATTATTAACCAAATGTAAAGAATTCAACACAATTTAAAAATGCAAAAAAATGTAAAAATGACAAACTAAGAGGTTTTAAGATGCGCGCAGCGCAATTTTTGTATATGTTACCGCCAGTTTTAACATAAGTGGTGGAGGCTTATAATGAACAAGTTGAAGTTAATTTTTCTAGTGCTACTTTTGGGCGTATCATTTCTCACTTATGGTGATGACAATGAAGAAGACACAAATAGGCGATCAAACGTTTATGTTTCTGCCGTTTTAGGAAATGGGATGACAAGCAAAGGTGATCGCACCAGCATGCCCGTTTTTAACATCCGAATTGGTCAACAAATCAATGAACATATAAGTGTCCAGTTTGTACATGCAAACGAAGGTCACCCCGAAAATGATCGCGGGGAAAAAGATCATCGCGACGGTTTTGGGATACTTGGGGCTTATAGGGTTGACGTAAACGAGGATTTAAAAATTGAGTTGAGTGCTGGTCCATACTTTAGCATGAATACAACCGACATAGATGGTGTAGAAGTTGATGATAAAAACTTAGGAGTATTGGCCTCTGTAGCGGCCCTATATTATTTAAATGAATTGTACCCAGGACTTCATATTAGAACAGAATTAGATCATGTAGAGATACCAGGAGAGTTTAAAACAACATCACTTATGATTGGCATTGGACAAGATTTTGATGGAGAAGGAATTGATCGTTCATCAGATGATCCTAAAATGTTTAGATTATCACTCATTGGTAGCCACTATAAAACAAATCATGGAGGAACTACTTCAGCTCAGGGTTTTCAAATTGAAGCAGGAAAGCAGATATCTGAAAATATCGAAGTGGCCTTAGCTTACATAGATGAAGGTGTCGATGAGCGAGTTGATCGTGAAGGTGTTGCTGCTATGGTGTACTATGAGTTACCACTGACTGATGAATGGTCTACACTAGCGGGCGTTGGTCCCTATGTTGCAAGAAATGAGCTTGGTACAGATGAGGTCAACTTACATGGCATCATTACTCTTGGAGTTAATTATCAAATGAGCGAGAGATATTCTGTTGGTGCACGCTTTAGCAGGATCGTTGACCCAAACAAAGATGAAGATAACGATCGAGACAAAGCAGATATCGTTTTTTCTGTATACTTCTAGGATTCAAGACTGCCCCTAATTGTAATTATTTTATAAATTTATAAGTCTGAACTTATACACTTAATAGTTCTGCTGCGAGAACTTCTCTGTCTACGAGTTTGTTATAAAATGCATTTTTTTGGACTCCATTTATAGTCAACATGACTAGGAGTTGCCCCTTTTTTCTATTCACTTTCCTTTTAAATGTAACAAGCTTGTTTTCTAGTTCATCAGCATATTTTTTCCCAATTACAAATTGATTCACTGAAAATTTAATTTCTACAATAGTGATATTTTCATCACTTCTATCAAAAAGCATATCAATTTGCGCGCCTTTTTCTTCTCTAGATTTTGATATATAACTCCAAGATCCTACTTCCAATACTAACTTTTCAATACCTAGGGCCACTGATACTTCGTAAGCATGCTTTAACATTACGGCTTCAAAGGCATAGCCTGCCCAAGATTCAAATCTTCTACCAACACCATGTGTATGCCAATAATTCTTCGTCCTTTTAATACTGTTTTTCTTTGGATTAATCCATTTTAGATAGAAATAACAATACTCATCATTGACTCTAATTAATGAATCTTTCTTGCTTTTTCCATAGGGAGTATAGATATCAACAAAACCTGAAGCCACTAACTCGTTTAAAATCTTATTAAAGCCTCCCCCTGACTCAAGCTTCAGACATGAAAGCAACTCTTTTCTAGTAATTCCCTTCCTCTTTTTTGTGACTTGCTTAATAATCTCTACATGCTTTTGTGATTCGTTAAATAAAGCATTGAAAATAAGGTCAAACTCATCAAATAGAATGCCTGTACCACAAAAACATAGATTGTTTATAATTTCCACGGCCGTTTGCCCACTCTTTACATGATCTAAGTACAGAGGTACTCCACCTATGGCCATGTAAACGGTAATAAGGTCTTTTGTGTTCAATCGAACTTTTTGCTTTTTCTCAAGATAGATCTTTGTTTCCATCAAGGAAAGGGGCATGAGGTTTATTCTTTCGCTTAATCGGTTATGCAAGCCTCCTTTATCATTTATAACTTTATTAAGCATCCATGAAGCGGCAGAACCACAAATAATGAGCTTTACACGATTATCTTGAGTCCATTCGCTATTCCATAGGTGATCTATAGCTCCCAACACTCCTGACTTTGGAGATGCTAGCCAGGGAAGCTCATCAAGAAAAATCACGATCTTTGATTTTTTACTTTGTTGTTTAACTAATTCATCCAAAATCAGAAATGCTCTCTTCCAGTTTTTTGGCCTTTGTATAGGGATAACTAGAGTAAAGGTTTTTTCAATTTGTTGGCAAAAATGATCAATCTGGTCATCAATACTTCCCCCTTTTTTACCAGTAACCTCCATATAAAGAATGTTTCTAATATCTCTAAACATTTCTCTGACTAAAAAAGTTTTTCCAATACGCCGACGACCATATATAGCAAGGAATTCTGAGTTGTCTGAGTTCAAAATATCCCTCAATATCTTTTTTGATTTCTCTCTCCCAATAATGCTTTTTTCCATTTGTCTTGCCCTTTCTTAACAGATTTGGCTCACAATAATAATAATATAATCCGCCAAATCTTGCAATATTTAAATAGATTTGGCGGATTATATATATATTATAACTGGCCAAATCACAAAATAGGTTTCTTGATCTTTTTCTCTTTTAATTGGTAATATCAGCACTTATCATATTAATAGCTATATATATTTATTTAAACCAAGGTGACTCAATGACTTCTAATATATCGAAAGTTATCATCCTCATTTTATGTCTATTCTATGGAGTTTTCTGTTATGGAGGAAGGGGGACAATAAATTTTGTTGAAACCGACGTTGAGCTAAAGGAAGACGGGTCGGCACTTATAAAATATGCAGTTGACTGGCGAGTAGTTTCGGGGGAGCTCCATGGTTTTTACTTTCAAATGGATGAGAAGTTTATATATCCTTCATTTTTAAAAGATGAATCATTTGCTGTGGCTTCTGACGGCGGCAGGTTTGATCTTTCAATAAAAAAAGTGAGAGGAAAAAAGTGGGATATTGTTTTAGCTGACGGGCAGGGAGTACGTAGAGGAAATCTGACCTATTTTTTCTTTTTTACGGCAAACTTTTATAACGCTGGATATGTTGATAAAACAACAGATGCTGATGGTAGAAAACTGGTAGTGTTTAATTGGTCGCCAGCACAATGGGATGAAGGACACAACCAGGACCATTATACATTAAGGGTTATGACGCCTTTGGTTTTGCCCCCCGATATTGAGTCTGAGTCTATTAGGGAATATGTTTATGAGAATGACTTGGTGCCAACAGAAAAGTGGGTTAACGAAAATTATAAAATTGATTATCAAAGAGCAGATGATGATCGACTTCACTTGGTATTTCATAAGGAAAATCCAGAAAATAGGTTTCATATGAGGGTACAGTTTTATATGCCCCAAGAGTGGTTTGATCTGGGCGAGTTGCCAACTGCCAAGTCAGCTTTTGCAGTTTTTAGTAATATGAACAATAACTTTCTCTACAACTTTTTACCCTTTCTCATTCTGATAGCATTTTATCTGTTTTTTAGATCGAAAAAAAAATCACTGGATAGGGCCTTTAAACAGGCGGAAACAATTAACTGGGATACTCTAGACTGGACGCCCCCTAGGATTGAGCTATCAAGTTTTCATGTGCCAGGTAAGGTTTGTAAGGACCTGACAACTTTGGAGGCGGCCTTTTATATAGGGCTTCCGTTAAAGAGAGTAGTAAGTGCCATGATAGACTCTATGCTTAGTGAAGATATTTTTGAATTAGTTAGTAGTGATCCTCTGCGAGTTTCGCCACAAAAAATACCAAAATTTACTCATGCAGAAGAGTATGAACAACTCCTTTATCACTGCTTTGCAGATGATGGTCTGCTTGACCAAAAAGAGCTTGAAGACTTCATGAATAGGATAGTTGAAAATATCAAAAAGAAAGCGTGGGATGCAGATATTGAGGCAACGACAAGCTACTATCATAAAAAGATTAATCACTATACAGCAGTCCACTTCAAAGAAAACAAACAACAAAATTCAGCTTCCAAAGATAAAGATGAGGCTTGGTATTTTTGGTATCATAATTCTAACAGAAGATATCGGAATACTTATTACTATAATAGGAACCCTTATGCATATGAAAGACATATTGATGTAAACGTTGATCATATAAATCAAGGGTTTTCAATGGATACACTTGCAAACCTAAATGCTTGTCACGATGCTTGCCATAATGCCTGCCACAACGCTTGTCATAGTGCTTGCCACTCTGCTTGTCATAGCGCTTGTCATTCAGCATGTGTAAGTGGTGGGTCACATTAATCGAGGAAAAGGATGTCTACTGTAGAATTAAGTTGGATAGATGAATTTATTGAAAAAGTAAGACCTTATATTTTTGTGAGGATGGAAGATCTACTTTTAATCAAAAGACCCAATCAAGTACAAAAGCTCAATCTTAATGCTGCAACTATATTGAAGTCTCTACTAGATGGTGCCTCGATCAAACTTATTACAAAAAACCTTGATGAAAGAAAAAAAAAGGATATCTATTTGTTCTTCCATGCTCTTAAAAATCAACTCGAAGGAAATCAAAAACAGCTATTTGGCCATCCGGCAATCGATGTCCATCCATTTAAAGAAGGGCCATTTAAGTTACCAGTACTTTCAGAGTTGGCAGTTACTTATCGATGTAATTTAAAATGTAATTTCTGTTATGCAGGAGCAAATTCAAATTGTTCAGTGTTGCCTGACAAAGAGGAAATGAATACTGAGCAGATGAAATCTGTTATTTACAAAATATTTCATGATTCCCAAGTGCCTTCCATTAGTTTCACCGGAGGTGAGCCGACACTACTAACAGAGTTGCCTGAGCTCATAACTTTTGCAAAGAATTTAGGAATGCGAGTTAACTTGATTACAAATGGAACATTATTAACTAGGGAGCTGGCACAAAGATATCATGAAAGTGGTTTAGATTCCGCGCAAGTTAGCTTGGAGGCGACCTATACTAGGCTTCACGATAAAATTACGGGGGTAAATAAATCATTTTTAAGATCCTTGGCAGGTATAAAACACCTTGTTAAGGCCGATATACATACACACACCAACACCACCCTCTCTTCGCATAATGTAGATAACTGCTTAGAGATGCCAGGTTTTGTAAAAAATGTCTTAGGTCTTGAACGTTTTAGTATGAATATGATGATACCTGTAGGAACTGCTACTAAAGATACTGAACTGACAGTTAAATACTCTGAAATTGGGCAGTATATAGATATAATTAAGCAAAATGCAAAAGATGTGGGTGTGGAGTTCATGTGGTATTCACCGGTACCTATGTGTATTTACAATACCATTTCGAACAATTTGGGTAATAAAGGATGTAGTGCTTGTGATGGATTGTTGTCGATAGCCTGTAACGGAGACGTCTTGCCCTGTTCATCTTATCCTGAACCCGTGGGAAATATATTGCACAAAGATTTTAGTGAGGTCTGGGAGGGAGCAGTCGCAACCAAAATTAGAAAGAAACAGCTGGCCCCAGAAGTTTGTCTTGAATGTGAGAAATTTTCTATGTGTCACGGATCGTGCCCACTTTATTGGGATAAAATTGGTACAGATGAGTTACATACACAAAATGTATTAACAAAAAGAGAGAGTCTACAATGGACAGTGTAAAGTCAAAAGTACAAAAAAAATCTAAAAAGAGACCTGCCAATAATGTTTCAACCTTTCTTATAGGGCGAAATATAGCACCTAGTAACCGCTATTTTATAGCTTTTGGATTAATGGTCATAGGCATACTTATGCAACAACGTTTACCCGGGCCCTACGTGGGGTATGTATTGTTGTTTATTGGAAATATGTTTTTGCTCATTAAGGGATATGACAACAGGGTGGCCGTTGGAAAATTTCAACCAGACGCAAAGTGGACTCAAGTTACACAACAAAAGTTAGTAGAAGTAAAACAGATGCAAAAAAAGATGAATCAATGGGACAATAACTACTTTGATATAACAAATGGTTCCGGAATGCTTTGCTTTGTATTAGCTGTAGGTCTTCCGGCTTTAATATATTACAGGTTTGTCGATGAACCAGTATTCCCATATATTAAAATTATTATCATTGATTTTTTAATCCTTGTGGTTCCTCAATTTATTACTGGTGTAACAAGAATTGATCAAGTGTTAACACCCGCATTTTCTTTGAAACTTAGCATAATCCAAAAGCTAGCTAAGTTAATAAAGAAAAAATATAGTAAGTATGTTGATGTAGAATATCAAATGCAACTTTGTGGCAAAAAAGCTAAAGTGCCCCTTGATCTTAAATTAAATCTTAAATTAAAAGCGGCTTCCAAGGACTTTATCGGGATACAGGGACAAGTGTGTGCAAATGAAGTTAAAGGTACCGATTATCCATATTTTTATATGGTTCTTGTTGCCAAAAAAGGTTTTGGTCTGAGTAAACATAGATTTGAATTAGATGCTGAATATAAGGCAGAGGGAATAAGCAAATGGTTGGGAATCATCCCTAAAACAACAATCATAACTGAGTTTCAAGAGCAAACAGATGTAGAGGTGTTGATTATAAGGCAAGAGACAACAGAAAATAGTGGCTATCATACATCCAACGGAGTTTGTAAAATTATAATCAAAAGCGCTATAAAAACAGCTTTGAAGGCCCATGCATAGTTTGTATTGGTTTGGGGTACATAGGTGAGTGGTGCGCTGAGTCCCACATGTCTGCTGGTACATACTTAGGTACATACTTAATCTTTTCTTCATTTTTTCTTAACATTTTTAACTTATACTCTCATCTCGATCTTTTTTGGTGTGAGAAGAAGGTATGACTAAAAAAATGATCAGAATAATAACAATGTTAAGCCTCTTATTTTTTGACATTACTTCTTATGCCGATTCAACTTCTCCCTCAACACGCGATAAAATGAATGCCATCTCAGGATTGTGTCTAGAAGATTCAGCAAGTTTTCTTGGTTCATCAATATATGATAGAGCAAAGGTTCTGATAAAATTTAATTTGACCCAAAGACTTCTAAGTTGTTATCAAGATGAGTTTCAAACTCTCCTACAGGAACATCAAAGTGATCTTAGCCAATTATTGTCGCTTAGAACGATTACTCATTTAGTAGAAACCATTAAGGCCATAACTAGAAAGAGTAGGCGAAGTGAACAGCTAAGTGCCATACAAGTACGCAATAAGAAGCTTGTGAGAGAAATTGAGAGTGATGTTGAGGGTTTTCTTGCAACAAAAGCCGAAGACTATTTAGTTAACATTAAACATTTTAAAACTTTATCATCCCAAGCACAAAAAGAGATCCCTCGTCATGTTGAACATATAAAGTCTGTAGTTGTAAAGGCCAAACATAAGGTCAAAGACCTTGACGTAAATGCAAAACTACCAAGTGGCCATATGAGGGAATTTACTAGCGAAATAAATATTACATTACTGCAAATGTCAGAATTTTATTTCATACTGCAAAAACAGTTTGGAGAAAAAATAGCAGCTGAATTGTTTGGAAACGCCTATGCGGTTATGATCATACACACTGTGCTTTACAAACGAATTGACCACTACACAGTAGATCATTTTCAGACACTTCTTTCAAACTATGAGGTTGTAATTCACTATTTTCAAGGATTTAGTGTGGACTTTCCAAAATATTTAGCTCAAAAAAAACAAGAGCTCATTGCCCAATATATTTGTAAGATGAAAGAAGTTTGTGAGAAATGTAGAATCATTAAAAGAAATGTTTGTGAAAGATCAAAATAGAATTATTTATTCTATTTTGTCTTGATAAAGACCAAGCTTAGAAAAAGTAGACATTTCATTTTTACCATTAACTTTTGTCCATACTGATTTATAGAATGTGCTCCAGATGTTTCTTTTGTTTATGAAGATCTCGTCGCGATAATACTTTTTAGGAAAGCCCTTGGGGCCGTTATAGTAAGACCTTCTTTCTCTGATGTATTTACAAAAAGAGCAGTGCCCAGAGCCATATAGCCAAATTTCATCTTTGCTAAAATTTAAGAATTCAGAACGCCCTTTTCCTAAAAAAGTTCTTCTACTCCATTGATCTTTTTTAATATCATAAACGCTTAATTTTCCACTTTCATAAGCAGAAATGTAAACGGCTTGTTCCCAAGGGTCATAAAATATTTTTTTAGTTTGGGGTGGGAGTGTCTTTTCCCCATAAAAAGTCTCTTTGCCACTATTTAAATTATAGCGAATAACTCCACAACCTTGTTTGAAACCACTGGTGCGGCCACTTCTGCTCCTGGTCCCACTTGATACCCATGTTCCTGTAATCCAAAGATCGTCTCCTATAACTTTTAAATCGGAATTTCTTGATAATCCACGACATATATCGTTTTCTAATTTTAGGGCCTCTTTTTTCCATGATTTTTTAGAGTCTATTCTAAAAATTTGATCCCCTTCTCTTTGGTAAAGATATCCTTTATGCCATACTCGTAGCCCTAGATAGGACGAGCTTATTTTATGCCAGCTATGTTTTTTTGTATCAAATATATAAACTCCGGCAAATTCACGGCTTGTTTCTTTATGAGAGACAAAAACAGTGCTAACAATTCCTAGAGGTATAACTGCAATATTTTGAAAAAACTCATGTTTCCAATCACTAAATTGTTTATACACATGAATTTTATCTTCTTTGATATTTAATAGACCCTTTCCTGTCCCAAGCCACAAAGAGCCATCAAGTTCCACCATATTGTACAACTGTGTTTTATCAATACCTGCTGGCAGTTTATAGAAAGTAGTGTCTTCGATTTTTTCATCTATCACAAGCGGGTGTGTTTGTGACGTTGGATTTGATGTTAGCTTTATCTCTTTATTAAATTTTTTGTTTAGCACTAAAGAAATATGATCTCTCATTGTCCAAAGTCCAACAAGAAATGGTATTAACATGAAAATTAATTTAATTTTTAACATAGGCATTTTCTCGCTTTTCACTGGATGTTATTGATATATTCAATTTGATATAGAGGAATATTTGAGAGCCTAAAAGAGACCTCCTTGGTCTCATCAGGTTTTACTACTTTTGTTGAAAATTGTTGTTCCAGCAATTTGCGATAAGTAAGGTCCAAGCGCATTGGTGCCAAGCTCTGAGTTCTTTTTTCGTACATAAAACGACTCAAAGATTTTAAGGTTCCAGTTTTACCTGACTTTATTTCTAAGGGGGTAATGACGTTTCCTTTAGAGAGTACAAAATCTATTTCTGCACTTTCACGCTTTTTATTACTAAGCCAGTAATTGACCTGAGGCTTTTTACTTACTCCCGACCCTAGGGTCAAATGTTGAGCACAAAATTGTTCAGCAACTGCTCCTTTACCTAAAGAATTATTATCAGCTCTTTTTGCAAAGAAATCCTTAAAGTTAATACCCAGTAAAGAGTTATAAAGGCCAACATCTAAAAAATAAGTTTTAAAAAGCGTGGTATCTTCTCCTAATTTTAGCGGCAGTTCACTACAATGAGAGTAATATATTTTATGTATGAGAAAAACATCACTTAATAAATTTAGGGCGGAAGAAACGTAGGTAGACTTTACTTGTGAATAATTTGAGAACTTAACTTTCTTGCCAATATGAAAAACCAATTTATCAAATACTTCAAGTAAAACCAGTTCTTGTTTACCTGTGGAATATTTGGGGATATCTTCTTTATATGAAGCAATAATTCTATTGTGTATAGTTCTTGCTAATTTATAACTTCTATTGTTGTTTAAGAAGGCACTAACAGCTTCAGGCATTCCTCCAACCAAGAGATAATCATAGTAATAATCAATAATTTTATTGTGGACAGTTAAAGGAATAATATTTGATGGAAACTTGGAGAAATCATTAAGCATATCAATTAGTAAATTCTCTTTTTGGGCCATTAAAAATTCACTAAAAGTCATTGGTCCAAGATAAAGATAATCAACTCTTCCAACCGGAGAACTCAATTTTAAAGGTGCGACCTTAACCTCTAATAAACTTCCCGCAGCGACTACAGCAAGTTCAATGGCCTGCTCTTTAAAAAATCTAAGTCGAGAATAGGCCAATTTCTGTTCTTGAATTTCATCAATAAATAAAAGAGTATTCTTCGATAGTGATTTCCCAGTCAATGCACAGATCTCACTTATTGCCCTATTAACATCAAAACTTTCTTTTGAAAATTCTTGCACCTTAATCTGCTCGAGGTTGATCTCTATGAGATTGATCGATTTTTGTTCACAAAATGAACGAACTAATTGAGTTTTACCTACCTGGCGAGCACCTCTGATAACTAATGGGGACCGAATAGGGGAATTGTACCAAATATCAAGTGTTTGCAATGAGTGTCGAGTATACATAGGCCATAATTTCCAATATTACGTGTTGTTTTACTCATATTTTCCCAAAAATACGACATGATTTCAAGTTATTTTTCCGAAATTACAACATGGTAGAACTCTAGAAAGAGCTTAGTACTTCATTGTAGATCCCTGACATATTTAGAAAGTCCGACACCGCATTTTCAGTGCTGCTGCCTGTTTTGATCATGGCTAAGCTTACCCTCTGTGCATCTAGAATTCTCTTTTGTAGATCGGGCTTGTCAAAGAATATGGGGTCAGTACTCCAATCGTGCAGCAGCCATTTGATTTGATCACCCGAGTTGGACTCAACCACTTCGTTGCTGGAGCTTATTTATCTTGTTACTCAAGATGATCTTGTAACTGCTAGTGACGGGACAATCTCTATTTCTTGAGTCTGTTCCTTGAAAGCTTGTAGGGGGTATCAGCTTTGATTAACTAACTCTGAATAATTAGGAGCATGGATATAGAAGTGAGCGGTGCACGAAAGCCATATCCCTATTGGCAATTTTGTTTAAGCCACAATTTCCGATATACGGACTATTTTGCTCATGTTTTCCCTAAATACGACATATTTTCATGGTGCTTTTTCACTAGCTCTATATTGGTTAAAAAAGTGTGTAGCTAATAAGTAAAAATGTCCCGAGTCACGAATTAAAGAATATTGACCGACCCCCTGCTTCATTAAGATAATGAAGTTCCCAATACAAAAAGGAGCCGGTCAAATGCATCTTACACCAAAACAACAAATTC
>JADHTQ010000083.1 GCA_016784965.1 Bacteriovoracaceae bacterium | reverse complement strand
ATTTTTTTACGAATGGATTCCTTCTTCATGAGGGGAGATTATGGCAGAAAAAAATTAATCGGCCCAGAAAAAAGGCCTTACATTTGAAATGTTAGATTGTTAACTGGTGATCTTGTCATGTTAGGGTGTGAGGAGTTACGATAATTTAACAATTTAGTAACTATTTTTATGGAGAGCTAATGAAAAGAAAAGACGTTGATGAATGTTTAGAAATTATTTGGCATTTAGGTGAGAATCATGGTGACACTAGTTTAGATTCTTTTAAAAAACATACTGATAAAAATTATGGTGAAGAGACTCTCAGAAAACTAGAAAGTTTAGGCCATATCACTATCTTCAACAACAATATTTTAGTCACACCAAAAGGTAAAACTCATGCCAAACAGGTTGTACGATGCCATAGACTTGCAGAAAGATTGCTATCTGATGTTCTTGGAATGAAACCCGAAGAAGTTGAAAAGGGTGCATGTGAATTTGAACATATTTTAGCGCCTGAATTAGTAAGTAGTATATGCACACTTCTTGGTCACCCAAAGTGCTGCCCACATGGGACGCCAATTCCAGAGGGAGACTGTTGCAAGAGTAAACAACTATCTGTTGGTAGTGCTGTTATGCCTCTAACAGAAGGGAAAACTGGCGATATGTATACTGTTGCATATATCAACTCGCAAACAAATTCCAGATTACAAAAACTTCTCAATTTTCAAATTTTACCAGGCGTAGAGGTTAAAGTTACTCAGAAATACCCCTCATATGTAATTCAGGGTAAAAATATTCAACTTGCCCTAGATAAAGACATAATTGATGATATTCATGTTTGGAAAAACGAAACTGCAATGATGGAAATAAAAGATCCTCGAAAAGTATCTAAACCAACAGCAGCTTCAACAGCATCAATGGTCAACTAAAGCTTCTTGCATTAAACTTGTCATATTACTTTTAATTGGATAGATACCTTGAGTACTCCAAGTATTGGAGTACTTTGAATATTGTATATTTAGGGGGAATCATGTTTCAATTAGGTAACACCTTTTGTTTTGGCCTTTTTATTATTTATCTTTGTCTACCTTTGCAAGTATTTGGAGCGGACAATCAAGGATTTATTCTTAAACACAATCTCAATCAACCTGTCCGAAATTCTTTGTCTTGGAATTGGATACAATTAAGCGAAGAAGATTTTTCAAAATTTTTAAAAAATGGTAGTCGAAACAATGTTGCTTTGCCACAAAACCACATCATATCCAGTCGGATGAAATCCTGGATTGATCTAATGGATCAACAACTCAGGCAAAAGTTCCCACAAAAACTAGCAGGGATTCCCAAACCTCAAACCATGGTAGTACGCAATAAAAGGGCAAACGCATTTGGTGTTGTGGTTCCAACCTGTTATGAAATTCCATTTAATCTCAGCGATGATCAAGGAAGCGAAATTGATGAATTATTTATTAATATTCGCAAAAATGGTAAATTAACCAAAAGAACCGCAAAAGATCCGTGCTTTAAGTCTGATGTTTCCAATTTGAAAGCAGCATTAAAATTTTTTAATGAACAAACTGACACCTCTTGCAGATTTTCATTTTCAAGTAATACTGTTTTGGCCCAAAACTGTAGTAAAAAAAATAGTTTAAACGGTGTAAGTCGTTCTAAAAAAACTGTCATATTGCGTGTAAGCAATTGGATTGTAGTCAACACTGGTTTAATAGCAAAAATGTCTACCGAACGAGCACTTGTTGGAATATTAGCGCATGAATTAGGCCATTATTACCGAGCGCATGGTACTAGTCTGGCGAATATGTACAATTTTTTTTACACTCTAGGTTCAAGCAACTTGCCCCACCGTCCAAAGCCTGATTTGACGTTACAAGAATTTGGCCAACAAGCAATTGTTGCCAGTAAACGACTAACCAATTTTTTAGCATTTAGACCTGTTGATAGACAACTATTACCATCAACCCTTTTTTTAGCGGCCGGAGATATCGCTAGTAAGTCCTGTCGCACAGAATCTTCATGCTTAGATTCTTGCCGTGATATAAAACAACTTAAAAGTAATCCAACTGACTATTTAAAAAATCTCCACTACTTTCCATTCCAAGAAGCTTTGGATAAAGAGTTTTATCTCGAAGTCGAAAAAAAAATGCAAACATGCTTAACTCAGTTAAAAATTGGAAATCGCCCACCCATGCTTCATCGGAGACAAATTAATAATTCAATCAGATTTCCCCAGTGGATTCCCTTTTTTCAAGAAGCCCCAACAGGTCTTAAAAATTTTTTAAGAGGCTCTCTTATGGGTATCGCTCAACTTGTTGGCCAAAGGCAACTTGAAGGGATAAATGCCTGGCAAGTATTGATGACTATAAAAAATCTACTTGAAAAGAAAAAAGGTTTATTTCTTAAAAATTTGAAATCGGCCTATAATCACCCATTAGGTTGGTATACTCCTGAACAAGAAGCTGATGAGTGGTCTGTTGAGACATTGAGCCTAATAGGATTTAATACAGACGCTGCTGTAGAAGCGTATTTACAGTTAGGTCAAGCTGTTGGCAAAGATAAAAATCGTTTTTATGGATTTAGCATTGGTTCGAGACAATGCAGACAATTTTACCAAAACGGATGGATCGACCAAGAGTCAAAGCCAATGATAATACCCGTTGGCAGCTTTGTTAACATACATCACAGTATTTGTTTTAGGGCCTTTAACGTAGATCGAGAAATAAAAATTCACAATTACCCAATTATTGATCGCGCAGATGAGCCGACTGTTTCTGTCATGAATTGGGATCAAGTTAAAAACTTAGCTTATATATTATCCAACTAATAATAAGTAATAATCTGTCTCAATAAACCATAGCGTTAACCAATTATTAATAATAATTAATCTCAATTATTTCAAGTAATTAGTCAACTCCAAAAACCTGACGTACCCCCTAAATACCCAATATTATAGACAATACCAAGGTATATTTAGCCTAGTTGTTAATGTATACGAAACTATTGACACTTATTATGGGGTGGAATAATATTAACCCATATTTGCGACATTGTATCATTAGCCATAGAGGGTATTCATGAATAAGATAATAATAGTAGGGAATCCTAACGTTGGTAAAAGTATTCTATTTAATAAATTAAATAGAACTTACTCAAAAAATGCTCAAAAAACTTATTCAATAGTGTCAAATTATCCGTATACAACTGTTGAAGTTACTAGAACTACACTGGAAATTGAGGGAAAACAGGTTGAAATCCTCGATACTCCTGGATTAAACTCTTTCGCTGCTGTATCTGACGATGAGCTTGCAACTCGAGATCTAATAATTGAAGAAAAACCAAACGTTATTATTCAAACTTTGGACTCAACAAATTTAAAAAAGTCTCTACTTTTAACTTCACAACTTTTAGAATTGGACACCCCACTAATCCTTGTCTCCAACTTTATAGACGAGACGCACAAAAAGGGAATCTGGTTGGATTCCAGCAACCTAGAGGCACTACTGGGGGTTCCGGTCATTGAATCAATTGCAATACAAAACCAAGGAATGGATGATCTTGTTAATAGACTTAATATTATTCTCAACAGCGAAAGCACTACTGGTGGTAAATATAAGCATAGACTTAAGTCTCCCTCAAAGTATAAAAATATTATAGAAAATGAAATCAATAATATCAGGGATTGTTTTCCCCAGGACCCACCTGCTAAAGCAATATTGTTACTTCTTCTAACTGAAAACCGCAGTATAAAATTATGGGTTAAGAAGAATTACGGAGAGGAAGTCCTAGACTCTGTAAACAAAATTATACATTCAAAAAAAATGAGTTCCTACAACAATTTTTCCAATTTGATCATCCAAGGCAGATTGGAGTGGGCCGAAAATATCGTTGAAAGTGTAATCAAAGAATCAAAAATCAGCTTGAAATGTATATCCGAAAAAATTGGAATGCTTTCGCGACATCCAATTTGGGGTTGGCCGATTCTTGCCGCTGTTATGTACACAACCTATTTGCTCGTTGGGAAATTAGCAGCAAACATACTTGTTGGTTTTTTAGAAGAATCTGTATTTCATCCAATTTACGAATTTATGAAGCATCACATCAGTAGTCCATTTCTTTCCGATTTTCTAGTTGGTGATTACGGAGTTTTATCGACAGGACTTGGTAATGCACTCGCCACAACCTTGCCCATTCTTACAATGTTTTTTCTTATATTAAATATCATGGAAGACTCCGGATATTTCACTAATCTGTGCGTTCTAGTATCTCGCTTTACTAGAAAACTAGGGTTAAGTGGGCAAGCGATTCTTCCCCTAATGCTTGGCTTTGGTTGCAAAACAATGGCAACGTTATCGACGAAAATTTTAGATTCAAAAAAAGAGCGATACATTGCTATATTCTTAGCGGGCTTTGCAATTCCATGTTCTCCACAAATGGGCTTGATATTGGGAATTTTGGCTTCATATTCTTTCACTTCTTTTATTGTAGTCTTCGGTGCCCTATTAACAGCTGAGTTTGTAGCAGGATCAATACTAAATCGACTTATTAAAAACGATTGCCAGACAGACTTCATAATGGAAATCCCTCCAATAAGGCTACCAAAAACAAAAGACATCGTTACCAAGCTTTATTTCAGAATGAAATGGTTCATGAAAGAAATACCTCCGCTTTTTATGCTTGGGGCTTTTGTATTATTTCTTTTAGATAAAACGGGTGCTCTTGTTTATATTAAAATTGGCCTAACACCGATAATCGTATCGCTTTTATCGCTACCAATAGAAACAGTTGATGCCTTCTTATTGTGTCTAGTAAAACTTGAGGCAGGTGCTGTGCAACTGTTAACCCTTGTTGAAAATGATGTCCTCAGTCCTACTCAGGTTGTTGTCAGTTTAATTATTATTACCTCACTAGGCCCGTGTTTTGCCAATTTAATGGCAATAATTAAACAAATAGGTTTTAGAAAAGCCGTTGTGCTCCGCCTGGCAATACTATGTTGTGCCCTACTCACAGGTGGCATAGTTAATTGGTGTTATATACTAATTGATAATATCTCAGTCTAATCACTAAGCTACTACTATAGATTTAAATACCATTACCAGAAACTAATTACAATATTTCCTAGATAATATTAGATTCCACTGTCAATATTACTAGCGTATATCTACTCTTAATCATTGAATTTTTATTGAGACTTAATCTAATTAATTAAGTCAAGAATTAGGTCAGTAGCATTATTAATACCTGGCAAAATTTGCATTATAAACAAATTTATTTTCCTGTATGTGGCTGTTATATCAAGATAATCACATAATTGATGCAATCGCATTTAGATATCAATACTAATTTGTTGACACATATTTGAGTCTGGAATAGTATTAACCATATTGCGACAATGTATCAGTATTCACAAAAGGACACCTAAATGTTTTGGACAAAAACACAAAAGAACTCGTTTTGGAATCAGGGAATTGATACTACCAACATCTTCGCTCTGATGGGAAGCATTAATGTAGGTAAGGAAACATTGCTTGATGGATTATTAAAAAATGGCACTCGTGAGGACACTTACCCGGAAACTTCAATAAAAGTTCAAGGTGGCCAAATTCCAGGATCAGACCATATTATTTTGAATATCCCTGGTGAGTTTACATTTAGCGCTGAAAGTGAAGAGGAAATTCTTACAAAGCGCATTTTTTTAGAAAACCGTGCAAATAAAATTATTTTTGTTGCCGATGCAAAAAATTTAAAAAATTCACTGGCACAATTTCTCTATTTTAGGGAATTTGGTGTTCCTATGATTTTTAATATCAACATGATGGATCAGGCACAACTTCAAGGCATCGATATCAATATCGAAAAATTAGCCGAGTGTATTGGAACTAAAGTTAACACCTCAGTAGCTATTGAGCGAATGGGAGTAAGTAATCTAAAAAAATTACTCGACGGTGATATTCCCACTCCAAAAGGCGTGACATATCCTGCAGAAATAGAAAAGTTTTTCAAGACGTTTGAAGAACTGCTACCAACTCCAACACCTCAAGCAAGGCAACTAGCACTGTCACTTTTGGTTGGTGATAAATTTTCTCAAAAACATTTCAAAAAATCTTTCGATGAATCAGTTAGAGAACCCATTGAGGCTTTAGTAGCAAGTACGAAAAAACAATTCAACAAACGTGTAACATCGAGCTTGTATGATATATATCTTGATCGTGCTCAAGAAATATTTGAACAAGTGGCTACCGTTTCACCTACGACCAGACTTCCCTTTGAAAAAAAGTTTGGAATTTGGTCTAGAAATCTTGCAACTGGATTGCCTATTGCTGCTGTCGTCATTGCTCTAATGTTTATAATAGTAGGCAAGGTCGGAGCAGAATTCTTAGTAGATTTACTTGAAGGACAATTTTTTGGGGAAATAATTATCCCCTATGTTGAATCCTATCTTGTAAGTCTGGATTCAAATTTTTTAAAAGAGATGATTGTAGGGCAATTTGGCTTGCTCACGGTTGGTATCGCCTTACCTATCGGACTAGTAGCACCCGTTTTGTTGTCGTTTTACTTCTATTTTAATATTTTAGAATCATCTGGATATCTACCTCGCTTGGCCATCCTTTTTGATCGCCTTTATAAAAAAATTGGTATGAGCGGAAAGGGCATTATCCCTATGATTATGGGATTTTCCTGCATCACTATGGCCATTTTAACAACTCGAATGCTCGACACCAAAAGAGAAAGAAACATGGCAACTTTCTTGATCTTGTTAGGAATCCCATGTGCTCCACTTCTTGGTATGATGCTAGTTCTTTTATCAACTATGCCAGTGTCAGCCTATTTCTTTTTATTTGGGCTGCTAGCTACTCAAATTTTTGTCATTGGCTTTATTGTCAACAAACTATTTAAGTATGAACATTCAAGTTTCATTTTTAATATTCCTCCACTACAAGTACCTAACCTAAAATCTGCTGTAATTGGCGCTTTTAGGCAGACATACGCCTTTTTAAAAGAAGCTATTCCAATCTTTGCAGGTGCAACCTTTGCTGTTTTTATTCTTGATCAGCTCGGTGTAATTCTCATGATTGAAAATCTCTTTAGACCACTTATTTCTGGCTATATTGGCCTTCCCAATGAGAGTACTAGTATTTTTATCATGTCAGTTATTCGCCGTGAGGCCGGAATTGCCCTTTTAAAGCAGTTCGCTGATGGCGGTGTTTTTACCAATGTACAAATTATTATTAATCTACTACTTGTAGCATTTATGATTCCTTGTATAAACGCCATTTTGGTAATTTTCAAAGAACGAGGATGGAAAATTGCTTGTTCAATTACTTCATTTACAATTACTTATGCAATCATAATTGGAACAACTCTAAATTTTGGTTTTAAATATTTTGGTATAACTTTTACTTTAAATTAGTAACAAAACGGAGAACATAATGGACAAGAAATTTGAAGAAGTGCTAGAAGCAGCTTATGTGGCTAATGAGTCTAAAGACAATTCACTAACAAAAGTTAAAGAATATTGCCATATAGATATAACCCAAAATATTCTTTCTAAAATGACTGAACTTAAGTTAATTGTAACCAATGAAAGGGATGTCTTTTTAACCACTGAAGGCAATAAAACTGCCACACAGTTAGTTAGACGTAAACGACTAGCAGAAACACTACTTGCAGGAACCCTAAACATTGACGGCGCTAAAATGGAAGAAATAGCATGTAAATTTGAACATGCAATATACCCCGAAATTGAAGAAAGTATCTGTATCCTACTAGGCCATCCAACCAATTGTCCACATGATAGGCCAATCCCAGCTGGTAAATGCTGTAAAGTCAAAAGAACAACAATTGAGCACACTATCAAATCCCTTACTGATATGAAGTCTGGAGAAAAAGGACGTGTTGCCTATTTAAAATCAAGTAACGACAATACTTTAAATCAACTTCATCGTTTAGGAATTAGAAAAGGTATCGTTCTAGACGTTAGCCAACAATTTCCAACTATTGTTGTTAGACACGGAGATAATGAAATAGCAATGGATAAGGGAATTGGTCAGGACATTTACATCGTCCCCCACAATCAATAGAAAAGATTAATCAGTATTCGGCGCCGGCTTCTGTACATTCCCCATCCCCACTAGCTGTCGTCGATTTGCCTTTCTTGCAACTGCAACAACCACTTTTTTCAGGCTTTTTATTGACTGTTGAAAATACAACCCTAAGACCTTTTTTATAGATAACGACCGCTAAAATCATACCCACAATCCCATCTATCCACCAAAGATCAGCTCTAGCTATACAAAGCACACTTCCCGCGAGTAAAAACATTGCTAGCTTCATATAGGTTAGGGAACAATCAATATATTCTGTGAGAATATTGTTTTGAATAACAATTCTAATTTGTTTTTGCATTGTCCATAATAAATACATAGTTATTAAGCTAACAGTAGAGACGATGACACCTGTAAATGTTACTGGTAGAAACTCTTCAACAGTTAATTTTTTCACTGTTAGGGCAAAAATTACTAATGCAAAAGTAATTAACATGCCACCTATTACCCTCACATATACTTTCTCTTGTTTTAAAGAAAGCATCTTATATTTATTATCTGTATTAGATAATGTCTGCCATAATACCAAAAGGGTGACACTAACTGATACAAGACCAAATCCACCAAATGCTGCTACACTTAGAAGACCTCCATATATCCCCCAAGCCATTGAAATTAATCCGATCACAAGATTAGCTATAATTGTATATTTTAGTGTCGAAATCGCCTGTTCACTTGCTGGATATCTAGTTAGAGTTGTAACAATGGCCTCCTGGTAATGGGTATATTAAGACATAAGATTGTTCAACCTACCAGAAAGCACCGCTTCCGCCAAGGGAGAATTTTCTATATTATAAAATATTCAAGCAACTTTTTTGCGTCTTTTTGATGTAACTACTCGTCTAGTATAATATAAAGTAAATCAATATTTTACAGGTCAAAGGATTAATAAAAAATGCAATTATCAAATGATAGATATGAGGAATTTTACCGCCGACTAGGGGCATACCTCGCACCAAAGGTGCCAGCTCAAAGTGATGTTGAAGATCTAACCCAGGAGATATTATTGAAAGTTTCAGTTGGTTTAGATTCACTGTCAGAATCCAAAAAAATTATTCCTTGGATGTATAGCATTGCCCACAACACACTTGTCGACTTCTACCGCAGAAACAAAATCAGATCGACTTATATAGTAGACACGGCAGAGATAAGTGATCTGGAAGCTCAAAACACACCAGAGAGTAACTTTAATCCCGAGTTTGCCAAATGCATACGTTCACTTTTAAAAGAACTCCCCGATAAGTACGCCCATGCCCTTGAGTGTACAGAACTTGGAGGATTATCTCAAAAAGAATTTGCCGAGCATAATAACTTATCCCACTCGGGCGCAAAGTCCCAAGTACAAAGGGCCCGAAAACTCTTACGAAAATCTATTCAAAAGTGTTGCCGGCCAATTTCTGATAAGTACGGCAATATTGTCGATGCAAAAGTTTCTAAAAAGTGTTGTAAATAATTTGCATCCTTTGTTTAACTTGTTCGTCTAAATTAACAAATGAACTTTAAACAAACCTTGGAGAAAGTTATGAACGAAGTAAAAAAAGATAAGATAAAAAATGCAGTCAGAGGTACTTATGCAAAAATAGCAAAAAATGAGCAGTCGCAATGTTGTAGTAATGACTCAAATCCATGCTGTGGCCCAATTGCCACTTATTCTGAATCCGAATTAAAATCTGCCCCTATAGGGGCAAATATGGGACTTGGCTGTGGAAATCCAACTGCTATAGCCTCTCTTGAAAAAGGGCAAATCGTCTTAGACTTAGGAAGTGGTGGCGGATTTGACTGTTTTCTTGCCTCCAAGATAGTGGGAGATGATGGAAAAGTAATTGGTGTAGATATGACCCCTGAGATGATCTCCAAAGCGAGAAAAAATGCTGAATCTGAAGGATATAAAAATGTAGAATTTCGTTTAGGTGAAATAGAAAACATTCCCGCGGCCAATGAGAGTGTCGATGTCGTCATGTCCAATTGTGTGATTAACCTCTCACCAGATAAAAAAAGGGTTTTTCAAGAGATTTTTCGCATCCTAAAAAGTGGCGGGAAGATTGCTATTTCAGACATTGTGGCAACAAAGGAAATTCCAGAAGCTTTAAAAGATGATTTAGGTCTATATGCTGGATGTATGGCCGGAGCTGAAACTATCTCTGAAATCAAAAAACTATTGCTAGAAGTTGGTCTAAAAAATGTAAATATTACACCTGCTAAAAATGCCAATGACGCAATCAGGTCATGGTCCTCAGAAAGTTGCTTAGAAAACTACGTAGTCTCAGCGATGATCGAGGCACAAAAGGAATAAGCACTTTCCCACTAATATCTATATATTATAACCATGATTCTGTTTATATATTTTATATATGCTGAAATATCCGCTATAAATTCTCTATGTACAGGCGCTAACAATAAATGCTAGCAAACTAACCCACTGGAGAAAAAAATGAAAAAACTAATTGCACTACTATTAATCACAATCCCTTTAATCAGCTTTGGTGTAGAAACTAGTTTCAACCTTGCACCTGAAGTTCACAACAACACAGACTTTGATTTCATTCCTCACCATGGTGGAGGGCGCTTTGGAACATACCTTACAATGGATGTTAATTTTGAGCCTATGAAAAATCTCTTTGAACAATTATCCTCTGTAAACCCAAACAGACTTAAAACTAGAGGTGAAGCTCATATTACCGTTTTAACACCCATAGAGTACTTTGATGTTTTAAAAGAAAAAGTAAGTATGACAGAAATTGACCAAATCGCCTTAGATTACAATATCCAAGCATCTGAATTTGAAATAGTTTGCCTTGGAAGAGGTACTGCTCAATTAGGCAATAATGAGGAAGAAACATTCTATGTTGTTGTAAACTCTGAAGATCTTATTAATATCAGACGAGTTATCCAAGAGTTGTTTGTTAGTCGTGGAGGAGATGCTGATGCATTTAATCCTGAAAGTTACTACCCACATATTACACTTGGCTTTTCTAAGCGAGACTTGCATGAAAGTGATGGTGTTATAAAAAATTCACAGTCTTGTTATGCAGATTTATATTAAAATTATGATCCTAATTGACTATCATTATTTTATGTATTAATGAGCTATTATGAATACCCACAATGCACTAATACTCGTTTTTTTTCTTATAAGTTTTTCTACTAACTTGGTAGCCAGAGAAAAAGTTTACTATATTGATCAAAGTGGTGATCCTATTCACAGCTTAAACCATGTAGCTAAACATCTTGAAAAAATTTATGGTGAATTGACAATCTGGCCTGTAAATGTGAAGTATTGGGATGGACCAACCTCTAGATTCAATTGTGAAGGCTCACCTGTTGCCCTTATTTCAAATTCACATCGGGAAAATTTTAAATTATTCAGTAGAGTTGTTGCACACGAAACATCTCATATCGCACTTTGCCGATTAACAGATGGTGCAAGTATCCTTAATCAATTTCGTTTTTTTGATGAAGGATACGCAAATATTGTAGGAAGTAAATTATATGGAGAAGATATTTTATATAAAGGAACTTCTCTGCGACTTGGTTCTCTCTATCATCACTACAAACATGTTAGTTTTAGTGAAATTCAAAACTGGGAGACATACTATGGTGGCGATAATGGTAGGGATTATAATGCCTACAACGTTGGCTCAACTTTCATTTACTTTATAATGGATAACTATGGACCTAATATTTTAGATAACTTTTTTTCAAATATTGGAAGCTCTAAAAGCTTAAAAGACACATCTATAAGTGTTTTTGGTGTAAGTTTGGAAAGCTTAGAAAAGAGCTGGAAACAATATTTGGCCCAATACCCACCTGCTAAAGAGCCAAAAATTGTTACTATTTATCCTAATGTCGGAGCAACAGATGTTCCAATTGATGTTAAAGAAATTTATGTGCATTTTGATATGCCAATGAGGAAATTGATATTTTTAGGAACTAATTGTAGAGAAATCTGTTATAAGAATGCTTATTGGAAAACAGACAAAATATTAGCAATTAAAATCTTAAAGCCGCTAAGGCAAGAAACCAACTATAATATCTCTCTTGGATATAAGAAGTGGTTTTACCTTCTAAAAGGTAAAAACGGTGTCCCATTTCCAAGGATAGAATGGTTTTTCACAACTAAAATATAAGCGTGATCTAAAACACATATCTCCTTCACCACTATACTAACAGATTAAGGATTTACTACTAAGGGATGTTATTCACGGGAAAATGGTTACTGGCTACTTTTTAATATAAAGGCAACAATCAAAACCATTCCGCCTAAAACAATATCTAAGGTGAACCAAAATGAGTATCTTTTT
Organism: Bacteriovoracaceae bacterium; assembly: GCA_016784965.1. Taxonomy (GTDB): domain Bacteria; phylum Bdellovibrionota; class Bacteriovoracia; order Bacteriovoracales; family Bacteriovoracaceae; genus JADHTQ01. The sequence goes on along the minus strand of JADHTQ010000083.1, from coordinate 465 downwards.
CTATAGTTCTCAATTGCAGATTTATCAAAATATCTTTCTAACTGTAAATCAGTATATAAACTCTCCTGCCTTTGGTGAAGCTTATGTCTAAGATCGCGACTATTTTTAAATGTTAAAAGAATCAGTGTGTTTACTGCAAGAAGTGTGAAAATGTACGTGAAAAAAATTGCAGTATCTTCTAGAGAAAATGAAATCAAAAACTGCCCCACTAGCGTGGGGATCAAGGTGCTCTGGCATCACTGTTTTTTTAAGATCCGCACATTGTATTGGGCCCTAATGGAGCTTCCTCCCTGAGCTATTGTGATTTTAATCTTCTAATTTTTTGATTTTTGGCAACCGTCTCCTCACTATTTTACTAAAACGGTATTGTGAAAGGCGATGTAGATATCGAGATGATTTTTGAGCATTGCCGCTTTCTTAGTGGTGCACCAAGTGCGGCGAAAGAGTCGGTTAATGTTTGCCCGT
>JADHTQ010000082.1 GCA_016784965.1 Bacteriovoracaceae bacterium | reverse complement strand
TCCTCACCATCGTTGGTTCCAATAAGATGAACCTCCTGTCCTTCTTTTTGAGAGTAAAAATCACCCAGGTAGAGTTCTGGATAGTTGAGTTTTTCACTGTATTGTATTAAAGAAAAATCATCATACGGGTCAACATAAATGATCTTTCCTTTTGTTGTCTTACCATCCCAAAATTTGATTTTTATATTACAAGGAGCTGATCCTGCCAAATGCTTATTGGTGGCAATAATTCGCCCCACCTTGTCTACAATAAACCCAGTTCCTTGTGAGGTTTTTGCCTCACTAAATCCTATATTTATACTTTGTGATACGCTTATTGTCACAATGGCCTTCTTTAAACTTTCTGTTTGGACAACAAAGCTACCAGCATTAACAAACTCCATAATCATAAATAATATAAACACATTAATAGTTCTCATTTTATGTGCCCCCATTTACAGATACTGTGTCGTTGATCTTATTTGACTATACAGATATGCTATCAAGGCTCCATTCCATTAGATGACACCTAGAACTCAGGTTTTATCTAATGAACCATTCAGGTACAACAACATTATATATGTATGATCGTGGGGAATTATGATTAGTAAAATAATCAACAAAAACATCACTATTAATGAATTTATAGGCCAAGGAGGAATGGAAAGGTTTATAAGGCTACATTAAACAAAAAAATACATGATGAGGTATTTCACTTATTTCGAACTTAAACAAGTAAAACAATTTCTATAACCATAAAAAATATAAACAAAAATATAAACACATTAATAATTTTCATTTCATATGCCCCCATTTACAGTTATTGTGTCATTAATCTTACTTGACTATACAGATATAGTACCCAGGCTCCTTTCCATTAAATGACATCTGGAATTCAGGTGTTATTTAATGGACTCAAATCAGGTATAATATTTTTATAAGCAAAATAGTGGGGAAATATGATTAATAAAGTGATCAATGAGAACATCACCATCAATGAATTCATTGGCCAAGGGGGAATGGGAAAGGTTTATAAGGCCACATTGAATAAAGACGGGTTCATCAAAACAGTTGCTGTTAAGATTGGAAACCAATCGTATGATCCGAAAAATTTAAGCTCTATTATCAATGAGGCAAAAACTGTTGCTAATCTACGACATCCCAATATCGCTCAAGTATATGATTTAATTTTTGATGAAGACCTGCCAATTATTGTTATGGAATATATTGAGGGCCATAATCTACGCTCTATAATTGAGTTAGCAAAAAGTAAAAATACAACTTTGTCTACTGACTTTTGCTTTTGTGTTTATAGAAAAATGTTAGAGGGCCTTCGCTTTGCTCATGAACAGAACCCCATGATTATCCATCATGACATAAGTCCACATAATGTCATGATTGATAAATACTCGCAGGTTAAAATATTAGATTTCGGGATATCTCACCCCTTCAACATCGAAGATTCAGCAACAGATGGCTACAAGGGAAAAATATGTTACTTGTCACCTGAGGTTATTAGCGGCAAGAGGTATGATAACATTAGTGACATCTACTCGGCTTCGCTTGTGTTATACGAAATGCTCTGTCTTCAAAAGGCCTTTCTAGGTAAAAATTATTATGAAGTTATTAATAATATAAATAGCTCAGAAATACTGCCAGTTGAAGTATTTAGACCTAATTTTTGCCCCACAAATCAAAATTTACTCGATAATATGCTAAACAAGAACCCTCAGAAACGATTATGGCAAATCGATGAGATTATAAAAAAACTAGACACAATTACAATTGATAAGACTGTAAACATAAAAAAAGAAGTAGAAGCTATTGAACAATCCAATGCAAACGTAACGGTACTAGATCAATCGAAACACCTAAAACATGCAATCCACAAAAGACAAACACGAAACATACTAAAAGCCCTTACTTTAATAGGGATAGTATTAGTTGTTGGTGCTAGTATTTATTTTACAACTAAGATGGTACTTAATCCCTCTACATCTGAAATAGAAAAGATTGAATTATACTTAAAAAGTGGTGAAAATATAATCTCTGTTGAGTCACAAGATTCTATTTTTGTGCCAATTGAGAACCTATCTTCCAAACACGTCGACCCTATAGCCTGTTCATATCTTTGCTTCTTTATAGGAGCAAACATAACTACCTTTTATTTCCCAGCCAAAGGGATTACCCTTAAAGATGTACACCTCAAAGGGTTGAAGAAAACGCTTAATTATCAATACCCAATACTCGATAAAATAGATGACCATTGTGAAAGTGTTCCTATATGTAAGCATGCAACATATACTGCCCGAACAACGATGAATATTATAAACAAGAATGATGTTAAAATTGATGATTTTCACAATAATAAAATTATTCTTATGGCAGACATAAAAGATCAAAGACCTCTGTTTAAATCTCTAATGTCTTTAATGAAACCAACGAAAGAGACATTAAAAATTGTAGACAACACCAAAATAGTTCTAGAAGGAATAAACAAGAAGAACTACTCTGCCTTTAAACAAAATCTTGACTACGATATACTGCCAATTCCTGCTTCCTACTTTAAGAATACTAGAAGTTGTCGAATGACTATTGACCTTATGTATGTGAACACAATATATACTCAGTGGGCCAAAGGAGGTGAAATTAATGATAATTTCAAACTCCTTCTTGTCCCCGACATGAAGCAAATTAAGGTTTTGGGGATAAAAGATCAAAAACCAGTTATTGACATTAATGGTTTAGATATTGAAACATTTCTTAACAAAGGAGTTTGTCTCTACAAAAGAGTTGATTGGAATATGAAGTCTCTATACCGATCAAATTTAAAGATAAAAAGATAAAGGGGGTATATCATGCCAAAGCAGCCTGCAAACATTCCAAAATCGAAAAGAATAGAGGTTGTAAAAGAGATTCTAATGAGATGGGGGCGTATTAAGATGCATGACATAAATATAAGAGTTGCAAATAACTTGGGTTGTGATCCACGGCTAATAAAACGTGCTATATACCGTGACCTTGAAGAACTTGTAACAACTTGTCAGGTCAAAGAGTTGGTTTTCACAAGAGATGGACGTGAAATTCTTGACTATGACCCTGACTTACATAAAAACGTTTATAAAGAATGGTGTATTCCAACAAGTGACATTTCAGTTATCGGCCAATCACTATTACATGCAAAGGGTGCCCGAATTTATTGCAAAAATTTTATTACAAGAGAAATTTCTGTACATGAGGGACGGACAGATACAAGACATCATGTGAAGTACATCTTTTTTGAGTTAAGCTCATGCTTTATGTCTATACAGGTTAACATTGATGCACTACCTATTAGTTTTGTTATTTCAAGAGAAATGGGCCCAATTTCTACTGAGGAAATTGAGACAGTACATAAGAGGGATGGCATTAGATCAGTTATCTTAAAACTACCTATATCTAATTTATCAAGTTTTAAAGACTCCAATAAACTAGGCCATGGAAAAATAACACTTTCCGACACCAACCATGTGAACCTAAAAGACCTCGGTAGTTCCAACGGAACATATTTTTATAAAATCTCAAATATCGATGCCGAGGAGCTTCGAGCTAAGGGCCAACTTATAGGTGACAAGACCATATCGGACACTTGGTCATCACTTAATAATATTAAGGTTGAGAGAGAGGATGTAAATGATGATGACATTTTAAGTCCTGTCATTGTTGAAATGTCTGAAAAAATGAGGCTTTTGATAATTTGAAAGAGGGCAAGATATGAGTAGAAGTAGAATTAACCCCAAAAATTACCAATTTGAAATACAAGTTCGGAGGCGTATTCCATCACTGTCAAATAGTATTATGATAAAAGGTCTATTTATTAATAACTGCTTTCTTAAATTTGACCTTTATAGAGAATATGAAGATTTAGGATTTATCTTAAAGGGTGATTTTGAATCATTCACTCAAGAAATGGGGGATATATTATTTAATGGGCCAATTACCTCCCTTGATCAGTATAAGAAAATGCTAAGTTACCTTGTAAATCTAGATACTAAACATGCAAATTTTATAGAAGAAGAAAGTGAAGATGGTTTTGAAACGAAAGTGTATTTAACGGATTGTCCTGGAGGCATTAAGTACCTCAATCTTGGTTGGCATGACGTTCAACAGAATTTAAGTAAAAAAAATGAGGATGAGAAGAAGTCAGCCATCTTTTGGCATTCATCTTATAGCGACAAGAATGGGTGTATGGGCATCAAAATAGAAGTCTCTTAAAAAATCTCAATGTACACCTGGTTGATATTATTATTGATAGCTTCAACTTAACCTCTAAACCTTACAGAGGAATTAGTCCTTAAATTTCCATCAGTTATCAAAATAAATGTTATAACACTCCTCAGTCTTCGAAATCTGTCCAATTTCCAACATAGTCGTAGTCAAAATAGTTGTGACTATAAAACTCATACTCCACAGTGCTTCTGTCTGTCCCTCGATCCAGCTGAACTCATAACACTCAAGTACAGTCTGCTAGTAACCTCTTTGTGCTGCTGCTATCCCTGCCTTAATTCCCTCACGAAAATCTGTACTGCCTATCGGTGTAATTGGCATCATCGGGCACATCGGTACTATTACCATATCTCCCTTTATGGATTTGTACCCTTCATTAAAGCCTGCACAAAACTCATCTCGACCTGCAAATAAAGGCAAAGAAAGTACGAGTACAGCAATTAGTAATAATCTTTTCATAAAGTTCTCCTTAGTTTAAACTGCCAAATAACTTAGTGCTTTTAAAATATTTCAAAATCCTTACAAACACTATGTTCCTTATCTTGCTTGATCTTATTCATATAGTATCTAAGCTCCATTCCATTAGATGACACCTAAGATTCCCCACTTTTTAATATTCTTCATTTTTAGGTGTAGATTCGGATCTGATAAGGAGTTTTTGGCGCAAATATCATCAATAAATTGATCCTTGACTGAAGTTGACGATTTTACTTCAATCATATCCCACTGCTCTTTCCCTCTTACCTTCCTTAAAATATCAATTCTTGAATACACGCCATCTTGAGAGAAGGCAAAAGCCTCATAAATAACTCCTTTACCATCATCTATGAATTTCTGGGTACGAACTTCTGCTTTATCTAATTCATATGCCAATGCAGCAACTTCAACGCCTCCAGAAAAATACTGTCTTGCCAGATTGCCAACCTGTTGTCCCTGATCGAAAATGGCTTGAGTTGCGCTACTGACCTCTTGTTGCAAATCTTTTCGGTTGTGATAATACCATAACCTAAGAAGACATTGCTTGCCATATCACTGTTGTCCGGTTCGCTGTCTAGCGTAAAATAAGAATGGCCCGATGAAACCTATGTGGTATAAAGATTTTCACCACAAAATTCTTTCCACGTATGTTTCAGGAGCGGGCCATGGGTCAATCTACTGTATTTTCACAAGTAATCAAGTTAATTCCTCGTCTCAAATTTGAGTCAATAGTGGCCAGACATAATGGAAATAAAGGTGTGAGATCACTTGATTGCTGGTCTTGGTTTGGAGCCCTTCTATTCGGACAATTAACCGGACACGACTCAATAAGGGCCATAGAGAGAGTGTTTGCTCATAGTGACCCTCAGATGAAGAAGTTGGGCTTTGGTCCTGTTAGAAGAAGTACTCTTGCTGATGCTAATTGTAATCGCCCCGTCGAGATTTTGGAGGATCTTTATCATTACACCTTGGGAGAAGCTAACCGAGTAGCTCCATCTAGAAATGGATTTCGTTTTAAAGGTGATGTATTTGCTCTTGATTCTACGACAATACAACTCTGCCTCTCATTATGCCCATGGGCCCAATTCCACCATGGGAAAGGAGCCGTTAAGCTTCATACCGCCATAGATATAGCAGGAGATCTTCCACAATTTGCAGTTATCACAGAAGGTAGGAAGCATGATATGGCAGCGATCAAAAATGAGATATTTTTCCCTCCAAAATCTACAGTAGTTTGTGACCGTGCCTATGTAGACTATGTGTGGCTGAATAGTTTAAATCAATCAAATGTCTATTTTGTCACCAGATGCAAGGTCAACTGCAAATTCAAAGTGGTAAAGAGCTGCAAGACGAACCGGACACGAGGACATATTTGTGATCAAGTCATCTATCTCAAAAGCATAAGAGGCAAGGTTTACAAGGGAAAACTCAGGAGAATTACATATCGAAACCCCGATACAGGCAAACGACTGAGCTTCCTCACCAATCGTTTTGATCTGGCGACTCAAACCATTTGTGACCTCTATAAAGCACGTTGGAAAGTGGAACTTTTCTTCAAAACTTTGAAACAAAATTTAAGGATTAAAAAATTCCTCGGAACAAGCTATAATGCGGTCAAAGCACAGATTTTAGTAGCATTAATTTCTTACCTACTTATACAAATCCTTAGATACTCCTTGAAGACTAGTATTTCAATCCCTGATGCTATGGCGGTTATTGGAACTTTGCTGTTACTAAGAGAGCCTCTCAAACGGTTGCTAGGTGATCTGCCGGCGGTAACCCGCCATCCGCCGCCACTTCAGCTCTCGCTATTTTGAAAATTAAGCCGGACAGTAGTGTTGCCATATATGTATTGTGATTTTGAAACTTTTGGTTTACTCAATGCTATCTTCCTTTTCAAAAATTTATTTATAAAAGAAATTTTCTAAATGTTCCCAGAACAAGTTTGGGGTTTTACATGAAAACGGCATAATTCTTAATTACATTAGTTAAGAATAGTTAAAGAATAAAATTATTTCCATTTTAACCATCTCCTATGAGGCATCTTTAACTTTCTTGCCCATTTCTTCTTTTCTGTAATAGTGGCAAACAGCAATAGTAATACCTGCTTTTACACCTTCCTGGTAGTCAACTGAAACTTCAATCCCCAGTTGTCTAGATGTGGCCATCGCAGACTCAAAAAGCTCTTTTTGAAGATTTTCTGTTTCTATGACAAATCTATGTCCATCGTTTAGCATAGTACCCTCCCTGATCTTTTAAATTTTCATAACAACATTTTTCTTATTTATTGGATCTTGTCAAAGTACATATCGGTTGCTTTCTTGAAATCCATAATTTGTTTCTTGTGGAGATACTTCTGTATTGTCATGTTTTGCAAAGATCTTTGCAAGACCATACTTTTTGTATGAATAGCAAAGCTCTGTTGGTGTTTTGTTACCTTTTAGTATCATGTTTGGATCTATCCTATTTTCAAGTAAAAAACCTATTATTTTAATCGATCCAGAGCGGATTAGGGTATCTAAAACATTGTGGCCTTCAAGTTCATGACTTTTGGGGTAATATTTAGTTTTGTAAAAGTGCTTATAACCCTGTAAATTGTCTGTTATTAAAAATCTAAGAAGAATACTCTTCACCATGTTTACCTCCCGGTTTAGTGAAGATATATATAGAAGGTTTCAAGGCGTAAACCAGTTTAAGGTAGAGACGGTATGATATTTCATATTTGAAATGGGTTATTGAGTTGCGAGTAGAGGAGTGTTATTGTTTGCCATACTCAAACGGTACAATTGGTTTAAATATACCTCCTGCAGTCATTTTCCTTATCAAGTTAAAAAGTTCAAAAGTATCGACAACATCAATGTTTTCTAGTCCTTTGAAATTGATAGAAGACCAAATGTCTCTAACTATCTCAGCACTGATAAGGTATTCATCTTTAATTTGTCCAGATTTTTTATCAGCTCTTTGAGAGTATCCAGATATAAAAATTTTATCAATATTTGGCAGATAGAAAAAGCTCTCTCCTGTTATTTTGAATAGAATGGAATGGACAATATTTTTGTATTCTTTTCTTAGGCAAGTCTCACTTTTTTCCTTGTATTTTATCCCGAGAGGTCTTTTCTGTACTTTTGCGATCTTTATAGGAAGTTCTTCGATTTCAGGCAAATCAACATCAAGCCAAAGGGTTGTTAAATCCTCTTCAATCTCTAGCGAGACAAGTGTTTCTCTTGGAAAATCAATTTCACTGAGAAATAACTCTAAGCATTTTTTCATTGATTCTTTATCAGAATATCTTTTTGTATTTATCAATTCTTCGTGCTCGTGTTGTTCTTTTTCAAATTTGTTTTTTTTATCCATCCAACTTCTCAACTCGACTTCGTACTCCTCGCTTTCGGTGTCATTGATTTTTTTTATCTTATTAAGGTGTTCTTTTTTCCAGCCACCCCACAAGAAAATACTCCACCACGCTTTATTTCGAATTGCTTTCTTTGTCGGAGAAAATTCATTGAAAGGAACCTTTTCGTATCTAACTGGTTCAGCCTTAGGGTCAGAGGTATCGTAGTGAAAGTTGGTTGCACACATAGTAATTTTATTTAAGTCCTCACATTTACCATTAAGCCAGCTTAAGAAAATATCTTTATTTTGACTTAATGCTCTCTTATGAAGGTCGTCGTCCAGCTGGGCCCCTCCTTTGAAAAGGATTAGTTCTCCGGCATCATTTAGCTGCGGCTCAACCTCTAGGTTAAGCGCCTGTACTCTGTACTCTTTATTAGATTTATTACTGTTAAACCCTAAAACCTTATTCCTATTTGAAAAACCTGTACCAGGGATTCCAACATTGGAGTAAATGCCATTTTTGCCTAATGTAACGGATGCTCCCTTTACTCCCGTAGAAAAGCTGGCTCCTGACTTTCCGATATTCATCTTGATTCCGGGAACTATCTTTATTGACCTTCGAAACCTGATAGTCATTTCAAACTCCTGTTAACTTCGTTATCCATAATTCTTTAACCAAATTTACTCAAATTAATGTTTTCTCTTAAAGGAATTTTTACAACTAGGGCATGAGATAAATTTTTTTTTACTTTCCTTCGTATCACAAGCGAAATCGTGGAAGCAGTTTGGGCAAGTAAGCAAAGTACTTTCCTGTACCGTTTTTTCTTTTAGTGGAATATTGTTTTTATTTGCAGTTTCGATTAGATCGATGATGTCATCTGCATTAATTTTTTTATCTATACTGACATCTTTTATCGAATTATCACTTTGATTACCACGCTCTTTCTTGTCAGTCTCTATGGCTTCAGATGAAGCTTTGTTTGTTGAACCTAACTGATTGATGTCTTGTGCTACTGGGGTCGCTTCTTCAACAGCTAATTCCTTTTGTGTAGTTTGTGCTATGTCCTCTGGTTTGTCTTGCCCATTGTTCAAATTACAAGTAAAAGTAAAGTATGCCAAATCATTAAAAAAATCATTTTGAGAGTTCCAGTTTTCCTTGATCATTACTGGCAAATTATGGTCATATATTTCAAATGCATCAACACTTTCAAGTATTTCCAAATTATCTTTCAGGTTTTTTAGTACAATGTTTAATATCTTTTCTTTTTCATTCATCTTTAAGCACCTTGCACCTTTTTATTTATTTGATCTAGAGTGAATGAGCTAGTACCTAACTTGCTCATGATTGTATTAATGTCCCATAACTCAACATGGTCACCCGTTTCTGATGCAGTGAAAGTTGTCTGATGAAAGTAGTAGTTGGTAATAGCTACCAATTTAAACTCACTATCGTATTGACTTTCATAATGACTTTTCCCCCCCCTTACTTCATTAATGCAGCTGGAATGGATATTTCTACTAGTTTTTGTATGCTTAGCCTGTACTAACAAATTGTTCTTGTCACCAAAGCAAATAACATCAACGCCTTTATCACCAGCTCCACCAACAACCTTGCTTTTATAACCAAGAGAGTCAAACAAACAAGCAACAAATCCTTCAAATTTTTTATCGTCAATTGATGCAAGATCGTTTGCACTGATGAAAATATTTTTCTCGTCTATTGCTTCTTTTTCAGCGCCCTTAAATTGATTGACACCAACATCCTGAGCAACCATTGTAAAGTCATCCATTACATCACGCTTTGAAGCTAGAATATTAGCAAGTTCTTCCTCGGCACATGGTGGATCATTTTTTGAAGAAACAGTTGTTGGATAATGAACATGTACAGTCCGTTCCTGGCCAATTCTGTAAACACGGTCTGTAGCCTGTTTTTCCAAGGCTGGATTCCACTCTCGTGTATAATGAATGACATGATTAGCAAACTGTATGTTTAACCCAGATCCACCAGCACGGGGCGATATTACCAGGACTTGAAATCCTTTCTTCTCCCTAAATCTAGTCAGAATTCCTATTCTTGCTGATGGAGTTGGAATCCCATTGTATACTTCAACTTCAATATCTTCCCCCTTTTCTTTCTTAACCCAATCTCTAATTAACCAGGCCAAACTATTCTGAACTTGTATGACATTGGCAAATATAATGACCTTGCGTCCGTTAGCATCATTGTTATTATAAATATTTTCTAATATCTGAAATGTTTGCTTCAGTTTTTTACATAATTCAAACAGTTTGTTTTTGTTCTTCCAACTAATTTCATAACCTCTAGCTAACCATGGTGAATGGCAAGCTTCAAGCATCCCCCTGAGGGCAGCTAATTTCTGACCTTTCTTAGCATTTTGAAATAAACCGACCTGGTCTGTATAAATTTTTTTTTGTTCATCTGACATTTTCACTTCGTCAACATTTACTTCCTTGCCATCATCCTTCTGGAATTGGTCATAGTGAATGATATGTGGCAAATCCTCCCCAATTTTGAATACACCATTTTTTGTTCGTCGCAACCAAAGAGGTTTGAGTTCTATAAGCAATTCTCCTTTGAGTCTTTCACGCTCTACAGATCCAGCAGGAGCATCACCGAGGGGTGATAAGTACTTTTTCCTGAAGCTCTCTCTCGTTCCTAATTTCATGGGGAATACAAAATCCATTATAGAGTATAGATCCATAATTGAATTTTCTATAGGAGTGCCTGTCATAGCAATATACATTCTGCCCTTAAGAGCACGTGCAGCATTAGATTGCAATGTACCCTGGTTTTTAATTTTTTGTGCCTCATCAAGAACAACAAGACTAAAATCAACACAACCAAACTCAATACATTTGCTTCGTAAAGTCTCATAGCTAGTGAGAATAATATGTCCTCCACACCATTTTTTAATATTATCTAGGTATTCCCGAAGTTCAGGTGAAATTTCGCATTCTAATAAAGACTTATTTTCATTAGTTATCTCTTTATTAAGGTTCGTTGCTTCTGAATGAAGGGCCTTCTTTGAATATTTATATGGGCACTTCAGAAAATTTTTTATTTCGAACTCTGCATTCGATCCGAAACCAATATTGATTAATTCCTTTTTAATGAACCGAGTCAGACCTTCCTTTACCCATGAGCCGTCTAGCAGGCTGACGGGGGCTACAATAAGAATAGGCTTTTGCTTACTTATTTCACTAGATTTCAAATAAGAAATTAAACTTATAACCTGAATTGTTTTCCCTACCCCCATATCATCTGCCAGTAAGGCTCCACAACGGTCACCATGATTTGTTTTAACAGGGTTTTGAAACAATCGTTTGAGCCATGAGTAACCAATGACTTGGTGGTCATATAAGTTGATTCCATCATTGAAGTTTGGAGGATTCTCGAACTTATCAAAGTCAGATATGTTTGCAATCGATGAAAATTTACTTTGGGTCTCATCTATGTCCTTAACTTCTAGTGAAATAGATTCAACCTCTCTGCCATCAGTTGATTCTTTTGGTATAGCACTCTTCAAGGATTGAACAGGTATTCTTACCTCTTTCAAGCTATCATTATCTTGAAGTGCCCAATCAACAAGCACTTCTCCCTTTTCTATTTGGTTCGAGACTAACTCTTTGGCCATTTCTATTTGATCATCAAAGATTTCAGGTATATTTTCAATCTCTATTCTCTTGCAAGTATTAATCAATGTTCTTAAGTTGAATTCAGCATCAAGTTCTGGGATATGAATTAATTTATCCTTTTTAGGTGGTAGGGGTGTAATATATGATTCATTTTCTATTCGCATATTAAGATCATCATCATCAATTTGCCGTAAAAGATTATCTGCAGCCTTTCTAATTATATTATACAACTCTGGAGCCGGATTGGTTTGAACAGGAATTGCAGTACCGTTTACAGATCGTATCAATAATGAGTAATCGTCGTGTCCCTCAGCCCATTGACCTGATTTGCGAGCTTCTTTCGTTAGGTTTTTTGGCCTTCCGAAAATAAAGCCTGAAACCCGATCACTAAATGTATTTTTCAATGATGTTCTATTAACTCCCTCAAGAAATTTTTCGGGATTTTCTAAAACCTGTTCGAGCACTTCTTGACCTTCAGCTTTAAGCTTTCTAATCCTTTTTTGTGTCTCCCAGGCTTTTTTGCTCATGGATACAAAGATCTTCCCTCCACCTGAGGATTTAAGGACGATCTTGGATGGTTCATCCTTCATTTCAATCTTGCCAAGAGCATCGATAAAAACTTTATCGTATTTAGAAAATTCAACGGGTAAGGCCTCTTCAAGAATAACCTCTTCATCACAGTCTCGACCAAGTATAAAAGGCAAGCTGTCTAGGTAGATCGAATTGAAATTTTTTGTAAAATGATCTACTAATGCATTCGCATTTAGGGCCAATGTTTTAATCTCACTAAACTCTTTATATCTTTGCGTTAGATCCTTTTCTAAAATACCTTTACTTGCTAGCTTTTCGTGTTCATCAAGTCTTGTTAAGAGCATCTTTAATGAAGGAGTAAGGAAAATTTCTTCGTTTCTGTCAGTAATAAGGCAGTGTCCTATCATGCACTTTGTGAATAACCTTTCACGCCTTTCATTATATAGAAAATGTTCTATTCTAAAGACTGGCTCATTAAAGCTGCCCTTAGTTCTTATTTCTACTCTAATTCTTGCATATTCTGGAAGGTTCAAGATGTCTATAAATGAGAGGTCAAATCCTAATTCCTGATTTAGACCATTAAACCTAATCGCAGAAATGGTCTTATAGGAAAGCAAAATTCCACCTTCTTCAATTACAAATGGATCTTGTGCT
>JADHTQ010000081.1 GCA_016784965.1 Bacteriovoracaceae bacterium | reverse complement strand
ACGATTTCTGAGGAGTTTTGGGCCTAATCTCGGCCATTTGGGTACAAAAATAAGAAAATTATTATGATTTTTATTGATCATTTTAAATGGTTATCAATATTTAATGGATGCTATGCGATAGGTGAAAAGTTCAGGGTAAGTGTTGGATTCTCCCCAAATCCATACATTCTTTTTCATGCGCCAGGAGGTCTTGCTCCGGTAAGAAGTGAAGATGGGGGTAAGACATGGAGCGATATTACCATTGATCTCGATAGTAATGAGTATATCAAGTACTGGGCAACAGATACATACAATGAAAATAAGGTATTTTGCGGCACAACTGCGGGACTTTTTTATAGCAATAACAAGGGTTTGACTTGGCTTCGGCATGGCGATTTTTCTGGTGAGTCACATGGAACTTACATCGACTATAGGAGTGATGGGCCACACATAGTTTATCATGCTACCTCTGAAAGAATTTGGCGCTCTGTAGATGCAGGTGCAACCTTTAGTAGCTTTTATGTACCCGCAGGTGAAAGCATCAGAGGTTTGGCCGGAGGCAGAGATCAAAATGGACTAACCTTAGCATTTCTCGATGACAATGGTACCCAGGCATGCTCATGGGCCAATGACTTTTCTGAGCATTGGAGCGAGGAACAATTGGCAATAAATTTTAGTACCTGCGGTTATATCTGGATAGGAGATGATACCGGAAATTTTACTAGAACTAACAAAGAAGGTGGAGACCATATTAGGATGGCCGAAAATGATTCCCGCACAATCTACGTAACCGGTGGACGTTATTGGATACGCCAATATGGAACTAAAATCTGGAAGAGTGTTGATCGTGGAGGAAGTTGGGAGCTTAAGTTATTTCAACTTAGCTGGGATGTAACCCCCTATCGTCCTTGGGATTCCGATAAGTTAGAGTATAGCGCTCCGGCAGTAGAGCAGGGGTGGTGGGATGATGGGTATGAAAGCTTTACTATTCATAAACGAAATCCAAATTACATCGGAGGAACCGGGGAGTTCTTTTTGCATACTTCCTATGATGGAGGAGATACTTGGATGGCCCCCTTTACCAAGTTTGCCGATGTTGGCGAGCGAGTTAAGGGCAAAAGGTGGGAGTCTGTAGGGCTTGAAGTAACGACAGCGTATAGATTTAAGTTTCACCCAAATAATCCCAGTGTTGGATATGTAGCCATGGCGGATATAGGGGGTATTGTCACAGAAGATGGTGGAAATACATTTCGAATCAGTCAAGCGTACAATAATAGTAACTTTGACTATGCCTTCAATCCAGATAATGATCAAGAGGTGTACACTGTCTCAGGTAGCCACCACGATTTTCCAGAAGGTTGGCATGCAGGGCAAATTAAGGGGCAGGGGGGAGTTTTTTATTCAAGTGATCGAGGACATAACTGGACGCGTATTACTCCGGATAATGCAGACTTCAATAGACAGTTTATCTCACTTGCACATGATCCAATAAACAATTTCTTTTATGCCGGAACCCAAAGTATTGGAGTTGCACGCAGCCTCGATGGGGGAGAAACTTGGAGTTATTTTAACAATGGATTACCAAGTGGTGATAAAATTGTTTCCCAAATTGAAGTAGACCCCGAAAATGGTGATGTTTATATCATGATTACAGGAGATTACCCCAATTTCACAAATAGAACCAAAACGGGGCTATATTACTTGGATGTCGAAAATGGAGCGACTAGCTGGGAGCTTTTAAGGGGAACTGTTCACCATCCACCCGAAGTAGATCCACAATACGATATGTGGTATTACCCAATAGCGTTTGCTGTCGATTTTACCCCGGGTAGTGATCGAAGTACTATATGGGTAGCTGATTATGAGAATAATTTCAATTGGCTGGCATCAGGTCTTTGGAAAAGTACGGATCGTGGCCAAAACTGGGTGCGGTCCATTCAATATACTCACCCAACGGCCATAGTAATGGACCCAGAAGATCCCGATAAGGTTTATGCCAATGGTAGGTGGCAAATTTTGGGAACCTGGGGAGATGGTGGAATGTTATACACTACAGATGGTGGTGACACTTGGAAAAAGAACGATAAAGTTCCACTCCAACACAACGGATACAATGTAACCTTGGATCCCAGCGATCCCACAAAAATATATTACACGTTCTTTGGTAATGCTCTTATGCATGGGCCAAGGCCGGAGTAACAATTTAAATTTATTGGTCAAGTTCGAGAAGGTATGCCACACCAAGTTTTGCAAATAACGTAGCATGGTTGGCATTATTGCCAGACTTATCAAAAGTATCTTCTGCAGTATGGATATAGGGGTTTTCCTCAGCCAGAAGTGATTCAAAGGGAAAACTTGCTCGGTAACCTTCATAAGTCCAGGCGGCATGATCTGAGCAGCCATACCCACAAGGGTCGTATGTCCAAGAAATATCTAAATAAGTATCAATAAGTCTACCCAAAAACTCATTCTGATCTTTATGAGTATAGTCAGAGACAAGGACCATATCATAACTTGGGCCTTTATAATTTACGCCATCAAATTGAATGACACCAATAACGCTCTTACCTGCTTTGTCATAAACATCGGACAGGTCATATGATCCATGGATTCTGTGTTCCTCTGAAGCATATGCAATAAATTGGATGGTGTGTTTGGGCCGGTAATTATTTAGGCCAAAAAGTCTAATAATTTCAGTTAAAACACCAATTCCTGCGGCGTTGTCGTCGGCACCAGGTGCAACTGAGTGAACTCCCTCATCATTTGTATTAATGGAATCTCCATGTCCTCCCAAAATTATAAGATCATTTGAGTCACCTTGAATAGTTAAGATAACCGAGGGTTGGGGAAAAATTTTATGATCATACAACTCAACTTTCACATCACTTCTTTTTGTCAAAAGAGAGCGCCAGGAACTTGCAATCCATTTCATGGCCTCAACACCTTCTGGTGCTTTGTAGTATCTGGTTCTATAAGAGGTTAAATGTTTAATAGTATTTGCTATATGAGGTTCTGAAACTTGCTCAATCCAGCTTTTTACTTGATCTTGCTGGGTAATTTTATAGTCAACACCGTATAGATGCCAAAGAGAGTCTTCGGCATAACCAAAAGCTGTACTAATTGATGTAGTGATAGATATGATGAAAATGACGAGATATTTGTTAAAGCTAATATTCATTAATACTCCAAAAAAATTTGTTATCAATCATTTTGAATGTTTAATAACACAGATACATAAAAACTCAAACCACATATATGAAATCGTGTAGAAAGTTTACGCATTGCGGCTTAAGTGTGGCCTTTTTACAAAAAATGTATATAACTGTGGGCGTGATGAATACTAATAAATATATTTTATATACATGCTTGCTTTTAACTATTGCAACTTCAGGTTGTCATAATTTTTTATACGAAAATAAAGCTCAGACGATTTTAGACAATCTAAACATTGAGTACGCCAATATTAATATCAATGGTGCCAAACAAAAACAAATTATTATAAAAGAGATTGAAGCAGCAATTCAAATAGCTCCACTTGATGTTGATAGAATTTCAGCTTTGATAAAAAAGATGAATGATGCCCATCTATCTTTAAGCAGGCTGATAGGTTTAAACAGAACTAATCCATCCCAATACCTTTTTAGCGGCACAGAATTTATACTTGAAAATGATAATCAGGTCTATCTTTCTAGATGCCGGTTTTGTCATGAGAATATTCAAAAACTTCTCAAGCACAAGGGCCCACTTAAAGTGTTAATGGTAGATGATAAAAAGATAAATGATTGGATTGATGAAAATAAAAGTCAAGTTTATGCTTCTTCTAATTGGGGGCGTATCTACAAAACGATTATGAAGTTGTCAGTTAATAGTAACAAGGATTATTTGGCGGAGAGTCTGGTACTAAAACTTAAAGTAGATGATGAATCGCAAGTAATGTTTAATCTTAACTGGAAACAGGACCCTGTACGATCTAAGCGCTGTATTTCAGGACAAGAGGTAGATGCCTCAACATATAAAATTTCCATTCACTCTCTTTGGTGTCAAAACAACCAACTAGAAGATAGAAAAGATATTATTCTTAGGTTCAAAAATCAGTTTAAAAGGCATGTAAGGGTGATTAAGTCGAATAAATTTAAATATAAGGTGGTATTGTTGGACTTAAGAGATAATGGGGGTGGAGGAGATCAAGAAACAAGATATTTATTACAAAACTTACTGACTGAAAAGGCCTTTCTCTATCAGTATCAATATGTTGGTCAAGATAAAAAAATTGACATAATTACACCGACGTTAAAAAGTAGTGAATCGTTATCAGATTATTCCTTGGTAACTTTAATAAATCAAGGGTGCATGAGTTCTTGTGAAGTTGTTGCTTCGGTTTTAAAAAATTCAAATCGCTCTAAACTTTTTGGATGGAGAACCCATGGTGCTGCGGGTGATCCCAAGACCTGGGTTAGCCGCGATAAAAGTTTGAAGATGACATATCCAACTTGCCAGGTTTGGCAAGAGGACGGGCAACTTTATGAAGGTGTCGGAGTTGTACCTTAAATACAAAATGGACAGTTAGGTAGATATTCTATCGATATATGATTAATCTCTCCAGAAATTCAACACCCTGTAATAATCTATTAAGTTCATTATTTGCTACTGTGTGGAGTGTGTACTCTGCGCCATAACTTGCCATATAACCATAGACACTTAATACATCAAGGTGAATAAAATCATCCGGTGCTTTAGGTAGAAAATCACGGATACCTTCAATATTAAATGTTCCTGGAGTATCACCTGGAAAGAGTATAGTTAATTTATTAAAAAGTGCATTCAATCTTTTTGTAATTTTATATAGGTCAGGATCACTACGGACTAAAAACTCTGCTTGGGCCAATTTTTTAGCACTAAAATGAGGGTTAGTTGATATAGGTGAATTGTGAATCGGATTATTCTCATCAACTAGTTTTGCCCTAGGGTGAAAAGGGATATTTGCTTCAAACAATCTTTGCCTGGAATAAAGCAAATTTTGATCATTACCTTTCCAAGAACCAGAGCGATTGTTTAGAGCAACTACTTGACCATTGATAACTCTAAATTCACCAGCACCCAATATACTAAGATTGTGACTGTGAGGTAATACTAGGTTATAAAACGTAGAGTAAGTTTGTGTAAGTCTAGTATATAGGCTTAGATGAGTTGCTAAGAATTTATTGTTATAGGCAATTCGAGCAGGAGAGCGCAGGGAGATGATCAAGCGTTCTAAATGGTCGATTAAAAATATGTAAAAGCCATTTTCCAGAGTTTCTACAGTTTCATCTTTTAAATAAACTAACCCGGCTTGCTCAAGCTCCTCAGTGTATAGTGATCTAGAAGTTTGCTTTATCAGACCCGGGAAGGTAGTGTCTTGAAAATTTACCCAGTCTTGAAGGTGTTTTTCAAACATTACCTTTGCAGAATCCTCTGAGCAATCATCTGCTATGATTGTATTGTTAAAGTTAGCCAATAGTATTAGTGAGAAAGCAATAAACCTCTGCATATGTAAATCCTATATCTTTGTACAACCATGTTGATGAAAATATCACGAAAACCTCCGGTTATTATGGAGAAATTATGAAGAAATATCCAAATTTACTCGAACGCATTGTCACCTGTTTTTGCTCGATATACTTAAAAAGTAATATCTTAATAATTTCTTAATATATTTCAGTTAATGTGATGGCATTAATGTCTCTATAAAATATTGGGATTAATGCTTATGAAAATTACTTTTAAAGTGATGGTATTTATTTACATGTTAGGAGTGACGGTATTGTCTTCTTATGGCGACACTACTTTTAAAACTTTGGAGCAAAAAATTTATAAAGATTTTAAGCTTAAAGTGCGAAGTGACCAAGGTGAAGACCGGGCTTGTTCAAAGAGACAATATGCTGAATTTTTAGAAGGCTTTATCGGTAGTGCTAGTAGTGTAAAATTGTTTCAACGGGCAAATTTACAGGGGGTAGAATATAGAACCATAGATATAACAGTTTCAAGGGAAATTATCGGTGTTGCCATTGATGTTCGCACAGTAGGAGTTAATGGTCTTCATGTGACTTGTGACTCATATAATATCGTGCCAGCCTATATAATTAATAATATTGATAAATACCAAAAATCCATTAATAAGAAAAAAAGAATAATTAAAAAAAGATGGGGTATTACTCTGCAGCGGCAAGTGTCTTATACTTCAGTAACCTCTAAGACCTTTGACGTATACCTATCTCGTTTTATATATCACTTACAAGAAAAAGAGAAACAAGAAGGTACAGTTCTCCCTAAATTTACAAAGTTAGAAATTTATCTGATACATGATAAGGCCGAAAGCAACTCAATAAAGAACATTGCAAACTACTTATCGGTTGATAGTAAAAATGTATTGGGAACCATCGATTACATTTGGCAAAACCACGATATACTCGAGGCTCAAGCTGAAAACTCACATGAAAGAAGGATGGAACTTTTATACATCAGAATGATTTCCAATAAAAAACGAATTATTAAAAGAAGGTGGGGGATAATTTTTGATAGGCAAGTTACTTCAGATCAAGTTTCTAGTAGAGAGTTTAGCTCGTATCTTAGTGCATTCATTCATAGCTTTTCTAAAAAATTACAGTCTAAAAAAACTAAATCGTTTGAAAAATTTAGCAAACTCCATATTTACGTAGTAAAAGATAAAGCAAATAGTGCTACCGTAGATGAGAAATTACATGTTTTATATGTCGATAGTGAGCATCTAAGTGTTCTTGTAAATTTTCTTTTAAGTGCCAGATAAACTAAAAATAACTAGTTGATTTGTTGGCATTAAAGCCTGTAATATCATGGTGTTGCGGGCATGAATTGATCTAAAGTAAATATATGCAAGCTTTATTAATTAACAATTAGTATATCTAAAAGGAAGTTGCTGTTACATTGGTTTTAGTAACAAAAACTAATCATGTGATTAGTTAAACAAAACCTTGGAGGAAAAAATGAAAGTATTTACAGCAACCTTTTTGATTACATTAATTATGTCTACTACAGCATTTGCTCAGAGAGAGTCTATAACTCTTGGCCGTTTTGAAGTTAAAAATCTGTACGCAATTTTAGAGTTGACTGATAGTAATGAGATAGCCGATTGTAGAAAAGATTCTGATTGTGGTACAGGGGAGATTTGTGTTGGAATTGGTATCTGTGTGCCTAAGGCCAGTGCATTTGAGTATAGATCTGAACTTCCCCGATTAATGAAAAGAGTTGTACCTAGAAGATGATATTAGAGTATGTCATTACCTTGCCTGTAACTTTTAGATGATCGAAAGCAATAGCAATGCAATGTCACATAAAAGTTACAGGCTTACTTGACTGCCGACACTGTACGTTGTAGGCGTACTCTTTTGTTATTAACTGTTTGGGAGGAGTAAGGGGTCTTAAATTTTTTTTTTGATTAAACAGCTAAAATTAACTCTTATTAGTATAATACTTTTCATATCTACTCACAGTTTAGTGCTCGCCAATGAGTATAAGGTTGCAGTTAGTACATTTCCTTCACCTATAAGGCCAGAAAATGCTAAATACTTGGAGACAATTTATATATTAAGGCAGTTGCATGAGACACTTTTTGTTAAG
Organism: Bacteriovoracaceae bacterium; assembly: GCA_016784965.1. Taxonomy (GTDB): domain Bacteria; phylum Bdellovibrionota; class Bacteriovoracia; order Bacteriovoracales; family Bacteriovoracaceae; genus JADHTQ01. The sequence continues at coordinate 5,405 of JADHTQ010000081.1, read as the reverse complement.
GCACAAAAGGGAATTGATTCTACAATTTTAAAAAATGGCATGCCAATGAAGATTATACACAGTATGAGTTTTGTATTAAAAAAGACGTTTTATTTTCTAATGGAAAGCTGTTAACCCCAACGGATCTAAAGAAGAATCTTTTATATTTTCAGGACAAAGGCTATATCAAACGTAAGATTGTGGACCTTGTCGTGAAGGATGAATGTGTTGTTATAAAATTTGATAAAAAATATTATGGTCTACTGCGAGAGTTGCAGCAATTAAGGATGGCCATTGTCGATATGTCTTCGCTAAATAACAGCATTCCAGTAGGTATTTCGCCATATACTGTGACAAAGCATGATAAACAAAATATCACTTTGTCCCTATCTAAATTTACTAAGGAGAATCCCAAGTTTAAGAAGATTATAATTTCTGTTGTAGAAAAGGATAAAATTAAAGTAGATAAGTTAATAAAATATCACGAAATAAACCTTTTATCACCTGACCAGCCACCTAATAAAAAGGATTTACTTAGCAACTTTGATGTATATAAAACTTTTGATTTAGTAAATACCTATATACTTCTTGAGTACCCTGATAAGCGAGTACGAAAAATAATTAAGAATTGTTTGGATCGATTAACATTTGCAAATACGCTAGGAAAGGAAATATTTAGAAAAATGGAGCACTATTTACCCCGGGCAATCTCCACAGCAGAAAAATTCAAGCAAAATTGTACAAACATAGCACCATTAAAAAATGCACTAGAGATCACATTTTCCTATTATTGGAATCCTAGTTTAAAAAATAACATAGAGCAAAGTTTAAAAAAATCTTTGGCCAAATATAACATAAAACCCAAATTAAAAAATATAGACAAAAAGAAGCTAGCAGGGATCATGAGCAACAAAATCAAAGCATATGAAGCAATGATAGTTGGGATAAGTGGTACTGATGCTTGGAACTACTTACATGTGTTGGGTCTTGATTCTAACAATAAAAGTTTGATTTCTTTTAGGCCTAGTAATGAAAAACAACTTCAAGAGTATTTAACAAATGGATCAAAGAAGCAGAGAAAAATTGCCGTCTCTGACTTTTTTAAACAGCTTGATAAAGAAGACATATTAGTACCCATTGTTGAACATGCAAGGAGTGTTTATTACCCAAAAGGGATGTCAATTACTAATGATAATACTTCGATGTTTCTATCTGAGTATCAGATTAAATACTTGGAGTAATTAGTGGGAAAGCATACTGCTAAAATTGTATTTATCACGATTGTCTTATTTATTTTAGTGCTTATTGCAATTATCGTACATGATAGATTAAATTTTCGATCTAAAATGTTAATAAGTGAAATAAATAACAGATCAACTGCCATAGAAAATATTCTTGATGAGTCTGATAACGCTATTGTTGATTATTGGCACATGTTAAGTTTTATGAAAAGACCTGCAATTAAGTATTACAAACTTCTAGATCACAAAAATAAGATGATATTTGACTCCGGACTTTCTAGCAATTTGGATGTCTTTTATTACAGTAGTGAAAATAGAACTATAACAAATCGTGGCCGAATTGTTTTTAAAATACACTACATTATAGACAGAAAAAAGTTGTTATATTCAGTGCTTAATGATGATAGGTATTATTTGTTAACCATCTCTGTTTTACTTATAATTTTAGTCTCCTTTGCATTCATTTTAAATGTTATCAAGAACAAACGTACCAACAGTATATTTGATCTACTGGCCAGAGCTGATCAGATTGCAGAATTAAAGTCGATAGAGCTACCTAGTTCATCTTTGAAACGAATACAGGCAAGATTAATAGAGATTTTACAGCAGAGAAAAAAGCAAGAAGACGAAAACATCTTGATTCGTGAAAGTGAAAGTAGAAAAACTGCAATTGCTACTTTGGCTTCTCAGGTCGCTCATGATATTAGATCACCTTTGGCTGCACTCGATATGGTGATGAAAGATCTAAGTGCAATACCTGAGAGCAAAAGATTAATGATGAGAAGTGCATCAACTAGGATTCACGATATTGCCAACAATCTGCTACAAAAAAATCGTGACATATCACAACAGCTAGCCTCAAATGAGAAAGAGCAGTTGAGTACTGTTTTATTACCTGTGATTGTAGAAGGAATTCTGACTGAAAAGAGAATGCAGTTTAGGTCAATTATGGGTATAAAGATAATCTCTAATATTGGAGCAGCTTCTTATGGATTATTTGCAAAAGTCGGACCTAGAGAATTAAAAAGAGTTTGCAGCAATATCCTAAACAATGCCATAGAGTCGCTCGCAGAAGCAGGCAACGTTATAGTCGATCTGTCTACCGATGATAAAGATGGCATTGAGCTTAGAATTAAAGATAATGGTAAAGGAATACCTGTAGATGTCCTAGCAAAACTAGGAAAAAGTGGTGTGACTTATGGGAAAAAAGGCGGAAATGGTTTGGGTCTATATCGCGCTAAAACGTCAATTGAGTCTTGGGGAGGGTCTCTGGAGATAGAATCTTCTGTCGGGGTGGGCACAACCATCATTATCAAACTACCTAGAGCAGAATTTCCCAAATCATTTGTTCAAAAAATTACATTAAAACCTAATTCTACATTAGTAATTGTTGACGATGATGAATCTATACATCAAATATGGGCAGGGAGATTAGAATCCGTAAATTTTAAGAGTCATAATATTAAAGTGCTTCATTTTTCATCGCCAGCAGATGTAAAAAATTGGGCCAGGAGCAATGACCTTAAAGGCTCAAAACTTTTGGTTGATTATGAGTATATTGGATATATTGAAAATGGCTTAGATCTCATTGAAAATTCAAAGCTTGAAGAATACTCATATCTAGTTACAAGTAGATTTGAGGAAAAACACATTCAAGATAGATGTGATCAAATAGGTATTGGTTTGATACCCAAGACAATGGCAGGATTTGTCCCCCTTGCTATTTGTAGTGAAGAATCTGTTGCAGCCGATTTATCATCAGAGGTTACAGCTACTATTTTTGTTGATGATGACGATCTTGTAAGATTAATCTGGGAATCCTCATCTTCAGAGCTTGATATACCTCTTAAGGTTTACAGTGATCCATATGCAATGCTAAAGCAGCTCGATACAATTTCTAAAGAAAGTACATTTTACATTGATTCAAATTTAGAAAACGATGTTAAAGGAGAGGATATTTTAAAAAAATTGTTTGAGTTAGGATATAAAAATCTTTATTTGGCCACAGGGTATGAGCCTGAAGAATTTGAAGACCTTGATTATATTAAAGGAGTAATTGGTAAAGAGCCTCCATGGTTGGTATAAATTCAGTTGAAAAGAGTTAAAAAGTTATTGTTGAGAAGTTACTCAAGATAACGACTCTGGTGCCGGTATTTGATTGTTTCAATTCTGAACTAAAGCCTAAAATTTGACCTCTTATTGTAAAAACAGCTAGTTAAATAACCATTTAATTGGTATCAGCCTCTGATGTTAATCGTTGATATTACCACCCAAAGGTGGTATTATAGAGAGGTAGAGATGCCGTTAAGTGGCAAGGAAATGTTGAAGATATACCTTAAAAATGGGTGGATAAAAATTTCTCAAAAAGGTAGTCATGTCAAAGTTAAAAGAGGTGATCTAATTGAAGTAATCCCTCTGCATAAAGAGTTGAAAAAGGGACTTGAATTAAAACTTCTAAAAAGAGTAAAAGAAAGTAAGGTAGTATCATGAAATATCATTTCAAAATTCACAAAGAAAAAGATGGTTTTTGGGCCGAATGTTTAGAGTTAAAAGGCTGTTCAACTCAAGCTGATAGCAAAGATGAGCTCTATAAAAATATGCAAGAGTCCTTAAATCTATATTTAGATGAACCAGAGGATTCAAAAATTGATTTTCCACTACCTAAGTTAAAAGTTAAAAAGCAAGCTAATGTAGTTGATATTCAAGTAGATCCCAAAGTGGCATTTGCTCTTCTTTTAAGGCATGCCAGACACGAAAAGAAGTTTACTCAGTCTAAAATGGCCAAATTACTCAATTACAGCAGTATTTTTAGTTATCAAAAATTAGAGTCGTCGAAATCTGCCAACCCTACTTTAGTTAAAGTGCAAAAACTGCAAGAAGTTTTGCCGAATTTACGACTTGATCTTTTGTTTGGTTGACCTATATCCATTCTACAATGCCGATTTATCACATATGAAAAAAATTGCTTTTTTTAAAAACTAATTTAGGGTAACCGTCACGAATGCCACTAACTTAACAATACTACATTTGAGGGCTTCGATTGTTTAGAAGCTTTGTTGGCCCGCTTTCTAATGGTACCAAAATTTTTATCTTTTGCTAGCTTTCGATCACATGTTAATTTGTGATATCTGTCATTTCGATATTTAACGGCCCTTGGCTCCTTTCTATATTTTGAGTTCAATACCTCAGTCTTTAGAAGAGATATTATTACATAAAAGCTTTTAGCACCTAAAACTTTCAATACATTGATAAATAGGCTCTTTGTTGTTTTAAAACTTCTTTTCCTAGGACCATAATCTAAGTGCGTATTTGCAGTAGTAACTAGAATTTTTCTTATTAAATTGTGGGCCAATATCTTTACCCAAAGTTCTTTAAAGACCATTGACGGTGTTTTGCATTTTAAAAACTTTACATCTAGCGTACACTTCAAATTTCTTATATCAAGCTCAACGTGCCAACGTTCTATATAAATTTTCTCGACATCATTAACTGAGTATTTTTGGCCATTGATCAAGGACGTCATTAAATAAATTGTGGCCGTCTTAAACCCTTTTCTCTCAATGGTGCTCTTTACAATTTTAATTCTAATTTCTGTTGCAAGCTCCTTGTAGCTCTCGTCTCCCGAATACCCGCTTTTGGATGGACGCTTCAGCATTACTATTTTGGACTTCTTTTTTCCTAAAAGCCTTTGTGCCATCCTATCCCTAGCTCTTATAACATAATCAATTTTTTTACGTTGTAGTAGCTCTTGAATAAAGTAACTGGTAAAAAACCTATCCAAAATTAAAATATCATCACATTGTAGCCTCTTGACTATTTTTCTCAATAGATTTGGTTCACCAGTATTTTTCCCGCTATATGGTGCAACTTCAATGTCAAGCATAGCGCCACTACTTAACCCAAATAGCCCCATAACCCTAATCTTTGGAAATCCTAATCCCGCTTTTTGACGTTTTAATTGCGGAAACTTATGTTGATTTTCTTTCGTATCAGCCGCTGATATAACAGTCCCATCTGCAAGATAAACATTTCTGCCTTTCCACTTCCACCCCGATGATTCTTCTTCAACTCGTTTACCTGCATCTAGACATAGTTCTCTAAGAGTCTCACAATCTAACTTGCTTCGTGCCTTGCAATAAGCGGAGTCGTTCATGGAAACGGGTTTCATATTATTTTTGATTCTGA
>JADHTQ010000027.1 GCA_016784965.1 Bacteriovoracaceae bacterium | reverse complement strand
TCAGCAAAGCAACTTTCTAGTTACATCGACCCTAACAAAACATACTCTTAGGTTCTTTCTCATCTTCTCTGGTTTTGTTACATCCTCGTAAAAAAATGTAACATAAACTCTTCGTTCTTTATTCAATTTTTAATGAGCAAAAGGGAAATAACAATCAGACAAACCACCCTATTGAAACTACAATAGTTCGTTAACTTTTTGTGAACTCCCAGCATCATGCGATAATAGTTGCACAACCCTGAATGGTCAAGCACTTTTTCATTAAAAAATTTTCATTAAATACTAGAGTGAAACCCCCATAGATTCTGTAATAAAAGGCAAATAAGGATTATTGAGGCCATCAATTTTGAGAGCTAATATAGGTGAGGTTTTCGGGCCATATACACTTCACCTTCATCATCTTTATCTTCATCTTGTAAGGCGTATAAATAAGCAATTTCTTCAAAATAAATAGTCTCGCTATCTCCAAAGATGTCTCTATGGGCATCATAATCAAATGCTGCATCTACATCATAAACTGCGCCATTATAGGTCTCAACATGGGTAACAGTTACATTTTTGGGCATCTGAGCAACACCATAATATAGATCGTCAGCATTAATTATTACTTCCTTTTTGGCAAAAGAGGCACTTGCAACTAACAAGAGTAAAACAATTATAGTAATTTTTTTCATAATTTTTCCTTAGTTCTACGATCATTTATATCCGTAGCTACTAACCTAAACTCCATTTTAAGTTATTACACTCATAATACTGCATGCATTGTGCCAGTATTGTGTAAATGTAACTTGCTGATTATATGGGATACATAAATGATTAAGTCGCAGCTTTTTGAAACCAGTGACTTTTAGACACTAAAAAATTGCTACCACTTAAACGCCAAAAATTTTACTTTTTATCTTCAAAATTATTGATAATGCCCTCCAAGTCGAGGCCTGTAATACCTTTAATTCCATGAATTAAGTACCAAATGGCAAGCATCAAGACCACAGTACAAGGCACCATAATGACAGGGAAACTAAGGGCGGTCATTTTCCCTAGTTCGGCGTTAAACTCGGGGGTTCCAGAAGGGCTCTTTAATATAACAACTGCCAACACAAAGTTAAGTATTGCACTTAAGACAAAGGAAAAAACAAACAACATTGTTGAACGGTACAAAAGTATTTCAAACCGCTTCTGATAATTTTTCTCTTCTAAAACTTGGTTGATCTTATCTACGTTAAAGATTTTGGGGTTATAAAGAATAACTTTAGCAAACGAATATTTTGTCTTTAAAGAGATTACTACACCAAGTCCAATGATAGTCGGGATCGCCGCTTCTTTTACGGCAAACCATATACCATCAAGTTTTAAAAGGGCCAAACCTCCAGTAAGCAGAACACTTACCAATCCCAAAATAGAAACAAAGTTCCATTTTTTCTTATCAATTAGATCGTAACTACCATAAGAAATGGGAAACATCAGTGCAATAATTAGTCCCCATACAGGCCCCAAGTGGTCCTCACCACTAAATTTACTTAGAATAACTACTGGAATAACAATGTTGCACAAGATGTTCCAAATCATCTGCTTTGGACTTTCTGACTCAAATTGCTCACCTACTCTACTATCTTGTTGCTGCATAATTTTTTCCTAATCTAGTGAAGGGCAATTTTGCTCTTCCTAAGCTGCTTTAGGTTCTCAAATATTACAATATAACCATTAACCCAAAGCTCGTCACTTCTTTGTAAAAGCTCTAAGACCAAATCCCTTTTAGATTCTAGATTGTCTACTTCATCAAAAAATTCCTGTTGTAAACTATCCACCTCCTCCAAAAATTTCTCAAAGCTATCCACCGTTTCCTCAAATTCATCACCTCGCTTTTGATCAAAAACACCACTTTCTCCAACTCCTGATAAAAAGTTAGTAAATTCCTCTTGCCTCAAGGATAAGTGATTAAACATCTCAATGGTCTTCATCAGGTTTAAGTCATCTGCGTAATTGCTAAGTGGAGGGATATCTACATTAACGCGATAAAATTCAAGTAAAGTAATAAGTGTCTGTATATAGTGATTAAATTGATGAGAGTCTTGTGGATCATCGAATTGAAAGTACTCCTCTGTATCTTCGTCAAGTAGCAACATCTCAGATACTGCAAAAGAAGGCTCTACAGTTTCAAGCCCCAATACAAGACCCAACAAGTATGATCGAATTTCGAAAATACTCATATCAAAGCCAACTTTGGTTAAAAATTCTTGAAATTCGATATCACCGGGGTACTCTAAGTTTTCAATACTCATCTCAAAACTCCGCATTTTGGGGATAGCGAGGAAAGGCGATAACGTCCCTTATGTTGCTCATACCTGTAATATACATCACCGCTCGCTCAAATCCCAGTCCAAAACCAGCGTGAGGTGCAGAACCAAACTTTCTTAGGTCCAAGTACCACCATAAGTCTTTTTTATTCATGTTCATCTCGTCCATGCGCCTTTCAAGGGCCTGATAGTCATCCTCTCTTTGCGCGCCTCCCATCAACTCACCTACACCTGGCACTAAAACGTCCATACCCCGAACTGTTTTTCCATCGGGGTTTTGTTTCATGTAAAAGGCCTTAATGTCTTTTGGGTAGTCCATTACAATAACGGGAAGCTTGAAGTGCTTTTCAGTTAGATAACGTTCATGCTCCGTTTGTAGATCTACTCCCCAGTCTGGCCTATACTCAAACTTTTTGCCACTTTTTTGTAAAATATCTATCGCCTCTGTGTAGGTTATCTTAACAAATTCACTTTCAAGCACATGCCTTAAGGATTCAAGATGATTTTTGTTGCCCTCTTTGTCACAGTAAAATTTAGCAAGAAACTCTAACTCATCCATGCAATGCTTAAAAACGTGTGAAATGAGATATTTTAGATATTCACTGCTTAGATTTGCCATATCCTCTAAATCTGCAAAGGCCACTTCTGGCTCAATCATCCAGAATTCAGCAAGGTGCCTGGATGTATTGGAATCCTCAGAGCGAAAGGTGGGTCCAAAAGTATAAACAGCATTCATCCCCAATGCGTAGCACTCAGCTGCCAGTTGCCCACTAACTGTTAAGTTTGCTTCTTGCCCAAAGTAATCTTTACTCCAGTCGATCTCACCATTTTCCTTTTTGGGAGGATTTAGCATATCAAAGGTGGAAATGCGAAACATCTCTCCCGCTCCTTCACAGTCTTGTGAAGTAATGATTGGGGTATGAAGGTAGTAAAAACCTCTATCATGAAAAAACTGATGAGTAGCATATGAGAGATGATGTCGTATTCTAAAAACAGCATTGAAAGTGTTTGTTCTACTTCGCAAATGAGCGTTCTCTCTGAGAAATTCCAGCGATGTGGCCTTTTTTTGCAGGGGGTATGTATTATCAACTGTTCCAATAATATCGACTAACTGGGCCTGCATCTCAATATTTTGCCCTTTTCCCTGGGAGGGTGCTAACTTGCCGGTAATCGATACGGAAGTCCCTGACAACATTGTAGAAATATTTTCATAATTGGGTAGATGACTATCAACAATCACTTGCAGAGTTTTTAGTGTAGAACCATCGTTTAAAACGACAAAAGAGAAGTTTTTGGTTTTCCTTACACTTCTCACCCACCCCTTTACAGTAGCTTCCTGTGAGACAATCTTATCTTCTAAAATACTCTTAATAAGCAATCGTTGTTTCATCGATCTTCTCCATCAAGCATCAGCTTAAAATGTATCTTGTAAAATAGCTTCTACTTGTTTTTTTTGTAACCTTGCCCCAAATTGAGTGACTAGTTTTGCTGAAGCATTACAGGCCAGCTGGCCCGCTTGCTCAAAAGTCTTCCCTTGGGTTATAGCGTATAAAAATGCTCCCGCAAATAAATCTCCTGCTCCGTTTGTATCTATTGCCTCAACCACATTACCTTCGATATTAATCTGCTTTTGTCCATCAAACAGTACGGCCCCTTTGTCCCCCAATGTTATTGCAAAAGACTTGGCGACTGCTTTTAGCTTGGGAAGTGCATCTTCAATTCGTTCTGTGTTGGTATAAGACAGGGCTTCATTTTCATTACAAAACAACAGGTCTACACCACTTTTTCCCAACATCTCATCTAGACCTTCTTTGAAAAACTGTATCATCGCTGGATCTGAAAAAGTCAAGGCAGTCTTTACTGAGTTTTCAGAGGCCAATTTTTTTGCATTAATAGCAGCTTTTCTGCCAGTCGGAGATGTTACTAAATACCCCTCAATATAGAGAAATTTAGACAGTTTGATCTCTTGCTCAACTAACTCGTCATCCGAAAATGTTTCTGTAATTCCCAAATAAGTATTCATTGTACGATCAGCATCAGGAGTAATTAGAACCACACATTTGCCAGTAGGTAACTCTTGAGTTTTACCTGCAAAGTATTGGTTTTCATTAGATAAGTTGGTAGATGGTCCCTCTCCAAGCAGATCTTTGTAGTAAAATTGGCCTGCCTCATCATTTGCTACCTTGCAAGAATAAAAAGATTCTCCACCAAACTGAGAAACTGCAACTATAGTGTTGGCCGCAGAACCACCGCAACTCATTTTAGGAACAGTGTTTGAAAGCTCTCGAAAAATTTCTTCTTGCCTATTTTGATCAACTAAAGTCATCAGGCCTTTTTCTATGTTCATATCGGCCAAAAACTTCTCATCAACCTCAAATTCCATGTCAACAAGTGCATTTCCTATTCCATAAACATCATATCTTTTCATATAGCGCTCCAGCAGGGTGAAAAAAGACACATTTTCACACAAAACTATAATCTACTAAAAAGATGCTCATAATAGAAGACACTTTTTGGAAAAAGTCATAAAATTAACTTATGGAAGATAACAGTAGCAAAATCACTATTATTGCATTAGTTGATAGCAAAATTGACAACCAAAAATTAACAGATCAGCTACAACTGCAGGGTCTCTATAATTGCAAATTTTTTGATACAAAAAGCGCCATATTGTCGTTTATATCAGCACACCCCGTATCATCACACTATCTATACTTAGAGCTTATTCAAGACATTGTGTTTGATTTGGATTACTATCTTCAATCATCCATGCCAGATGATTCTGCATTGCTTCAATACCAGCTAAACGATGGTCGGCCATTAGCTTTTATCGATCAAGACTTTAATATTATAAACATATCTAAGGCCTGCGATTCTACGTATGATGGTTTGGCGCCCACTGGCATATTCTGCTTAAGTGGAAAAATACTAAGCCACTATATCCAAGCCCCAAATGAATTTTTTAACAATCTTAAAACCTGTCCATTAAAAGGGATTCCTGTCCCCAAAAACACCAAAACACCGATAGATACCGGCCAACGCAAGCCAGTGCTCTTTCTAGATCGCGACGGTGTAATCAATGAAGATAGAGGTTATGTCTATAAAATTGAAGATATTAGTATATGCGATGGCATTGTTGATTTAATTAAGTGTGCAAATCAACTAAATTGGTATGTCTGCATTATCACCAACCAGTCTGGTATTGCTAGAGATAAATACACAGAAGATGATGTCAAAAGTTTGCATTTATATATTGAAGACCTCTTAGCAAAACAAAATGCCCATATCGACCGTTGGGAGTATTGTCCATTTTATGATAAATCGGGTCCTGGGCCCTATGACAAGGATTCAATATTGAGAAAACCTGGACCTGGGATGATTTTACTCAGTTGCCAAGATCTTCCCGTAGACCTGAGCGCGAGCTATATGGTAGGTGATAAAATCTCTGATAAAATCTGGATGAAGGGCATAACCACAATCCACATTCAAGGTGGATATGACTTATCGGGCTCTACTGACCTAGTATTTCCCTCAATTTTAGATATTTTGCAGTTTATTTGCAAACAAAGCTCAATGAAATCTTAGGGAAGAAAGCTCTATTTATCATCGCCTTTGTAGTAAACTTTCTCTGAATCCATTTTAGATAATGCCATATTTATAACCTTCGGCAACTCTAAAAAGAAATCCTTTTTTCTAAATGCCAAAGTTCCAACTTGTCCCCCATCGGCGATTACAGTAAAATACTTGGTTAATCTGACAATAGGGCCTGCAAGCTTATGGGAAAGTATCAAGTAAATAAAAGATGAAACGAGTAAGCAGATCCCAGAAACTACTAAAAAGCTCCATAAAATGGAGGTCTCTTGCATCGATATGAACCTAAAATAAGAATGATTTTCTGAAAAGTTTGCCTTGATCCCCAATAATCTCATGTGATCAAAAGAGTTCATAATTTTATAGGCAACAAACGACAACGTCATGACAATGATAAAAATATTAATTAATATCAACGTTAATTGAAACTTAGGGTATATCATTAGCTGAGGTACAATCCTAGCATTTCTGTCTCGTTGCATTTGTCACTCCCTGACTTTTAATGTACTAACTATATCAATATTATATCTAATCTTTAGGAAATAATATGAGAAAAAGTAGGTTTTTTCTTACAATTTTAATTATCTGTTTATGTACCTTACCTGAGTTATCTCTGGGAGCTAAAAACCCTAGGAAAGATTCTTCCTTTTTTTCAAAACTTAAATTTCAAAGAGTCGAGGACATCTCTCTAGGTTTAGGCGTACTAAACCGCTACTTAAGTAAGTTCCAAGTAAATTTGGACGGTAAAAAAAATGGCCTTGAGTTTATTCCATTTTTAAGTGCAGGCCTGCGGTACGACATTTATCCAAACTTTTTTTTTACTCCTGAAGCAGCAATCACCATTCCCCAAAGCAGTGTCGATCAAGGACACACAGTAATCCAATATTTTCTAAAAGCTCCTATTGGTTATAAATTTTATTCCCTGATCATCCAACTGGGGTTTGGCCTATACTTTACAACGACCATGGGTAGTGGTGGAAATTTAAAATTAAATAACGGCACTGACACCACAACTTACAAACTACCCCAAGGCATGTCAGCTGCTGTTAACGTTACTCAATTCATTGCACTTGAGTACTATATACACAGAATGTGGAGTATAAAAAGTGATGTTGAAGTGTTAAACCTCTTGGACTCAACATCTAGGTCAACTAACCTATTAATGGCCGTTAATTACCATCTATTTCATTAACTTTAAAATCTAAAGCATTGCTATGCTGCCATTTGAGAGTGCCCCATAGCTGGCTGATATTCTGCTACCACATCGTTGATTCTATTTACCATATCCCTGTATGTTTGCGGTTGTAATGAAAGCGGCAAAGGACTGTCATAAATTTGTTCGAGCATAAATAATTCTCTCAAGTAATACTCATGAAAGACTTCATCTACATTGGTCAACTTCCCCTCTAAGTCCCTGTATAGCTTGATTTCCATCATGGCAAGCTTGTCGCTTATTGCCCTAAAAACCACATCCATTTCCCCTGCACTGGCCAGCATTCTATCCAACATCAAATCAAATTTATCCACATAATGGATAATATGCTCCATACACTGATGAATTTCGGCCAACTTTGCATTTGAATCAAATGCATTGCTTGCAAACAGGTTACCAATGACATTACCTGTGCCAAAAAATGCTACTGATGAAACCACGGCAGCTATACCGTCAACCGGTGGTAAAACCTTGGAGTGGTTGATGGTTTGCCCGTAGAGGTTATAAACCATCTGCTGAATGAATTCATCAATCGTTTTGAGTTCATTAATATGTTCATCATATTTTGAAAAAGTATGATGTAACATATTGTTCATCCACTCTATATCAGCTTCTTTTAATGTGTACTTATCAATTATATCGCCAAATTGTGGTATCATTTCTCGAAGATATGAAAATTTCTCCTCCATAAATATCGATGCAATGCTTTGAATCGTTTCCATAAACTGGAGTTTTGTATATCGATATGAATGTTTCTCGATTGCTTGAACACACTCATTCAGTGACTCAAAAGTAAATTCTCCATTAATTGTCAATTTTTTTGAATCCTCTATCGATTGCAATAAATTTGAGTGTCTCTGTAAGTTCTGATTTAAAATGATGGATGTTTGAAGATTACAAAACTGCTGTTCTCTTTGCGCCACAAGTGTATTAAAGGGAAATGAACTTGCTAACTTCACGATTTACTCCTAGCTTAAATTAAAGACATCTTGCTTTTCGGGAAAACGAAGCAATGGTTTACAAAATCAGGCACCTTTTTTTAACGCATACTGTGAGGGGAAAATGTTGCAAATCTTTATTTTTATGGTAAGTAACATCCTGTTATAACAAACCCGGAGACGCGCCGTGTCAAACATTTCAATTCGAGGAAGCATCATGCCTTCTTCACCCATTAGAAAACTTGCAACATATGCAGACCAGGCAAAAGCCAGAGGCAGATCTGTGTTACACTTTAATATTGGTCAACCTGATATAGAGACACCAAAAATATCCACAGAGATACTTAAAAACTATCAAGATCCAATTGTGGCATATGGGCCTTCACAGGGACTACCTGAGTATATTGATGCACTTGTTGGGTATTATCGCCAACATAATATTTTATTAAAAAATCAAGAAATTTTAGTTACAGTTGGCGGGAGTGAAGCAATTGTTATGGGCCTAACTGTTTGCCTCGACCCAGGCGACGAAGTTTTAATTCCAGAACCATTTTATGCAAACTACAATGGTTTTGCAGTCACTGCTGGTGTAAAGATTAGGCCAATAACTACTCGCCTTGAAGATGATTGGCAATTGCCTGAAGTACAAGAAATTGAAAAACAAATTGGCAGCAAAACTAAAGCAATTATGATCTGCAATCCCAATAACCCAACAGGTAAGGTTTATGGTCGGGATGAGTTGGAAAAAATAATATTTCTTGCTAAAAAACATAATATCTTTTTATTTAGTGATGAAGTCTATAGAGAATTTATCTTCAGTGGTGATAAACACGTAAGCCTTCTAGACTTTGAAGATGCAAAAGAACACGTGGTAGTAATGGACAGCATTTCAAAGCGTTTTAGTTCATGCGGCTCAAGAATTGGAACCTTCATTTCAAGAAATAAAAAAGTAATGCAAGCGGCACTATCATTTGCTCAGGCCAGACTGTGCCCACCAACTATTTCTCAAATGATGGCCATTCCCTTTACCACTTTAGATAAGAAATACTTTGTGGATATTTTGAGCGAATATAAAAAAAGAAGAGACTTAGTTGTTTCGCAGCTTAAAAAGATTGAAGGTCTCCAGTTTAATGTTCCCGGAGGAGCATTCTATATTATAGTGAAACTGCCAGTTCGTGATGCGGAAAAGTTTGCGACATGGTTATTGACTGACTTTCACATTAACAATGAAACGATTATGTTGGCACCGGCAAATGGATTTTATAACACCAAGGGTTTGGGAGAAGATGAAGTACGTTTTGCCTTTGTATTAGATTGTGATAAGACAAAAAGGGCAATGGTAATTTTCAAACAGGGTCTATATCACTACATAAACACTATCGGGCATTAATACCCAGTATCGCGTTTCCCACCATCCGAGGTGTGGGGGGCAAACTATAAACATTATCTTCATAGTCTTTATTATACGGAGAGATATTCAACTGCTTGCCATGAACAACCAGTGTGACTGATCCACCTGGATCAAAACCCATCGCCGAGTATGCTCCAAAACTTTTTAAAATGTTGGCCAAGTCGATATGAGTTGCACCGACACTTTCTCTAATTCTACCATTTATGGCAATAAGTATTAAACGGTTATCCCGAGTTATGCCAACCCCCATTTTTGGGCCTCGCATATCCAAAAAGTCCAAGCGTGCAGCTTGGGTGCTTATTGAGTGCTCAGTTTTCCATCCCTCTATTTCCATATCAATGGAAACTTTAGAAGATTTAACCAACAGCGGTCCAGCTTCAATTGCATCTTTAATGTGCTCAAGGCCTGGAAGCTCATATTCGACCTCACTTCCCACTTTAATCCCTTTTAATGCTTTGGTTTTTGGACATGAGACAGTAAGCCCCACAGGAATGATCTCTACTGGTTGACTAACATCTGTGATAATTTCGCTGACAATGTTTCCAACAAAGCGATAAATAATCCTATCTTTTGCTGCTATTGTCTCTTGGGCAAACAAAAGATCATAGTAGATGGGGTCTTGAGAACTTGCCTTGTTCCTTTGCTTGCTGGACATTTCAAGGCAACTTGCACCAAATTTTATCTTTAGCCCATTTTTTAAATTCACACGCTCTATGGTAATTTGCCCCTCTTTATCAATTAAAAAAGTTGCCTTATTATAAAGCGGAAGCGAAATAACTTTGCCATCAATACACAGATACCCTAAAGGGGAACCGATGTATTCTTCCCCAAGGCCAAGCTTTCCTACAAGTTCATTGTTTAATATATATCCACCATTCCAGGCAAAGGATACAACTTCGTTGCTTTTTTGTTGGTAGTTATCAACTAACTCCAATACCGTTTTGGCCACTTTACCCGAAAATGCTGTTACAAATTTCCAAGACTCGCCATTTAGATGAACTTCCGCTAAAGCTCCAGACCAAGGAAGCTGATCATCATACATTCCATTAATTTGTGTAAACTTCAAAGAATTGTGATCATGAGCTGGATCTAAATTGGAAGCAACTAATTTTTCTAATTCATCTTTAATGGGGTTACCAAATTTGTCTGCATCATCTCGCAAAACTTTTAAAACCTCATCCTCTCCCAATTTATCGACACACTCTTTAAACAGGTCACTTTCAATAACTTCAGAAAATTCTTTAGGTGTTTGAATTGGAGTTGGGTATGCAAGTGAAGGCTTAAGGCCCGCTGGAACCCATTGAATGTATGACTCGCCTAGATTGATTCCCATAAAGTTTGCCATTAACTCATTGTTAACTTTTCCAAAGCGATATGAAGATAGATCTATCATGTCCACCATAAAACTATTTTCACCACTAGCGATTACAATACCACCATTGTTTTTTATTTTCTCTAGCGCTTTTAAAGCTGGTTTTCCCAATTGTCCAAGGTGAATACCTGAAGCGAGAATACTCGTTTCAACAATTTCAAATAAACCACATTCATACAAACGCTTAATTTCTAAAAAGGCATCTTTTTCTAGCCATTCTAGTAAAAATTCTGCAGAAATATCGTTCAATGGTTCCTTGCGCACAAATACAGAAACTTTGCCAATTCCATCTAATGATCGTTTTTGCAATATCTCCTCTGATAATTCTTGGTCAAATGATATTCCCAGCCTCTCTCTTAAAACATTGAGCACAAAAATATTTATCTCTGCTTTGAAGTGATGACCAACAAAAAGGGCAATCTCTTTGTTAGATCTTAAATCATCAAGTAACCTGGCACTTGAATCAATCGCCAACTTTTCTTTAGTGCTTCCTATGAGCTGCATAATCGATCCCTTAAGACTATTAAAGTGCCCTAAGGTCCTTGTTTTCAAATGTGGCGGGAAGGTGGGGTCAAAAACATCGCGAAAAATTATACCAATTATTCCACACAATTCTTGCTCAGTCAGTTTTCTAAATGGATATTTTCTTCTGTGACGGTGTCTATAACTTAAGGAGTGATCAATCGCTAACTTATCTTTACCACTATAATACTCAAATATATAGTCCACATGCTTTAGAAAAAAAGATCTTTGCTCCTCATCAACTTTTTTTCTGCGATAGTACATCCTTACTAGTGATTCAGAAAAGGCCATCATTCTGCCTCTAAATTCCATTTCCTCTAACCTAAAGTAACTTGGATCAATTAAAGACTTTAAATATATCATAAATTCTGTAATTGTTAGACCCGGGATATACTTTCTGTTCTCACTAAGCACTACTTTACTAAACTGTTCATCGTATTTGGTTCTTTTATTATGTAACCTAAACGCTGCCTTAACGTTGGCTTCAACGACTGTGTCTTCTTTTGACCTGAGCCAAAGTTTTTGTAAAAAATGTTCAAACGATTTAACTAAAATTTTATTACTGTAACGCTTTTTAACTACCTCCATATTTCTAAGGATCAAATCCTTCAAACTTCTGGGGTCGATAAATATTTCTGCAACTCTGTCAAGAAAGTCTTCATTAAACTCTTCATTTGCAAATTCAAAGACTCTAAAGCGTTTGGACTCTTCTAACATCTCACCGATAACATCTGCATATACATGTTCAGGAGCGTAGCGGTTACAAATGATAGGAACACCTGCAGAACAGCTCTCAATTATTGGCAATCCACGACCTTCAGTCTTGCTTGGAAGTAAAATTAATGATGCTACTGAATAGATTTCATTAACTTCTAAATCTTTAAGAGACATTTTCTTTAAGACTTCTTTATTATCAATACAGAAAGTACAAGCCAAAAAGATTCTATCTTTAAACTCTTCTATTGTTCCCTCAAGCATCTTCTTGAAGTCATCCAATAACCTCTCAAAGTATAATTCATGACCACTGGCAACTGGTCCTGTAATTAGTATTGTTATTGTTAGGTTAGGGTTAGAGTTAAAAAAGTTAAAAAACTTCCTATTGCGCAGAAGTAAATCAATAAATAAAAAATTGGTCTCAATACTTTTTCTGCTTAAAATTCGTGTGGGCTGGACAAAAAGCAGGTTGCCCCTTCGCAAATTTATTTTAAGCCCTGCTTGATGACCAATAACTAGTGGAGCTCTTTCCTCATTAGACTTGTAGCAATGACCACTAATATCTATTTTGAAAGCATCTTGAGATATTAATTGCTTCTGCCCCTCGCTTAAAACCAAATGTAGTCTTTTTAAAATATCTTCTATCTCATTGATATTAACCGGCCTATATTTGGACATTTTAATTGAAGTAGGCATATGACCAATACTTAGTTGGTTGAACCCATATTTTTTTACAAGACTCTTTTTTTGCAAGGCATTTATTGTAGTATGAAACCACCTTTTTCCTTCCCAAGGATACAGCACTTCAATAGGTGAAAAGACCTCTCCTAGATGAGTATTTAAAAAGAAGTGATCTCTAAGGCCTGTGCGCTCTGACATTTTTATGCGGTCTCTTTTTCTTTTACCATCCTCCCAATAACAATCGTGATGACTTGCCAGCACAGGTATATCCATAAATTCAGAAACAATTGCCAAGCTCATGGCCAAAGAAACATTACCTGGATTTGCATTAATATTTACTGGAATCAATAGCTTTATATCATTGTCAACTATATACTCACCCAGTTCCAAACTAATGATCACTGCTTGGTTCCACACTTTTTTAGCAAGTTGATTATACTCAGCACTTCCACGGTTTAAATGGGTATGAAAATATTCTTTATAACCATCCCACTCACCAAAGCCGGCCATCTTTTCAATTAGTTTTTTCTCCCAGTGTTCAGGCAAAATGGTATCGGCTTCTTTAAAAAAAATCCCTCCCAGACAATGTATATTGATTTTATGTTTGCTCTTATCGCCAGGTGACTGATAGATGCGCTCTAGGGCCCTGCCATATTTGGCAATCTCCATGGTAACTCCATCTATCCCAAAGTCAAAAGTGATAAATGCAACTCCGGACTTGATACTAGTTTTAAATTTTTTGAATGTACTGGGCAAATTAAATTCTTGACGATTATCCTTAATGCGGTCCAAAAACAAACCGATATCAAACCATGTTTCAACTTTTTCCTTTTTAAATAAAGATATCAGGGGATCTAGCGCTCCCCGAGATTTCTTTGCTACGCTCATAATTACCTCTTTAGCACGACAATTACTTTAGATACATAAACAAAAACTGTATCATACATTTTATAAGCTCGCCAATAATTGTGCTTTGTACTTTTTAAGTGACGTATAATTTTGTAACAATATATGATAATGGTGATATATCAATTTACGGAAACAATGGCACTCATTGCCTTATGATCAGAACCTCGAACACTTCCATAAACCTTCGAACTTAAAATATTTAGTCCCTTGGTAAAGATATAGTCAATTTTTAAACCTTGTATAACAGTTCTATCATCTGGAGCAAAATGCACCTCTTTTAGACCCAATTTTGCTATTGCGTCCAAAAGGTATGAAACTTTTGAACCTAACCAAGTATTAAAGTCTCCCGCCCATATCAATGGACCGTTATGAGCAGCAACAATTGGGATAATCGCTTTAATTTGCTTTTTGAAAGTACCTAAAGAAACAACATTTAATGCATGAATGTTAACGACCATTAAGGTCTTTTTCATCCCCTTTAGCTTATACTCTGTAAATAATGTCATTTTAGGCGTTTTAACTACTGGTTCTCTCCCGGGACTCCTTTTAAAAAAACTGTTTATAGGAGATGCTATTGAAGCCGTAGCAACACCAGTTGCTATATTGTTTTCATTTTTAATAAAAGAAACTGCCATTTTATAACCCCAGGTGAGGTCATCAAATACTCGCAGCATCAAGTCGCTTAAATATGCTTCTTGCAAGATTGCAATATCTTTGTCCTTTAAAAGTTCAAAGTAATCTTCTCTCCATGTCTGTTTTTTACCTTTAAAAACATTCCAGACTAATATGTTGATTCTTTGAGGATTAAGGTATTTCTGGCCATAATTGCCAAAGTTCATCAAAACATCCCTATCTCTTGGAATAGTATACCTGCCAGCATATGAGTCCAGCATTGGAAATGCAACAATCAAGAGTAAAACACTAACTACTAAGGACTTTTTTAACATCTGTTATCTCCCAATTTATTAAGCACTTAAAAAATAAAACCCATAAATAGTAATTAAGATTATAGTTAATTACAACTCATAAATTATTGGTGACAGCCAATTACTATCCACATATACTAGCATGACTCAGGAAGGCCTACTATGACAAGTAAAAGACAGAAAAACTTAGAAACTAACACCCCGTCACTTTTTTCTTTTACCTTGGCCGAGTTAAGAGAATATTTTTCTAGTAACTCCCTTTCAAAATTTAGTGCAGACCAGATTTTTGGATGGTGTTATAAAAAATATATGTTTGAAGTAGATTGCTGGTCTAATGTTTCAAACAAAACGAAAGCTCATATTGAACAATACCTTGACAACCATATTCCCGAAGTAGTGTGGGTAGGACTTTCAAAAGATGGAACTAGAAAATTTATCGTAAAGATGAAAGATGGTGAGACTGTAGAAAGTGTCATTATCCCCTCGAAGGATCGCCTTACCATGTGCATCTCATCACAAGTGGGCTGCGCTATAGGGTGCACCTTTTGCTACACAGGCACCATGGGTTTTAAACGCCATTTAGGCTCCCATGAAATAATCGGTCAATACTTAGCACTTTCTAAATGGTTAATCGATAATATCGATCAAAATCTACGAATATCCAATATCGTTTATATGGGACAAGGAGAGCCACTACATAATTTTGATAACGTAAAAAAAGCAACTGAAATCTTCATGGAGAGCAAGGGAGCGGCTTTGGGACAGAGAAAAATTACTCTCTCTACCTCAGGCCTAGTTCCACAAATTGAGAAACTTGCAAGTTTTCCTCCAGTAAATATCGCCATATCTCTCCACGCTTCCAACGATGATATTAGAGATGAGTTGATGCCGATTAATAAGCGCTACGACCTTCAAAGACTCTTCCAGGCAATCGATAAAATCCCTTTAAAGGCCTTTAGAAGAATTACTTACGAATACTTACTTATTAAGGACTTCAATGATGGACAATCTGATATTAAAGGACTCTGTCGTCTTTTAAATAAAAGTAAGTCAAAAATTAACCTAATCCCCTTTAATGAATATCCAGACTCAAAATTTAAAAGACCTAAAGAAGATAAAATTTTATGGTTTCGAGATCAGCTTATTAAGGCAGGATACGTTTGTACTATCCGACAGAGTAAGGGGAATGACATTTTGGCCGCATGTGGGCAACTAAATGGAACCTGGTCAGAACCTAACAAAAACAAATAAAATCAAACACATACTTCATAACATGTAACTTATGCTGCCGGTTTAGCCCAAACTGAAAACAGCAACGGCAACAGCAACAGTTTCTGTTTCGGTTGCTGTTTCAGTTTCAGTTGCGGTTTGGGGGTAGATACTAAAAAAATATTAATTTATAGTTTATATAAAAAGCTATCAATCAGATATTGCTCATCAACCACTTTAAGCCATACTAAAAAATTGATTTGTTGTTGTGACTCTGTTGAAAAAATGAATTTACCGGTTCTATCCTGACTAGAGTATTCAAAACCTGTACAGCGACCATAATCTTCGTAATAATTTTTAAAAATGGATACCAGAAATTCATATGGCACATTTTTGATAAACTGTTGGGTAAAGTTTTGCTCATATTCAAAAGCTGGTTCCTCTGATATTTGTGAGCAAAAAATTTCTGCTTTTATTTGAAATTCATCATCATAAGATCCATAAAGTGTGTTGCTCATTACAATGGCCAACATAAGTACAGCGATCCTCAACATATGTATCCTCCATAAAGATAACTAAACATATCAATTATAAACCTGGATCAATATATGTGCTAGTTAAAAAGACCTATTACAGAAGAAGTCTTGCCAGGCACCTTGATACTTTTACTAAAAACAGTAACTGCACTTGATGTCAAAGGGATAACACCAGCGTCTTGATTGTCTACAAGAATATGGTGACAAGCAAAATCCACTAAATCTTGTATCTCAAGTTCGATATAACTTTTTGAGGAATTATGAATTACAAGCACCTTTTGATAGTTTGCCTCTAAGTCGTTTTGTTCATCAATTTGCTCCAGGGTATTGTCGAGAGTAAATGCTATAAATTCGTTAAACTGCAACTCCTGTTTTCCTGCAGCATTATCCATGATAGATAAATCTATTGTCGTAAGATTTGTTGAAAGATTTACAGCTGCAGGCACAATTGTGCTAAAGCCTTGATCACTATGATAGGGTGCTGACCCATTTAAATCATCAAATGATGGTGTTAGTCTAACCTTTATCTCATTAAATTGGACAGATGCCTTAAGTTGCTCTAACTCCTGCGCAGAAATTGTAAAACTTGACCGCCCAAAGCGATCAAATGTAATGTACCTATCGCTTTTTACTTCCAGCTGGTCAATAAAAAGGTAGCGTTTGGAGTTTGCAGGTCCTCCCAAAAAATGAATATTAAGAGTTTCAACATTACTCCAATCTTTATGGCGAGACTTGGGATCAATCGCAAAATTTTCAGTATTGGGTATGGCCTCACAGATAAAACGTAGCCCTTTTTTGATAAACTCAGCGTTTGTGTATCTCAAACATTTTAAATTCTTGCGCAATTTTATTAACCCTTTTACATAATCAAAAAGGTCTGCAAAATCCTTGTTTCTAGGCCACCTAAACATATTTGTAAAATCTGGGGATCTATAGGAATTTTCATGAAAATAATTTATGCCACTTTCTTCATTTATAGAAGATGAAGTATGAGCTCGATCTTTAGTCGGATCATTAGGTGCCAAAGGTTTACTTCGGCCAATCTCTACTCCACCTTCAAGTACCACTTTTCCCTGGGATGTAAGCAACATGGCCAAAGCCAGCTTTATTAGTTTTTTCCTAAAGTGGATTTCGGTATGTATGGTGTAATTAATTTTATCCCAAAGAGTAAAGCCGTCGTGGCAACTAACATAGTTTATTGTATTTGACGGTTCTAAAGCAAATAAATGGTATAACTCTTTGTCTAGCAAAACATCTGTATGACCATCGCCGTTGTAGTCAGCTGAGTAATTCTTAATTCCAGCAATAATTCCGCTTCTTACTTTCGCTCCCAAATTGTATTGCCCCTGTACAAAGCCACGCTCCTTTGCGTTTCCTATTAAACTGTCTCTGGTTGTATCGTTGAAGATGCCTAGACTTATGTTTGGAGGAAAATTAATCTTAGTTGTAGCTTCTTGTCTAGGTAGATCAGTTAAGTCCCAACCCTCACCATAAAGGATTACATCATCACCTAACTCTGCCCGAATCTCTTTCATTGTTTGATGATCTAAAAAACTCATTAAATCAAATCGAAAACCATTAACATGAAATTCAGTGCAATAGTACTTCAAGGAATCAATTATTAATCGCTTCACCATGAAAGTTCTAGATTCCAAGCTTTCTCCAGCGCCTGTGCCCTTGGAAATAATGCCTTCTTCGCTCATCCGCAAATAACACCCTGGGGCCAAATGCTCAAAAATTGCTGCCTTATAGGTATGGTTGTAAACCACATCCATAATCACTCCGATATCATTTTGATGGAGTGCTTCAATCATCTCTTTTAGTTCAATAATTCTTTTAGCTGGATCAAATGGATCCGTTGAGTACCACCCTTCTGGTATAAAGTAGTGATGAGCATCATACCCCCAATTATAATTGATGAGGTCTGTCTCTACCGTCTCTGATTGATAGCTGCGATTAGTTTCATCAGTAGTATAGCAAGATTGAATGGGCAATAGCTGCACATGAGAGATGCCCAGGTTTTTTAGGTGCCCAATCTTTTTTGTGACGGCTTGATAAGTTCCTTTAATTTTATCGGGTACATCAAGTTTTGGATCAATTGTAAAATCTCGTACATGCATTTCGTACCCGATAAAACTCATTTGATCCTTTAAAATTTTTGCATTATCAATTTTACTCTCTGGAAATCCCTCAGGTGTAGCACGGTTTTGGTCAATAATTGCTGCTTTTGCTACCTGTTTTGTCTGGGGAACAAAAGCATTCATTGATTTGGCATATGGATCTAATGCCAAACGTTTTTTTCCGTGTGCTGTGACCTCTAACTGGTATAAGTATTTATGAAAATCGTCAACTTCTTCCACCTCATCAAGCTTGATGGTCAATTTATAGATCCCTTGATCTTGCCTTATCAAACTATAACTATTTAACAATTTTTCTGGATCAAGTTTATCAAATAATAAAAAATCTATGGCGGTGGCAGGAGGGGACCAAATGGTTATATCAATGCGGTCTTGTGAGTATACAACACCAAGGTCATGGCCCTCATACCGAAAGTACTCATTCAATACTTCTTTTGTGAAATAGGCATATATGTGCTCTTGGCCGTGTTGAATATAATAGTTATCTCTAAAATCTAGCTGGTTCTGGGAAGTAATATAAACAAAGCGCCCGTCCTGAGTGATTTTGTCAAGAATCATTGCGCCACCAGAGCTTATAACCTCCAACTCTGTTGAAAGCTGCTCCTCATTGGCCAATACGACCTTAAAGGTATCAATACCTGTTATCCAGACAAATTTAATTGTATTCATCATCTCTCCACACTATACTATCAATCTTGTTGTTATAATTCAAAAATGAGATAAATTCGAGCAAATATTATGAAAATTGGTTTTTTTGACTCAGGTATTGGTGGCCTAAGTATCCTAGATGAGGTCTCTAAAGTCCTGCCAAGCGCTGAGCTATTTTACATTTCTGATGATGCATATGCACCCTACGGAAACCAGAGTCCTAAAGTAATTCAGCAAAGATGTCACCAACTAACAAAAATTCTTATCGCAAAGAAAGTTAATTTAATAGTTGTGGCCTGCAACACGGCAACGGCTTGGGGAATCAAGGAACTTAGACAATCTTACCCGACTTCTTTTGTCGGAGTTGAGCCATATTTAAATATTGTACACCACATGAAAACACCTCCAGCTCATGGCAAAATTGCGGTAATTACAACTCACCAAACCGGCAATTCACAGAAGTTTTTAGACCTTAAAAAGAAAGCTGATCCCGATAATTTAATCTTTTTACACAAATCAAAAAACCTGGCCCAACTCGTTGAGCTAGCTTTCTACAAAGGAATGACTGAACAAATAAATGCTGAAATTAAGGCAGAATTAGAACCATTGAAACCCTTAAATTTATCTCATTTAATTCTTGGTTGTACCCACTACCCCTTGATTTCAAGTTACATCGAGCAAATTTTGGACATTGAATGTATTTCACCTTGTTCATTCATAGCTCAAAGGGTAAAAAATCTTCTGTTTACTGAGCAAAATACAAACAATCACAAAGAACAGGCCATTCATTTTATGTCTACAAAAAATAATACTTGGGACAAATCATTACCAAGTAGTGATCCAAGATGGGCAAAATTTCCCCAGAAATAGTTAATATACCTAAACTGATAAAGTTATCACTTCCTGGCGACGATTCTAAAATTAGCTAGAATATTGTTTATTAAAATATTAGGGTATTATGTCAGTAAAAGCACTAGAGCGTTTTAAGTTAAAATTTGCCAGCAATGAAAAAGATCGATATTTTTTCCACGATCTTATCAACCAAACTCACAACTTAAACCTATTTTTAGAAAACAGAATTAGTACTAATACACAAATAAGTATCAAAGATTGCCAAATGCTGAAAAAAGAGATCAACCTAATGCAATCTTTAATTCAAAACCATTTTCAGCAATTCCATCAAAACCTGGAGGGGATACAAGAATATGTATCATTTGAGTATATAAAAGATGGCATACAAAACATGACCAATAATTTTTGGGGCCCTAAAAAAATCGATTATAAAATTATATATAAAGGTAAAATATCTCCTGACCAGGAACTAATTACAAAAGAGAATTGCTTAGTACACTACTCATCATTTTATAGAATTTTAACCAACATTATTAAAAATATTTCTGAAGTCCATACAGATTTTGCTGAAATGTCATTTGATTATCAAAGCAAAGGCCTAAGTATTGTAGTTAAAAATAAAATATTTAACCTAAGTAGTGACTCTCAAACTGTGGAAGAAAAAATTCAGGAGATTATAAATATTGATAAATCACTACAAAGTAGTGGCCACCTAGATGGAATTGGAATAGCCTCGATCGCCTCTTTGTGTGATAATATGGGAGGAACTTTTAATTTTAGGATTGAGGAAAACTATTGGATTAATGAAATATTTTTACCGCCAAAGTTTATCTCCACGGATACAAGTGAAAACAATACGCCTCAGGCTGCATAGGGAATAAATTATGCAAACACAGAAATGGACGATACTCCTGGTATCATTGACTTGCTATTTTGTTGCACCTAACAGTTATGCAAAAATATTGCGCGATAAAAACATTTACACCCCAATCGCAAAGACCATGCCTGAAAAGGCCACCAAAATACAACTTTCTGGAAATTATTTTCAAACTACCGGACATTATGACTTAAATGGAGATCAAGTAGATATGCAAATGGAAGAGGCATACTCTAAAGTGGATGGAGCATTCAATTTATTTTACGGTATAAATACCAACCTAGAAATCAATGTTGGTATCGGATATAGAAGTATCACCTCCACTTCATCTTCTGGAGCAATCACATCAAACTCTGGCTTTGAATCTCTATGGGGGCAATTTAAGTATTCTTTTGATGCGGTAGGAGACCTCTACTATGCTGCACTTTTTAAATATCGCAAAACTCTCTATGAAAATAATTTTGGAAGCTCTGGAGGATCATCAAGTGATCTTGAACTTGGAGATTCTGGCTCAGAGATATTGGCCGGTGCAATTTTGAGCTATCAACTATCTTATAACGATTACCTCACAGCAATGGTAGGTTATAAAATGCCGCCAAATTCACTCTCTCATGAAATAGTCTATAAGGCAGAAAATGCATACACTCTAGCATCATTTACCTTTCTTGCAGGAGTAGATGGCATCTATACACTTTCTAGTGATGAGTATAGTGATGATCCAAACAACAAGCCACAAATGTTGACAGGATCAACTTATCTTTTTAATAGCATAAATCGAGGTCTGGCTTCTGCATATGCCGGTATCATGTTTTCTAATAAGCGCTTTAAAATAAAAGTGGCAGGAAATTATGCCTTTTATGGGGTCTCAACTGACCAAGGATTCGGAGTAGATCTAAGCATTTCATGGCAGTCTGGTGGTACTTCAAAGACAAAACAAAAAATTGAAGCATTTAAAGAATACAATATTGAAGCGACCGTTATTAAGGTATCACCAAGAGGGAAATTTGTAAAAATAGATGCCGGGATATCCAATGATGTTCACAAAGGAATGAAAATTGATATATACAAGAATAACTTCTTAGGGGGCAATCTACTGATAGCTTCAGGGATAGTGCATGATGTTGGCGGTAGTTGGTCCATTGTAAAAATTGTAAAAAAATATCGAGATATACCCATAAAAAAAGATCTGACCGCCAGAGGTTATTAGTCTATTATCAATCATTGAAATCTTTGACAAAATAGATCGCTTATTCCCTCAAGAAATAATCAATAAAGTTTTTGTAACTTTACGTGGTTAAGGTATAATAAACTAATATAATTAATGACCTAAAAGGATTTTGAATAATGATTATCTTTAATTCTTTCATAAAATTTTTGTTAATTGGAATACTCACGTTTGGCCTGACCCTTTCTTTGCATGCAAAGAAGTTTACCAGTCAATATTGCGAGTTTGAGCTACCACCTGGGTGGGAGTGTGCCTTAGAAGGAACAGAGTGGGTATGCCAGAGCCAAAATGTCCAGCGAAGAAAAGAGGCAATTATCATACTTGCTGCAAAAATTCGTGGATCTCAAGATTCCTTAGATCTATATAAAGCATATCTTAAAAAAGTAAAAACCTTCACGTTGCCTGGAGGCAAGGTTCAAGTTTCAGAACCAAAGTATACAAAAGCTGAAGACATTAGTAAGCACCCATGGGTTGACTCCTTACATCTGGCAAGTGAAGTCCCGGGCTTTTATACTCGTTACCTTGCGACAGTTAAAGCAGACTTGGGTGTTGCTGTCACATTTTCATGCTCTAAAGATCACTATGGCGCCTATAAGCCACTCTTTGATAAAATGGTAGCATCACTTAAAGTCTTTAGACAAAAAGCTAAAGGTGACTTTAAATATAAAGGAAAACGTAAAGACGCTGACCTCTTAGGCAGTACTTTTGTCCCTGATGTTGATCAGAAATTTGACTTAGGATCTCAAAGAAAAGGACGTGGCGGTGCTGGCGCTAGCTCTGACTCTACCTCTTACATGATCTATGGTGCAATTGCCGTAGCCATTTTACTTGTACTTTTAAAGCTCAAAGGTGGAAAAAAGAAGAAGAAAAAAGGTAAAAAGAAAAAAGAATAAATTAGTCCCTATACCAGTTCTTTTAAAGCTGTTTGGCGCTGTCTATTATCATTAGTTCTAACAGCTAAGTTCAAGGCCTTCCTAGTACCTATAAAAATTGCCATCTTCTTTGCACGAGTTAGTCCAGTATAGATAAGATTCCTAAAAAGCATTTTATAATGTTGAGTCATAATGGGAAGAATAACCACGTCAAATTCACTTCCTTGAGACTTATGAATGGTAATTGCGTATGCTAACTCCAGCTCACTTAAAGTCTCTCTTTCATAGATGACCTCACGCTTATTTGCATTATCTACAAAAGTAACAACCAGCCGTAAATTTTCAGAATCAATACTTTCAATTTTTCCAATATCGCCATTAAACACTTTTAGGTCATAGTTATTTCTTTTTTGTATAACTCGATCTCCAACACGTAGTATTTTTTGACCGATTGTTAATTGTGCCTTGCCGAGGCCTGCAGGGTTAAGCTTGGTTTGAATCAATCTATTTAAGTTGGCAGTACCTAGGCTTCCTCTGGTCATTGGGGAGAGAATCTGAATTTCAAGGTCTTTGCCCATATACTTAGGAATAGATTCTGTATAAATTTTGCTGAGCATAGAGGTTGCATTTAGCCCGTAATTTATTGAAGACCATGGATGAACTTTTTTTAATACTTCTTGTAACTGCTCTACTACTGTTTGAGTATTTGAGAGTTTGGACAAATCAACATGAGAAAACTTTTTGGGAATCATCAAACTTTTAAACTTCTTCCCCTCCAACTCTTGCGCCGAAATGGTTTCAAAATAGAGTTCCTCCTCACTATACTGAACATCTTGAAAAGCATCTAAGTGATCAATGATTACTGATTTATCATGAGTCAATTTTGCCTTATCAATAAATTGTTTGGCCCTAGTAACAAACTTGCTTTGCTCCATTGTTAGCTCATCTGAGTCAACAAACAAGCAATCAACCTTGTCTTGCCAAAGGTTAGGATATTTTATGGGAGATTCAATTTTGGGCTTATCACCAAGGTTTATTTGGTGGGCGAATTTAATGATTGAAGACTCCCCAGCTTGCCTGAAAATTTTTGTAAGCTTAAATACTGGCACCGAGCCACATTCAATTAAATCCTTAAGTACATTCCCTGCCCCAACTGAAGGCAGTTGATCTGCATCCCCTATAAAGACGACCTGGCAGTGAGGGGCAATCGCGCGAAATAAACTAGCACTTAGAGAAATGTCCAACATAGAACTTTCATCAATGATAATTACATCGCATTCTAATGGGTCTTCTTCGTTCTTTTTAAATCCTCCCGTAGCCGGATTCCAAACCAATAGCCTGTGAATCGTCTGAGCAGCCACTCCAATCACTTCCCCCATTCGCTGAGAGGCCCTTCCCGTTGGTGCCGCCAGCAGCACAGTTTTTTTCATGGCCATTAAAAGCGCTACTAATGTTTTAGTGGTCGTGGTTTTTCCACACCCAGGGCCACCTGTTAAAATAGAAAAAGGGTGTTTAACAATGTTGGCCACTGCATCTTTTTGCTCATCACTCAGAGTTAACTTTTTTTCCTCACAATATCTTTGCATCCAGTTATTCACACGTGCAACATCTACTTCCACTTTCGTGCCCACAAACTGTTTTACTCTCTTACCCACATAAGCTTCGTCATAAAACAAGCTTTTTGAATAGTAACAAAGCTTATTGCTCTCCCCCTTTAACCTTCTAAGCATTAACTCTTTTTTGTCATAAAGTTCAGTGAGCAGACCACTAATTTGTTTGTCTAATTCTAAGGATAAAAGTTGATTTACATTGGAGATAATTTGTTGGACCGTTAGGTAACAATGTCCATCCTCACGACTTGCAGACAAAACATGACGTATTGCTGCTGATACTCGTTTGGGTGCATCTTGGGCCGTCCCCATACTAAGTGCTACTTTATCAGCTGAAAAAAAGCCGATCCCATAGAAATCTTTTTCTAGCACATATGGGTTGTCAGAAACGACCTCAATGGCCTTATTTCCATATTTTTTAAAAATTTTAACTGCAAAGAGTGTGCTAATTCCGTGGGTCTGAAGAAACATCATAACTTTACTGATCGCCCTATGTTCTTCCCAGGCACCAGAGATAGTGTTTAATTTTTTTTTAGCAATCCCTTCTACTTCGACTAAGCGGTCAATGCGTTGTTCAAAAACATCTAAGGTTTCTTTGCCAAAATATTTGACAATCTTTTTGGCAGTTTTGGGACCAACCCCTGCAATTAAACCTGAGCCTAAATACTTTTCTAAAGCGGCAGAAGATGCAGGTTTTTTTTCAATGGCCGAAGAGGCCTTAAACTGTCTGCCAAACTTGGGGTGCTCAGTCCACTCACCAAAAAAATCCATGGTGGCACCAGCAAACACCTTGCATTGATGAATAGTAACAGTAACTAAATCGTGGTAAGAATCAAATGCGGAGACCTTAAGCACAGACCAACCACTCTCTTGATTATGAAAAGTTATCCTATTGACAATTCCTGAAACTTTTTCTTCAATTTGATTGCCAGCAGTCATATCTTTTGGCCTTTTTTTAAGTTACGCTAAAATACTTGGCCTCTGGATGGTGAAAAACAAGTGCCGACACACTTGCTTCAGGGTCCATCATATAACTTTCAGTCAAACTAACTCCAATGCTGTGACTTGGATCTAGTAGTTGAAAAATCTTGGTCTGATCTTCCATGTTAGGGCAAGCTGCATACCCTACAGAAAACCTTCTTCCTCGATACTTGGCCTGAAATAGATCAAGCATGGTAGCATCTACGGGGTCAGCATATCCCCACCACTGGCGCATTTTACTATGTAGGTATTCGGCGTAGGCTTCAGCCAGTTCAATAGCCAAGGCCTGCAGTACATGCGACTGAAAGTATTTCCCATCAACTTTTAGTCTTTGCACTTCCTCAATTATATTTTTACCAACTGTTACAATAAACATTCCCATATTATCGACAACACCATGATCTTTTGGGGCAACAAAATCAGACAAACAAATTCCATCTGCCTTAAGTTGCCTTGGAAAACAAAATGTATTGATCACTTCGCCACTTTGATGGTGATATAGTTCTATTGTGTTTTTATCACTATTACATTTAAAGTACTGATAAACAGCCGAAGGATTGAGGTGTGAATGTGCATACATGGCCTTAATTCTTTTGATTTCATCGTATATTTCAAGGGCCTTTTGGCCTTGTGGAAATTCTTTTACTTTGTCAAATCTCTCATCCATCAAGTATTGGGCAATTTTTCCATCTATGCCTAAATGTTTGCTATAAAGCATCTTGGGATTTATATACTTAAAAATAGTCTCAATAGGTGTGTTTTTTATTACATGCTTTTGATAGTCAGGTGCCATTGGCAAATCAGTGGAAACTATAATTTGTGGAGAACGCCCAATGCTTTCAACCTCAACCTCATTATCCGATGCCTTAGAGTCTACAAATTTATATCGTTCGTCTTTAAATTTTTCCTTATAAAGGTTAAATTTCTCTTCACTCATAATAGTATTTGCTAACTCCAATCCCTCCATGGCATCTTTTGCATACAAAACTTCTCCACCTTTGTAGGCGGGTAAAACTTGTTTATATGTAAAGTTCTTTGAAAGTGCTGCCCCTCCGATAATCATGGGGATGTCTATGCCCGTTAAGGCCAAGTCACTGGCAGTGTCGGCCATTTGATGTGCCGATTTTACCAATAACCCAGAAAGTCCAATGACATCTGGACGATGTTGCTCTACCGCCTTTATTAACTCGGCAGAACTTATCTTTATTCCCAAGTTGATAACTTTAAAGCCGTTATTTGAAAAAATTATATCAACTAAGTTTTTACCAATATCATGTACGTCCCCTTTAACTGTCGCAAGCAAAAAGGTTCCCTTAAAGGCACTTTCATCACTTTGCATAAATGGTTGGAGATGATCTACAGATGCCTTCATAACCTCTGCAGATTGTAAAACTTCGGCAACGATTAACTTATTAGAGCTAAAAAGCTTACCGACCTCTTTCATTCCATCCATCAAAGGTCCATTAATAACATCTATCGGTTTCATTTTTTTTAACAATTCATCTAAGTCTTGGGTTAACTTAACCTTAAGGCCTTCAACAACATAACTAGAAATTCTTTGCTCAACTGGTAAGTCCTCTTGGGGTTGCTTTTTTTCTACAACTTTATCTCTATAATAAGAAACAAATGGCGTAATCGGATCAAGTACTCTATTAAACAGTAGGTCCTCGGCCAAACGTATTTCTTCTTGGGTTAAGGTGGAAAAGCGTTTTACTTTTTGGGAGTTAACAATTGCCAAATCAAGACCGGCTTTGGTGCAATGGTATAGAAATACCGAGTTTAAAACCTCTCTTCCCGACATCGGAAGACCAAAAGAAACATTTGATAACCCTAAAACAGTCTTAACTTTTGGAAAACTTTGCTTAATCAGCTCAATACCTTTGATGGTCTCAGCGGCTGACCCGACGTAATTTGAATCTCCGGTTGCACAAGGAAACACCAAGGGATCAAAGTATAAGTCCTCTTCTTTGAGTCCATACTTTTTTGTTAGCAAGGAATGAGAGCGCTTAGCAATCTGCAGTTTTCGCTTGGCAGTTAAGGCCATGCCCTGCTTAGGGTCTTCATCTATAGTGCCTATAACCAAAGCCGCACCATATTTTTTGGTCAATGGTGCAATCTTTTCAAACCTTTTTTCTCCTTCTTCTAGATTGATAGAATTAATTATTGCTTTGCCCTGAGAGTAACTTAGGGCCATATCAACTACACGCTCATCCATAGAGTCGATCATTAAAGGAACTTTTACTTTCTTTGAAATAAATTCTAGGAATTGTTTCATGTCCTCATATTCATTGCTATCAGGATTGGACAAACAAATATCTATAATCTCTGCCCCCATTTTAATTTGTTCTTTGGCAATATCGGAAGCCATATCAAATTCACCACTGGTGATGAGATTGCGAAACTTTTTTGAACCAATTACATTGGTTCTTTCGCCAACCATAATTGGCCTTTTTTCGTTAGTAATTTCCAACATATTGATACCTGAAAGACAGGATTTTAGTTTTGGCTCAATTTTGCGGGGTTTGTTTTTACCAATAACCTCTGAAATGGCAGCAATATAATCAGGTGTCGTACCACAACACCCTCCCAATAAGTTAATCCACCCCTGCTCTATAAATTTTGACAAAGCAGTGGCAATTGCCATTGGAGAATCGAGGTAGTTGCCGTCTTCATCTGGCAAACCAGCATTTGGGACACATGCTATGCGAGTGTTACTTAATTTGCTCATACTTCTTATATGTTCAGTCATTAAATCAGGCCCTGTGGCACAATTTAGTCCTATATATAAAAGGTCTATGTGTTCGAGTGAGACAATTAAGGATTCAACATCTTGGCCCGCAAGCATTGTTCCATTTTGTTCAATAGTTGCAGACACTGCTATTGGAATTTTATCCTCTTTGTCTTCTAGCAAATTTGTAATTGCAATAATGGCCGCTTTTACATTTCTGGTATCATTGCTTGTTTCAATCAGAAAATAATCTATACCCCCATCATATAGTCCCAATGCTTGCTGGTGGTAATTGTCGATCAACTCTGAAAATGTTACGCCCCCCGTAACAGAAATGGCCTTAGTTGTGGGCCCCATAGAGCCAGCTACAAATCGCGGTTTGGCGGGATTCATTTTTGTATACTTGTCAGCACATGAGCGGGCAATCTGGGCCCCAATTAGATTTATCTCATAACAACTGTGTGCCTTATCGTATTCAGCTAGCACTATAGGCGTTGCACCAAAAGTATTGGTCTCAATAATATCAGATCCTGCATCTAAGTAAGCATTGTGTATCTCTTCTACAATCTCGGGCCTAACAATTGATAAATTTTCATTGAACCCCTCAAGTTGAACTCCTCCAAAATCTGAAGCTGTGAGGTTTTTGCTCTGTACCATTGTCCCCAGTGCACCATCTAAAACGAGGATCCTCTCATCCAAGAGCTTATTAAGTCTGACAATTCTATCTTTTCTGTGCATATAACCACCATTTTCTTTGATAAGACATAATTATTACGTTATCTTTTATGATTAACATAGAGATTTGCTAGTATATTGAATAATTTGGCCTTTGGGGAGATTTATTTACAATAACGGCTAGCACAAAACAACAAAAAAGAGGAACTTTATATGTCAAAAAAAGTTTACGTCGGCATGGCAGCAGACTTCATCCACGGTGGCCATCTAAATATTATCAATGTTGCAAGAGAGCTAGGAGAGGTTACAGTCGGTGTACTAACCGATTCGGCTATTGCTAAGTATAGAAGACTTCCCCTTTTGACCTATGAACAAAGACGGGAAATTATGTTAAATATTCGCGGCGTGAAAGAGGTTATCCCTCAAGACACTGTTGAGTATACAAATAATTTAGAAAGCCTAAGGCCCAATTATGTTATCCATGGCACAGATTGGAAAACAGGGCCACTTAGTGGGGTCAGAAAAAATGTCATCGAAACCCTCAAGCAGTGGGGCGGCGAGTTGATAGAGCCTGAATATACCACAGAACTCTCTTCGACTCACCTCACACAAACGGTCAGAAAGTTTGGCACTACTCCCGATATGCGAATGAAATCTCTAAGACGTCTGATAAATGCTAAACCTCTGGTTAGAATTTTAGAAGTGCATAATGGATTAACGGGTCTGATTGCTGAAAATACCCACCTTGAGATAAACGATGAATTGCGAGAATTTGATGGAATGTGGGAGAGCAGTTTGACCGATTCAACGTCCAAGGGCAAACCAGATACATCTGCCGTGGATATTTCATCAAGAGTAAGCACCATTGACCAAATTTTAGAAGTAACAACTAAACCCATGGTTGTTGATGCCGATAACGGGGGACTTACAGAACACTTCACCTTTACAGTAAGAACTCTTGAGCGCCTCGGAGTGTCTGCAGTGATTATTGAGGACAAAATTGGTGCCAAAAGAAATTCTTTATTTGGAACAGATGCAAAACAAAAACAAGACACAATTTCTGATTTTTCCCACAAAATTTCTAAGGGTAAACAAGCGCAGGTAACTGAGGACTTCATGATTATTGCTAGAATTGAAAGTCTGATTCTAAAAACTGGTTTAGAAGATGCTCTCACTAGAGCACGGTCCTATATTGAAGCAGGTGCAGATGGCATAATGATTCATAGTAAAGAAAAAACTCCTCAAGAAATCTTAGCATTTTGTAATGAGTACAAAAAATTTGATACAAAAGTACCACTAGTGGTTGTCCCCTCTACTTACTCTACAATTACAGAAGATGAGCTAATTGATGCTGGCGTAAAAATTGTAATATATGCTAACCATCTACTAAGAAGTGCTTTTCCGGCCATGCAAAAAACAGCTCAATCGATTCTAACCCATAAGAGATGTTTTGAGGCCTCTGAAGCCTGTATGCCAATTAAAGAAATTATTACTTTAATTCCTGAAACTATCTAAAGGATCAAACCGTGGTTAATTGTAAGCAATTTTTTGACCTTCTTGGCAATTATGACATTAATTTTTTTACAGGAGTTCCAGACTCACTTTTAAAAGACTTCTGCGCATATACTACAGATAACACTACTAAGCTTAATCACATAATCGCCGCCAATGAAGGAAATGCCATTGCCCTGGCAACTGGCTCATATTTGGCCACCTCCCAAATACCTCTGGTATATATGCAAAACTCTGGAATCGGCAATGCAATCAATCCTCTGGCGTCTCTAACAGATCCTGAAGTTTATGGTATTCCCATGTTGCTGTTAATTGGTTGGCGAGGTGAACCCGGGGTCCACGACGAACCTCAACATAAAAAGCAGGGAAAAATAACTACTGCCCTACTTGATACAATGGAGATCCCGTATAAAGTATTGCCAGAAGACATTGAGAGTGCAAAAGCAGTAATTGATGATGCCGTTAAACTGATGAAAGAAACTTCAAGGCCATATGCCTTAGTGGTAAAAAAGGGTACATTTGCAAAATACAAACTACAGAGTAAAAAATCTTCTTTGGCCATTTTAAAAAGAGAGATTGCAATTGGAATCATTACCGATTTTTTACATACAGATAAAGATATAGTTTTATCTACTACAGGCAAAATCTCCCGCGAATTGTATGAGTACCGAATGAGAAAAGAACAACCTTGTCAGGATTTTTTAAATGTTGGTTCTATGGGACATGTGTCACAAATTGCTTTAGGAGTGGCCTTAAATAAGCCAGACAAACAAATCTTTTGTTATGACGGAGATGGTGCGGCGATAATGCATATGGGGGGTCTTGGAATTATCGGGGATCTTGCACCTAAAAATTTTAAACATATAATTTTCAATAACGGCACCCATGACTCTGTTGGAGGCCAGCCGACGGTTGGTTTTTTCCTCAATTTCCAAGAAGTCGCCAAAGGGGCGGGATACCAGAAAGTATATAAGGCTTCAAGTAAAGGTGAGCTAACCAAAATCCTCCCCGACTTTTACCAAACACCAGGTCCCGCACTTCTTGAAGTGGTAGTGCAAACTGGAGCACGAGAAAATCTTGGCAGGCCAAAATCAACTCCTGCCCAAAATAAGCAAAGTTTTATGAACCATCTCAATTTTGGAGCAAATTGATGAAAAGTGATGTTATAGATTACTGTGTATATGGCGACGATGTTCAATACATTGAAATTGAACTAGACCCTGGAGAAACAGTTATTGCTGAAGCCGGTAGTATGATGTTTATGGAAGAGGGAATTAACTTTGAAGCAAAAATGGGAGATGGCTCTAACACCGACAAGGGACTAATGTCTAAGCTGCTAAATGCAGGTCAGAGGCTTTTGACCAATGAATCACTATTTTTAACCCACT
The DNA here is from genome assembly GCA_016784965.1 of Bacteriovoracaceae bacterium. Taxonomy (GTDB): domain Bacteria; phylum Bdellovibrionota; class Bacteriovoracia; order Bacteriovoracales; family Bacteriovoracaceae; genus JADHTQ01. The sequence goes on along the minus strand of JADHTQ010000027.1, from coordinate 21,607 downwards.
TTACAAATGAGGGTCGTGGTAAAAAGAAAGTATATTTTGCCGCTCCATATCCTGGCAAAATTATTCCCATAGATTTTAAAAAAGTAATGGGAAAAATTATTTGCCAACGAGATGCTTTTTTATGTGCTGCTTTAGGTACAAAAATTTCCGTTGAGTTCACAAAAAAAATTGGAGCGGGATTCTTTGGCGGGGAAGGCTTCATTTTGCAAAAACTCGAAGGTGATGGTAAGGCCTTTATTCACGCAGGTGGTGCAATCCATATGGTAAAGCTTGAAGGAAATTCATTGGCCATTGATCCTGGATGTATCGTAGCATTTACCAAAGGTATCAATTATGATATTCAACGAGCTGGCAATTTGAAATCAATGTTTTTTGGTGGAGAGGGATTATTTTTGGCAAACTTAACTGGAACTGGATATGCTTGGATTCAATCACTTCCATTTTCTCGTTTTGCAGATAGAATTGTTAAGCACGCACCCACCTCTGGAGGATCTAGAAGAGGTGAAGTGGATGCCGTATCAGCAATTTCTAGCATCTTTTCAGATTAATTGGGAGAATTATGGCATTTAAATTCCTCTTAGATCATCAATTAGAACAAGTTAATAAAAAGACCACTTCAGTAACACCTGAACTCTCTTTGTTAGACTTTGATAACACTACACAACAGGACCTACTCACTAAAAATTTGAGCAAACGTACTAAAAAAGACATTACTCCTTCTAAAGAGAGTAAACCCAAGGACGTTGCTCCTACACCCCTTGCAGATAAAAAGTGGCATGTTGTGAAGGATAAGAAGTTTTATGGTCCATACACTAAAGCACAACTTTATAAATTCTATAAAGCAAAAAAGATAACAAGTAGTGCACAACTAAGAAGCCATCCGGGTAAACAACACACCACTTTAAAAGAAGTATTTGCCAAAAAAAGCAATCCAAAAGAAAAGATTTTGAAGTTTGCAGTGGCCATGGCACTGGCCGACGGAAAGTTAGACGAGGATGAGCTTAGTTTTTTAAACTCTTTTTGCGAAGAAAATAACATCAGCAAAAAAGTATTAAATGAAATGATCTCCTTTTTAAAAGGAGAATCCCCTCCTCCCATTTCTTTAATTGATGAAACTTTCACTTATGACGACTTTTTATTTTTTGTAGATATGGCAAAAGCTGATGGACATCTAGCAAGTGCTGAAGTACGACTTCTAACTATGATCTTTAAACAACTAAAAAAAGACAACCCTGCCCTCGCCTCACAAAAATTGGCAGATATTCTTAAATAGACAAACTCTAAAAATAATTTTAAGGAGCAATCATGATTAAAATTAACGAAAATAAACTGGCAAAATTTAAACTACAAGGCTCTATTATGCCCCCTTATGGCTTCGGATGGGAGATTTGTTATGATGGTATAAACCGCATTGTCCCCGGAGTTGGTGGTATCAATTTAAATTTTAAGGTAGGAGATCTGGCCAATAAGTTAATTTCGGATCATCTGGAGCCAGCAGTATCATCGACTATGGAGCCAGGCCTTGAGCGAGGCAAAAACTACAGCACAAAAAATACCGGCTATAATGTATATTCTTGTATTGGAAATGAAGCTGTCATAATTTCAGGCAAGGCAAAAAACAAAAAAGGGATTGTCACAGGTCACCATGGTGGATGTCAACATGTCATCATTGACTTTGATCATAAAACCCTAGATGCTCTTACCTATGATGATAAAATTATGATTACCTCCCACGGAGTTGGTCTAGAAATTGAAGAGTTCAGCGAAGTAAAAATCTTTTCTTTGGCCCCCAGTCTTTTTAAAAAAATGAATGTTAAAAAGGTTAAAAATAAGCTGGAAATCCCAGTAGCCGCAACCGTACCCGCAGCAGTAATGGGATCGGGTCTTGGCAGTAACCAACCCTATCACGGAGATTATGACATTCAAACTAGTGATAAAAAAGCAAATAAGTTGCATGGTCTAGATAAATTACGGCTCGGAGACATCGTAGCAATTATCGACCACGACTCAACCCAGGGGTGGTCTTATTGTCAAGGTGCTGTTTCAATTGGAGTAATTATTCACGGAGATTCTTATCTTGCAGGTCACGGGCCTGGTTGCCAAACCATAATGACTTCCAAGTTGGGTCAAATTGCTCCCAAAATATCCCCTAGTGCAAATATTGGAAAATATTTAAAGATAGGAAGCTATAGAAAATAACTTTAGATCTTTTACTCTACAGAATTGAAGAATCTTTTCTTTTATTAATTTTCTCGATATTGTCGATTTGATCGCTTTGATAATCTGAATTTGGATCACTTGCAACTGCACGACTTCCAGATTCCCCATTCCAATTTTTAGCTTGTGGAGTCACACTCTCAACCTCTTTTTTTGCAATATCATCCCTTGCATAAGCACCCGGTGTCAATGTTCCCAAACTACCCTTAAAAGCACTTGGTGTTTTTGCATAAAGAATTTGTCCTGCTAAAAACACATATCCTACAAAATAGCAAACTACAAAAACCTTAGAACTCTTTTTAATCATTTCAATAACTCCTAATTTCTTACGTTATACTTAATTAGCTGTATTGAAACTTATACACTTTCGATATTAGGTGGTGATTAAGAAACTATTAAGAATTCTAAATAATTTATAAGAACTTTCTTATTATCTTTACCAGAATTGATATGCATAAATGTTGCTAAATGAACGGTATTGTTAGATTTATAAAATGCACGTGCCCTAAGAAGATCTAGCTGATCTTATCCAAGCTTTAATTAAAAAGAATCATAACCGCCAGTAGCAGTCAAAACTTCAATTCTAAAGCGTCCCATTTTAAATGGAGAAGGTGATTTTGTCTCTACTTTAATCTTTCTAACCATTCTAGGATATTCCAAGTACTGCTCTTTACTTTGTTTTTTCATATGACCTTCTAAACTATTTAAGCGTACAGTAGAGCCGTCATCAAAGGTTACAGTCACAGCATAAACCTTTGTCTTTCCCTTCTCCCCAACAATTTTGACAGAGCTAACAAGCTTATTAACATCATAATTTACTGGGGACTTATAAATCCTCGCATTATGAGATCCAAGACCCTGCCATCTAAATACTGGTCCAGCAGGTCGCCTGATATCTAACAAAACTACAATGCCACGAACTTTCACATTTCCACTTATCTTAACTTGCCATTTACCTCTAGAGAATTCACTGTCATTGTACAAATGAACGCGATGAAAAGTCCTGCGATCAGTACTGCGAAAGTCACCGGGGTTACCGGGAACATTTTCCTCTAGGCTACTGTCTTGTCCCACTTGCAGCCAAGCCGAGGCATTCCCTTTTCTGCTTTTTGCCAACATCGTTATTCGATCTATACTGGCCCTATTTAAGTTAATGTTTAACCCTTCTGCTTCAATTTTTCTTCTAATATCGCGCTTTAAATAAATAGTACTCAGCTCTCCCCTGCGCGCTCGGTATTGCTGATCATTATATTCAAGACGCAACCTGACTTCTCTTGCAACAGCAATAGTTGAAAACATTAAAGCCAAACAAACCAAAAGTAACGATTTTCTCATAAGTACACTCCTTGTCTAAAAAATAAACTTTAAATTCTCTATTTAAAGTAATCATAAAATTAACTTTTTAGAAAGCAGATTATACTTACAAGGCCATCACTATAAAATGATAGGAAGAAAAATGAAAACTTACATCTAAGTGATTTTAAATGGTATCAAAGCGAACCACAGTTTTTTAAATATCGATTGTGAATGCTTCATCTTGTTCAAGAAAGTCTTGTACCACATCAAACTCACCTTCGTGCATGTGTGCACCGACGTGATCCCCCTTAAGCATTTGATCCTCAAGGGTGTCATTAGAAAGTGTGAAGTGTGTATAGGCCTTAGAACCAATATTCATTAGCATATTTCTTACAACTCTTTTGGTTACTCGCAAAATCTCGTGGCCACCTTTTTTAACAGACAGTGCCAAAATTGCACGTGGACTTTGCTTAAGCAAATCAATCTTAGATAGTTTAATACGTTGCTTTAAAGAAACTATTGTGTCATTAACTTCCCATTGATAGCGTACTTTATCTTGCAACCAAGCTTTATCTTGCCCTGACAACACTGCATAAACTTCATCTCCACGTGACTTCATACTTGCAGAAATCTCAAGCGGGCGAGAAAACTCAGGCTTTCTAGTAAGTTTCGGTAAAGCTTTTGGTAGAGGATATGAAGGTGCATTTGATTTATTAGCATTTAGATGCTCTTGACCGTGATTATCCATATAATCAGCAAGTTCTTTATAGGTTGCACACCGTACCTGTGGCAGCCCGCAAACGGCAACTGCAAAGTCTTTCATTGCTCTCCAATAAATTCCATTGTTCCAAAGCGAGAAATGGTGACCAATGTGGATCGGGGCCCTTTTACCATTGTAATTTTTCTTGAAATAGTTAATATAAGTTTCATACATTTGAGATTGAAAACGCCTCAACTTACTTGGATCGCGCTCTTTTTTTGCTTTTGATTGAGCCACATAAAAATTGTAGTCCATTGAAAGTGTTCTCTTACCAGTACCTGCAATTTTAAAACTGGCCAAAGGAAAGTTCCATGCACCACTAGCTGGATAAATTTCTGGCCAATAAACTTCTCCGCGCACTTTACTTGTATCATAGCGAAACCCAAATTGCTTGAGTGCAGGCCAAAGGCCTCTAGAAACACCAAGCAGAGGTGCCCTAAAACCTATAATTTGTGACTTATCTAAATCTAGGGAAACATTATTAATTTCATTGTTAACATCAAAATTAAAAAGAAGATCTTCAAAATAATTAAACTCTGACTCCCAGTCCGATTGAGACCAAGATGATCCATCGAAGTGACCATTTGCATGAGATGCTATTTCATGGCCATCCATCAGTGCTTCATTTAAGTAGTTGACCCTCTGACCAATACTTTCTTTAGTTTTTGCAAAACCAATCGCTGACGCTCCCGCCCTGTGCTTTGGTGGATCATACAATTTTCTTTTGCCTCTAGTTAGAAAATAGACGCCACTTATGAAATAAGTAAATTTAATATTTAAATTTTTGTCTCTTTTCATCCGTTTACTAAAATCAAGGGTTTTGTTCCACATATTATGTGACTTTGAACCATCAAACGCCAACATGACGTATTGCGGCAAAGGTTGACTCGGTGCACCAATAGCCGTGTTCATTAAAACTATTAAGAAAAGTGTGAGTACTAATTTATACTTTGCGTGGTGCATAATTTTCTCCAGGTTGTTTTCAAACTAGGGCTCAAATATGACACTACACAGAAATAAACAAGGCGCACCGCGCCGTGCGCTGTACAAATTACAGTGACCCGGCGCGCCACTACCGCACCCTTTAGAGCAGTATAAATGTAAAGAAAAATTCAATTAGACATAGACTCCAAAATACTTTTTGAAACCTCTACCTCACTTAGATCAAGTGTGTTGTTAATTCTTACAACTCGTAGTTTGCTCTCTTCTACTAGTCCACAGACAGACTTTGCGATCTTGAAAGCTTCATTTAAATCATTTGCTACCAATGGAACCTTGGCCCTTTCAATGAAAGTACTCGTTAAAACATTTTCATACATGGCTTGATAATTAATCTTATCGTATAGCTTTTTAGTAATAATATCGGCCAAACCAATTCCTATTGCATTGCCGTGGGACTCGGCAGTAACATCATCAACTATGATAATTTTAATTTTTGGCCGCTTTGGTTCCAACTCACCTAATATTTTTATTCTTCCTATAATGTTTGGATCAAGGCCTGTGCCACTAATGTTTTTTCCAATCTGATCTACAATCAAAATATCTATTTCATCTGTGGGCAGAGATGGCATATAGTCCTTGGCCTTCTTCAACAAAAGTGGCTCCTCAATAAAAATCTTTGATGTTGGTAAACACTTTATAACTGCTGTTTCATCATTTCCATCTTCTACAATGCCCACACCCATTATAATTTTTTCGCTATCAAAAACTATTTTTGCAATCTGGGGCATAACATTTTTTAGGCCCTCAACCCCTAAGCGATGAATTGCTTGGGCCTGTTTATGGTTTCCAAGGCCAATGGTTGCCATTTTAACCAGGCCACTTTCAAAGTCAGACTTAAAATCGGTGTGTGGCTTAATTCTATTAATTAGAATAACTCCATCAGACAAATATGCTTGCTCATCCATATATGCCTTAAACTCAGTACCCTCTTGCTCTAATTCAACAACCTTCATAGAAGAGCAGATAGGCATGCCCATCGCCTTTTCATCAATTCCTAAAGAGTTTAAAATTTCAACTTGTCCTAAAGCTGTAGCCCCACCATGACTGCCCATAGCAGGCACAACAAAAGGATGGGCGCCAAGATCAACCAACCATTCTCCCAGGGTTTTGACAATAAGAGGCAGGTTGTTGATTCCTCGACTTCCAACTGCTATAGCAATTTTACTACCAGGTAGTATGTTTAACTTCGAATTTTTAAGTAAATCTTGCAAGTACAATAGAACGTCATCTATGGCATGATTAGGGAAATTTTGTTTAATCTTTACTAGTTTATCGATCATCAATTTACTACATTGATGGGGTCACCTGCTAAAAATGCGTCTACATTCGAAGCAGTAAGTTCAATCAACAAAGACCTCGCTTCAAAACAGGCCCACCCGATATGAGGAGTGATATAACAATTTTTGGCCTTAAACAGTGGGTTATCACCCGGTGGCTCCACTTGTAAAACGTCAAGTCCAGCACCTGCAATTTCTCCAGTATTTAAGGCCCAAGCCAAGTCCAGTTCATTTACTACAGGTCCTCTACTTGTATTAATGAGGTAGGCGGTCTTTTTCATTTTTATAAGATTATCTTTGTTTATCAAGTTCTTCGTCTCATCAGTAAGTGGACAATGAATACTCAAAAAGTCGCTTCTTTTAAAAATAGAATCTAGCTCGACAAACTCAACATCTGAGTGCTTGGATTTATCTATAAAATTGTCATGTGCAATAATCTTCATTCCAAAACTGCTGCCAACAGCGGCCACACTTTGCCCAATATTGCCAAATCCTATAATACCCAAGGCCTTCTTATCCAGCCCAACCTGTGGAAAATCCCAGTAGCAAAAGTCAGAAGCCTTTGACCACTGGCCACTTTTTACTGACTGGTCGTGATGTCCAACTCTTCTGGCCAACTCTAGAATGTGAGCAAAAACTAACTGCACAACCGATGAGGTGCTGTAAGCTGCTACATTGGTTACTACGATATTTTTTTGGCGGGCAGCTTCTATATCTACTACATTAAAACCAGTGGCAATAACCCCAACATAACGCAGCTTTGGCAGTTTGTTGATTATGTCCTTATCTATTATAACTTTACTAGTAATAATTATTTCGGCATCCATTGATCTCTCTAGAACCTGGTCGCTGCTGGTTCTAGGATAAACAGCAACATCACCAATTTTTTCAAGTGGTTTCCAATCCAAATCTCCAGGATTAACAGTATGTCCGTCTAAAATTACAATCTTCATTTTTTGCCTCTTAAATATTTTTTGACCTAAGTTCATTATATTCTTTGATCATCATATCTAAATCTTCCCGGGACATGGTTGCCCCCTCTTTTGTTGCCTCAGTTAAAAAACGCTTAGGTAACGTGTCCGTCGAGCTATCCAATCCTTCGCGATGATTATACCTGCGCGTAAGGTTGGTGGTCTCATTGGCCAGATCAGCAAGTTGCTCCTTAGTATAAATTTTCCCAGTTGTTGCCTCGATAAGCATTAGTAGCTCATCCCACAAAATATAATCTCTAAAAAAGCGACAAAGGACCATACTATCAAAAATTGCTGCACGATCTTCAAAATCAATTAGTAGTTTGGCCTTGCCCTTAATTTGATCTGGGTCCATCATGCCTGATAGTTCTGCTTTATAAAATGTTCCACGCAAGTGACAAGCACCTCTGGCCGAAGTTGCATAAGATAATCCCATTCCCTTTAGCACTCGTGGATCAAATCCGGCAGGCTCTAACCCTTTCACGTGAATAGCTATATCTTCAAGACCGAGTTCTTTTGAAGCTTCTTTAATACCTTTTTGAAAAATCTTACCTACGCCTTCACCTTTTGAAATTAGGCCAAAAAGTTCTGCGATTCGATCTGGTTGGTTATAATCGATCTCAAAATCAATTTTAGAGGCCTTATGGGCCTCGACTGCAAAGGCGGCAATATTACCAGCACTCATAGTATCAATTCCAAGTTTGTCACAAAGAACATTTAGCCAGGCGACCTCTTCTAATGAGTCTATTTCACTCAGGCCTCCCAAAGCATAGATAGTTTCAAACTCTGGTCCCTCAAGCTCCAGCCCCTTATGTCTTCCATTTTTTACAACTGAGTGTTTCGTACATCGTAAAAAACAAGTTGGGCATGGGTGCTGACTAACCTCAAAATTTTCTTGCATATAATCAGCAGAAAGTTTTTCCCACCCATCAAAGTATCCCTTTTGCCAGTAACGGGTTGGAAAACCTTTTTTGGCATTCATGACCTTTACTTGCATGGGGGTGCCTAGTTTTTGGTATAAGGCGGTTACCGGACTTTCTTTGCCTTTTTGAGAGATAATTTTCACAAACTTTTTCAACAGATCCTGATTGGCAATCTCACATTTTTTTTTGCCGGAAAACGAAATACCTTTTAGGTTTTTAGCTCCCCAAACAGCTCCCAGTCCACCACGGCCCAGTGACCTCCACTTGTCAGACTTGATGCAAGCAAAACGAACTAGGTTCTCACCGGCAGGACCTATGACCATCGCTCCTGCACCTTTTGGTGCATCCTTTAAAATATAGTCTTCACTTTCAAATGTCTCAGCTTGTAAGATGGCAGTTGCATCACAAAACTTCACTCCACTTTCATCAATGGCCAGGTAACTTAGCTTAGATGCTCCTCCCTTGATGACAATGGCATCTACTCCACAGCCTTTTATTTTAGGTGCCAGTGAACCACCACAATAGGATTCACCAAAACCACCAGTGGCTGGGCTTTTTGTATAGGCTCCAAAGCGTGATTGACTCCAGGCCATAGTGCCAGTAATTGGTCCAGTAGCAATAATGAACACATTGTCTTTAGACAGCGGATCTACTCCCTGCTCATTTTCTTTCATAAGAAGATGGGCCCCAAGACCTTTTCCACCTAAACAACGACCTAAAAGATCATCCGTAATATCTTGATAATGAAAAGACTCATTTGATAGATCTATATATAAAATTTTATTAAAAAAACCCTTCATTTATAAAATCCCTTTGTAAGCCTTAGTATAAATTTCTTTAGCGCTATCAAAATCAATTTCTCTGGGGTTATTTGCCATAAGCCTTGTAACTTTTAACGCACTATGAGCCATGGAATCAATAGCATCTTCTGGAACATCCAACATTTTTATATTTGAGGGAATTTCACAATTAAGTGCGATCTCTCTTAATCTCAAAATTCCATTCATGGCCACAGTCTCGTCTGTCTCCCCTGCTTTGCGCTCTACCCCAATGGCCTTGGCAATATTGGCATACTTTGCAGTACAGCTTGGAAGATTATAGATCATGACAAATGGCAGAAGTACTGAATTTGAAACGCCATGAGAAATTTTAAACTCTCCTCCCAAAGGATAGGCCATTGCGTGTACGGCTGCAGTATTCACAGGCCCAAGACACATGCCTCCATACATGCTACCAAGAGCACATGCACTTCTTGCCTGTTTATCATCGCCAGTTTTTACAGCACTTTCTAAATTTTTAGAAAGTAATCTAATTCCCTCTAGGGCAATATTATCAATTATGTGATGTGCAAAACGGTTTGTATAAGCTTCAATACAATGAACTATGGCATCCATTCCAGTTGCTGCAGTAATAGATTTGGGAACACTTAAAGTTAATAGTGGATCTACAATTGCCACATCTGGAATTAAAAATTGGCTAACGACTCCCTTTTTTAGCTTTTGCTGAACATCTGTTAAAACTGCAATCGGGGTCACTTCACTGCCAGTTCCTGAGGTGGTAGAAACTGTAATTAGCTTTACCTTTCTGTCTTTGACCAATCCAACACCAATAATATCCATAACATTTTGAGAGCCGTCAAACAAGACCGCTACCAGTTTGGCCAAATCGAGAGTTGATCCTCCCCCTACACCTACAATAGCATCAGGTGCAAAACTTCTAACTGGCTCAAGTAGCTGTTCTAAAGCTTCAAGTGGAGGCTCGGGCACTATCTCAGTGGATACTTGTGTAGATATCCCCATACTTTTGAGTTTAGAAGTAATAGGATCAATCTTGCCGACAATATGTTGATCAACTAAAAAGAAAACTCTTTTGTTGTCCTTTAGATGCTCTATTAGTCTTTCTAATTTGCCTTCTCCAAACTCTATGGTCGAAGGCCAATTTAGAGTTATGTTAGCCCCTAACATGATCACTCACATATTTGTATGCTGCTTCGATAACGGCTACGTTTTGCTCGATCAAAGATTTTTTCTTAAACTTGGCCTTAATTAAAGTCACCAGTTGATCTTTTTCTATTACTTTTGAAAAAGCCAGATATGCACTTATAGAAGCCATATTGGCAGCGGCCTTGAGGCCACATGAGTCTGCAATCTCTGTCATGGGAATTTCTAAAACCGTCACATCACTTCTTTTACATTTTCCGACTACAACTGAAGAGTTTACAATTACCAAACCTCCAGGTGTTACACTCGGCTCAAATTCCACAAGAGACGGTTCATTCATCGCAATTAGAACATTTGGTGACTCAACAACAGGAGATCCAACTTCTTTATTGGATAAAACCACGTGACAATTGGCGGTGCCACCTCTCATTTCTGGACCATAAGACGGCAACCATGTTACATCCAATCCTAGTTCCATTCCCAGCATGCCAAGCGTTGTACCGGCCATCAAAACACCTTGGCCGCCAAAACCTGCGATTCTAACCTTTTGAGTAGTAAAATCATCTATAAATTTTTTGTCATTTTTAAATAGTATTTCCTCTTTTTGATCATGACCTAATGCTTTTAACACATCCTCCTGAGAAGGTGCTACAGGTACTACTGGCCTGGGAGTTCTATCTGCAATTTCATCTTTAAAAGTTTTTAGCGGAAAATATGGAATCATCTCCTCTTCAATTCTTTTTATGGAGTCATTGGCAGACATTTTCCAACCGATAGGACAAGCTGACAAAATCTCGACAAATGAAAATCCATAGCCCTCTTTCTGTGACTTTAAAGCTTTCGTGATCGCTCTTTTTGTTTTCATAATGCCCTTGGCGTCTGTCACTGCCGTTCTTTCAACATATACTGGGGCATCTAATTGAGAGATAATTTCACACATTTTCATTGGCAGCCCTGTTGTTGCTGCATCACGCCCATATGGAGTTGTACTAGTAATTTGTCCTGGTAATGTTGTGGGGGCCATTTGGCCTCCGGTCATCCCATAAATTCCATTATTAACAAAAATGATTGTCATCCGCTCGCCTCGATTGGCAGCATGGATAATTTCAGAAGTACCAATTGCACCCAAATCACCGTCACCTTGATAGCTGATGGTTATAGCGTGAGGGTTACTTCTTGCGACTCCGGTGCCAACAGCGGGTGCTCTACCATGTGCTGATTGAATATTTCCACAATCGAAGTAGTAGTAGGCAAATACCGAGCAACCAACTGGAGAGATAAAAACCGTTTGGTCACCAATTTCTAAATTTTGCATGGCCTCGGCAATTAATTTATGGATACGTCCGTGTCCACAGCCGGGGCAGTAATGAGTTACTTGATCATATGTACCAGGCTTTCTAACAAACTTATCATAGAATCCTGTTGGTTTTTGTAATATTTTTCCCATCTTTTTTCTCCAATTTAAGTTTTAAGCTAGATACAATTTATAAAATCCCTTAACCTGAGAAACGACTTCTTCGTGGGTGGGAACTGCTCCTCCCATTCTCCCATAGTACTCGACAGGACAGGCTCCATTAACTGCTAACTTAACATCATCTACCATCTGGCCATTTGATAGTTCGATTGCAGCAAAAACTTTAATTCTTTTACTAAGCTCTTGTATCCGCAAAGTTGGAAATGGATAAAGGGTAATTGGCCTTAGAAGACCAACCTTCAGTCCAGTTTCTCTTAATTCATCCACTACACTTCGTGAAATTCTAGAAGCGATTCCATAAGAGACCAATGCCATCTCTGCATCGTCCATGCAGTATTCTTCAAAACGTACTTCATTTGCAACAATCTCTTGGTACTTCTTTTGCAATCTAATGTTCACCTTTTCCATCTCTATAGTATTCATTTGAATTGAAGTTACGAGGTTGTGCTTGCTGTCTTTATCTGCATATAACGCCCAATCTTTTTTTTCCACTTTGGCGACTTCGCTAGGAAATGTAACTGGTTCCATTACCTGCCCCATGTAGGCATCGGCCAAAACGTAAACAGGAGTTCGATACTTATCTGCAAGCTCAAAGGCCAAGATCGTATGATCGCACATTTCTTGTGGACAATTTGGTGCTAAAACTGGTGTTTTATAACTACCGTGTCCGCCACCTTTTACCACTTGGTCATAATCACTTTGCTCAGGCCAGATGTTACCAAGACCTGGGCCTGCTCTCATGATATCTACCACCACACATGGAAGTTCCGCAGACGCCATGTATGATACCCCTTCTTGCTTGAGACTAATTCCAGGGCTAGATGATGCTGTCATAATTCTCTGTCCAGTAGTGGCAGCACCGTAAACCATGTTTATGGCAGCCAACTCACTTTCGGCTTGTACAAAGCTAGCTCCGGCTTTAGGGAAAACTCTTGCTACAGTGTGAATTATTTCACTAGAGGGAGTAATGGGGTAACCGTAGTACTGAGTACAACCGGCCAGCAGTGCTGCCTTGGCGATTGCATCATTTCCTTTTATAAATTCTCTTTTCATCACTTTCTCCCTTATTTTTTAAAAACTTTTATTGTTCCTGGTTCGGGGCAAGCATAAAAACAAATTCCGCACCCAGTGCATGATTCCCCTGTGTAGCACGCAACATTGTATCCGAATTGATTGATCTTATCAGACATGTACAAACAATCTTTTGGGCATTGAGTAACACAAAGTTCGCATCCCTTACATTCTTCGGGGATTATTTCCACTCGTGGAATATCTTTATCATCGTTAGTCACAAAAAGGCCTCCTTGAAATTATTGAAAACACTTAAGATGGCTACACTATAAAAATGGACGTTATTTGGCAAGATTTTCTACTACACTATAGAGTGGGGTTTTTAAAAATCGCTAACTCTATCTACTAGCTCTGGAATATCAATGAAAGGATTTCTGGTGCCTTGAATTTTCATAATGGCATTATTGCGAATGCTTTCTTCTTCATCGACGGGGTCATCTCTGTGCCATTTGCGCAAGTATTCTTCTTGCCCCTTGTCAATTCTCATGTCGTAAACTACTGAAAAATAAAATAATGCCCTAGCCACATTACCTTTATGTTGATTAGGTGGCTCAAAAAACATATATCTTCGCTTAACAAAATCTAGTGCTATACCAACACTGGAAATTTGACATGAGTCAGAAAGGAAATGTCCATCAACTTCCGCAAAGGGAAAATCTGCTCTTTCAGAATTTGCAAATGATGCAGTAGGATATAGGTGATGAAGGTCTGATTTTTGAGCTGAGGTCGACTTACGCTTATTAAACTTACTTTGCGGCCAAGTGTGCTCACAATTTAGAATATTACTATTTGGAATGCTCATGGGTCCAATAGTTCGCTCAGAACCAAAGTCATCAGTAGTAAACCTTTTATTGCAATACACACCCCTAACAAAATATCCCGATTCATCCTCTTTCAGATGTAGTTGTCCAAAAAGGTATTTGCGGGCCTTGAAGTAACCTAAAACTTTTTTACCCTTACAGCTTGCGCTATCATCGCTCAGATCAGCTGGGCAATTGTCAGTCAATACATCACGTAACCCTTGTCTAACGAGATGCTTTTTACTCCATATCGCAATGAGTGCACGTTTCAATTTAGCATCTTGGATCATTCCTTTTTCTAGCTTGTCAGCATAAGATACTGGGTAATAATCGTGGATTGTTGCTTGAATCGAAGAGATACAAAGTAAGGGAAAAACCAAAGAAAAAATTAAGATTTTTGTCAAAATTTAGACCTCGAGTTAATGGTTGTTAGTAAACCTAATAGAATAATATAAAAGCAATATCAGTTTGGCCAATACTTTTTATTAACAAAACTAATATTAGTTTTTATCCTGCGCATCACCAGCGTTTGCCCATAACGCCTCTAGTCTTTTGTGGATATTCTCCTCTCGACCAACTCCATCTGGTTTATAAAATTGTGGAATGTCACCTTTGGTGTACTTTTGCTTAACAAAATGTTCTGGATAATTGTGAGGATAAAGGTACTTTCCAGTAAAATCTTTTGGAGGATAATTTTTTAAGTGGTCTGGAACTTCGATCGTCTGCTGGTTTTGAACATATTCTAAGGCCTTATTGATGGCCATATAGCTTGCATTGCTTTTAACCGTCGATGCCAAATATGTTGTGGCTTGTGCTAAATTTATGCGGGCCTCTGGCATCCCGATCTTAGAAACTGCCAGAAGTGTCGCCGTGGCAACATTTAAGGCCATCGGATCAGCGTTACCTACATCTTCTGAGGCAAATACTACTAAACGTCTCGCGATAAATACGGGGTCTTCGCCTCCATCAAGCATCACGGCTAGCCATAAAATTGCTGCTTGAGGATCACTTCCGCGCATACTTTTAATGAAGGCCGAAATAACATCATAGTGGCGATCTTTATTGCGATCAAAGTCCCTACAATTTTCTAATATTAAATTTTTAATTTGTTTTGGAGTTAAGTTCGTTGCAGTTTCTTTGGCCAGACTTTTTACTATGTCTAACACATTTAGCCCAAGCCTTGCATCACCATTACTTAAATCGGCAATAAAGACTACTACTTCTTCTGGTATACATACCTCAAACTTAGAAACTACATTCTTTAGGATTGACAAAATATCAGCTTCTTCAAGTTTTTTAAGCTCTATGGTTTGAACTCTGGAGATTAAGGCCCTATTTACTGAGCTTCTGGGGTTTTCGGTTGTCGCACCGATTAGCGTAAAGCTTCCAGCTTCTACATAGGGCAAAAGAGCATCCTGCTGGGCCTTATTGAAGCGATGTATTTCATCTATAAAGATAATGGATTCTGTACCATACTTCTGTTTTACCTCTACTGCTGAGTTAATCAGTTTGCGAAGCTCATTAACTCCTCCCAATACTGCATTAAATTTATATATATCCTTATTGCAGTTTTGCGCCATAATATAGGCCAAAGTGGTTTTTCCAGTTCCTGGAGGCCCCCAAAATATGATGCTTGGAAAGTTCTTTTTTTTCAAGAATGGGTAGCGTCTAAAAATATGAGCTTGTCCAATAAATTCGTCAAAAGTAGAGGGCCTTGCCAAATAGGCCAGCGGAGTGCTTTGCTTATTTGAATTTTTTACACAAGATGGTTCCTTGTTATCAAAAAGTCCCATCTGCCCATCATCTACCATGGTGTGCGCCTCGTTCGCGCTTTATTCATTAAAAAAGGGTTGACTTTAAAGTGGCTTCATCCTAGCTTAAGGAATCCTTTTTTGCTATACTTTTTTCTCAAAGTGTTATGCCTATTAAAGGAGCCCAAGGGGAGGTGATTATTAATGGCACGTGAAACATCTATTCAGGTAAGAATTGACGATAAGTTTGGTCTCGAGAGATCTTTGAAAAAATTCAAAAGACTGTGTGAGTCATTCGGTGTAATTCGTGAGTATCGAAAGCGTCAAGAATACAAAAAACCTTCCATCAGACTAAAAGAAAAGTCCGCCTCTGCTGAAAAACGTAGAAAAAAGACTGTCGCAAAGTACAATCGAACATCTAAAATTTAATTAAATTCTTTAGTTGTGCTTGCACAACTAAAGATCTACCTGGATGGCCAAAAAGACACACATTTATACATCAAATATGTGGTCAAAGTGACACTAGTGCCTATGCGTCCAGCATTAAAATATGTTATATTTTTTTTCCTATCGAATTAACCGAACATCGATGCGCAGCACCGGGCGGGCGCGTCGTGGAGTACTTTTTGCATGCCTAAATCACAGTCAATTTATATCTTCAATACTATTAAAAGGAGAAACGAGTGAAAAACAAACTGTTTGCAAATATTATCACAATGCTATGTTTGCTATTATCTTTTACAATCAACGCCAATGAAGGAGCTTCATCGGCCCAATTTAGTTATCAGGGACAACCTGGTGAAACACTAACTTTGAAAAATGTACTAACCGAAACACGCTATAATGAAGAAGAGGTACCCGATACTTGCACTCGTCAAGTTCCATATACTGAAAATGTCTGTGATTATGAAACACAATATCGCAGAGAATGTGAAGACATACCAGGCCATGAAGTGTGCCATGATGTTCCTCATCGAGAATGCCGCGACGTCACAAGATATCGAAGAGAATGCCACGATGGCCCATCCAGGGAGGAGTGTCACAGAGAACCTGGTCAAGAAGTATGCCACAATAGGCCTTCAAGACAAGTTTGTGAAAGAACTCAAGCACAAAGAGTTTGTGAGCAGGTAAATGGTAGAAGAGTTTGTAGAAGAATTCCAGGAGAAAGGGTCTGTCGTACTGTACCTGGAGAAAGGGTGTGTAATACAACTCCAGGACGCAGAGTATGTAACACAATTCCTGGAAGAAGAATTTGTGAGAGAGTTCCTTATACCGATCAAGAGTGCTCCACCACTACCCGAAATGAATGCCACTGGGAACCTTCAAGGCAGTATTGTGAAGATGTTCCATATCAAGAATATGTTTGTCGAGATGTAACTAGGTATCGCGAGGAAACTTATGCTTGTACCAGAACTGTTAGAACTCCATATACTGTAGTAGTTAAAAAACTAACCGCAGACGTTGAATTTGAATTCGAAAATAGTTTAGAAAATTTAAAAGTTGATTTTCAAATCAATCTAACAAAACTTGGTGAAGTTCTCCTCGAAGTTGAAGATCAATCTGAACAACCTGTGATTGTTATGGTGAGTAAAAACATTGATGTCATTGAAGGGTCAGACGAAGATAGATACGTTGTAAAGTATCAGGTTTCTTTTGCTGACAAAGCAGAAACTTTATCACCAGTATCTGGTGGCATTACTCGAGTTAACTTAGAACGTACAACCCTAGATTTCACAACTCAAAAAGTCTTTAATCCATCACAGCTGCAACTTAAAGTTATCATCAATCATAAAGGCCAACAACTCATGAATAAGGTAGTGCCAAATGATGATTATCAGCTTGTAAACTCTGATGAACAAACTAAAGTGGTTGTAGATATTTCAGAGCTTGAACTTTCTAAGCTTACCGGAGATTATCAAATAACGATCGAACTGAATGTAGAACTCGAAGATGAAGCTATAAATCTAGATGATGAAGATCTAACTAAAGTTAAGACAGTAACTAAAAGCTTTGCCCTACCAGTTGTAACTCGTTCAGTAGAGCTGTCTGAGCTTCAAGATATGATCTTTGGCTACTCTATGCTGTCCCATTCAAATAAGATAAAGCAAGTACAACAAAAGGTACAAAAGGCGCTTAAAAAAGCTGGTATAAATGCCCAAGTTGATAGATCATCTATTGATCTATCTTTTGATGGCAGTGCCACTGTAGCTATTGTTGTAAACCGCAATGTTACTTTAAATGCGATAGAAAAAGCGCTCAGTAGAGCGGGATTTGAAGTAAACTAAATAAATCAATAAGTACGATCTTTTTTTATTAATTTAAAAGAAGATCGTACTTCATAAATCACCCGCTAATTTTCCACTTCTTCTTGTCACTCCACTTATGTTAGATCATAATTTACTAGATAATTCATTTACCTAGGAAATGCCGTGAAACGTTTTATAATCTATTTAATAGTTACATGTCTTTTAAGTCTCCAGTTAAGTGTTGTTGACAACAGCTATGCTCGAAGCGTACGACCAGTTACACCTATGGAAAGACAGCTCTTAAAAGGACAAGGATATTCAGATAATTTTATAGATTCCCTAACAGATGCCCAAATAACTCAGTTGCGACAAGCAATGGTGAATGGTCAACCTCCTGCTGACTTTCCACCACCTCCTGGAGATCAAGTAATTTCAGAGGATGAGCCAGCCCCAATAGTTGATACCAATAACGTTACTACTGAGCCGGCTCCCCCTGCCGAAAATGACAACGTCATCACTGAACCATCACCTCCTGCTACCGTTGAAGAAGAAAACTCCCCCACTGCCCAAATGTTATTGGACCTTCCCCCCGAAGATCTAACAAACCTAATTGAAAATACACCCCCCGAACAGTTAGAAAATATGTTGAATGAATTATCCCCAGAGGAAGTGCAACAAATCGCTGACAACGTTCCCCCAGAACAACTAGAGGCACTGGCCAATGAGCTAACTCCGGCCCAACAAGTAGCTGTAATGGAGCAATTTCCAGAAATTGCAGAAAATGTTTCAGTAAACTTAAGCGATGATGAAATTGATGCTCTAAAGACAATCGGATTCACTGACAGTGAAATCGAAGATATGAAAACAAATGGTATCTCCCCCGAGCGCATTTCTAACCAGATGAATGTTTACAAAGACAAACAACTCGAAAAGTCTAAAACCCTTGGAAAAAAGATCACTGGGCTCATGGTAATGTCAATGATTTCAATGGTAGCAGTATCCATGATTGCAATCCTTGCTTACAAATCTTGTCCCCAAGCCTGGTCAGTAAGGATATACGGTCTTTCAGGACTTGCATACCTGGCCCAAGAGATGCTCAATTGGAATGGCTTTAAACAGGCCCTTGAACAAAGTGATATGGGTGACACCCCCAACGCTCAAGTTGACTCCCTTAAATCGTGCAAAGAAGCCGTACGATCAGCGGCACAAACCAGCAGAAAAAAAGCAACCGCGGCACTAACTGCAGGGATAGGGTTTGCTGCAGCTTCAGCATTTGCCTTGTACGAATCAACCTTACCACCAGGACCTGCTACTACTTGTGAAGGTATCACCGGCGACCCTACTGCACTTTTTCAAAATAATAATTTGTTAAATAAATTAGAGTCTATATTGCTTCCAAATGCCCATGCCTTTAGTGCTGGTGATTTAGACAAATTAGGAATTGTTGCTGGTGGAGGTATTGCCATGGCAATAATCCATTTGGCAAAAGACATGATGCCGAAAGTGAAAAAAATGTTTAAGCAACCTCAAACCAGGGCAATCTTGTTTGGTGCCCATTCAATGCTCGCATATTTTGTCTGGAAGGGCTTTAGTGATGTAGCCAAAATGTGTGATGATATTGCCGATGAATACGAAGGTTTGGAAAATGCTTTAAGAACTAGATTTGGTGGACAAACCAGCCAAATCAAAAAAACAATCTCCGATTGGTTAGAAATTTTCGCAGAATTTACAGTAGAAAATGCAAATGCAGCCCCCAAAGGGAATGATACTATTTGCTTTAAAGGAGCAGGGGCCAACTTAAAAGTAAATGCTAGCTGCTCATGTAAAAAAACAAACAGTTGTAAAAAAGCAGAAGTTCCTGCAGCCAGATATAGTAAGCTTGCCCAATCAAATTTACTAAACAGCACAGTAAGTCTTTTAAAAAAGATGAGTGACGCCTTTTATGAAGGCAACCAAAAATTGGGAGACAAGTATGCTCGAAGGCTTAGTAAAAAAAGAAAAAAAATCCAAAAACTAAATAAAACCTTGGCAAAACAAGCATCCCAAGTCATTCTCCAAAAACAAAGACAAAACATAGATATAACAGGGCAACAGAAGATATTTTTTTCTAATATACAAAAGAAGTTAAAAAAAGATTTTAAAAAACTAGATAAAGATACCAAAAGACAACTAGTGGCCTCTAGTTTTCCCATTAAATATCCCTCTTTGGAGCAAACAAGTTTGGGAAAAGTTTTAAAAAATATTACAAAACACACATCAGCTGTTAAAAAGACAGCCATTGGCAATTTTATCGATATATTAAATGAAAGACTACAAAGAATATCGCGTCTTGAAAGTAACGGGCTTTATGAAGTCGAAGATATTTCCAACAAATCAGATTCATCAATTTTTAAAATTATCTCCAGAAGATATATCTTGCGATTTCCAGATTCTTTGCGCTAACCAACAGTACCTTGTACGACGTCTCTAGTTTGTCTGGCGATTTCTAATTCCTCATTCGTAGAAACAACTAAAATTTTTACTTTTGTATTGTCTTTACTCAAATCACAAATACCTTTTTTGCGACCCTTGTTTTTTTGAACGTCTAAGCATATTCCCAAATTATCAAGCTTATCACAAGCCAGCTCCCTGATAATATCAGAATTCTCACCGACCCCGGCAGTAAAAATAATGGCATCTACTCGGGATAAGGCCGCAAAGTAAGCGCCAATATATTTTTTTATGCGATAAGCGTACATTTCAATGGCCAGCTTTGCCTTTTCATCATTTCCTGCAATATAGCGCTCTTCAATATCGCGCAGATCATTACTATCGGCTATTCCCTTTACTCCGCTTTCTTTATTTAAAGTAGTATTAATGTCTTCAATAGTCATAGAGTTGTTTGTAGCAAGATAATATGGGATTGCCGGATCAATATCTCCACAACGAGTTCCCATGATTAAACCCTCAAGAGGAGTCATCCCCATGGACGTATCAACACTTTTGCCTTCTGCAATTGCTGCCATACTACATCCATTTCCAATATGAATTGTAATACAGTTAAATTTCTCAATAGGTATATTTAGGTAGCTGGAGGCCTCCCTGGAAACATAAAGATGTGATGTTCCATGAAATCCATAACGCCTAATATTTGAATCTCTATACAACTTTTCAGGAATAGCATACCTATAGGCCTTTGGTGGCATTGTTTGGTGAAATGCAGTATCAAAGATAGCGACCTGGTTGGCGTGAGGGAAAATCTGCTGTGCGACCTCAATTCCAGTTATATTGGCCGGGTTATGCAGAGGAGCTAAGGGAATCATCTCTTTTAAGGCATTCATAACCTTATCATCAATGTGTACAGACTTATTAAACCTCTCTCCCCCATGCACCGTCCGATGCCCTACCGCATCAATCTCTTGAACATCATCAATCACACCCCACTGCTTATCGACCAATAATTTAGCAACTAATTCTAGGCCATCTTTATGATCATTAAACACTTCTTCTTTGTTGTACTCATCCCCCTGCTTCGCTCTTTTATATTTTATTCTACCCTTGGCTTCTCCAATCCTCTCAATCAGTCCTTCCACAATTGCAGCGCTATTGTTTGCCATATCAAACAGTTGAAATTTGATAGATGAGCTCCCCGTGTTGATAACCATAATTTTCATGATCTTGTAACTCCTCTTATTAACTAGCTCTGGATAAGCAATTTGGTGTTAAAACTACACAATTATCTCACTTTTTAACCTTTAGGCCTTGACGTCCTCCCCTCCATAAATGAAGGGGATTCCTAGTGTACTAATGCACAGCTAGAGGTTACCGCTTCAAAGATTGGTCTAGCAACCACATCTCCACGATCTCTTAGGGTGCGCCCCACCCTGTCTATATTCTTAC
>JADHTQ010000026.1 GCA_016784965.1 Bacteriovoracaceae bacterium | reverse complement strand
ACATGCTTTTTTCATTCTAGCAAAGCCTAGCTTTAGAGCTTTTAGCCTAGACTCTTGTTTTTCGATCCTTTTTTTAAGATTTTTTATTTTCAATTTATTTTTTTTGGTTACTCTGCGTTTGTTAAGTTTTTTAATTCTTGCTTGAAGATTTACAATACTTTTTTGAATTACAAGTTGTTTCTGCACCTGGGGTTTACCTGGAAAACAAACATGAATGTGATTTGAGTGAAGGCGATTATACAGGTGTCCTACTTTTTTATCTTGGAAAATTTTAGATGATGTTTTTAAATCAGGGGAGATTTTTTTTAACATGCTACCACCGTTGAACATAACTTTATGAGCACCGGCCCTTAACAATTCTTCTATCAGTATTTGAGTTTTATCAGCACTATATCTTGTTGTATCTGAAGCGTTACTAACTCCTATACTATTATCTTGTTTTTGCGGTCTCATATCAATACATGTACCTCGTCTGTGGCCTTTATGTCTTGCCCCTTTGGGCCAAAATGCATCCCCCCACTGTACAATGCACTCAGAACACCTATCCTTAAAACGCTTTAAGACACTATTTGATCCCCCGCTAAATGCACAGGCAACAGCTGGTCTTAGCAGGGAGTCCGACTGCTGCTCCCTTATTGCTTTTTGTCTTTGTCTTTTGCCAGCTCTGCCGCCAACTCCTGCTGCAGGACACCTACTTACTCCAGCTCCTATATAGTGATAGCTTCCAAAGGGCCCTTTGCTGTAGCACTGTTTGCCAATTTTTTTCATTGCCCCCTGAGGAATCTGAACCATGTCCATCTCTTGCATAAACAACATCTCTTCGATGGGTATAGCTTGATTTGAAATGGACTGGCTTGCAATGGAGAGGTTTAAAAGTTGAGAGTGAAGTTTTTCATCAATAGGCATTATACCTGTTAAAAACTCAAAACCACAATCAGAGGTGGTATCAATTGATAAGTTAGATACTTGCTCAATAGTTCCATCTGTATTGACTTTTTTTACATTAAAAACATAATTGAGCACAAAATTCTCACTGTCCATTGGATCTACACATTTATTCACTTTGTACTGCCCATTTGACACATCTAGGGCCAATAAATGATTTTGATCAAACTTATCAACCCCAGGGACATCAAAAAATGGTGCATCTTGCTTTACGATAAAAACAAAATCGTTGGAGACAGAGGCCTTTTTGGTTTTTAGCTTTAGTGTACCTGGAGCTATGATCGATGGATTCACTCTGGCGATATGTTGATTCCCATTTTTATCTCTCCACGATTTTGGTCTTCCTGCAAAGATATAACCATCATCTCCAATCATCACTATTGGGTTTTTTGCTGCCGCCATCGGGTAAATGCGTTTGTTAAATCCCTCCTGAGCATTGAAATTATCAGCGATTATTTTTTTTCTTTTTTGCATGCTTTTTGTGTTTTGGATAGATGCCACAATCACGGGCATGTATTCAGCTCCGTTATCTGGATTTTGGATCAAGGGCCTTTCTGGATCTTTAATAACAATTGATCCTTTGGGTATTACCCGGGCATTTTTAAGCTTGCCCCTTTTTACTTCTTTAATGTTCTCGTATCCTTTGCCTTTCATGCCACTATCGCCAACAGCTACCCAAAAAGGGGGCTCATCAATGTACATAGTGTGACAATTCCACCCTTGTTCAATTGCAAAAACTTTAAGTATTAATAGCATAGTGATTATAAAAATAGCTTTAAAGTGCAAGTTCATCACATCTCACTTTTTAAGACCTATGCTAACTTTAAATGTGCAGTATGGTTTTGTTGAACTGCTACTTTTGAAAGTAAAGAGAAACTCTCCACTACCTACATCTTCACTCCACATTTCAAACAAGTTGGTTTCACTTAAATCTGTCGGCTTATTACTCTTGCTGGTTTTGTCATAAATATAGTCAAATACTTTGCTGCCAATTACTTTTTTAGTATTTTTCAGTGTTACTATCAACTTGCAGGATGTTTTTTTACAAATTTTTTGTTGGCCTGTTTTAATGATAGGTAATATTGGTGGTTCGCTACTATCGTGAATAGATGTGGCGTAGGCAAGAGTGTAATATGTGGTGACATCTCCCGCACCATCTGTACCTGGAATTGTTGATGAGTAATTCATCTCAAACTGACAACTACTGACTGCATGAAGCCTAAAAGACATCAATATTAACAACAAAACATAAAATAATTTCATATTTTACCCCAACTGGATATAAGTCTATCGGTATGTCTTAAATAAATATTATACTTTTACCCTTAAGTTACTTGACACAGGAAGTACGACAAGGATAATCCGAGGTAGTAGTTAGTTAAGAAGAAAATCGATGTATTTCAGGGTTGCTTCAGTAATAGACTCATCTGGGAAGTGCTCACATCTTCTAATCACTCCATTGCACCACAAACAATGCGCCAAGTCCAATCAAGCAGCTTATCAAGATTTGTTTATCACTTGCATTTTTTAGTTTTGTTAATTTTTAAATATATTTTCTTCAACCTTTCAAAACAGTTGTGTGTTACAAGTAGCTGTTATCGACTATTAGTTTTTTGTTGTTAACTAATGGATGTAATATGAAAATTATACGTTTAAAAATAAAGCTATTGTTTAGCATATATATCATTTTTTTATATTTTCTAGTTGGTATTTCTTACTCTGGAACACTTAGTCCAATGGCCTCTGCTCAGTCTTGCTTGCAAACCATACAGTCTCTTATGGCATTCATGCGTGAGGTTGATAGGGTTGCCAAGACGGGCATGAGGACACACAACCGTTCATATGCACAACAATTAGATGAAATGACCAGGTATACGTCTCTATGTCTTAGATGTAAAACCGATACACCAGTAAGTGAGTGTCCAATGCCTAAGTGTCATAGGCACAAGCTGGTACATAGAATTTCTGATACCGTGGCAATTATTACAAGGCAAATTGATGATGAAGAAATTTATGTATTGGAGACACTGCTTCCTAATGGCAACAAAAAATATGAAGAGTTTATCGTCGATAGCAAATCGGGTTTTTTATCCTTTAATAGCCAAAAAAAGGGTGTTGTTGGTACCGGAAAAAAACTACTCGATCACATCATTGAAACCAGAGCAGATGCTTCATATAAGCCTAAAAAGCGCAGATCACAAGATACAAAACCTGACAAACTACACACCTTTGTAGTACTTATGGATGCTGGCAACTTAGGAGAAGTGAATTATTTTTTAAAACAGATGGAAGCAGGAGATCTTTACTTAGAAGCAATTGCCTCAGTAATTAACAATACACCAAGATCTGGCAATAAAGTTAATTTTTTTAAACCTTCTGATGGGGATGAATTTTTAATGGTAGTCCATGATGTAACTAAAAAAGAAATGGTACATCTATCGAGAAGACTAAACCGCAATGTGGTAGAAAGCGATCAGGTTCAAAGTGTTTTTGATACTCAAATCTCTGACTTGCTCGCTGAAATGGAACATGCAAATACTAGTATATTAGGTCAAAGTGATAATGACCTAAATAATGCACAGAAGTTTTCCCAAACACTTGCTGACACCAAAAGATTACTACTTACCTTAGAAAAAGACAATAAGATGGCCGGCAACATCACCATTGCAGCCGCACGCATTCGTCCTGGAGATACTTATTCAAAACTACAGGCAAGGATGTCATCACAGTTTGGATTAATTAAAGCTTGCTATTTGTTTTGGAGTGGCCTTTTAACTGAAGCCAAAAAGCTTAAATATGGTGTTACGGATCCAATACAAACCTGTGCAAAATTTAAAAAGCATTACGCCCGTAACGACATGCTACTTCCACCGGTTTTTCCTCCTGTAATGTAAATTGAAAAACTGTGTTTAAACCTAGTTCATTTCTTAATCATTTAAATACAATTGTGTGCTAACAGTGTCTCAAGTAGGTGTTGGAAAAAACTATAAAATTTTTTGCGGTTAACGGAGTGAACGACATGAACCATAGGGCAACAATATTGTTACTTGTGATCATTGTGACATTCAATTTGCCAATTAATCTTGGGCATTCAGAAGAAAATAGTTTCCTCAAACCAGTTCAATCTTGTATCACTATTTTGCAATCTATGTTGAGACTCACACAGGAACTTAAAAAAGTTGCCCAAAGTGGAGCAAAAGAGCATGATAGAAACCTTGCACAACAAATAGATGAAATGACCAAGTATACCGGGCGATGTCTTAAATGTAAGACCGTTGCTCCAGTAATTGATTGCCAAATACCAAGATGCTATCATCAACAAACTATTCACAGAATCTCTGATACAATGACCATTGTTTCTAGAATTATTAACAATGACCAAGTAGTAATGTTAGAAACTAAGCTTCCAAATGGCAAAGTAACTTACGAAGAATTTGTAATTGATGGAAAATCTGGATTTTTATCTTTTAATGGCCAAAAAAAGGGACAAGTTGGTGCCGGAAAGAGGTTGCTTAATCACATCATCCAAGCAAAAAGCAATTCTGCACTTGTAAACAGAAGAAAGCATACTAGCAACCTTGAGAGGTTACATACCTTTGTAGTATTGATGGATGCGGGCAACTTAGGAGAGGTTAATTATTTTTTAAGACAGATGGAAGCCGGTGATTCATATTTAGAAGCAATTGCACAGGTAATTGAGAAATCACCACGCTCTGGTAACCAAGTTACTTTTTTTAAGCCATCAGATGGTGATGAATTCTTAATGGTTGTACACGATATTTCCAAAAAGGATATGCTATACCTGTCAAAAAGAATAAATCGCAGTATAGTTGACGATGAACAAGTTCAAAGAGTTTTTCAAACCCAAATTTCTGACCTCTTGGCAGAAATTGAATATGAAAACACCCGTGTGATGGGCAATAGTGACGGCGACTTGGCAAGCGAGAAAACTTACTCAAAGAAGCTTAGTGGTTTAAAAGGGCTATTTACTACACTTGATAAAGATTCTAAAATGTCAGGCAACATAACACTTGCAGCAGCCAGAATCCGCCCTGATGATACTTTTGCTAAAATTCAAGCTCGCATGGCATCTCATTTTGCTCGAATCAAAACCTGTTATCTGTATTGGAACGGCTTGTTAACCGAAGCTAAGATGAAAAAGTATGGTATATCAGATCCACAGTTAGTTTGTTCAAAAATAAAGAAACGTTATGCGGATAACGGTCTCTTACTTCCTCCAATCTTTCCTCCAATCATGTAAGTAACTTTAAAAAGTAAAAACTATTGACGTTGGGAATATGAAAAGTAGATAGAAGACCTTATTGCTTTTTGGAGCAGTAAGTGCCTATTTAAAATAGGCCAATTTAGTGATAAACTATTAAGCATGGCTATCGAATTTTTAACTACTGCAGATCAAAAATTACTTTTGAATCTTTACCATAAATACACAGGTAAAAACGATCGCCCGTGGGATTATTACTTTAAACTTTTTAGGTGGAAAATCATTTTTAAATCATTTTCTGCTCTGATCATACAAGACGGAGAAGAAACTGTAGGCTTTATTGAAAGCTCAATTTATCATTTGGAAGAAAATCCAAAAGTGTGGGACGCTAGGTTTTTTGTAAGCGATATACAAAAGTATGGCAAAATTGCCATTAATAGGTTAATTGAAGATACTAAGTCCAAAGGTGCTGAAGAAGTAATACTTGCAGTGGATGAAAAAGATAAGTATGAGTTGTTTATGGATCTAGGAGCAAACGTCTACCTAGATGTAGTTGAATCTCACTTTGATTTGCAGTCATGGGAGCTTCCCACTAAAATGCTCGCTCCAGGCTACAAGATTGTCAGCTTTAAAAGTATTAGAGATCATATCGGTGATGATGTGTATCCAAAAGTATTGAGAATACTTAGACATGTGATAAGAGAGACTCCCGGGCAAGAGAGTCAAGCTGATGCCATCTGTGAGCAGTGGCTAAGAAAGCACTGGAGTGGCGATGAGTTTCTACCAGAGGGCTGCCTATTTGTAGAAAGAGACAACCAATTAGTTGGTATTCACAATATAATGTCCAAAGTTAAAGATGAGGTTTTTTCCGACATAACAGGCATTCATCACAACCACAGAGGAAGGGGCCTGACGGAAGCTTTAAAAACCTATGGAATGGAGTGGGCCAAACGACAAGGATACAAACGTTTTCAGTCCAACAATGAAGTCAACAATCCTATGCGACAGCTCAACCTACATCTAGGTTTTAAAGAGGCCACTCACTCTTGGGAATTTAGGCTTACAGAGCCTATACCGTAAATTTTCTACTCTAGTCAATTGTATTAATTGAGATCTGTCCATCACTTGAAAACTTTAACTTGGAGTTAGGAAAATCTTCAGCAGACAAAGAAGCAACTAGTGCAGAAGCCCTGTGTAATTGATCAATTTTAAGTGAGCTTCTCTTTTTTTGAATTGTAGA
Organism: Bacteriovoracaceae bacterium; assembly: GCA_016784965.1. Lineage (GTDB taxonomy): Bacteria > Bdellovibrionota > Bacteriovoracia > Bacteriovoracales > Bacteriovoracaceae > JADHTQ01. The sequence goes on along the minus strand of JADHTQ010000026.1, from coordinate 47,663 downwards.
AGTTAACTCTCCTTTAAGAAAATTTCCATCTTGATCTAGTGATACATCAACAATCATTCCAAGATCCAAAGGGGTTCTCATGGAAAAGCGACCAAATGTAGCAAAGTTTCCTAGGGAGTAAACGATTAACTTACCCTTGTAAAGCTCCATTGCGCGGGGAACATGAGGGCCATGACCCAAAATCAAGTCAGCCCCCAAATCAATCATGGCATGGGTAAACTTTCTCAAATCTCCGCGATTAGAACCATAACAGTACTCCTCACCATGGGGAACATGAGTATATTTTGGGCCTTCTCCACCGCCATGAAAAGAAATAATTACAAGGTCATTTCTTTTAGTGGCCCGCTTTACAATTTTTTTGGCCCTGCTGAGTGTATTTAAGCTAATTACTCTATTCCAACTGCTAGTCGTATGAAATGCTACTAAGGCAACTTTTAATCCATTAATATCAATTTCAGCAACAGTATTATAGTCATCATCACCAGGATTATCTTTGGTTCCTGCAGGAAAAATACCATAATCCATCAAGGTTTTATAGGTTTGCTGGGCGCAGTTTGTTCCATAATCAAAGACATGATTGTTAGCTAGAGAAACCATGTCGATACCTGCTCTTAACAAATCATCAATGTATCTTGTGGGCATTCTAAAGGCATAGCAGTTATTTTTTGAGCCACTATTTTTGCACTTTGCAGGCACTTTGACATCACAAAGCCCTCCTTCAATATTTGCAAAAGTAAGGTCAGCAGCTTGCATGACATCTTCAACATCTCTTAAGTAGTTTTTTGAATAAATACCTGCAAGTGCATCAGCAAGCAGCAAGTCGCCCACTGCCTTTATGCGCAGTGCTTGCTGTGCATAAACCTTAGAAACAAAAATAAAAACAATAAAAATATAAATATATCTTTGATTCATAAACCTCACCCCCCCAGTGTCTTGACGCGATATAGCACGCACTGGCATGCCGATCACCGCGCTGTGCGTCTATAAAGGTAAATGTTACAGTGACTTCATGCGCAACGCAGGGAGGTTGGTTAAATATTAAATAACTTTAATTTTCATCCAGTGTTTCTGACGATAGCGCCAATAAAAAACAAGGCCCATAATGCAAATGTAGCTTGTGGCAAAGGCCCAGGGAATACTCGCGGGCATGGGCCAAACGGTTGAGGTTAAATAACTTGGGGCAACCAAGACAGTTGCAGATATAATAAACGAAACGCGCATCACATACCTTGTATCGCCTGCCCCTTTAATTGCTGATGAAAAAACCATTCCGATTGCATTAAACACTGAATAAAGGGCGACAAACCGCAGAAGAATCGTACCTAAGTCATATATTTCTGTGAGACTTCCATCGCTGTTTCTTGTTAAAATTAATGAGAGAAAAAAGTGTGGAGCAGCAACAAAAAGGCTCCCAACAAATAACATATAACTAAAGACCAAAACAAAAGAGTTGGCCGTAATTCGCTCGGCCAGCTTAATATCCTCAGCACCGATTGATTTTCCCACCAAGGTAGTAATAGCAATTACCATCCCAATCATGGGCAAAAAGACTAACAAATTTAAAGACCAAACAGCGTTAGTTGCAAGAAGCTCTACTTCACCGAGACGTCCCACCATTAAAATAAAAAAAGACATGCCAAATATATCGATAATAAATTGTACACCGCTGGGTAGTCCATATTTAATCAACCGCTTGAAAAGACCGAGGTGAAAGCGATAATTTGCTAGAATTTGAAATTTAACTTGGTTTTTAGGCCTTAAAATTAAAGCACAAAACAAAAGGGTCACAAACCCAGTTGATATAATCGTGGCATAAGCTGCCCCTTCAATTCCCATCGGAGCAATTCCAAGTCCACCAAAAATCAAAAGATAATCAAGAGGTAAATTTAAACTCATCCCCAAAAAACGCACCCACATCACTACTTTTGTTTTTCCTCTGCCACTAAAAAAGGCGCTTAAGACCTGGTTAATTAAAACTAGGCCACTGCCGTAGATTAGAATCTTAAAGTATTGTGCTTCTAAAAATGCGACCTCTTTTGAATGCCCTATCATCAAAAAAAGTTCCGATGCAAAACCAGAAAATGGAAGAATGCATAGATACCCAATGAGTGCAAAATATAAACCCTGCCACAGGGCAACTGCTACGAGACTATGCTTTTTTGCCCCAGTATATTGGGCAACAAAGGTATTGATGTAGTTAACCGTCCCAAAAAATAAGGCCATAATGGTAAAAGACAACATTCCAGCAGGCGCTGCCGCTTGAAATGCTTCCTTGGAATATATAAGCAAAAATTTGCGATCTACAAATTGCATTACCGTAAATGATGAGCTGCTTAATATCAGGGGGAAGGCAACTTGAAGAATGTGGTGTGCTCCACCTTCTCCATCCCAGAATGAGTTAAATTTTTTAAGTAGTCCTGACATGTACCTTAACCTTTACATCATATGTTGGATATAAACTACCAAAAAAGCACCAACCATGTGATTTCAGGATGTTAAGTGGGGACATTAGATATATGTCGAAAATTTTAGTTTTGGGCGCAAAATCACGATATAGATATATGTTGAAGTCCTTTATCGCCATTATACTCATTACCTATTCTCTGCAAGGACTACCTGTTAATTTTGATGGCCATGAAGGAGAAGATCTCGATACCGTAGAAATTCAAACATACTATCATAACGGACAATTATATCTGCTTAAAAAATACCGTTATCAAGATTGGAAACCAGAGGTAGGCCCAATAAAATTTCCAAAAGAAAAAAGTGAAGCCACTATATCAGACTATCTAAAAGACTTTTTAAAAGACATCTCGATCACTGATCACGACAAAGTGTTCTTTGGGGTGGTGTATGGCAGACTAAGTGATGAGCAAGTAATTAGTCAAATTTTAGCTGAGCGCAGAAAAAAGCTAAAAGTTTACAATGCAATTAATTTAGAAAAGTTAGGTGATGACCTTAAGGTGCTAGAAAATAAAACTGCTTCTCCAAGTATACCCATCCCTTGTACCACTACTGAAAATACTCGTCTTGCAAAACTTGCTAAAAAGAAATTTTTGCTCGATCAAGAAGGCTTTGATGAGTACAACGAATATTGGACCAGAGATATTCCCCTCCCCAAAGCCGATGATCCAGTTCACTTGGATTTGTTAAATCCAGATGCAGACTCTCCGACAATTTTTGAAATGCGAAGAGGCAACACCCGCATAACTGCTAAAATTTTACGGTTGCAATTTAATGGTGATGGTACGGTCAGTGTAAATGCACCTTGGACACAAGGAAAGACACTTACCTACGAGTATCGCATAGATGTTAAGCTTAGTCGTATCACCTTAAATGGCAATATCAAGGGGAAAAACTCTACTTTAAGTTTTGCTCTTCAAGCACCTGATCAGCTTAATATGCACTATGTATATAAAATCCCTCTATCGGAGGACGGTAGTATACCTTCGCTTGATCTTTCAACTGACTTTGATAGCAAGTCAGGTGTTTTAATCCCAAGAGTGTCGATGACCAAAGAGGTTGACGCCAAGAAGGCCTTTTTCAAACTCTTAATGGGACTTGGGTTTAAGGAGGATAAGATAAATTCTCTGGTGCAGAAAATGGATCAAAAGGGGCTCTTTAAAAGTGCAAAACTCAGCATCTCTGGAGGGTTCTATGCACGCTTGGAGGAGGCTTCAGATGTCGATGACTTAGACCAGTTGATAAAGGACTATTTTGGGGTAAGTCTTGATCTTGAAATGTACGATGGTGGAATTATGCTTGGAAACAGCACAGTCGACTTTGTAATAAAAAGTGGTATTTCGGCCAACACTAAGCTTTCAGATTTATTGTCTCGCTCCACAGAAGATGTAGGAGACCTCTTTGCACTAGCTAGCAATGTACAATTTAGCAGCAGGACTAATATAAAGCCCCTAGGCACTACGATCGATGGAACTGGAAGAATTACTACCAGTGATGTCTCTGCAAGTGTTGTGGTCAAAGGAAACCGCAGATACTTTCCTCTGGCCCAAACTACATTTACCAAAAACTGTGGTTTTACACTTGGGGTGGGATTTGGCAAAAAGTTTAAAAATGGAAAATCCTATGCCCTCAGCGCAGGCATATCTACTACTTCTGGTCTATACGCTGCCTGGCTCAAGTCCCATGAGATGGCCTGTCGTGGAAATAGTGCGCGGATTATCTGCAAAGCTGGCAGGCATTCTTTTGCCTGGACCAACCGTGGTGAATGTCATAACACAAAAGAAGGGGCCTTAGGTTATATTGTTAGAAGTGGCAAAGAGTTCGAATTTCATTTTGCAAATAAAACAGATGCTGCCCGCAATGCCATTTCCAAGGTGTCTAAACTTCTAGATGTCTACTTGCAGTCAGCTCCAAACAGATCGGTATATTTTTCGCCGGGGACCATAGCTATTTTAGAGGACGAAGAAAAGCTATTGCAATTTTCAAGTTACTTGGAAGACAACTGGCCAGTTATTGAAAAAAAGATGTTACAACCTGAATTTGATTCACTGGTTTTTGATTTTGATAGCTTTTTTAAAAATACTAAAGACAACGTTTACCATGCTGATCAAGGAACCTTATTGATTTCAAATATAAGAAGGCCATTAAAAAACCTTAAAACAAAGAATCCGTCACAAGTGGAGACATCAAGCCTTAAAAACGTGACCGTTACATTGATTGAAGACCAAGACAAACCACATTTATGTCGAAATAGTGGGGCCCGAAGGAGAACGGCATTTACAAGAAATATCCATCGATTAAAAACAGCTTGGCAAAAAAGAGGATTAAGCCTGATCCTAAGAGAGCCCCTTACAATCAAGCAACAACAAGGCCTTATCAAATTGCTAGACCACTTTGAACAAACACTACCACCAGAGCAATTTAGTGGCCGAAATATAGTTATAGGTGGCCCAAATACCGTTAACTCGTTTGGTGATTTTTTCAAATTTCTTTCAAAGTTTCATTTTGAGCAAGCTGAATCATCCATCCACTTAAGCCCAGCGCTGTTAGACAATTTAGCGGACAACCACCTAGGTGAGGTATTTTATGAGTGTCGCTTTAAATCCTGTAGCGAAGATGATCTCGTCATTCCCAGCAGAAGGCAAAAATGCATGAAGCAGTCAATGGGAGTCAGACGCTTTATCAATACTATCAACAGACATAACTTAACCAGAACAGGTATGCACAAAGTGGTCTTTGTCGAAGATGGTGAGTTTGCAGGAATTGTACCAAGTTATGAGGGCATCAAGGGATTCAACTCTATGTACAATGAGCAATATTTAAAACAAGTGGGCAACAAGCTTTACGTCAATGTTAAAAATATCGATGACTTTCTAGAACCAAGCTGGTTTCACAATCCAATCGCAAGACTAGAAACTGAGATTATTCCCAAAGAAAGTGATCCACAAGCTGGCTTGGCAGTCAGCTTTTTTCGTGCCCTTTCCATTCAGAAAAAAAGAAGTGAAGAGGCTACACTTCTAATGGGATCAGATAGTAGTACCTTTAATCGCTTAGTGCCACTTAGTAGTGGTCCGACCAATTTTGAATTTAAAATTGAAGATGCTTACTGGCAAGAGGCCACTAAAATTACGCGAGATAATGTACCATACAATAGAGTTAAAATTACAATTTCAAAAAGTGGTGAGGTCACAGTAGAACTCATTGATCGAACCAAACCAAACAGGGTAAATCCGTACTTTGATTTATCCATGCCAGATGATCAAATTAAACTTCAACATGAAAGTTCAAATATCTGGTGCATGATAGAAATTTTGATGGTTAAAAAGAATCTACCCATGATAGAAGGTGGCAGAAGTTGTCGTGGATGAGCACACCTTATAAATCTTCATAATCTATGCATCATCATCATCATTACATTTACACTATTTGCACATTTTCCCTGACTATCAATAATCAAACTAAGCCCTGGGTGAGAGCTAGTTTGCTCAATTTGATTTAGCAGCTCTGGGGCATAGTTGAATTTTTTTGAAGTTTGTCCTGTCTTTACAGCAAAGACATTATCTCCCATATCTTCTACAGCATCACCAAATGTTTCAGTGAGCATCGTAGCTTCCCTATTATTAGAAACTAGAAAGTATGACTGCAGTGGCTTATTGTACGCTGGATCGGCCACAGAGCGAGTATCTGTAACCATAAAAAAAACATATTCAAGGCCCTCTTGTTCTCTAATGAGTTCCATCTGTAATAAAAGCTCACTTTTTCTTGTCAACAATTCATCAGGTGCCACAGTTTGGGCAACCCCAAACCCCATTTTTTGATCATCAAATCTCTTCCAATCATTCATAATAATCTGTGCTTCATTGAGCTGAGATAGATCCGATTTTTTCTTGAACATCTCCAAAACAAAATCATCAAATCTTGAGCCAACCTCATTAAAATGGGCCTCTGCGGTTGCTTTTAATAAAACCTTTCGATCAGCCTCGCGAGTAGCATTAGAGCTCAAATTGATAGTATCCGAAACAATACCAGCTACGATTAGCCTAGCAACACTGCTATCGAATGCATTTTGAGGGGCAATCATTTTCATTTCCTGTGCAATAAGCGTACTAGTACTACCCATTACCTGGTGAGTAACTCGTGGATCACCTACTTTTAAAAAGCTCTCTCCACTAAATGGGTGGTGATCGATAATGCCTATAACATCTTCTTTTATAAGACCATCAATGGCGTGTGTTGGTGAATTGTGATCTACAAGAATTACTTTGTTTCCAACTTGATGTTTTGTAATGACTTCAGGTGGCTCTATACCTAAGGTCTCAAGTACAAATTTAGTTTCATTGTTTAACTCACCAGCAATAGCTGGAACACAATTATACATTTTTGAAGCAAGAATTGCTGAAACAACTGAGTCAGTATCTGGATTTTTGTGGCCAATACAGAAGGTTTTTGCATAAAGATGTGAGGATAAAACATATATTATTAACAAGAACATGACTTTGATAAATTGCATTTTCATTGTTGTTTTATCCGGATTAAAAACCTGTGACTATTTTACTATCACCTGTATTTGTATTTTCCTAATTCATTTAATTTAACAGTAGAGTAATACACCCATTGACCATATGCGTCAAGCAGTGTTTTAACTAATGTTCATTTATTTCACATTAACACTACTTTACAAAGCAATGCTTGCGCTAACTGCCTTATTTTTGGTAAAAACATCTATCGAACTGATATTCCTTCTTTGGATATATCTTAATTCTAGATAGTCTCCATACACTTAATATAATTGTTTTAACTAACCACTTGCAGTAAGTAGTACCTAGCAACTTAAGAAGCTTACTAGCTTGCAGTCTTGCTAGCTTACAAGCTTACAACCAAAGGAAAAAACATGAAACCGCTAGCTACCATATTAATTTTGTTCTCAATCTCATACACTACCTTGGCCTCAACTCTTACCACCTTTGAAGTATATTCAGATTGGGACAACAACAAAAATCAACCTTTTGTTTTAAAAATTACCAGCGACCAACATGTCATCACAAATGTAAAAATTGAAACCACTGACTCTGTCGTCTTACTTGAAATCAAAGAAGATGTCCTCAAGTTGCCATCATCAAAGTACACGTATGAAATTGATTCAGTTGATTCAGATGAAGAAAAAACTATGATACTTGAAATTCACAAATTAACTGCAAGCATACAGCACTACTACAACGGTTACATGGATAGCCCTATAGAGTTTGGTAGTGAGTACTCACTATTTCTTGAGTGGAAAGTTGATTTTGAAGGCAGTATCTACGGCAATGAAATCTATTTGGCCAATCAAGAAGCTGGAGAAATGAGCATAAGTGGCCTCTTAAGGTTCGCAAGCAAAAAAGAAATTTAATCCAACAACAAATTTACCCTAAACTCTTCCATTGTAATTTATTGCGAGCCATGATACTGTGCGTCACTAGCTTTACTGTAAATCATCTTTTCAAAAATAATTTGTTGGAGGTAGGCATGAATCTTTTCACAACAGTTTTCTTCTTATTATTGTTATCTATGACGTTTATAGTACACGGCTATTGCGACAAAGCCGACTTTACCCAAATAAATTCTGCCGAAGATACCAAGCCATTTTTAGGCACAATAGTTATGTATTCTGTTAATGGACCATCAAATGATGGTTTTCCTTATTTTAAAATGGTTAGCAGGTCACAGGAGCGTTATGGCTTTATAAATGAAGAATTTGAGTCATGGGGTCATTACGAGGCAAGTGCACCAAATCTTGAGCAGGGCCCAAATTTACATATCCTAATTGAAACCCTCGGAAATGAAAGAGAATCAAGTGCAGCAATTATAACTTCAACATTAAGTGGTGTAGGTCTGCAAATAAGGGCCGCCTGTGAAGATGAACTTGAATTCATTACCGCCAAAGTTGAAAGCGGAGAACAAAAATTCACCTTCATCGACGGCATGCCTTAATTGGTGCCAGCAGACTTGTGGGACTATGCGCACAATTCGCTAACGCCTACAGAGTTTTAAAACACTTCCTAAATACAACTTTGCAAGCACTAGCTTACTGTTGTGGCCTTGTAGCTTGTACTCTACAAGACCACAGTAATTGACAAACGATAACCCTCAACTTTTTTCTCTTTGACCTTTATTACAATAATTGTGCACATAGTCCCACAAGTCTCCTGGCACCTTTTCTACCCTTTTCTACCGTTTCTAGATTAGTGAGAGTAGCTTGAGTGATCTTTTTAGTAGAGCGGCGGCTTTTTGAGCGTATGTTGTTTTTGGGTGAACGTGGGTGGGTACCCAACAACCACTTGGGCCATCAACTAACTCTAGACTCTGTCCTCTTTTAACTTCTAGGTCATCGTTGCTTATAAGTGGCATCATTTCACATACAAAATCAGGTCGGATTGTCTCAATTTTGGCATCCTCTAATACGCGGATATCATTTAACAACTCATTATAAACTTCATTATTTAAAAGCTTAACACTATCTGAGGCCTGAGTTTCTTCGTAGTTGTATACTGGATATCCCCAGACTCTACTTCTTATTAGATATTGCTCATCTGTAAGTTCGATTTTATAAAGTCCGGCATCTATCATACGGTTACCACTTCCAAGTGATCCGTGTGTATACTTAGCGATAACATTTCCGTAATCTGTTGCAAAACTGGCAGTAGTAACTAAGAGAGCAGTAATTAGTAAAAGTAGTGATTTCATAGGTTCGCCTTTTTTTTATTTGTGATATTCTAAGTTGTCGAAAAATTTTTTTAATTTTTCATTTGCAATTGATGCGATAACAAATAAATTAATAAATTAGAAATTATTTATAGTTAATTTGAGGATTAGTAAGAATTATTATTAATATCAGTATTCAGGAAACAGTAAGATTTATTGTGCGGATAGTCCCACAAGTCTCCTGGCACGGTATGAGGTAGGTTATGAAAGTATTTATTAGTGCGGATATTGAGGGGGTTACGGGTATATGTCATAGAGATGAGATATTATCTGACAAGCCGGAGTATAAGGTTTTTCAACTGCAGATGACAAAGGAAGTTTTGGCTGCTTGTAGAGGTGCTATTGCTGCTGGTGCAAAGGAGATCTTGGTTAAAGATGCTCATGCTACGGGGAGAAATATTTTGGGAGACGACTTACCAAAAGAGGTTAGTTTATCTAGGGGGTGGTCAGGTCACCCGTATCTTATGATGGATGGTATTGATAATACTTTCGATGCTGTGGTTTATATTGGATATCATTCACGGGCCGGAAGTTTGCACAATCCCCTTGCTCATTCATTTTCTGGACGCAAGATACATGAAGTAAAAATTAATGGCCACTTGATGTCTGAGTTTTTAATAAATTCATATATTGCGAGTTCTGAAAAAGTGCCCGTTATATTTTTATCCGGTGATGATGGTCTGTGCCAAAGTGCCAAGCGATACAATGAAAAAATCAAAACTGTCTCAACGCAAAAGGGAGTTGGGGCGGCAACAATTGCTCAGTCTCCTAAAAAGTCTCTTGAAGAAATTGAAGCCGGAGTAAACTTTGGACTTACCAATATAAAGACAAATTCTGCGGTGGCCCTTCCTTCTGATTTTTGCTTGGAAATTCTATTTAACAATGCGCCCGATGCTTATAGCATTTCTTTTTATCCCGGAGCAAGATTAAGTAATGATAGACTAATAAGCTTTAAATCAACAAACTACTTTGATCTGCTGACAATGTTAAAGTTCGCAGTTGGATTTTAAATTTGGTAAATTTGGTGCCAGCAGACTTGTGGGACACGGCGTGTCCCACAAGTCTGCTGGCACCAAAGGCCAAAAGGTCAGATATGTGTGAATTATTAGGTATGAGTGCAAATGTCCCGACGGATATTTGTTTTAGTTTTACAGGTCTTATGCAACGTGGGGGAAAGACCGGTCCACACCGTGATGGTTGGGGAATTACTTTTTATGAGGGGAAGGGGTGTCGCTCATTTCACGATGCTAACCCCAGTGCTAATTCAGAAATTGCTCGACTAGTGCAACGCTACCCCATCAAAAGTGACATTGTAATTAGCCACATTAGACGGGCAAATCGAGGCCGCATCTGTTTGGAAAACACTCACCCATTTACTCGTGAACTTTGGGGAAAACATTGGGTTTTTGCTCATAATGGACAACTTGCGGGCATAAAAAAAGAACCATTAGTTCACTTCAAACCGGTAGGAACTACAGATAGTGAGTATGCCTTTTGTTGGATCTTAGATCAACTGATGTGCAAGTTTAAAGGACCGCCAAAGAGCCCCCTCAAGCTCTCACAGGCAATTGGGCAAATGGCAGCAAGCCTTAACAAGCGCGGAGTATTTAATATGCTACTGTCTGACTCCACCTGTCTATACACATTTTGTTCAACTAAGCTCTACTGGTTGACAAGAAAGGCACCATTTAGTAAAGCCACTTTAATCGATGCAGAGATGTGTGTGGATTTTAAAAAGAAAGCCACATCCAAAGATGTTGTCACAGTGATAGCTACACGTCCGCTTACAGAAGACGAATTGTGGCATCCAATGGATAAAGGTGAATTTCAGGTATTTTCAAAAGGAAAAATACTCACACAAAAAAGGAAGGCCAAAATATGAAAACAATTTATACTTACATTTTACTCATTAGCATCACTAGTCTAGCTTCAAACACCACTCATGCTAGTAGGACGGTTGCAATCGGTGAGACCATTGAGTGTGCAAAGGATCTCATCGGAGTGTATATGGGTGATCCAAGTGCATTTCCCTATATCAGGTACGTATCTGAAGAAGGTGAAGTTGCTACTATTTTGTACGTTTTGGGCCCAACTGCAAGTGATACGCAAATTGAGCTGGATGCTAAGGCTGCTTTGTTTGAGCAGGATATGATTATGCTTGGATCAGTTGATGGAAGAATAACAGGCAATATCACTCCTTATAGTAGCTGCTCAGATCCGATTGGAGATGACTATGATCGCTGTGGTGATGGGAGTTTTATCGTAAATAACAGTGAAGTGCCAACACTGGTTTGCTATTTTTATTATTTATAGGCTAAGTCTCTTCCAACTGTAAACCATCCTTGAAAAACCAATAAGCTCCATAGTAGTGTCCACCTTCAAGGCTTATCTTCTCTGGACGTCCTAATTTCTGCCATAGTTCGATCTGGTTTCTTGTAGGAACATAAGTGTCTTTGTGGGTAATTACCATCTTTACCCTATCCTTGCCAATCAGAGGAGCCACATCGAGAGGGTCTAGGTGGTTGTTCATACTAACGGCCTTTTCGTAGTCCTCTAAAAAACTATATCCATCATTTTTCATATGTTTTTTTCTGCACCTTACGACATCTGGTTGCCTTGAGTTGGCCAAAATTTGTGGTAAATTTCCACCACCCATTACCAGAGTGCTGCTTTTAATCTTGTCTTCAGCAGCTAAAAGATAAGACAATCTTATTGCACCAAAAGAAATACCAGTAGCACTAATTTTTTCTGGATCTACTGGATAGTGGTTAATGATGTGCCTTAAGGCCAATCTTGTATAGGTGGTATTTCTTATAAAAAAGTTTGTAAATTTATTAAAGTGACACTCTTCATAGCCTCCCCACTGTGTATCTGACTTTGCAATTAAAATTGAATAACCCATTTTTGCATACCTGCTGGCCAAATACTTTACAATGAGTGTGTTTTTTAAACCCTGGGCGCTAAGAGGAGGAAGTAGCACGATCAATGGAAATTGTTTGTGCTGTTGCATCTGTTGTCGATAGTTTTGAGCAATTAAAAAGTCATATTTAATAATCTGCTTGTTATTTGTCATAATTGATAATATTTTATGACAGTAGTAATTTGTCTTTTTGACAACGTTGTGATTGTGTCGCAAAATCTGGGCCTTGCATCGATGTACATCTTGATAGAGTTTATCTACATAAATATCTTTTAGACTAAATGACCTCTTCAAGTTTATTGGAACTGTGATGTTTAAGTTACTCATAATACTAATCTGCCTTTTTACTTCATACTTCCTAATGAAAACATTTTGCTTTTCTTAGAAGATAGAAACTAAATAAAACAAAAATATTCTGATTCCTAAATACATATCAATAATTAAGAGCGTGTGTATGAAACATTAAGTTTTTTTAATTTTTTATTTTATATGTATGGGGAATACACTCTGAATTTTGGAACTATTGCAATAACTTATTAATTATATCATTGTGGTGTCACAATAATTATCTATACACATATCTTGATGTATTAGGATATATGGAATGGGGGGTGTATGACTTCTATACGGAAAAAACTATTTATAAATGGGATCTTGTTGTTGCAGCTATTTATCGCCCCAATGATATTTTCTCTAATCACCGCCCACTCTGGGCAATGTGATGACGACCTATATAACTTAATTAGAGATAGAAAAAGTTTTGATGGAAAGACATTTAAGCAAAATGTCTGGATATTACTTAAACGGTTCCACGATGATGAAGGAGAACTTATTGTAACCTCTGCAAACTCTTTAAACATTTTTAATGGCCCAACACCTAGTGCAACTTCAGATACAGTTGAGGGCGCGATCACGGTAGTGTACCAGTATCGCAGCTCTCTTTACAATAATGCTATTCAAGCAAAATCTATCATCAGATTTAGACGGAACACACTTTATAAGCTTGAAGGTACCTACAGTTATGATACTGAAAAAGTACTGCAACTTTTACCTGAAAATAGCTACTATGTCATTTTCACACTGATGCAGATCAACTATACCTTCAACCAATCTTATAATCAGGTTTGGCATATAAAACTTTCAAAGCATCGCAATTTACGTTTTGGGCCAAGAGGGCAAATTATGCATCTTTACCCTGCTATCTACACTCCAGACGACACAGAAAACCCATAACAGAGGGTGAGTTTTTATGTACTTAACCACAATGAAACAACTTGTTGTTACCAAATTAATTGTGGTACTACTTCTTGGAGGATACCTTTATACTACACTTGCAAATACCAGCACTTTATACAGCTACAACTATATCGAACACCCAAAACAATGCCATTCATTATTGGACGAACTAGTAAGGTTGTCGAAAGAGGAAAAAAGAAAAAATGCGACATGGCAGAAAATTAAAAGTAATATGGCAAATTTAAGCGGTGTTGTAAAAGTTGCAAACTATCGCTTTTCTACTAGAGTTGATGAGGAAGAAATAAAGCAATACCTAATTTTTCTAGCAAGCATTAATGAATATCATGCCAAAACAATTTAAAGAAACATTTTTACTCTTAACAATAAAAAATTGTTTGTTAGAGGTGTAAGCCATAGCTCACTTGGGGAGTTACTTGCAGACTTGATGGTTGCTGAGATAAGTTTTTATAGAAAGACCAGGCAATTTGCTTATAGTCCACAAGAAGTTATTTCCTTTATTACAGAGGGGAACCAAAACGGCCCCAAAAGGGTGGTAGCCCTTAAGGGACACGCCTTTGGTGAGGGTTATGCATTCATCAGGTATTTTTGAACGCTCCTTGATGGATCATTGTACAAGCTCCACCATGAACGGTCTTACCTACAGAACCTCGTCTACGCCTATGGTGCAGCTTACTGCACCTAAGGGAACTATACCAATAACAGGAATCATGCTCATAAGAGGACTCGGTACTCTATTGTACATTGGCATAAATACTGAACGTATATTTGGAACTACGGCACCAGAGCTAGTCTTTTTGCCATAGATTCCTACAACCTTGTGTTCGCCTACTTCTAAATGATTAGAAAAGACAAAACTATATGTTGCAAATCCTTTGATTTCTAATTTTGTAAATGGCTTGCCATAATTTGGCGTTTTAGAATGTTGGCTAGTTAGAAGTTTTGCAGATCTTCTGCTCCAACCATATACTGAACGAACATTAGAGTACTTGCCATCTCTCATAGACAATTTCCAGCCAAGAAGCGTTCCATTTAATACTCGACAATCAAGTGATTGAACTTTTATATCCCGCAAATGGTTCATATCTCTGGCATGGATAGTAGTGATAGAAAGACTCATAGTAAGAGCAACAGCAATAGAGCAAAATATTTTAAGCATGACTTCCCCACCGGGATCAATTCTAAAAATTATAATTTTATTTTTATATTTATAACACTGAACAGGTGGTTACATTTTATTTTTAGCTTTATCAATGTGAATATCGGATGCTGTAAAAAATACAATTGTGACTGCCTTCTACACTTGTGTGAATGTGTATTTTGAGCTAGGTTACAAACCTAAATTTAAAAAACAACAACCAAAAAGGCAAAAAAATTTGAGTACCACTATAAAACCACATCTAATTATTGCGCTGCTCCTAACCTCTCAACTATGTTTTTCTCAACGATTGGCCAACTACCAAGATGGGCCTTTAGATATTATCAAACTTGGAGACCCCACCTTGCGACAAGTCGCACAGGAGGTTCCCCTTGATGAGATTAAAACGGAAGAATTTCAAAGCTTCTTAGATGATATGGTTGCTACTTTAAAAAACTCCAAAGGAGTGGGTCTTGCGGCTCCACAGGTAGGGATCTCAAAACGAGTATTTGTAATGAAAAGTGGCTATTCAATACCACTTACAATCCTTATAAATCCTACCGTTGAATACCTTGAAAGCTTTGGTAAAAAACTCTCCACTGAGGGGTGTCTTTCAATTCCAAGAAAAAGAGTTCGGGTCAAAAGATATAAAAAAGTTAAGTTTAGTTATTATAACCGTACGGGAAAATTTGTTACCCAACAGGCCAGGGGCCTCATGGCAACAGTCGTCCAGCATGAATATGACCATTTAAATGGTGTGCTCATTATAGATCACTTAAATTTGATGGAGAAGTTACTAGACTACATTGATTACATCGCTGCACCTATAATGTAGTTACTTACAAATTCTTACAACCTTGAAACAAGTTTACATCCTATTGTAAAAATAGTTAAATACTGCTCAATAAATTCACAAAAATAAGGGGGCCCTATTGAGAGATTTCTTCGTTATAATCTTACTAGTTTTTATCTCGCTTGCTTGCGATAAAGTTAATGCTACCCCCCCCCAAAAGCCTCTTCCACTACCTATAAATGATGTTTGCAACAGTCTAACTGATAACAGTTATCAAGAGTTTTTTCCACAATCGAATCGTCCAGGAGTTCAGGGAGTTAGACAAATTGCTGGCAAGGAATATGCTTGGGTTGGTCAATTGTTTTTAAGAAATACTCCCTCATGTACTGCATGGTTCATTGCTCCTGGAATCTTGGCCACTGCAAAACACTGCTTTGGCAACAACTACTCATCTCGTGATGCTAGAAGAAACAATATTACGGTACATTTTTCAAAAACCGATCGCATTATACAAAGAGGAGATCGAAAAGTTGTAAGAATCAAGGAAGTGATTTGGGATGATGGCGAAAATGATATTGCTTTTTTGCGCTACAACCCCGATGAGTTAAGTAGTTTTTTCGATGTTAAAATTACCATCGCTCAGCTGCTCCCAGAAGATCTTTCATCACTTATAGTAGTTGGTTTTCCAGCACCTTCTCAAGGTAGTTTTTCAAGAGATTATTTGCGCGTAATCTCTTCTGATTGTTATGGAACAGACTATCAAGGGCATTTTCCCTCTACCAGTTTTGACCAAGGATACGATGGACTCTTGATCGACACCACCTGTAAGGCATGGCGTGGAGTATCTGGTGGGCCCATTGGAAAGAGGGTATCAGACAAAGAGTTTGTCATTTATGGGGTTGTGACACATACCTTTGATGTATACAACGATGGCTCTTTAAATATGAGATTTATAGAACGAGATCAGTTTGGCCAACATGGTACAACAAATTTCAGTCCATTTAGCGAGTCAGTAAACCTTTCAACTGTTTACACAGATCAGTAACGGATGGCGCCTGGCGCAACTGACAAGCTATATTCTAAAACACAGAAAAACTCACGTTAAAATTGATGCTTTTTCATTTCAACTTTGATATAAGTCTTGCGCATACACATATTATAATATTTTGATATATGTCGTAATCAAATTTTTGTTAAGGAGCACTTTATGAGTTTGTCTGTTATAAAGGCATTTCGTTCGTCGATTTTTAAAAAAATCTGGGTGGCCCTAAGTGGAATGTTTTTGTGCATTTTTCTGCTTGGACATTTAGCTGGAAACTCCATGATGATCATCAACCCAGAGATGTTTAACCGCTATGCACATACTTTAATCTCTAATCCTTTTATCTACTTTGCTGAAGCTGTAATTGTCTTTTTCTTTTTTCTACACATTTTCTGGGCAATTAAAACCAACGTAGAAAATTGGCGAGCAAGACCTATAAGCTACCACAAAAGAGCAACAAAATGGGATCTCCAAAGCCTTGCCTCTGCGACGATGCCTTATACCGGAGCTTTACTTTTAGTATTCATAGTTAAGCATATCATCGATTTTAAATATGGTCCGTACTACACCATCAGCTATGAAGGGGTACAGATGAGAAATCTCTATCAGCTGCTGCTTGAATATTTCGGAAATATCCACAATGTGATTGCTTATGTAATTGCTATGACTTTGTTATCGATCCATGTGCTTCATGGTGTTTGGTCAGCATTCCAATCCATTGGTATAAATCGATCAACGCTAAATACAACCTTCAGACGTTTTTCATATCTGTTTTCAGTCATTATAGTAATTTCTTATATCACCTTTCCTGTATGGTGCTATATTCAAGGGGTAAAATAGTATGAGTAAAATAAAGCAACTTGATAGCAACTCCCCAACAGGTCCCATTGAAACAGCATGGGATCGCCACCGCTTTGGTCTAAAGCTAGTTAATCCTGCCAACCGAAGAAAATTAAAAGTTATTGTGGTAGGAACGGGACTGGCCGGAGGTGGCTCTGCTGGCGCTCTTGCAGAAATGGGCTATAACGTAGAGGCCTTTACTATTTTAGATACTCCCAGGCGCTCACACTCCATTGCAGCTCAAGGTGGAGTCAATGCTGCCAAAAATTATCCCAACGATAACGACTCAATCTGGCGACTCTTTTATGATACGGTCAAAGGTGGAGACTTCAGGTCTAATGAATACAGCACCTACCGGCTCGCTCAATGCGCCAACAACATTATAGATCAGGCAACAGCTCAAGGTGTTCCCTTTTCTCGCGAGTATGGGGGAACTTTAAGTAACCGCTCTTTTGGTGGTGTCCAGGTTTCAAGAACTTTCTATGCTAGAGGGCAAACTGGTCAACAGTTACTTCTTGGAGTCTATCAATCTCTTATGAAAGAGGTAAATCGTGGCAAAGTAAAACTGCACACCCGAAAAGAGATGCTAGATTTGGTTATGATTGACGGCAAAGCAAGAGGTATTATTACTCGCGACCTGGTAACTGGCAAACTAGAACGCCACTACGGGGACGCTGTAATTTTAGCTACCGGTGGATTTTGTAAAACGTACTATCTCTCAACAAATGCCATGGCCTCAAATGGTGCTTCGCAAATGCGCTGCTATGAAAAAGGCGCTTACATGGCCAATCCTTGTTTTACACAAATCCACCCCACTTCGCTGCCGGTAATGGGTCCATTTATGTCCAAGCAAACATTAATGAGTGAAGCCTTGCGAAACGATGGACGAATTTGGGTACCAAAGGCAAAAGGTGATCACCGCCCTCCAAATGATATTCCAGAGGATGAGCGCGACTACTTTTTAGAGCGCCGCTACCCCTCATTTGGAAACCTAACCCCCAGAGACATCACCTCACGGGCGATCAAACAAGCTGTCGACAGCGGTCACGGAGTGGGGCCGACCAAAGTTGCTGTGTACCTAGATTTTAAAGATGCAATTAAAAGAGATGGCCTGACCACCATAAAAGAAAAATATGGCAACCTTTTTGACATGTATACTCACATTGTCGACGAGTCTCCTTATAAAGTTCCCATGAGGATCTACCCCACCGCCCATTTTACTATGGGTGGCCTTTGGGTCGATTACAACCTGATGAGTAGCATCCCTGGGCTTTTTGTGGGAGGTGAAGCCAGTTATGAATACCATGGTGCCAACCGCCTAGGTGCCAACTCTTTGATGTCTGCTACTACCGATGGTTGCTTTGTCCTACCAACTACTGTTAGCAATTATTTGGGTGAGAACTTTAAGACACTTGCAAAAATTGATGACAAACATGATGAATTTGAAAAGGCCGAAAAAAGTGTAAAAGATAGAATCACCAGACTACTCAATATCAAAGGAAGCAAAACCCCAAATCAGTTTCACAAAGAACTGGGCAAAGTAATGTTTGATTATGTCGGCATTGAAAGAACAGAGGAAAAACTAAAACATGCCATAGAGGAAATCACAAAGATCAAACAACTTTACCACAAGGATCTACTATTATCTGGCGACGATGCGATGAACATTGAACTAGAGAGGGCCCTAAGGGTCGAGGACTCTATTAACTTAGGTCTACTAATGGCAAGAGATGCATTGGAGCGCAAAGAGTCTTGTGGTGCTCATTACAGAATGGACTTTGTCGATGACGAGGGCGAGGCACAAAGAGATGATGAAAATTTCTGCCATGTCGCCGCTTGGGAATATCAGGGGCAAAGCGAAGTACCTCTTAGACATATTGAGCAATTGAAGTTTAACAACATAGCACTTACTAAGCGAAGTTATAAATAGGAGCAGTTTTTATGAGTTCTAATACTATGACACTTTACCTTCAAGTATGGCGCCAAAAAAACAGCAATGAGGCCGGTGCCTTTTCCAATTACGAAGTGGCAAATGTCTCACCTGACATGTCTTTTTTAGAGATGCTCGATATGCTCAATGAGGACCTTGCCAGACAGGGCCTGGACCCCATTCAGTATGACCATGATTGCCGTGAAGGCATTTGTGGTGCATGTGGAGTAGTGATCAATGGTGAACCACACGGACCGGGTAAACAAACAACGACCTGCGAACTCCATATGAGAAATTTTAAAAATGGCGACGCCATCGTAATTGAGCCTTGGAGAGTAAAGGCATTTGCTGTATTAAAAGATCTAGCAGTTGATCGATCAGCTTATGACAAAATTATTCAAGCCGGTGGATTTATCAAAGTAAATTACGGTAATGCTCCAGAGGCCAATAGTTTGCCTGTTGGTAAAGATGTCGCTGACCTTGCAATGGATATGGCCGCTTGTATTGGCTGTGGTGCATGTGCTGCCGCTTGCAAGAACGCTTCTGCTATGCTTTTTGCCGCTGCTAAAATTAGCCACCTTGCGCTTTTGCCCCAGGGACAAGTAGAAAGAAAAAAACGTGCTGCCAATATGATCAAAGCAATGGATGAGCTTGGCTTTGGAAACTGTACCAACCAAGGACTATGTGAAGATGCATGCCCCAAGGGCATTAACATCAACGCTATTGCAAGACTTAATAGGGAATACCTAGATTCAATCCTAACATGTAATTTTTAAATTTACTTAAGTCGCCATAAATAGTTAATAAATTAACATCAATCATTAACTAATGCTTAATATTTGTTTGATATAGATTACCAATGGTTATCAAATTATCAATAATATTACTTGCCTTGAACGCTTTTGATCCAATAGCTATCGCTGAGAGTGCGGGGAGCAAACCAAAAAACGACTGCATCCATTCTGCCACCGAAGTAGTCTCTTTTTCTGCAGGTATAAGGTTTCCATATGCTAGAACCAACCGGACCCTACAGATGTTACACCGAGCAGGTTATCATCAGTTGTTTCCATCACTAGAGATGGATCTAATTCCATATTTAATTGATAAGCAAGTTCTAGATGTTGGAACTGGTACTGGTGGGTTTGTTGACGACTTGATAGAAAGAGGAATCAATGTAAAAGCGGTAGACCTTACGTTAACTAAAAAGCAAATTGAGAATGCAAATTTTTATCGGGCAGATGTATTAGATCTTCCTTTTTTGGATGCATCCTTTGATGTTATCGTTTCCCACTACTCACTCTTTCACTTTCAAGCATATGATCGCTTCTTTATAAAAGCTGCCTTAGCTGAGCTATCTCGAACACTCAAGCCTGGAGGAAAGATATTTTTACTACCTTCAACTCACGAAATGATAAAAAGAGTGCTCCCAAATGTTAATAACCTAGTCTATTCAAAGTTAAATACTGACAATGATAGCTTATTAGTTGTACTTGAAAAAAAGTAGTTAGTAATTCGACACAATCTGTCTAGTTGGGCATAATTTATCTTTTTAAGTTGCAAAAGGATAAGATATGTCAAACTGGACAATGATAACCGGTGCCTCTGGAGGAATTGGTGCAGATTTTGCGGAAATTTTTGCAAGCTCTGGAAATAACTTGGTTTTGGTTGCAAGGTCAACCAGTAAACTTGATGAGTTAGCTGCAGTTTTAAAAAAGCAGTATCAGGTTGAAATTATTTGCATCTCTAAAGACCTCTCCAAAGCAAGTAGTGCACAGGAGCTAGTCGAAGAAATTGCAGCTCAAAATATATCTGTGCATACCCTTGTTAACAATGCAGGTGTTGGTCTGGCGGGAAGTTTTTATGAAAACGATGCCAAACGCCTTGAATCGATGATCCACCTGAATATGACTTCACTCACCATACTTTGTCGAGCTTTTATACCCGATATGATAAGTAGAGGTAGTGGAGGAATACTAAATGTAGCATCCACTGCAGCTTTCCAAGCTGGACCATATATGTCTGTCTATTATGCCTCCAAGGCGTATGTATTAAATTTCACTGAGGGTTTGGCCTATGAGCTTAAAGATACTCCAATATGTGTTTCTTGTTTATGTCCAGGTCCGACCAAAACGCACTTTTTTAACTCTGATGATCTAAAAAGCACCCATTTAAAAGCTTTGCCGTGGATGATGAGCTCCAAGAAAGTTGCAGCGATTGGATATCACGGCTTAAAAAATAATAAAATTATTGTCATTCCAGGTTTAGTTAATTGGCTTATGGCAAAATCTACAAGCATTACCCCACGATTTATTCTAAGGTCTATCACCGGGAAATTAAACTCTTGAGCAATAGACATTAATCATAATTGGCCCTACAATATCTACATATAATAAATTGATTAGGTTTATGAAAGATGAACATCGCTCAATTTTTTACTCCAAGTAATGTACAAAACAAATTCAATGTGGAAGACTTTGACCTTCAAGACCATCTTGATAAATCAAATTTATTAATCAATTTTATCTTAATTGCCATAGCAGCGATCTCTGCTCATATGATAAAAAGTATGTTTGATAATTTTTATACTTACATGCCCATTTATTACAGTCTATTACCTTGCTTAGTTATTAATTTATTTCTCTACAAGTGGAAGGGCAATTATTTTTTTGCCGCTCACTTTTTGCTATTTTCAATGACCTTGACTTTTTTTGCATTTTTGCTGTCTTCAGGTGGTTTTAAGGCAATGGTAATTTACTGGTTACCAATTATTCCTGGAGTCACCATATTTATGCTTGGAACTCGTTGGGGGATATTTTGGACATCAGTCAATGTTGTCATGCATGTCTTCGCTGGCTGGGCCGTTCACACCTCTTTGGTTGAAACAGCACTTATCCCTGCAGATATAGTTGCAACTGATTGCACCACTACCATTATTCTCGGTGCGATTGCCTATTTGAGCATCCCCTACCTATATTTTTCCCGAAAAGAAAATGCCGTAAATAAGTTAAATGAAAAAAACAGGCTATTTCTAAAGGCAGTCTCAGATAAACAACATCTACTTGCTGTTTTA
This sequence comes from Bacteriovoracaceae bacterium, assembly GCA_016784965.1. Lineage (GTDB taxonomy): Bacteria > Bdellovibrionota > Bacteriovoracia > Bacteriovoracales > Bacteriovoracaceae > JADHTQ01. The sequence continues at coordinate 25,472 of JADHTQ010000026.1, read as the reverse complement.
TATCATGACATTACAGGCCCACTCACAATTATTCAAGGAAAGGCCAGAGTGAAGTATGATCGCATCACCCAGTTAACTCCGCAAAATATCGATGAGTTAAAAGATAGATGCAAATCAATTCAAAATGCGACGGCCAACATGTTTGAGATTATAGAAGAGGTAAAAAACGTAGAGTCTTTAGAGCTTGATAGTATAGCACTAAGGCCCACTCTCATAAACTTTATGCCACATCTAAATGCTGCTTTAAAAGCAGTCGAAGAACAATACCTGATTAAAGAGGTTGCAGTAAAAACACAGTTTTCAGAAGTTTTTTCTGATGCAATTTTTGCAGATCCCACTTCACTACAAAAAAATATCTTTGAAAATATATTAACTAACGCTTGTAAATTTTCTTACCGCGGATCTAAGATTATAATTAAGGGTGAAAATATTGGCGAGCAGACCATAGTTACATTTGAAGATTTTGGCCATGGGATTGAGAGTAGTCGCCTACCTAGTATACTGGATAATAAAGTTAAAACTAGTACTTTAGGAACAGAAAAAGAAAGAGGAATCGGAATCGGGTTACCAATTGTAAAGGCCTATATGGATTTTTACAAAGGTAGAATAGAAATTAAATCTACCAGCAAAAAGGAAAACCAAACAGGTCATGGCACTTTGATCACCCTGTTTTTTTACAATAAATGAAGTGCTGCCTGTCTGTCAGCAAACAGACCAAAGGAGTGAGCGATGTACAAATTTCTAGTAATTGATGATGATCCTGAGATCCTCACGATATTTACAGAGATCTTTGAGGACACATGTGACTGCACTGTCCACACCACAGTTGAAATTGAGAGTGCGATTGATTACATTAATAATAACAAGTATGATTTAATTAGTCTCGACTATAGTATGCCCAATATGTCAGGGGCCGAGCTGGCGCATGTTATTAGACGCGAAGGTCAGAATCAAAACACTCCGATAGTTTTTGTTACGGGCTTTTTGCTTGAATGCCTTGAAAGCTCCAAAGATATTGAAAATGTTGCTTACCTCGATAAAAAGAAGATATATACCGAAATGGTTCCACTTATAATGAATGTTCTAGACAGACAGGCAGCAGAAAATCTTACATAGTATCTACCGCTGCCACACCACTTAAACGCTTAATTTATAGTTGTTGTATATATAGCTTTTTTGGCAACAGATGGGAGCCACATATATTGCTTGCTTCCATTGCTTGCGGGACTTGGCTTCCACTGGAAGTAATCTCCATCGCTGTCTTGCCCAAAGGTATTATTTTGATCATCCTCACCTAAAAGAAGCCATTTCTTTTTACTAGGGTGTTGACGAGCAGAAAGCTTTACTGCACTGCCATTTATTTTATAATAGACTGTATTATCAGATGAGACTAAATATAAAACCGCTTTATCCCCATTAAATACATATGAAAGATATACATACTCTCCAGTTTTGTTGTTGTTTACTGAAGAAGTTGTCCACCTTGGATGTAATTTATCTTTGTAATATACAACCCCCTCATCACTTAAAATATATACCTGCTCACCATCATGGTAAATGTCATCAAGCTTCTTCCTAAATGCTTCATTGTCATTATTTACTATAAAATTTCTTATCTGATTATTTTTAAATGAAGCCGCAAAAGTAATTTTTTGGGGAAAGAGATTTTTTTCATCATACTCCACATAGGGGATTGTTGTCGGATTATCTTCATCCCCATTTATTGCCAACATTTGGCCCCCCATAATGCTGGCCTTTTTTAATGACACAAAATGCAGATCATCAACAATCTCTTGCCAAGATTTGTAAACTTGTTTTTCATAAACATCTAAAATCGAAGATACAAAGGACTCAAAGTCATTGCTTGCTCTAACAAAATATGTTTCTAAACCATTGGTTACAATATCTAGATTATATGTTCCACTTGTATCAACAGTTCCATCTTTGGTGATTGCTCCTACCTTTTTATCAAAATACATTTGTGTGTAGTAGGGGTAGGAACTACAGCTATCAAAAAAGTAAATCTGGTATTGATCCTTGGGTGGAGTTATTTTTCCTACATTGGCCTCAATAGATGTAAGGTCTAAATTACCTCCAAGACCTGAGTGCCCGACATAATACATAACAGAAGATTTTTCAAGTGCCTCTTTGAATAGTTTGTGAAAATCTGCCACTGCCGTTTCAACTATTCCTGTATTTCCAAAAAATACTTTTATTACTGCGACCACTCCACTTTGAGGCATCAATCTCTGATACGTATGTAAGGTTGACGTTACTCCATATTGAATTTTGCTAGTTTGAGTGAAACCTTTATTTTTTAAAAACACCTTAAGCTTTTTATAATTATCCTCTAGATACTTTACACCTTTAAGGTCTATGGGAACTGAGCTTTTTGGTTTGGCAGTTCCAAAGAAAATATAAATTGGAAGCTCCTTGAGATCACTATCACTGCTTGTTTGCAGCAGTCGATCATATTCTGGATAAGTTGACATCGTACTAGGCATGTGAGTAAATTCAACATCTGCTAAATCATAGTCAACCCCAGCTTGCAAAAAACAACCGTAATTAAAAAGATTCCAAAAGTACCAGTGATCACCTTTTGAATTATAGTGTTTATCTGTACAGGGGTTTTTTGATAGACCTCTTTTTCCCTTTTTGTAAATACTATCAGGTCTTCTGGGCAGTGGAAGCTTTACCACACCTTCATATTGTTCATCTACTTGAGCATATCCTAGATATTGATAAGTTAAAATATGCTCATTAGTCTGCTCATTGTATACACTGCCAAGGTAATCCAGCTTTTGGCCGTTGCCTAACTTTGGTACTCCTTTATAAAAATACATTTTGAATGCCCCAAATAGGTGCATTATTTGACTATGAACTTGCTCATCAATGTATTGTAATTTTTGCTCTGGAGTCATATGCTCCATATGTCCTGCATCTAGCCACACCTTGTGAATTAGATTCACCTTGGCTTGCACTGAAACACCAATACTTTTTGATCCTCGGGCATAAAAGTTATCCATGTGTAAATTTTGTTCTTGCTGCAGTTGTATAATTCCTTTGCCACAAGATGCCAAAGTCACAGCTATGAGGATAATCTGAAGTATCGATTTCAAAAGTATATCTCCTTGGTAATATTTAAGCTAACAGCCGAATATAATAAGTTTTTCAATTCAGCATCAAAAAAACTTCTAGGTCTATACTTTCTATACACGCGCCGCCCAAACTAAAAACAGAAATGGAAACAGCAACGGCAACGGCAACTGTTCCTGTTTCTGTTTCTGTTCCTGTTCCTGTTTTTAAAAAAGGCTTGACTTTTGTACGAAATAAATATATTTAAACGATATCGGTATATTTAACCGATTTACGTGTACCGCCGGTAAGTGATTTCATTTGGTTTTACTTACTACTTTAGAGTTTGGTATAAGTATTACTAACGTCATTTTAATATATTGTGGAGGGTTGTTAAAACGATGTTAGTTCCAGACAATAGTTCCATTCCCAAAAAGAAAAGAATCATTGTTAATACTGCTACCAAACTCTTTTATCGTTTTGGCATGAAGCGCATTACTGTTGAAGAGATTTGCCAAAAAGCTGGTGTCAGCAAAGCAACATTCTATAAATATTTCCCAAACAAAGTAGAACTCATAAAGTATATATTCAAGCTATCCTCAAAGAACCTGATGCACAAACTAGAGGAGCTAAAAACTTGTGATATGCCCTTTTACAAAAAAATTAATAGTTGGATTGAATATAAAGTAGAGATTACCTCCCATATCAATGCAGAATTTGTTGAAGAGTTTTATCAAGCATCTGAGGAGCTGGCCGATTTTACAAAGCATACAACCAAACAAAATTACGACCAGTTTTTATCCTTCATCGTAGAGGGCCAAAGCTCAGGTGATGTACGCCAAGACTTAGACTCAAAAACAATACTGGCCCTCATAGAGTATTTGGGTAATTTTCCAAAATCCAAGCAGGCCAAAGCACTTGGCAAAAGTTTTAATGAGCTCACCGAAGAAGTAAATAAATTATTTTACTTTGGTATTCTAACAGATAAGTCCTAGTATCAGTATGACTCCAAAACCTGCGTTAAAAAACGGTACACAGATTGCACTTGTTTAAGATCAAGTTTAAATCATGCAAAGATAGGAAGAGCATAATGAATTTGATAAAATTGATTTTGGTCAACGTTATTTTGATAAGCAATGTCACCGCTCAAGAGTTAGCAGAAACTAAAAACTGGTGTGACCACTTAACTCCAGCTACTGTAGGTACCAGTGAGCTAGCACTTGATTTATCCAAGGCGCATAGAAATGTGCGCTTTTTTGGTATTCACAAATCTTATAGAGATGTTGACCAAGCCTTGGCCAGCTCCTTTTTTAAATCTAAGAATTTAAATGCAGTAAATTTGTCACATTATGCAAAGTCTATACAGAGTGTATGCTTTGTCCCCAAATCTTTTATAGAACACCAAGATATTGAAGCCACGGTATCTATGAACGAAAATTTAGTAGCAGTTGTAACTCCAGGCACAGGAGACATCAACATCCCAGCGGTGGCCCAAGCTGTCATTATTGATTTTACCAAGTTGGATAGAGTAAAAAATTTAGAAGAAGTGCTTATCAATACACTGCAAGCCGCTTTAAGTGAAGACCTAGAGCGCTTTAATAAAAGAATGCGCTATCACCAGGGTCTAACCAGTGAGAAATCGTGGAACTCAAGTATCTACTCAAATAACCTTTTTTCATCTCCTCAAAAGGACATCGTTGCAAAAGCAACAAGCTCAAGGCCTCTGGCAATAATTACTAGCAAACAGATGCCAGCAATAGCTGTGGAGTTAGCACTCAATTTACGTCTTGAAAACAGAGCATGGATTGTAGGTTCTCCCTTAATTGCCAAAGTTGCACAAAGCCAATCAATTGGTATTGGCAACCTTGGAAGCCTAGCATACAGGCGTTTTGAGCTACTGCAAAATGGCAGTCCGATTGCTGATATTGTAAGTTACGACTATGCAAAAGAGGAGTTAGCTAATCTTAAGATTAATTTGGCAGAGCTTACGACAATTGCTGACCCAATTAAATCTGGTGTCAAAAGAAACCTCCTAAAGGCCAAAACTCCCTATAATGATAATAAAGATTTTTACTGGCAAACCCTGGAGCACAGTGATGTAATGGCCGCTTTGATCATCACTCATGGTGCCTTAAAATTATTTTTCCCTTACTTTCATGTGGTGGGAAATCACATCGATGAGCGTCTACTGGAAGTTATCAAGACTATGCAAAATGACCTCAGCATGTCACCACTGCGAGCAATAAACATTATGAGAAGGTTTGGACAAATCCTTAAAGATGGCCACAATTTTGTCCACAGCACCTTTTCTACCCCAGAGCATGTTGGCACCATTGCTGCACTTTTTGAAAAAATAAATAACTCAGTGGTTGTCAGAAGATCAACATCCCCCAAACTTAAGCCAGGAGATACAATTTTAAGTATTGATCAAACTCCAATGAGTGAAATTCTCCGCTTCCAAGAAAGTATAACTTCTGCTGCTAGTGATGGGTATCGTTTTGACTTGGCTTCTCGTGAGTTTTCTAAGATAAAAAAAGCAGCAACCTTGGAAGTTATGGATACTATGGGTAACAAAAAAACCCTAGTAATTGAGCCACAAACTTTTGCCGCACTGCAAAAGGCGCGTAACTATGATCCAGGCAGAAAAAATGGTTGGATCAATAAAGACAAAAAGAAAATTTTCTACATCAACCTTGACGGCTCCTCACTAAAAAACACACAGCAATTAAATGAGCTGTTGACCACCGCTAAAGATGCACAGGGAATGGTTTTAGATATGAGAGGATATCCTGGACCTACTCAATATGAGCTTGTCAGCCGACTAAGCTGCGATTTGAATACTTTTTCTCCCAAATTTATTACTCCCATTGTCTGGGGAGAAAAGCTTAGATATCTAAAACAACAAGAATTTCCCATTGCTCCCAGTGTTGATACTATCGAATACTGTGGTCCAGTCGCTCTACTTGTTGGCCCAAGATCAGTATCTGCCGCAGAAAATCTCTCGATTATGTTAACTGATGCCAAAAGAGTATCAGTAGTCGGAAGGCAAACTGCTGCAACCAACGGAAATATAACTGATTTATACCTTCCAGGCGGTATAACCTTCTCCTTTACTGCAATGGAAATTAGAAGGCATGATGGATCTACTTTTCATGGTGTCGGTATACAACCTGACTACGAGATCACACCCACTCCTAAAGATTTTAAAGAGGGCATAGATCCAGTACTAAACAAAGCAATTGAAATACTAAATCCAAGCTAGTATTTTACAATTGCAGACACAGATAATGCATGGTAGTAGGGTCTATTAACAAGGGGATCTATCATGAAAACTGTATCACTTTTAATCTCAATAATTTTTTGCACAACTTCTATTGCCTCAACTTTACCTGATTTTAGAGTCACTAACATGTGGATGAACCAAAGCTGCACTGGGGCCTATGTTACTTTTACAAATAAAGGCGCGGGATTGTCTGCTGATTTTTATGATCGCAGCATACACCCTAGAACATTTTTTATGGTCAGAAGCAATAAGGGCGAGAGACACTTTTTTTTAGATCAAGTTGATCCCAATCGCCGAATGACCATACAAAATGGAGTTGCTACTTTTAACATCACAGATTACCTATATCTCGAAAAAGGCAAATCAGTACTAGCGATGGTTAACTACGGTTACGTTATTGAAGAAAGTGCTTACGGTAATCCCAACTCTAAATTTTTATCAATGAAGTGTGCATCGCTACCTACAGTACAGGAGAAACCACTACGAGTTAAAGCTTGGGGAATTGTGCCTGATTCTGACTGTAGTATAAAAGTAATTTTAAAAAACCCAGGTCCCAAAAATTTGACTCTCCAAGCATGGAGAACTAGTTACAGTCAAAATATAAATAACAGCCTTGCCTTTGACGGCTTTGCTCAATCACAAAAAAGAATGCACCAATTTGATCCACAAAAAAAGCTTAGGGTTCGTGGCGGCACAGCTAGCTATACTTTTAGAAGTAGCGATTTTCGCGATGAATTTAAACCCGGAGACATCAAAGAGGTACGTCTTCACGGTTATTGGGTCAGAGGTAACCCTACAGAAGTTTATGACACTAAAAAAGTTCTTCGCTGTGGTCCAGACTTAACGTATGCTGCAAATTACACCGTAACTCCTAGAAGACCAAGAGTCGGAGATACTATAAAGATAAAAATCAAAGTAAAAAACTATGGTAGTGATACAGCTTCTGCCTCTGTTGCCAAACTAAAATTTGGTGGGGAAACTTTTGGCAAGACCTACCAAGTACCAGCTCTTGGACCTGGCAGGGCCTTTGCTATTGTCAGAACAATTCCAATTAACCGTGCGGCAAATTATGTGGTCAAGTTAAATATTGATACTACTAATGCTAATCATGAGTATAAAGAGAACAATAACGCTCTTAGGTTTACGGTTAGAGTCCGTAGGTAACAGAGGGCAATAAAAAGTCTCTCTCTCAACGAACCCAAACTGAAAACGAAAAACGGAAACAGTTGCTGTTGCTGTTGCTGTCAAGGCAGATGAGTTATCTACGACCTCGTTTAGTATAAATATTCTTTATTTTGCAAGAAACTTCACTCTCATTTTCAACAAATTTTACATAAACTTTGTAGTCACTGTTAGTGGGCGCCTTATCTTCCAAATCGTAACCAGCGCGAACCAAATATCTTAGATTAAAGATTCCTTTTATATATAATTCCGGCCCGTTTTTTCTTTCAATTTTAATTATTTTAGCCTCATTATAATCATCTTCATTTAGGTACCAGTCGTGTGTCACCAATCTATCTAAAATAAAATTATCACAATAGTTTGAATGGAAGGATTGATAGTTAGCTGATGCAGCAAACAGGTTAAAGGTTGTCAGTAGTAGTGATGTAAGTAATAATGTTTTCATGTTAATTCCTTGTTGTATGTGGAATCCTCTTCCACAGCTCAATTTGTTGAAGGCAATATATGACAACAGCAAGCATAACGGAAATATATAAACTGCATGCCAGTTATAACATACTGGAACTAATAACTATTTTGTTTGATGGGAGCAAAATATGAAAATTACTCAGTACTTTGTCGAAAGACAAAAACTAACTCACCTACTACTTATTTTCGTTCTCTTGTCGGGACTCTTTTCAGTGATAAGTTTGCCACGACAAGATACTCCCAATGTAGATTTTTATATCCTTACAATTCAAACTTTTTATCCAGGGGCCTCTCCTGAAGATGTTGAAGTTAATGTTACTGATCTTTTAGAAGATGAGTTAGAGCAAGTTGACGGGCTAGAGGAGATGTCTTCTTTTTCTATCGAGGGCATGTCTGCCATTTTTATCACTCTCGACCCAGATACTGAAGATGTGGATCAAATAAAAGATAATGTCCGAAGTGCTCTTGACCGGGTTAGTAACTTCCCCAGTGAGGTGGAAAACAGACCAACTATCACTGAAATGAAAAGTACAGACTTTCCGATTTTAGAAGTTGCGGTTTATGGCCATGATGATGAAAGACTGTTGCGAAAAATAGCCAAAGACCTAGAGTCAGAAATTAGAACTATTGATAAAGTGGGTAAAATTGAAAAGATAGGCTATCGTGCTCCAGAAATTAGTATTGATCTCGATCAAAGTAAACTTTCAAAATACCACATCTCCTTCTATGAGGTTATAACGGCCATTAAAGCGCGAAATATCAAAGTATCTGGTGGGACTCTAGAGTCGTTTGTGGACGAAAAAAAGATTGTCACCTTTTCTGAGTTTCAAGATCCACTAGATGTCAAAGATGTCATAATACGCAGCAACTTTTCCGGAAAAGGTCTCAAGGTTAAAGACGTTGCTAAAGTTTCCAATTCATTTCAAAGAAGAAAAACTATAACAAAAACAAATGGAATTAATAGCATCAACCTTATCGTTAAAAGAAGAGGTACCACTGACGTTATTAATCTTAGTAAAAAAATTAATAGCGTAGTAGACAAGTATCAAAAAACCTATAAAGACCGAGGTATCCAAATTGTTAAAGTTGTGGACTTTACTCACTATACAAAAAGCCTACTCAATATCGTGGCCAATAATGCCCTCATCGGTTTTATTTTAGTTATTATCTCCTTATTTATCTTTTTAAACTTTCGCTCAGCCTTTTGGGTAGCAGTGGGAATTCCACTTTCCATTCTGGCCGCCTATATATTCTTCCCCATGTTCGGTGTTACTACTAACCAAATTACATTGATAACTGTCATAATGGTTCTTGGTATGTTGGTAGATGATGCTATTGTAATTGCTGAAAACATAAATCGCCACATAGAAAATGGGCTCTCCCCCAAGGAGGCGGCCTTGCATGGCACCAAAGAGGTGTTTTATCCCGTTTTGGCAACGATTGCGACTACCATCCTTTGCTTTGTTCCAATTTATTTCATGAAAGGGATTATGGGACGTTTTGTAATGGCAATTCCAACTGTGGTTATTCTAACACTTCTTATGAGTCTATTAGAATCTACCACCCTCCTGCCGGCCCACTTAAGTGCTAAAAAAGGTGATACGAAATTAAAAAAACAAACATGGTTTGAGTCAATCAGACAAATTTACAGCAAAGCATTGCACTTTTTTTTAAAATACAAAAAAACTACTCTTATCTTTTTTATGTTTTTTTTCTTGGCCTCAGTTGGCATTTTTTCCAAATTCAGCCGCTTTGACCTCTTCCCCACAGAAGACTTTGACCTTTTTTATATTGTTATGGAAACCCCTTCGGGATCATCGCTGCAACAAACTGCAAAGCAAGTTTTACAGGTAGAAAAAATCGTCTCTGAAATCCCGAAAAATTTGATGGTTGGCTACAAGACAATGGTTGGAGACCACAGAACAGATGAAGCTGCAAGCTCCCCTGCCCTTCACGAAAACTGGGCACTCATCACTGTCTACCTCTACCCCGCTTCACAGCGAGACACAAAAAGTGAACGAATCATCGAAAAGCTACAGCAAGCAGCAAAAGACATCACAGGTTTCACGAAGCTTGATATTCGAGAACTTCAAGACGGGCCCCCAGTTGGTAGTCCCATTACAGTGCGGTTTGTTTCAGATAATTTTTCTGATTGCAAACAATATGCTAAGCAGCTTGTTAGTTACCTATCGACCATCAAAGGCACAAAGGATATTGAGTCATCAAACAGACCTGGCAAAAAAGAAATTCGCCTCAAACTCGATTATGAGCTTCTTGCAAGACTAGATATCTCCGCTGTCTCCATTGCTGATACCATTAGATCTGCCTATGATGGAAAAATTGCAACAACTATCAGAAGAGATGGCGAAGAAATTGACTTCAGAGTGCAATTGATGAAGTCTCAAAGGGGCAACCTCGATGTATTGAGTGAGCTGCAAGTTCCAAACAAACTGGGAAAACTGATTAAGCTTAGTAAAGTAGTTACCTTCGAAGAGGGCCTGACAGATGAGACGATCGCCCATTTTGATGGAAAACGCGCCATTACTGTTACTGGAAATGTAGACAGCAAAATCATTACACCAGCTAAAGTAAATGCTCTGATAAAAAAAGAATTTGAGGATAAAATAAGAAATACTCCGGGGCTTTCCATCTATTTTGGGGGACATGAAAAAGAAACAATGAAAAGTATGGACAATTTTATTTTTGCTTTTATTGTCGCCATTTTGGCCATTTATTTTGTCTTGGTTCTTCTTTTGAATTCCTTCTTTCAACCATTTCTAATTATGATTGCTGTCCCCTTTGGGTTTGTTGGTGTCTTTTATGCCTTTTTACTTCATGGATACCCCATGAGCTTTATTGGTGTGATTGGTACTCTGGGTATGATTGGTGTTGTTGTAAACGATTCTTTGGTTATGGTAACTCACTTAAACACAATTAGGCTTGATAGGCAAAACTTTAACCTTGAAGATTTGATAACGGGAGCAAAAACCAGACTTCGCCCAGTCTTATTGACCACAATTACAACAGTGTTGGGCTTGCTGCCCACTGTTTATGGGTGGGGTGGATATGAGCCCTTTCTTGTTCCCATGGTCTTATCTATGAGCTGGGGATTGATGTTTGCCACAGTGGTCACACTTTTATTAATACCAGCACTTTATTCAATTTTTTATATTCGCAAAGCTGCAATATAAATAATTTTCTCTTAGCAATTGTTAAAAATATTTAACTAAATCATCATCAATTCACAGCAGTTGGCAAGTATACGTATCTGGTATTAAATCAATTTTTACTAAACAGGACCGTTATGAAGCTTAGATATATTGTTGTTTCCTTGTTGTGGAGCTGTTGGTTAAATATAATCCCTGTCCAGGCCTCCTCTGGCACAGGCTGTGCTCGTTTTATCTCACATTTTTTAACAAATATTGAAATGGACTCCGAGCTTATTGCAGGAATCAGACAGATCCGTAAAAAAAAAATCGGTTTAGCAGCGAGACAACTTGGTGATGATATTGTCAGATACGACTTTGCCATGCTGGAGCAATTTAGAGGCCTAGTGAAAGTAAGTATGGCGTTTGCCTGGCACTTGCACTCCAACAATATAGTAAAGTTGTCCTCAGAAGAGTTTCAAATGCTTTATCTGGCAGCAAATATTCAAAGTCGCGGAATGCTTGCAATCCCTCAAAATTTACTCTCTCAAGGAGTAACTGTAGCAAGACTATCTGGATTTGATAGTACGATAAGGCGCGAATTTAATCGTGCTGCTCATACTGCCTCCAAAAGCATTCCAGCTGATGATAAAAAAGCTTGGCAACAAGTGCGTTCAATTGTTAACCATCACCAAGAGTTATGGAATGGTGATGGACCTTATGGGAAAAAGCAAGAAGAAATTCCACTTCTAAGTAGAATGCTTGCACTATCTGATGCATGGCTTTTATATCGCAAACAAAACGGGGGCAGGGCCTTACTCACCAAGACCCAAGCGCTACAGTCAATAGATGCTCGAATTACAGCAGGGCATTTTGACCCAAAACTTGGAGAGCATTTTTTAGCGTTTATTGAACAACAAAAGATGGATGTCTTTGTAGACTCTACTGATAAATACAAATTAAATCGTAGATTATATAATCAAATCTCAGCACTACAAAAAGACAGGCAACAAGGGGATGGGGCAAGTGTGGCAGAATTAATTGAACTGTTATCCCAATATAAAAAATTAGAAATCGTCTCAGCAATAAATTCGGGCCATGAAGTGCTGGAAATTAATGGTAACAAGGTTGAACTTCTTTCTGGTACATCACCTTTAGTATGGGGATTACACCACTCTCATATAATGCAGTATCGTCCAAAAGGGAGTCAAATCCGTATTTTGAAATTGATGAATATTTCTGCTCAGGATTATTTAAAAGAAGTAAACATGGCAAATTTGGGGCAGGTAGTGGATGCCCCAAGATTATATGGTCACGGGCAAATTACTTATAAGGGAGATAAATATTACTACTTAGACATTGCCAAACAACTCCCTGGTAGACAAACTGCCCATTTGAAGTCAGCTATGATGGATTCTGCCAGCAAAAAACGTTTTGTATCTTTTATGAATAGTAATTCTGAAAAAGTACTAGATCAAATTGTAAGGTTCTACCTTAGAACCATTGAAGAAAGAATCATGCCTGTTGACCCTGACCTAGTTTTAAATGAGTTTGGGCGAATTGCATGGTTTGATACTGGTGACTGGAAAGAGTATGCATTATGGGACAAGGATGCTGTTTCACAGTTATATGAAATTATGCAATTGACCGTAGCTTACTTAGCATCAATGAATAAAAGTGTTGCCGAACAGATTGTTGCAAACCTTAAAGAGTCTATCATATATTCTGAAAAACTAGATAAAACCGAAAAAAAGATTATCGTAGAAAACCTTATTCGTTAGTGTTGCTTAGCCAGGAAAAAACAATCTTGAGTTTACAAATTGTGATCTCAAGATTGTTTTTATTGTTTGCAGCAACATACATATTCCAACTACCTATAATCAACATGTTAGCCCGCAACGCTCCACCCTAATTTGCATTGAATCTTTAGTATTTCTAGACATCTTCTTAAATTCAGAGTAACTATACAATTCCATGAAAATAATCATAATGGGTGCAGGGAAAGTAGGGTTCCAAATTGCAGATATTTTAGCAAAGGAAGGCCACAACCTCACCATAATAGAAAACGAAAAAGAGAAGGTCGAACAGGCCCAAGAGAAAATCGATGCGATGGTCATCTATGGTGATGGTGCCAGCGAAGAGATTTTATTATCGGCAGGGATTGCCAAGGCCGACCTCTTTATTGCAGCTACCAACCGGGATGAAGTAAACATTCTGGGGTGTCTGCTGGCAAAAGAGTATGAGGTCACCTACAAAATTGCACGCATTCGCAATATGGGTTACAGCAAGGCCATCGGTAAAATCAATCCCGAAAAACTGGGCATTGATTTTCTAATCAATCCAAGAAATGTCTTAAGCAATGAGATATGTAACCTGGTAACCTATTTAAATGCTAACGATGCAGCTGAGTTCGCCAATGGCGAAGTGGTCTTTATCAGCTACACCATCACAAAAGACAATCCCATAGCTGGTTTTAGAATAAATGAGTTTGTGACTATGGCACATGGAGTTGGCTTTGTGATCATGTCCATTCGCCGAGACGGAGAAATATTTATCCCTAAGGGCAACGACTTGATAAAACCCAATGACGTCGTTTCAATTGTCTGCTGCAAAAAAGATCACACCTATATCAAACACTCATTTGGCTTTAATGGCGACAAGGCCAAAAAAGTTTTTATATTGGGGGCCGGAGAAATTGGTGTAGAAGTTGCCAAAAGATTAACTGCCAGAAAATATACAGTCACTCTGATCGATCACAATCCAATCCAATGTGAGCGTGCATCACAAATGCTGCCTGACAATGTACTCATCCTTTGTAGTGATAATACTGATGCCGAAACTTTAAAAGCAGAAGGTCTAGATCATGCTGATATTTTTATAGCAGTAACTGATAATGATCAAACTAACATTCTTGGATCACTTCTAGCAAGAAGCAGTGGTGTAAAAAAAGCATTTACAGTTGTAAACAAGCCCGATCTTTTAAATTTGGCCAAATCACTGGATATGAACACCCTGGTAAACCCAAGACTTGCTACCGCCTCTGCCATTTTGAAATGTATTAGAGGTGAGATGGTCTTAAATATTGCAAAATTGAATTTTAACGATGCTGAAGTCATCGAGTTTAAAATTCCCGATTCTTCACCGATCATAGACGTTCCCATGAAAGATCTTCCCATGCCTAAAGGGGTAAAGGTTGGTGCTATTTTGAGGAAAAATGGCAAGCTTGTGATTCCTAGCGGAGATGATATTTTCAAAGCAGAAGACAACGTTATTACCATGTGCTTGGCCGATGTAATCCCCAAGGCAAAAGAGTTCTTTTCATAGAATAATATAAAATTATGGATATAAAAACAGGCATGCACATTCTTGGAGGACTCATTATGGCGCTGGCTGCGACACTTTTGTTGCCACTTCCAGTTTCATTCTACTATAATGATGGGCTTTGGCCTGTCTATATAATGTCTGCCTCCATCACTTTAATTGTTGGTGCTTTTTTATATTTTGTATTTAAAAATAATGGGCAACTCTCTCATAGAGACGGGTTTGCTGTTGTTACTGTCGGTTGGTTTTTATTTGCGACCCTGGGAACACTGCCATATCTGTTTGTTGGTACCATAACCAACTTTGTTGATGCAATTTTTGAATCGATGTCAGGGTTTACTACCACGGGTTCAACCATTTTATCCAATCTAGACACAATTCCCAAAAGCCTTCTATTTTGGCGAGCAGAAACTCAGTGGCTTGGAGGAATGGGTATCATTGTTTTGACCATTGCCATTTTGCCCTTTTTGGGAGTAGGGGGGGCCCAACTTTTTCAAGCTGAGGTTCCGGGGATCACCAAGGACAAGCTAACTCCTAAAATAAGAGATACCGCCAAGGTCCTATGGGGCATCTATTTTACCCTAACGTTGATGGAAGTAATCCTTCTCATGCTTGGAGGCGTCTCTTTATTTGACGCTATTTGTCACTCCTTTACTACCATGGCCACGGGAGGATTTTCTAATTATGACGCCAGTATCGCAGCTTTTGACAGCAGCTACACTCACTGGATCATTATAATTTTCATGTTTTTGGCCGGAGCAAACTTTGCTCTTCACTATCAGGCCTGTTGTGGAAAACCTCTCTCCTATTTAAAAAGTGAAGAATTTCGCGTTTATGGGTTGATCTTTGTATTTGCAACTATCTTTTTTGTCTATCTAAACTATGACCACTACGACAACATTTTAATCAATATTAGAGATATGGCATTTCAAGTAGTCTCTATTGGCACTAGTACAGGTTTTGCTACCGCAAACTTTGAAATGTGGCCTTTTGCTGCCCAATATATACTCGTTTTACTAATGGTTGTTGGAAGTTGTTCAGGCTCAACCGGTGGGGGTGCTAAAGTTGTGCGTTTTCTCATTATTGTAAAGCATGCACTGGTTCAGCTGTTTTACATTATCCACCCCAAGGGTATAAAGAAACTAAAAATAGATCATCGCGCTGTCCCTCAAAATATAATTGAAAAAATCCTTGGGTTTTTCACTTTCTACAGCATTATTTTCTTCATCTCTACGGTGATACTCGTCTGCTTAGACATCGACATAGTTTCTTCGATGTCGGCGGTTATTGCCTGCATGAGCAACATTGGCCCAGGACTTGGAATAGTTGGACCAACTGACAATTTTGCCCAGATCCCTCAACTTGGCAAAGTAGTCCTTACGTTTTGCATGTTAATTGGTCGTCTTGAGATCTTTACCATTTTGGTTGTTCTATCTCCCTCTTTTTGGCGGCATTCTTAATTTGATAGCATTGCTAAAAGGATGAACCAGGTGTTTTTAAAAATTCAATTTCTTCTGGGGTGGACTCTCTACCAAGTATTTTGTTTCTGTGTGGGTAGCGACCAAACTTAGCAATGATATCCCTATGTTTTATTTCATATTCCAAATTGTGCGAAAGATTAGGCCTGGAAAAAAGCTTGATGGCCTCCTCGTGAATAATTAGCGATTCACTGTGCATATATGGCATATATAAAAATGCCTTCTGCTGGTTGGTAATGGCCTGATCAACCCCTTGGGCCACGGCTTCTTGGGCCAGGGTCAGTGCCATTTGATCTTGAGAAAATGCTCTGGCCGTCTCTCGATAAATATTTCTGGAAAATTGATCTAAAACAATAATTTCAGCAAGCCTGCCAAGTGGATATTGGCGCCATTTATATGACTCTCCTTTTGCAGTGGCTTCGAGTAAGTCTGAAAAATTATCACGAATTTTTTTATCTAGAACGTCACTTTTTAAAAACCAATCCTTGGGGTCCAACTGACCAAACCAAAATTCTATTACTTTGTTATAGCTCATAACTTAAATTATACATAGGGCATCTCTTTTTAAATACAGAAAATGTTTGCCACATAAGCGTTTGGTGAGCCCACGTCGCCGCGCGTTGCACATTTTTACTGTATAAAAAATACCTTATTTACAGTGTGAATGCACTTATATGCAGTTTTTTTAACTTTTTATTCACATGCATCAAATTTGTGGTATGCAACGAAAAATCAATAATTTTTATGCATTCACTTTGAGGGGGAAAAATGCAAACAATAGTCAAAAAATTCGCAATGTACTCAATGCTTCTTGTATCTTTAATCGCTCAGGTGGCTTACGGAAATGACATCGACGACTTAAAAGAATATCTGCACGTTGATACTGCTTTTAAAAAACTAAGAGAAGAAATAGCTGACTTAGACATATCTGAAGAATTTAAAGTTTTTAATTCAGAACTGCTAACTGGTGTCAGTGTTGATGGCCGTTACAATTATAAAGTACGCCCCTCTTACAATAAAGGTTTATATTCACGAGTCGACCGCTATCGATTCAATTTAGGCTTAAGCCCCATGTCGTGGATAGGCGCTAACCTCCCAATTTCATTTGGCATAGGAAGTAATACTGAAGCTGTCTTTGTACGACAATTTAAAAAACAAAAAGACGCATTGTTTGCCACTCCCTATACCCCCTTAAATCTTCCAATAAATGCAGAAAAAGCACGCAAGTTAAATGATGGTGACTTTGTTAGTATCCCCATAAGTCTGAACCTCTCAATAGGTAGAGGTGAAGGAATTATAGATAATCACCTACATGCAAATGCCGGCATACTTTTTATCTGGAGTGGGGCCTTTCGCCTTGATATCCAAAAAATGAAAAATGACTATGTCCGAATGAAAGTTATCGCCCTTAGATCCAACGGCAAAAGCTTCTTTGCAAGGCTTGATTTGGGAATTGATATTTTTAGAGTTGAGTTTGAAAATAATAAAAATGGTAATGCAATATACGATAAACTAGTTGATAAGGCAGAACACAGAGTAAAAAAGAGAATTAAAAAAATCATTGACCTAAATTTGTTAAGTTTTGGTTTTGGTGAGAGTAATACAGAACTTTTTATGGTTGACTATATCTTTGACCTAAAAGACAAAGATGCAAGGATCGCGTATGATCGGATCTTAGCATCTACATATCGTTTTAAAAGACTTGAAACCCTACAGCCATTTAAAGGTCTCTCTAGATTAAAAAGCCAAGTATTATCTGATATCACTACAGCAGAAGAAATAGCCAAAAAAGACTCCATTCTTCCTCTAAAGGAAAGAAGGGTTCACAGAGTTTTTAAAGGTAATGATCATGCATACAATGATACTGCAGGTATCAAACTTGGCAACAACCTGCTCAGGGTAACTGACGAAAAAACATACTCCAAACACAATATTTCCAGTGAAAGAATTGATGGCGATATCAGTTATTATCAATTAGATACCACTAGACACACAAAAGGTGGAGCACTACTGTGGGTTTTTAAAACAGATACCACTCAGTCTCTTTCTACTTTGATCAAGACCAATGAAAAAAGTCTACCCTCTAACTTTGTCGGACTTACCTATATATATGATGTCAAAGATAGCAAACTTTCAAGACGAGATATTTTTGCAAGTATGGCCAAAATACAATCTGTTACACCTGCCCCACTATTTCAAAGAATTGATTGGGGGCAATGGCGCAACATGGATAGGATTAAAAGTGCCAGAATCTATTTCCAAATTAGATTCAAGCTCGATGCGTTTTTAAGTTTGCCCTACATAAGCTTTTATGAGCTAGAGCGACGCTTTATCAAATACATCTTTAAACTAGAAAAGGAAGATAAATTAAACTACATGCCTCATAGCGCGGATATAGCAAATTGCTTCGATACCGATGCAGAAATTAACCACTGTTTAGATAGCCAGTACAGGAACCCTGAAAACCGCGGATACCCCGATGAAATGAGCCCTGGCAGAGCCGAGAAATTCTTCATGGGCTACAGAAACAAAATTAGCAGTATGCTAAACGCCTTAGCCGCCATTACAACAGATAGAGATAAAAGTTTAATGGGAAGACAGAAAAAATTTACAGTGTTAAACCAACTCAGGGATAACTTAGTCTTTATAAATGTAGGACTTGGCTTTTTAGTACAATTGCTACCAAAAGAAAATGTTGATCAACTAGTTACCCTAAAATTAGAAATGAGTGGTAAAAAAGTAAAACCCGTAAAGGTCCTTCACAACCCTGACAATCAAGATGCTTTATTTGATCAATTCACATATGTCCAAGGAATTTTAAATAGCAGAGAACACGATGCTCGCTCCATGGATACATCTCTTGATACCTTAGGTGAGTTCTATAGAAAAATGATCTGCCATGTAGATGAAGAAGAAGATGATTGCTACGTAACGCCAGAGCGCGGTGAATGGTTAAAAACCCTATCAGGCGAATAGTTTTCCCTCAAAAGGTTCCTTCAAAAGGTTCCTGGTTCCAAAAGGGGGCGCTACGCGTGGTCAAAAGGTTCCTGGTTCCAAAAGGGGGCACTATGCGTGGTCAAAAGGTTCCTGGTTCCAAAAGGGGGCACTATGCGTTGTTGACGCATTATCTCTCCGATTTTTCAAAAACGAAATATCACGACAAAAACGAAGTATTTAATTCATATTAAGTGATAAAGCTGATATTGACTTGTTCATGCCAAGAAAACCAACTATAAGAACCGATCTTTATCCCTATCATGTCGTTGCACGTGCCCACAACAAGTGTTGGTTTCCACTCGATAATTCACAAATGTGGCAAATCTATCTCGAACAGCTTAGATTTGTGGCCAAAGTCGAACAAGCTAAGATTGTAGCTTTTGTTTTAATGAACAATCACTTTCACCTTATGTTGTGGACTCCTCTTGAAAACATAGATCGCATTATGTATTGGATTATGAAAAAATCTACACTTGAAGTGCAAAAACGAGCAAAAACCATCAACTCAATTTATGGTGGAAGATATAAATCCTCACTATTAGTAAAGCCTGATCAATTGCTTAATGCTTTTAAATATATTATCCGCAACCCGGTAGTTGTGGACCTTTGCAAGCAAGTGGAAGCATATCCTTACAGCACATACCACTATAGTTTTTACAATAAGTCTTTCCCCGTGAACATTAATAAGTTTGCACTCCCAAACTTATTTGATGTCAAAAGTTCTTTTAACCAATGGCTTAATCATAAATTTGACGATGATGAAGCAAGTAGTATTAGGTCTGGCCTAGATAGACCAAAATTTAAATATGCAAAGGATAAGCACTTCAAAAGACTTATAAAGCCTAAGGCCATGCATACAAATACAACGTTAGAAAGTACAACGCTAAAAAATAACTCATTCCTACATCTTTAACGAACTGCTTTGCCCATTCCCTTTGGTTATAATTTATTGTGCTGTGTGACCCGTTTTGGAACCAGGAACCTTTTGGGGGAGCGTTTGGGGAGCGTTTAGTCGCAGGTTTCTACTGCGCATCTTAGGATTTTTCTGTCTTCGCCTTGACAGACAGTGCCACCGTTTTGGGGTGTGGGGTTGGTGCATGATCTGGTGTGAACTGATCTTCCTGTGCTAGCGCTGCATTCTGGTTCTTGCCATGGGGTCCATCCGCCATTTACTAGACAGCCGATTTCTCTTGAGGACTCTCCTGGACATGGTCTTCCCCCATTGCGAGGTGTAGGATTATTGCACACATGTGTCTGACGCTGTTTACCGGTACTTGTATTACATCCGCCATCATTTGCCCAGTCCGACCAACCTCCATCAACTGGACAGTCTACCTCTCTGGAGCTTTCTCCTTCACATGGTCTTCCACCATTACTTGGAGCGGGATTATTGCAGTATCTGACTTGATTTACTCTACCTGTTCCTGTATTGCAGTTTCCATCATTTGCCCAGTCAGACCAGCCTCCATGTCTTTGGCAGTTTACGGTTTGTGAGCTCTCACCACTACAAGGGTCCCCTCCATTTGCGGGAGTGGGCCTGTTGCAATAACGTATTTGTCTAACGGTGCCATTGGCATTATCACATTCTCCGTCATTTAACCAGTCTGACCAGCCTCCATGTCTCTTGCATGGCATGGTTTCAGAATTACTACCCTCACAATTATTTCCTCCACCTCTGGGGGCAGGGTTGTTGCATGAGCGAGTTTTAACTTGCTCTCCAATTGTTGTGTCACAGTTTCCGACTACCCAATCAGACCATCCTCCATGGCGTGCGCAGGCAATAACTTGTCTGCTTTCTCCACTACAGTTGTCGCCATTGTTGGCAGGAGTTGGGTGGTCACATTGACGAACTTGAATTTGCTCTCCTGTCGTAGTATTACAGGCCCCATCATTTTGCCAGGCAGACCAACCTCCATGGCGTGGACATAAAATTATTTTTACACTTTCTCCCTGACAATTATGTCCTCCATTGTTCGGGGCGGGGTTGTCACATCTTCTTATTTGTCTAATCTCTCCCGTTTCAGTGTTGCATCCCCCATCATTTTGCCAGGCAGACCAACCTCCATGACGAGCGCAGCCCATTGTTCGCTCACGGTCTCCTCTACAGGGGTTACCTCCGTGGAGAGGTGTAGGATTGTTGCATTCGCGCGTTTGTACTTGTCTACCTGTGGCAGTATCACAAGTTCCATTTGCCCAGTTTGACCATCCTCCGTGGCGCTTACATTCTGCCGTTTGTGTATCATCACCAATGCAGTTTCTTCCTCCATTAGCAGGGGTCGGGTTATTGCATACTCGCGTTTGGGTTTGTTCTCCGGTAGCTGTATTGCAGCTTCCATCTAGCCAATCTGACCACCCCCCATGACGGGCACAACCTATAGTACGTGAACTTGCACCTCGGCAGTCCTGTCCTCCGTTACCGGGAGCTGGATTATTGCATTCACGGGTTTGAGTTTGACTGCCTCTTGTAGAGTCACAGTTACCATTAACCCACTCTGACCAACCTCCATGACGAATACACCCCGTAATTCGCGTACCTGTCCCGGGACATCCATTACCACCATTAGCTGGCGTTGGGTTATTACAATGACGAGTTTCAGTTAATTCTCCTGTATGAGTTAAACACGCTCCGCGGACCCAGTTGGACCATCCTCCATGTCGTTTGCAAGAAATTGTTCTTGCACTTTCTCCTACACACCCACTGCCACCATTTCTTGGTGTAGGATTATTACAATAGCGCTTTTGCCGTAACAATCCAACAGAAGTGTCACATTCGCCATCATTGAACCACGCTGACCACCCTCCATTGATTCTGCAAGTTGCATCTGATCTATCCGCACAAGTCATTCCATTTTCCACTTGGTTTAAAAATGTGGTTACCTCATCAGTTGATAAATTATTTAGAGCATAACCAACTTCTCCAAATTCATCTATCACCTGGTCAAACACTTCTTGCTTTCGCACACGCTCAGTGGTGCTGGTTTGGTTGATTGCAATGTTTTGTAAATTGCTTGGGTTGTCAAAAAATGAAAGATTTTCTCGACGATTACCTCTTTCATCTGCTGATACGTATAAGGTAACTGCATTGTGTAGGATGTCGGGCTTTGAGGCAAAGTCCATTTTGAAGCTTCCATCATCTTTTTTTTGTGCTTCACAAACTGCAGTTTGAATTCCATCTTTAACCACATATAGCTTTACGCATTTTTGCTGGTCAGTACATGTTGATTTACATTCTGGTACATTTGCATGGGCGGTTGAAATAAGTGTGTCGAAAATAAATGTAACCGTACCACGCAAAGAAAATGGTTCTCCCCTTTGTAGTCTTTCTTCTGAAGTACCTTTTTTTTGGTCCTCCTTAAGTTGAAGTTTTTCTAACTTACACGATGTGATCAAAATTAAAATTACAATGATCCAATAATAAAACTTCACGGTGTATCCTTAATTTACTTTATCAATTATTTTGTTCCAACTGCAAGAAATGTCCTAATAATAGGGATATAATTATTAACACTTTTTTCAAAAATATACATTACTCTATCTTGGCTAGAATACGGCAGTGAAAATTCCTCTTTCAGTACTCCATCCTCTTCAATCCTTTTTGGGAGCACAGACACTTTAAAATCGTAATTTCCAAGTGCTGGATCCTGCATTCTCAATTTATTGTAGACATAACCCCGAACCGTAGTTGCATGCCCACCCCTTCTTTCGTAACTATGAAACTTCACTCCATTTCTAGTCTCAGTGCTTTCATAGTAGTGTCCATATAAAAGAGCAAACGGTGCAGCATGACCGTTGTTCCAATTTCCACTTGTTCCTTTGAATATGTTTTGTAGTGTACACATCGGCACTAGGGTTGATATGCGTATATATGAACTTCCACTTTGAAAATAATTTATATGCCAGTTTAGGCCATAGGCATCTTTAAAATCGTCATAAACTTGCCCAGTTTCTGGTATATATGTTCCATCAGTGCGAGAAGTTCTCATTGCTGTCGCCATAAAATCAATTTTTGCAGGAATTGAGTCTGTATTATAAAAATCTGCAAATGTTGGATTGGAAGGACCATCAAGCCCGGATATATTGGCAATACCTTGACTAATCATTGCCGCTGAAGTTGGTGCGCAGACATTTGTTCTATTGCCAGGTAAAAACCATTGCTCAGATACATGATCTCGGTTTGTTTGAATGTATGCAGGTAAATTCAACAAACAGGTATCTTGGTTATTGCAAGTTATTGCATATAATGTCATGTTAGATAAATTCAATACCATTGTGAGCATGATAAAAGTTAAAAATTTCATTTTGATAAATACATTCATAATTCAAACTCACTTTTTAAAATATTGGCTTCATCAGGATACTTACCCTCGATGGGTACAACAATGAAGTTGTAAGCAAGCTTTGAAGAGTTATTTTCTAAAACATCTCTGGCGACCGTTAAAAGGTGGTCTCTATCAGCATGTTGAACAAAATACTCCATTGCAGTTAAGACGGTAAAAGAACTTTCTGTAGGGGTCCCCTTTTTGGATAAAGTTAACGTTTTTTTTACTTCCTTTTCAAGAAGGTTTACTTTTTTATCTCTTGCAACATCCAGTTGCATACACATTTTTATCATCCACTGTTTTTGTAGATCATTAAAAAGAGTGCCGTTTAAATTTTCTTCCATTATTTCAAAGTAATGGTTGGGGTTTGACTTAAGTTTATTGGCCCTTTTTTGATATTGACTATTTTCTGGTGAATTGATCTGAGGTAGAAAATTTTCAAGTCCTATCATCTCTTTTATAACTTCAATATCTTTTTTTAAGGCCAAAGCGGCAGCACTATTTGAATCCGTTGCTACTTGAACCTTTTGAGTACCTGCTTTTGTCTTTTGCATCGGGCCTGAATTATTTTGAGATTCCTCTTTACTTGGAGCACTCTGCTCAATTTCTGCTGAAAGTGATTCACTATCATCTATGTCCTGATAAACTAGCTTAAGGCCCACATAGAAGCCGATTGCAAGCACTAGAAGATACAACACCATGTATTTTATCATCATGTATTTCCAGGTGTTTTGGTCCCTTGAGCATCTGCAACTGACCAAACTTCACGTATTTGTGATTCTAGCTCAGGGAAATGGTTTATAAGTTGTTTGGTAACTGATTCTTTAATTCGAGGATCCGCTTGACTATTAATTGCGTCGACCGTTGCACTAAATGCGGCATCTGGATTTGTCTCTTTTCGTAAAAATATTTCGTGAGCAACAACCGGAGCATGCATTTCATGAGTCGTACTTAATGCTTGATTTAACTCCTCCTCATTGCGTGCTTCATTAACGTAAATATATTCTCCCTCAATCGGTGTTGTAAAAGTATCATATGCCATTGCCTTTACTTTTTCTTCTTGCCCATCAAGTTGAGCACCAAGTATAATGAGGGATGCGTGCTCTAGTGGATATTGATTAGGATTTGTTGCCCCAAGGTACTTTCTAATTGCCTTAATTGCCGCCTGGGGATTACTTTTTAATTTTAATATATAGCCTTTAGTCAATTTATCAACTTTTTCTGGAGTAAGAAGGCTATTGCGATAAGAATCAGCTACTGCCAAATTCATCAACATCTCTTCATAGGGGTTATCCAAGTCGAATACCTCTTTTAACTTTTCGTATTTAGCAGGTACCGGTAGTTGTTTAACCATCTCCTCAGTTGAAGACACAGGAGTAGAAGCAGGGATGCGCCCAACAGATTTTTTAATTTGGTTGATTTGAATTTGTTTTAAAGTATCATTTAAATTATTTTTAATTGATTTAAAGTCAGTTGAAGAAGTGCCTAGTGTCTGATCCCCACCCACTGAAGAAATATGTTCTTCAAATTCAAAATCATTGTCATAACTAAATAGGCCGCCGGTTATTGAACCAACAATAAAACTGATCATAAATAGGGACATAATGATTATAAAGTTCATTGTGACTCATCTTGTTTACAAGGATTGCTAATTTTTTTGCGATAAGTATCCATGTGTCGATTAAATAGTGCGAATACTTCCTGAAAATAGTCACCCTTTCGGCAAAATACATCTTCCATTGTTTCACCAGTTGCTAGCTTTTCTAGGTGTTTACAAAACTTATCAAATGGCCCTGCAATTTTATGCGATAAAATCACTCCACTAATAACAAACACGACAGTGGCGACAAACGAAGTACCTATAAAGATAAAATTCAGTAGATTTCGCTGTTTTGCTATAAACTGAAAGTATATATGTCCTTTGCCAAGCCCTAAATCTCGCCCTAATTCTTCTATTTTTAGAAAAAAGATGAGATTGGTACTATAAAAAATAAACAGGATTACTAGCGCTATAAACAGAAAATACCCCGTTATTGAGAGCTGAAACTTGGGATTGATAATGATACCTTTGAGTTTTCTTTTTTGAGTTTTCCATTCCATGGAGGTAGATCCTTTTTTATGCATCCTTGATACAATATTTTCGGTTTACCAATAAATATCTTAAGTTTTTTTTGTGCCAGCAGACTTGTGGGACACGGTGTGT
>JADHTQ010000080.1 GCA_016784965.1 Bacteriovoracaceae bacterium | reverse complement strand
GATTTCTGAGGAGTTTTGGGCCTAATCTCGGCCATTTGGGTACAAAAATAAGAAAATTATTATGATTTTTATTGATCATTTTAAATGGTTATCAATATTTAATGGATGCTATGCGATAGGTGAAAAGTTCAGGTTAAAATCCCTTCAATGGGCGAGTAAATATTGACTTGTGATTCGGGTATGATTTCTCCCATGTATTGGGCAGTAGAAAAAATGGGTGCCAACTTTAATTTTTTTACATACACTTTTGGTAGATCCGGTTTACTAGCAACCACTTGCTGCATCATGGCAGCCACCACTATAAGCATTAATATATACATTTTTCGATAACAAACTTTCATTACCTATTCTCCCAATTTGCCCACAATATATTCTATATTAGTTTTTATCTCTCTTAATTCATAATTACTATACGCCAGATTTAGTCCCACATTGTTAAAGCGAATTTTGTCATCAATAACATCCTTGGTGGTAGCTGTACCAATTTTAAACTGGTTAAAAGTAATTTCAAAAACCTTTTTTTGTAATTTATATTTTTGTTCTAAAACGACAAAAACCTCGTAGCTTTTCAACATGGAACTAAGTAACTTGATCAGAGTATTTTTTGTATCCAATTTATGTTTTTTTATATCCAACGAGGCATTTAATACCTTCAAAACATTTTGTTGTTTTTTGATAGTAGTGTCAAAACTGTCAAAAATGGGGATAGTGACTGCTACCGATGCGTAGTAGTAATCTTGCGGTAGGTTTTGATTAAAGTAATTATAAGTAGATTCCAAGGATACCTGGGGAAAATAGTCTCCCATATCATAAGTTTTTTGTAACTGGGCAATCTGCAAGTCATTTTTTTTCACCTTCAGCTCAAATGAATTTTTCTCATACTTCGTTAATAAACTTTGGGTGAATTTCATAACGCCTGTGTTTTTGATGTCTGTAATGAGCTTTAGGGTGCTTTGGTCTAAAGATGTGATGGCAAAGGGAACAATTATGTCACCTGGCCTATACTTGTTGTCACCGACAAGTCTTTGCAGCTCAATCTTTAAGGTCTCAACTGGTCTTTGTTGGCCCAACAATACTTTTTTCGATGAAAGAAAATTGATTCTTCCCCGAAGGTAATCAGACTCCAGCAACAGGCCTTTTTTATATTTATCTAAAGCTATCTGCATCAGCTCTTTGTCTCTTCGGTGCCCTTTTGTAATGAGTAGCAGTTTGTTTTTTTCTAATCCTAACTTGAGATAGACATTGGTCAATTCAAAAATTTCTTCTTTCGTAATTTGTGCGAGTTGGTTTTTTGCTTTAAAGAGGTTCCACTGATCTTGTTTGTAACGACTTTGATCTTTAAAACCAGTAAACAAATTATATGAAAGCCCCAAACTCAGTTGATACTTAGCTTGTGGGGAAGAGTAAGTGTTACTATCTGTCAATAAATTGACCTTTCCATACTTTTCATCAGATGATGACAAAGAAAGTGAGGCGTGAGGTAGAAATAGTCGCTTCCACGATAATAATTTCTGCTTAGAGGCCACAACAATATTGTTGTTTTGCTGCTTGATTGTAATGCTACTATCTGCCAAAAGGTCAATTAAATCGGGCAACGAAAGCTTGCGGGCCTCCACCTGTGTTACACTTGTAACACCAAAAAATATAAACATATAAGTGGCAATATACATATGTATAGGCACGTTCCAAGGCCCCCCTAGTAGCTATGGTCTAACTAGCAAGTAGATTGCTATCTGTATATCTCTAAAGTATCTATGAATCCTATCAGTGTAATTTTTACAGGCACTACCCTCCCTTTACTTTTTCAAACTTTTAATCGTATAATTAACCTGCGGTTTTCTAACGGACGGAAAATAAAAAATAAAGGATTAGTTATGTTCAATAATACACCCGTGCAACCCCTACTTCTCATACTATGTACTTTCTGCTGGGCCCTGCTTACTCCAACTACCCTGGCATGTACTGCTTTTTTTTCAAAAACACACAAAATAATTGGCAAAAGCTATGACTGGAGCATCGGAACAGGCATTATAGTAGTCAACAAACGAGACTTTAACAAGACTGCCCTAAACCACGGATTTGAAAATCCCGTCAGTTGGACTTCCAATTATGGAAGCGTTACTTTCAACCAACATGGACGTGAGTTTCCAGTGAGTGGTATCAATGAAAAGGGACTTGTAATTGAAGTTTTGTGGCTATCTGATACCATTTATCCCGCCCAAACAGATATCCCTCAAATCAATGAACTCCAATGGGTTCAATACCAATTGGACAATTTTCAAAATGTTGATGAAGTCGTTGCCAACATCGACAAACTACAAATAGCACCCATGGCCGCTGCGGTTCACTACTTAGTATGTGATCATAACCGATGTGCTGTGGTGGAGTTTTTAAAAGGTCAAACCGTTGTCAGTCAAAATGCAGTAGCTCTTGCCAATGATACATTTGAGGATTCTGAAACTACTTGGAACGAGTACGCTCCGCAAATTGATGTCGGCCCATTTGTAGGACTGAGCTCGTTGGGCAGGTACCTACAGGTACGCTACAAGCTCTCACCCCACAACCCAAATCCTCCCCAAAATATAGGGGATTACTTCGATATCTTACAAGGTGTCTGGACCGGCAATTTTTCTAAATGGAACATCATCTACGATTTACAAAATCAAGAAATTTCTTATCGAATTGCCAAAACCGGTGCCATAAAAAAAGTGGCCTTGGAACAATTTGATTTTTCTTGTCTCTCCAAGGTTAGTGTTATCAATCTCAACAATCGCTACTTGGGAGATATCTCAGAAAACTTTAGTGATTACACCAGAGAAATTAATTTTAAACAGGTAAAAAGTGGTATGAGTTGGATAGAATCTTCATTGCCACCAGGGAGCTTGCAAGCAATTGCACTATATCCCGAGCAACATACCTGTAACCACTAACTATGATCCAATCACCAGACCTTTTAGATAATTGCCCTCTGTAAATTTTGGAAGTGGCAGGCAATCTTCATCTAACTTTAGGCGCTTTATAATTTTAAATTTTCTTTGATCACTCTCTTTAAGCAGTCCAATTATTTTATCTTCAAATTTTTTCCAAGTGACATTATGGGTATTTAAAAAAATAATCGCCACTCCGGCCTCAGTGAGTTGATCTAAAATTTTTGGCAACAGAGTTTCATAGTTTTTCAAAGCAGCAGAGGTTTTTTTACCATCGCTTGATGAAGAGGGGGGATCACAAATAATTAAATCAAATAGCTCCTGTTGTTTTTTTAATTTTAAAAGAGCACTGCCTACCGAAGAAACCATCATGGTATGATGCTTATGATTTAATGAGCTGTTGAGTTGTAGGTTTTGCTCTAGCCACTGTGCATATTTGGGTGATAAATCGACTGAAACAACACGGGTGGCCCCATTTGCTAGTGCGTTTAAACTAAATGCCCCAGTATATGAAAAAAGATTACAAACTGATTTTGCACGTTTAAAGTAAGGTGTTAACTTGCTTCTGATGGAAGACATGTCGGAAAAAATACCCAGGTCATAGTGCTCACTTAGCTTAATTTGATACTTTAAACCAAACTCCTCAATTGCAAACTCACGCCTAGCAACCTTAACTTTTTTACTTAAAGCAGAGACCGCTTTCCAATTACAGGTTTGATTCATCTTTCTTTGTTGAATCCAAATGTTAAATCCATCAAATTCACTAAAATTTGTTTTTAGGATCTCTGACAGAGCAAGCAACAATTTCTTTTCAACTTTGCTCCAAAAAAAACTGGTATATTGAATCACAAGATTCTTGCCAAGTACTTGTATATAAAGCCCAGGCAACTGATCTGCTTCGCCAAAAATTAAATAGTAATTGTCTCTTTTAGAGGCAAGCTTTAGTGCCCCTCGTTTTAGCGCGGCCTTATTTAATCTGTTTAATAATTCATGATAGAAGTTATGTATGTCTTCTACTGGCCCAACTTTTTCTACTTTCTTCCAAATTCTGGCCTTAATTTTGCTGTGAATAGGATCATTGAGTAAAATCGCCAACTCTTTGTCTGCGGCATCTCTGGCAATGATAAACAGAGAGTGTTTTGCAAATTTTGCACTATAGCGATCCATAGTTACATGGGGGTGGCCTTGTTTGAAGGCCTTGATGGTACTGGGGTGCACTTGAGCGTATGAATATTGCTTGTTAGTATTTTTTTTGTTTCTATTCACGATAAGTTTTGTTGTAATTTATGCAACTCTTCGATTGAGTCTTCTAGGTGAACCAGCAGTTTATTGGTCACGACAAATGGATCATAGTAGTCTGTGATGTAATATTTTCTTAACACTTTTTTGGTCTTTTCACTAAATGGTGCATAGGGATCAAGTGAGCTACACAATTTATTTAACTCATCGATAGTGTTTTCTAACTGCTCAATCCGTGCCTTGGTATTTGATACCTGAGTAAAATCCAAAGGTGCTAACACTTCTGTATCTTGTTGTGTCTTGTCAATATTATCCATACCTTACAAAATCACACATCTGGGGGCCTTCGTCAATTAATATCTTTGGCAGTGAACTTGCTCATAACTTGTAAGTTAAGGAGGCACTTGATGCATAACTTAAATTTATATTTGCTAATTTATCTAGCGATGATTTTGTCTTTGGCCACTTTTGCTGATCGATTCTATAGTAAGATCTACCATAAGCTAGTGTTAATACTGGTCCCAATCAATCATTGGTTTGTAAGTTGGACAAAAGCTCTGCCACAAAATCGCGCCGAGCACCTAATAAGCTGGCTGCTAGAATTTGAAGGCAGCATTTTTTTAGATCAATTGGGTAGGCAAAAACAACTACCAAAGTACAAGTTTTACACCTCATTAATTTTGAGTATTCTCCATTACACAAGGCGCTTTGGAAGCCCTGCAAGATCTATTTTCAACGAACTACGCTATGCTTTAATCAAAGATGATCAATTTGAAAAAAAATTAGGCAGTGAATTATTAGGAGGTGTTATGCAATTTTTTATGACCTCACTGATTACCTGGGGTTTCTGCCTCATGGCGTCATCACTGGTTTTAGTATCGATAGACCAACGTGTATATATTGTAGTCTTCCTGCTCCAGCTAATTGGAGCTGCAACGTTTATTTTGATATACTGGTGGAGCAAAAAAAAATACTTTGCCAACTTTGAAAACTACTTTCACTCACTTTATATTTTAAAAGCACTCTCACAAGTGGGTGTATCTATCCAAGAAGCAATCAAAGAATCAAAGATTGTCGCTACTTCTAAAATAGAGTTTAAGGCCTTCAATCAAATAAAGCTAAAAACCCAAAAGATGATTCAACAATGGCAAACAAGAGGTATCTCGCCAAACGCTGGCCTAGAAGATATATTACAGCAATTGTGGTTCATCCAAGAGCAACGGTTTATCAAGTTTATAAAATTTTTTTCATTTGTTAAGTTTTTAATTTTGGCCACCTTTTTTTTGGGTGCCTATGCAGTTTACTTATTGTCGCTATTTACTTTTTTTATGGAAAACTCTTGAAAATTGCAATCTCAAAGTTATATGATCTACCTCTACATCATAAATTTTTATAGGAGGCAATAAAAGATCATGCAACAACCTTGGAATCCCAATCAACTCCTAAAACTTTCTGGGTCTTACTGGCAAACTGCAATTTTGCACGCATCTGTTGTCTTGGATATCTACACTCACCTAGAAGCTCAAAGTATGTCGACACAGCAGTTAAGTCAGAGACTTAAGTGTGATGAGCGTGGACTCAATATGCTTTTAAATGGCCTTTGTGCTTTAGAGTTACTTAACAAGTGCGATGATAAATATCAAAACGTTGACTTTAGTTTAAAATACTTGGTTAAAAGTTCTCCAGATTATTTAGGCCATATCATAAAACACCACCACCACCTTACGCTACCTTGGGCGCAGCTACCTAGTGCCATACTCGAAGGTGGGCCCATAAGACAGCAAACTTCCAAAACATCTAGTGAGCAAGAAAGAGAGAGCTTTCTAATGGGCATGTTCAATTTGGCAAGCTTGCTCGCTCCTACCATTGTGGACAAGATTGACTTAAGTGCTAAATCCAACCTACTAGATCTGGCCGGTGGTCCTGGCACCTATGCCATTGAGTTTTGCAAAAAAAATCCAAACCTTATTGCCAGTGTTTTAGACTTGCCCACTACCAAGCCATTTGCAATACAAACTATCGAAAAATTTAACTTACAAGATAAAATTAATTTTATAAGTGGTGATATTTTTGAGGTAAATTTTGAAGGCCCATATGATGTTGCTTGGCTCTCCCACATCTTACACTCAGAAGGTCCAAGTCAGTGCAGTGAAATTATCAAAAAAGTCTACGATTGCTTAAGCCCGCAGGGGGAAATTATTATCCACGAGTTTATTTTAGACGATGATGAAATCCACCCACCATTTGCCGCATTTTTTTCTTTAAACATGTACCTTGGCACCCCAAAGGGCAGGTCGTATAGCTTTAGCTCACTTAAGCAAATGCTAACCTCTGCAGGCTTTACAAATGTAGAGTTAATTACTATTGCACCAGAGGTTCCATCTCGGATTATCAAAGCAACTAAAACTACAAGTTAATCATTGTTAATTTTAGACAGACACATCCAATTGGTAGTATCATCTATTTAAAAGATTAAATTTAAAACAAGAGAGAAAATTTTGAAAAAATTATCTACCACAATTTTTGTCTTCCTGCTTTGTACTAATGCCTTTTGCTATAACGATTCCAATCTTCGTTTTGTTTTAACTGAGGGAAAAAATGAGCAAGTTCTAAATCCCAAGACTCTGCACAAACTACCAAATGGAAACAATAAATTAGCTTGCTGGGTGACTTTACCAAACTTTTCCAACCTAACAGAGACCAGAAGGCTAGTTTGTCAAAAAGATAACTCCGCTGCAGAAATTGTACTGACTTGTAAACGGGATGATTACAAAATTCAATCATTTTACATCTATCCTCCTAGTAATAAGTCCTACTTTAATCCAACCAAAAATCTCAAAAACTACACCTTGAGTTGTGGAAAAGGTGAAAGGCCAGAAACTAACAGCAAATCAAACAAGAAGTTTGACCGCAACACCTTAGTTAACAATATTCACTTCTATGTCAATCATGGCACTCAAAAAGCTCGAATTGATCCCCATAGTGTATATAAGTTTAAAAAATTAAAAGATGGCCACGTTTGTTGGGTTACCGCTCCTAAAGTTACAAAAGCAGATGTAACCCGCAAGTTAGTCTGCAAAAAGCAAAATGCTGTTTGGGGTTTTCCCATCCGTTGTCGCTTTCAGGAAAAAAAGGAAGGCTCTATCCAAATAGTTCAAAGCAAAGCATCCAACTATTGGGTGCCTAGTAAAGTTTATCAAAAACTCACCCTGGGGTGTGGTATCTCTTTTTCTTTTGTGCCCATCTCAGAAGATTAAGTTATTTATCCTCGCCAATAGCATAGATAAAGCCATCTCGAGCACCAACTATAATTTTTCCCTCCCATATCGCGGGAGTGCTTTC
This sequence comes from Bacteriovoracaceae bacterium, assembly GCA_016784965.1. Lineage (GTDB taxonomy): Bacteria > Bdellovibrionota > Bacteriovoracia > Bacteriovoracales > Bacteriovoracaceae > JADHTQ01. The sequence goes on along the minus strand of JADHTQ010000080.1, from coordinate 5,827 downwards.
AATACATGCCTTAGATTTTAAACGAAATTTCCACAGAAGCTTGGGAGACTTTGGGTCTGCTAAATTATAGTTTCTAATAGTTCCACTACAGGTTGCAACTAGCAAATGGTCAACACCTTTTTCATCTTGAACGATATTTGGAGAAGACCAAGAGTGCCAACCGATGCGATCCTGCCACACGGTACGCCCATCATCGGTATCGAGTGCTAAGAATTCTCCGGTCTGTGTGGGAACATAGAGGTATTGTTTATTTGTGTGTGGATCCTTTTTGCCAAGTGCTGGAGTGGCCCAAACACCTGCATCTTTATTTTCTTTGCCAGCTGGTACTAAATTTCTTCCCCAAACCAGGGGGTTGTCTTTGTTATAGGGGTTAAGCTTGATTATTTGCCCCACCTCAAGTTTTCTTTTAAGTGTTTTTGATCTTTTTGGTTCATACTCAATGGGCACATAAAGCATTCCCTCATCATCAATTACTATCGAACCATCAATGTCGTCTCCGGCCCAAAAATCAAACACAATTGGTGCTACTTTATTTTCCACATCACTGATATCAAGGCCTACGATGCGGCCTCCGCCATTTGCAAAATAAACCCTATCTTTATAAATTGCCGGTGAATTTTCAATGCTAATCATTCTATCACCAACTAATTTTAAAAGCTCACTGGTCCACCCCTTCATGGCCACAAGCCTTTTGGGTTTTACTGATACCATGCCTTTTTGGTAGGAGCGATTGAGTTTATATATAAAAAACCAACTATTTTCACCGCCTTCAAATAAAATATCATTGATAATGGATGGATTAGCGTCCCAGTCATTGTTCCAGATCGTGGGAGAGACGTCATAGGCATGCATAGACCACAAAAGATCGTCGGACTCCCAAGTATCATAGGGCATAGTAACTCTATCAAGTGCCAAAATCCTAAAATAGTTATCACGTGAGCCAAAATATAAAAGTGGATATCCATCTGGATCAATGCTGACTGACCCCTTTATGATATCCCCTGTTAGAAACTTAGGTCTTGTATCTTTGCCCGTATTAAAATCAATAAAGTGAACTGCCTTGTCGTAGGCACCTACAATTACCTCAGTAATACCATCACTTCTCTTCCAAATCCCAGGCTGGCCAGTCCAACCAGTTCCTGCCCAATGTTTACTTTTTCCATAAGCACTGGAGGTCGATCCCATGGCAACTTCGGGGTACTTCCAAAGAACTTTTGGAACCTTTTTAGTTATAGGCCCAGTTCCATAAAATGTATGAGTGGGGTTACCTCTAAACTGGAAGATACCAGAGCTACTTCTTGCACTCATTAGTGCTGGGTCAGAATAAAAGGCAAATGCATTGCTGGGGCCAATTAGGCATACAACTTGTATCAAAACAGTTAAGGCAATAAGTTTTATCATAACTAGTTCCTCATAAATTTTATTTATAAATTGTTACAATCAAACTATTGTCTAGCACACTGTGTTGTTACAATAAACGTTTAATTGTTATTTACACACAGCGCTATGCGTCACTTGTAATTATTTCTCCAAACTTACCTTTTGTTGTTTAAAAGTTACTTTGTCTGGAACAAGTATTGCTGGGTCAAAGGATTTTTAAGAATACATGTAGAAGTAATGTTCTAGAATCAGTTATTTGTCTGACATCAAATTGATAAACCCAAGTTTTGACATTCTTTTAAAATCTTTGTCTAAACTCCAGATTTTTGAATTATTATTGACTACGATGGCGGCAATTAAAAAATCTGGAATAGAAAAATTATGGCCTTTCATCTTTGAAATAGTGATCCATTTGGCAATAAGTTGCCAAGAGTCATCATTTGGATAATATTTAGGTAAAGCACTGAAGACCTTCTCTAGCAAATCTAATTCATTTTTTTTAGCACCATTTAAAATTTCTAAATAAACTGGAGCGGCCAGAGCAACTTGCAGATTATCTAATAAATGATCCACTTTTTTGGTGACTTGATCATTGCCACGAAAGTATTCAATCCAAACTGAAGTATCAATAAAGATCACTTATTTAGACCTCTTCCTTTCTTTTTTTATATCGATTTTTAGATTGATTTTGCCTGATAAAGACTTTAGCTCCTCTATCCTTTTTTGTCTGATTAACTCTTTCAAAGAGATAATTACGGTATCTGTTTTAGATGTAAATCCAAGTAAATCTTGTGCCTCTTTTAACAATTCTAGTGGTATATTTAAGGTTGTTCTCATTATGTCTTACCTTGTTTGATAAGTTATATGCATTATGATTTTATATTGTATGCGCCACAGATGTCAATTATGCCAAGTTTTATATGCACAACTAAAGTATTTCATCGCACCATGCGGGATCTTATTATGCCTAGCTTATCTGCATCTAAATCCAAGCATCACCACTTTGCCCTCTCATTGAGTATCACTGTTTTATTTATCACAAGCAAGCCATCCACTTTAAAAACAAATTTAAAGTAATTCAAAAAAATTTCCGAAAGTAATTAACCACTAACTTTCAATCGAGATATCTATGTCTAATACAAAAAAACTTATATACAACGACCTTCAGTCTTTAGACCCCATTAAAGAAATAATCAATTCTGCAAATATTGCATTAGAAAAAAAAGAGCGCATTGGGTTTACTGAAGATGTGAGTGACAAATTAGGTGGCCGTCTTGGCACATCTTTGGGCCTTGGAGTAAGTAGCTCCACAGTGATGTATGCAGGCTATCATGCACGCATGGGGGTCGGTGTGGGGGCAGCTATTGTTACATCAGGCTTAACAAGCATAGGAGGATCAGTAGGTGGAGGAATTCTCTCAGGAGTAGTGCTGGCCTCATCTCCTATATTAATCTTTGGAGTTGGTGGAGCATATTTTTTATCAAAAATAAAAACGAAGATGCTCAAGCAAGAAAAAATTCAACTCATTAAAGAAATAACTAAAAAGCAATGTGCAATTCAGTCACAACTAAATAGAGATGACCTTCCACCAGACATAGAAGGTGGAGCGGCACATTTTAAAGAGCTAATGATGTTACTGCAGGAGAAAAAAAGCAGATTGCAAAATGATTTAATCAATTAATACGTGAATGTTACGTTGATATATTATGAAGTTAGTCAGTCTTTCATAAAATGCTTAATTTTTTGTTTAAATTGTATACAAACATAGGCTCTTTAAATAGATGTCCCTTACCCTTTGTCATATTTCCAAGGCCTTGCCTGTGTGTCTCAACTACTTGCTCTATATTGTAGTAACCTAGAGACCTCGCTTGCTTAAAGCACCTAATGGCCTTTTCAAGATGATTGTCTGCTCTCCAACTGCGATACCTTATGTTATGAATTATATTTTTTATATCCTTGGCCATTACTTTTTTTGTACTGGAGTCAAATTTTAATAAATCAAAAATACTATTACATTGTCTTGTATACTGATAAGCGCTGCCTCCTTCATCAGCAGTTTGTTTTACAAAGGCCTTAGCAACTGCAAGATAAAGGTGTGCCTCACCAAGACTTTTAAAAGTTTCTGTTAGTTTTACTTCCATGATTTATTTCCCTCTTTTTTGTTTGTATATATCTTAAGTTATGCGGGCCCCTTAAGACAATAAATAACTTAAACTTATTTATAAGACCAACTGTTAAATATTAGTAATTCTTAAATTTAATGGTATCATAAATAAAAAAAATACAAACCGGTAAAACTTACTAGCTTGCTGAATGCATGTACTGTTTTAGTCACCTAAAAGGTAGTTTACTTCAAGTTTGTTAGGGAGGCCTTAAGTACTTCATGCTCAACATTTGTATAATACTATTTTGTACAATTTTTATGTTTTCTCCAAGTGTCTATGGATTTTACCCCTCAAAACGACAGTTAAATAAGTTTGCGGTGAGCAAACAATGGCTCAACCTCTATCAGTACAAAAAGAGTTTTTTTGCAAAATCTGGTTTTAAAAGTCTATCTAGTGAGCGTAAGTTTTTTTTCTCTAGAATTGGTCAAGATGATCCCGTCAGAGAACTTACAGCTGCCATCGCTGCATTTAATGACTCCTCTAAGCTTTGGGGGAAGGTACGACTAAGCTCCCAGTGTGCTTATCCTGCAAGATTTGAAGTGCTAAAAAGAAGATGGCCAAAACTGTTTAAAAAAGATCAATGGTGCAAAAACTTCAACAAATGGATAAAAAAAATTAGTGCCGATGGGCTCTATATGGTATATGCTGAGCCCTATCCCAATAATCCTGCTTCTATGTTTGGCCACTCCTTCTTGCGCTTTAATAATATAAAACAACCCAGAACAAAAGACTACGTCGTTGGTTTTCAAGCATCTGTTGATCCCGGCGACAACCCCATTACATATAGCTTAAAAGGCATCTGGGGTGGATATAAGGGGTTTTATAAACTAAAGCCATACTATATTAATCTTGGATTATACAACAATAACGAAAGCCGAGGTCTTTGGGAGTACAAAATTAATTTTACCAAAAATGAGATTAATTTTTTACTAAAAGTTTTGTGGGAGCAAACCTTTAATACTGGATTTAATTACTACTTTTTCACCCAAAACTGCTCCTACTTCATGTTAACACTTCTTGAGACAGTCAGGCCCACCCTTCAGCTAACAAATAGTTTTAATACATTTGTATACCCCTTAGAAACAGTAAAAGTAGCACTTTCTAACAAACCAAACCAAAGTTTTATTTATCGACCGCCGATTAAAAAAATCATCAATAAACGTTACAAATTGATGAGCTCACAGCAAAAAAGTATGTTCAAAAAAGCAGTTGCAAATGTAAAATACGTAAGTACATTACGTGATGCTTTTGTGCTGGATGGGATCATTGATTATTGGCAGTATAAAAAATATCAAAAAAACTCAAGGCTTTCATCTGCTCAAAAAAGGTTAAAAAATACTGCATCTAACACCAGAGCAAAGATCAAGAAAAAAACTTACCCCTTAAAGGCCTACACAAAGGTGTCCCCTATTTTGGCCCACAAACCATCCAAGATCTCCTTGTCGGCCTCTAAGGTGAGCCGGGTTAACCACTATAATCTATCAATGCTTTTTGGGTATCACGGACTAAATGATAGTGAAGATGGAATCACCCGTTTTGCATTTATAGAGTACTTAGGCCTAGGGCTTACCTACTTTGATAAATCTATAAAGCTCGACCACTTGACCATCGTAGATCTTGCCTCATTAGAAAACTTTAACCTGCTGTTTAAATCCCTAAGTTGGGCCGTCAGGCTCAAAGGCTCACGGAATTGTTACTTTTGTAAAGGTAAGCTTAAATTTACACCAGAGTTTTCCCTGGGACCTTCCATTTCTTCAAAAAATTATGTAGCTTGGAGCTTTTTAACTCTAAGGTCTGTCATCGACTTTCATCACCAAAATATATTTCCCAAAATAAATTTTGGACTAAAGTTTAAGGCCTACAAATTTAGCTTTGCCACCTTGTCCGATTTGTTTTTAAAAAGTAAAAAAATTATATTTGATTTTGAACAACTTATCTCGCTTCACTTTACAGCAAACAAAACTGCGTTTTTAAAATTTCATCTGCGGCCAATTGATAAGTTTAAAACCTTTCTAATTGGTTTTAAGTTTAATTATTAGACTGTGCGCTTGTAACTAATGACTGCCCAATTTTCCTAACACGAAGTGCTGATCAACTCCCTTACTTTCCATAATAATATTAAAGTTGTTATATATATATAATACTAGAGAACTGCTTACATTATAAGTACAGTCATTATGAATCTTAATGGCCATAAAACTGTACTGTCTTGAAACGAGAGCACTCCAGTGTTCTTTTGTAAAGCATCTGCCATGATTTTCTCAATTTAACCTGATGCTGAG
>JADHTQ010000025.1 GCA_016784965.1 Bacteriovoracaceae bacterium | reverse complement strand
CAAGTAACAGATGGTTTTTTACAAATCGCCCACACTCTCTTTCCAAGAGCTAAAGAATTTGTTGGAACTGATCAACTGCCACATCAAATCATTGGTTGCTATAACATGGCCCTATCGCCAAAAGTGGCCACTTCCACCAATGATTCTATAGTACATCCAAACAGCTTTCCAATAACAGTTGGCGGAAAAAAAAGCATTCCGTTTGACCAACTTATGCAACAACTAGACAACCAAGCAGACCAGATTAAAGATGATACCTTTAGAGACTCTTTAAAAGTGGTAGCAGAGGGTGCTTCTCAAACTATTAATGGTATTAAGATGTCACTTAGTGCCTCTAGGCAATATATAGATGGAGCACAATCAATCATAAACAGGCAAACTGATGAAGCGTTTGGCACTTTAAACTCCCACATTACAGATGAGTTACTTGAAACAATTTGGTATCGACAAATGGGTAGCTTACGGGGGGCCTTAGAAAAATTTAGCGAAGTCTCAGGAATCAATGCCTACCCATCCATGTGGGATGCCCTGGTTAGCACAAAATTTGAAAAATTCCTGCAGTATGTGGGGCTTGATCCAATTATCTCAAAACTGCGGGCCTTTGGGGTAATGCTTAAAAATTCAAATATCAAGCTTGAATTTAAAATGCCGATGGTAAATAGAAATCTTGATCAATCACTATTTACTAAAGACCTAAGTGAGATGAGAGATGATGTAAATAGAGGCCTTGAGGGAATTGTTAGAGACCTTGAAAACCAGCGTTATGTGCTATCACAATCAACGGATACATTGATTCAAGATCAAACGGAGCTGGCCAAATACTCAAGGTTTGCCCATCAAAAAATGATGTCAGTGATAAATGAAAATGAATTACAAAAGACCAACCTTGTTAAAGAGCTACAACGCTCTGGAGAGCAGGTAGTTGCCGATTTAAAGCGACCTGAGATTCAAAAAGAGCTGGTTGATTTTGTCCGAGAAAATTTAAGCGTTGACTGCCATCTAAATGAAAAAGTATTTACGCTTATCAAATTAGGACTTTGGCCTAGTCTACAAGCAAGTGGGGCAGCTGTTTCTTGGGCCACTTCCAATGATGGTTTTGTCAATACTGCTTTTAGCTTACTGAGCATTGAGCGCATCTTGATCATTCAAGGCCTTGCAATGCTCATGACCAGAAGGGTTCATAAGTCACAAATGCAATGCGTACGCGAAGGTGTAAGGCCTCTTATTAATAAGTGGTTTACAAAAAAACAAAAATTAAAGGCCATCAAGTTTATGCAAGATAAATTAATTAGGCCTCTTGAAGGTGAGTTAAGTGAGCTTTCTGCTCTACAGAACAAACTTCCGTCTATAGAAAGTGGATTATCATCTCTATTTCAGGCATCAAGGTAGACCAACAATTGACATCGCAGCTTTTACTCCATCAATGGCAGCAGAAGTGATACCGCCAGCATATCCTGCCCCTTCTCCGCAAGGATAGAGACCTTTGCACGAGTCTGACTCTAACGTCTCTCTGTCGCGCAAGATGGTCACAGGTGCTGATGTTCTCGTTTCTGGCGCTAAGATCAAGGCCTCTTTACTAATAAAACCCTTTATCTTTCTATCAAACTGCACCATAGCTTCTTGCAAATTCTCTACAACAAAAGCTGGCAAAATTTGGTTCATTTGGGCATGAAAAATTCCAGATGGTACTGAGGATTTAAGCAATCCAGAAGATTTATTTTTCTCTTTTAAAAACTCCATCAAATTACAAGCTGGTACCTCTTTTGCGGATGCATTTGCCTTAGATAAACAAAAGGCCTTATTTTCAATCTCCCTTTGAAATCTGATGCCACCTAAATTATCAGCTCCTAATGCAAAATCTCTACCAGCTTCTACTGTCACCACCAGCCCTGAGTTCGACCATGGAGAATTTCGATCATAATTGCTCATGCCATTTACGACAATTCCATCTTGATCTGTACCGGAGGATAAAACGTATCCTCCTGGACACATACAAAAACTATACACACCTCTGTTTTTTATTTTATTAAAACAACTTAGGCGATAGTTAGAGGCACCAAGCTGCTTATTGCCGGCAAACTGTCCAAATTGTGCTCTATCAATTAGCTTTCTGGGGTGCTCAACTCTTACTCCCACCGCAAAATTCTTTGGGGCCATAGCAATATTTTGCTCACTTAAATGAGTGTACATATCACTGGCAGAATGTCCCGTAGCAAGTACTACCTCCTTTGAGTAAATTTTTTTTCCATCTTTTGTTTGTACGCCTTGTACTGAAAGTCCATCTGCTCGATCTAGCAAGATATTAGTCACTTGAGTGTTATAGTGTATAACACAACCATTAATCTTTAAAAAACTAGTAATTTCGCTCACCAGTTTTTTCATTTTATTTGAACCCAGGTGGGGATTTGATAAATAGGCCACTTCTTTTGGAGCGCCAAAGTTTACCAAGGTATTCATGATATATTGGATATAGGGCGACTTAACTCTGGTAGTAAGTTTGCCATCACTAAAAAGCCCTGCTCCCCCCTCTCCAAAGCAAACATTATTGTCGAGATCAATAACTCCTGTGCGCCAATATTTTGCAATCGACACCATACGCCTTCTAGCACACTCTCCCCTTTCAATTAGAATTGACTTAATCCCATATTCCAACAATCTAAGAGCGCAAAACAGTCCAGCAGGTCCCATTCCCACAATTATGGGTACAGGTGTAGAGCGCTCCACCGTTTTAAATGTTTCTTGGAAAGTACAAAACTGCTCGCCTTTATTGATAAGCTCAATGGTATAGTTATACCTGGGTGTTTTGCCAGACGGTGCACCACGAGCATCTAGTGATTGCTTGATAATGCGAAAGTCATCGTATTGGTGAAACTGTTTGAAAACAAAATTGTTTATATCCTGATTAAAAGGAATTTGAAAATTAACTTTTTTGCCCATAATTATTGTTTTTACATATTAATTTAAAGGGTTTTTAGTATTTATCTACCATACACAACAATTAAGGCGGTGAATATAAAAAAAGCATGCTCTAAAATGACTTGGAAAAGACTTTTTAAGAGCATGCTGGAAGTTTGTTTTTTTGTTATTAGCGCTGACTACAGTCAGTTACATAACACTCTCCGTGATGCCTAAGGCATTCTCTCATAGCACGACGACGAGCTTTTCGTCTTGTTTGACCTGTTCCATAATGTCCTCTTCTGTGCTCTTCCCATCCCTCATCTTGTGCTTTACAAGTCCAAGTTGAGTAATCATAGTCATAGTCGCCGCCACGGTTATCATCCCAGTAACCACCATCTACCACTTTACAGCTTGCGTAGGGGTTTCTACCTCTGTCTTGTCTTCGTCTTAACATTCGTCGACATTGCCTCTTAGCTTGTCTGCAGTTTCTGGCCTTAAATTCCAAAATAGATCTTCCTCTTCTAGTTTGCATCTCTACGATACAATTATCATTGTTGTACCTGCCTCTTCTGGCAAAAAGTGTTAGAGGCATAAGCATAAGTAAGGCAAATAGTAAATGTTTCATCTGTAGGCTCCTTTTGTTAACGGATGTTAAAGTTATAATTAATTAATAAGATATCTCAAAAAGGGTGGTCAACAGCTTTTGCATGTTTGCTGGAATTAATTTACAAATGTAAGAAATTTATCTTTTATCTATGCAAAATCACGACATAAATAAATTCTAAGGAGCCAAGATGACACTATTTGTAGTTAATATTTATTGAACATTAACATAAATTAATAATACTTGTGCTTATCATTAATGCTTATTAATATTTTAATGATTATTGCTTCATGATATTGCTGTAAATGTTATTATATGAGTAAGGGTATTATGTTTAACAAATTGCACTATATTTATTTGGCCTATTTGGCAATCATGCTCGCTCAATGCAGTGTGGTATATGCCAACCCAACAAAGGCCACACTCAGGCGCAGAGATGATACAAACGCCTACCAATCATTAATTTACATCCAAAACTATGTAAACAAAAAAGAAGATGAAGTAAACTGGTCCCTGATCTTTACGATTGCCTTGTCTGCCACTACTTGTGGGGCCGCTCTCCATCAATTTATGAAAGGATTTAAAACCAGCAATAAAGTTAAAGGACTATCACAAAAAAGAAAAGACACTCAATTAATCCTCGATAAAAGACCTAGACCCTTAGTACAACAAATAATTAATAAGGATGTGTCTAAGCAGCAAGCAAGTTTCTGGCAATCAGTAATGCGCCAATCAACGGCCACAGAGATGGAGTTTGATGAGACGTTAGCTCAGACAAGAAGTCTAAGACAAAGCGGTATAGCTTTAACTGTCACCTCTGCACTACTGCTTGGCATCTCTGGAGTTTACCACTTAAATATGGATTATAGATATTCTTGGCACGACTTAATTGAGGATCAATTAATACTTGGAGGCAAAAACGAGGCTTCTTCTTTGAGCTTTTTAGATAGTAAACAAGACTTTTTAGATTTTTTAAAGTTACCCCCAAAACAGGCCGCACTTCATATGCAAAAAGATGATCAGTTAAGCTTGACAGTAATTAGAATTTCAAATGCTCTAAAAAAAGCTCGCCGCTAGTAGTTACGGCAGAACTCTTCCTGCCTGAATATTATTATTCCTTGAAACTCCTCTAAACATTTGCTCTAACTCACGCTGCAGCCGAGGTGTGACATCTCTACCACCCAGAATTAAAGACGCGTGCTCTGATCCATCAGCACGCCTACTCAAATGTAGTGCAAACGCAATTCTTTTATCTTGTTGCCAGCTAGGCCCCCATTTTTTCATCGCCAGTTTTTCAATTTCTTTTGAAACGTTTTCACCTTTTTCCGCCAAATCTTTGGTAGTTCCACTGGCAAGCCTTGCTCGATAACCTAGCTTTTTATTCCCAACAGTCTCAACATATGTTTGAATGGTTTCTAGTTTAGTGTTTTTATCAAAATAAATAACCGAATCATCTCCCGACCTAAGGGCGAACTGCTCGCTACTTTCGGAGACACTTTTTACATGTTTTCCAGTTTGGGCGCCAAAGGTCTCAACTAGTGCATCCTCTACACCATCACTGGCCCTATTCATCTCTTTGGTGGCCAATGCTTCTGCTCTTTTTGACGCTTCATGGATGGCCTTGGCTTTTTGAGTTGGGTCAGTTGCATTTGCAATTTTTTGAGCATCCCGAATAAGCTCTTCTCCCACAATACGAGCATTAAGTGCTCCGGCCATTTTCACATCAGCTGCCATTTGAATAAATTCCCCACTGGGGCCTATCGGCATACCACCTTTTTTAAGTAATCCCAAAGTCAGTGCATCCAGCTTATCAAACAATAAAATCATCTGCTCTATCTGCTCATGCGATAACTTATTTCTGCCAGTTAACTGAAATGATGCATTCATCTCTTTGGCCACTTTAGCGATGCGCTCCTGTTTTGAAGTAAAATCAGTCACCTTGCGAATAACATGGGCCGCCCCTTCTGAAATAGTCCACTCACCTGTCCCTTTGACAACTTCAAATACACCTTTGCTTTTTTGCTTTCTTTTTAGCCCACCCACAATTGATTTTCTAATACTCTCAGCTTCATCAAAGTCGTCTCCCCACTGAGCAATGGCCTCTGTAACTTTTCTTGCACTATCGGGATCGTTTTGTCTCCTCTCCCCTGTAGTTCTTCGCTCAGGCACCCCATCTCTTGGTTCTCTTCTTTTTGGAGCAATTCTTCTATTGCCCCCTCTTCTTTTTTTAGCGATTCTAGTTAAAAGCTGACGATTAAAAGAATCAACCTCACTAGTTGTTATTGACTCTACAATAAACCAATCAGACGGAGTGGCCACGGGATTGCCCTTCCATACTTCTTTTAGTCGATTGTAAACCACAGGAATCTCTTGCTGCAAAACTCGTTCAAATTTTGCACCGGTTATATTTGAAACATCTTCTAATAATCCCGCTACATCTCCATCTGGCAGCAACCCTTCAATCGATTTAAAATCTCGAAAATCAACGCCCTCAATCTTTACTCCACGTTTTTGTAAGGCCTGTATTAACTCATCATTAAACATTTTGTGATACCTATTATTTAAAGCATCAACTAATTCTTTGTCTAAGATACTATCGTTTAACATTTTTTGAAATTGGTTTTCTAATCTCCACATAGTTTGAGGAGACTCGGTTTTGTAACCATCCCTTACTCTGGCAATGTAGCGATCAGCACTAGCATCTGATGCTACAGAGGTAGGCTCAAAGCGCATTTTATACTCATCGATAAAAGCGTTAGTCTGCTTCATTGCTGCTTCATTGTTGCGAAGCTCATCGCTTATCTTGATGGTTTTTTTGCTGCTACTTGCGGCGTCTGCCACATTTGTAACCTTTGATCCAGCAGTTACGGCCTGTTTGCCACCTTTTGCCCCGCCTTTAAGTAGCTTTTTTGCAGATTTTATAAATGATCCAGTCCCAGATACTCCCAACAAAATATCTGTTGCGGTCATTCCCATACCGTACTGATAATCTTTGACCGCAGTATGTACCCTTTGCCTGGTAACTAAATCAACCTGGGCCAAACCGGCCAGTTCATTTTTGGATCTCCAGAGTGCATTTGTTTCTTTAATGCCCATACCGGTTAAAATTGCTCCACCAGCGCCTGCAATTACAAGTGACCCACCCAAAGTCACTGGAGCTAAAGCAGCTCCCAAAAGTACCGCCCCCATTGCTCCAAAGGTGACTGCCATATTGCCACCATCACTGGGTGCATTGTCCAACATAGAGCAGTGGACTGCTTGATATTTTTTAAAATTTGGATTTAGTTTTAACGCTTGTTCTTCCCCCATTTCTCTGGCCGCTTGGGCCTGACTTTTTAAAAATTCTAAAACGAGAGGTTTGTACTTAAAGAGATCTTTTCCTTTATTGCTTTTTGTGCACAACTCAGAGATTCCGCTATTTAAATTTTTAAGTTTCTTCGCTGTCTGATTTTCAATTAACTGCAACATCTTATCTTTGATCTGTTTATTAGCATCTTCTTTTAAAAACTCTTCTAAGAGGGCCTGGGCCAAGGCAGGATTACTTGCACGCACTCGCTCAATATTTTTTATTAAATTTTTTCCTCTGTCTTTTAGCATCCCCATGGACTGCTCAAAAAACGGCGTTTTTTGGTAATCAGACATTTCAAAATCAATATCTATTGCTTTTAACCACTTATTCTTTTCAAATTGCCACAGGTAGGGGTTTTTAAGCACACCACTTTGTTGCCCAAGCTCTGTTTGCAATGAATTGATCTTGGCAAGGTGTTCTTTTTTGTCTTTTAGCTTACTTGCAATTTTTCCCTCTAGGTCAATTCCACAATGTGCTACTCGAAATGCTTGAATGTGGGCGTGCATTCTACTTCTGGCATAACCCTTACAGTTTGCTCTGTCTCTTTTTATAATCTGCTGCCTATGTTTTGCAATCTTATCGTCAATGTCATCTACTTTTTGTTTAAGCTGCTCAACTTGTTTTTCCATCTTTTTAATTTTTGGAATCTGCTTATCCCAATTTTTATCAGCATCTATTGCGTGCAGCAGATGCCCGGCCAAAAAGGCAATCTTTTTTTCCTGCTCCCTGCTCTTATTCTTTTGTATCTGCTCATCTAGGTCGTTTTTATAAGGGGCAATACCAGCTTGGGCCGCACAGGCATTAAAATAATTAACTTGTGCCAAAAATGGATTAAAATTCTCAAAGTTGTTTAAAAGCTCTGCTCTTTGCCTGAATAACCTACTTAAAGAAAATGCAAATAATTGCTCTTTAAACATCTGCTGATCAATACTTTGATCAATTCTTATTATTTGGGATAGAGAATAGTTTTCTAAGGGTAGTATTTTTGGAGCGTTGGTACACTCAATTGCCATCTCATCTGTGCAATAGACAGGCCTTTGCTCCTCAAATGCATATCCACTGCAGATTATACTAATTGTTAGCGCTATTAATAAATAGATCTTACTCAATTTCATTTGTTTATCCCCTTGTAACTTAAACTACACTTAACTCATCGGAATATCAGTGGATAATCTTAGGTAATACTATAGGGTATGTTTAATAGACGCGTCTTTTGCACTAAATTGTGTTCAAATATTCATTATTACTCAATAATTTTCTAATAATTTCTCAATCTTTATTCTTTATATATTACTTGTTCAATAAAAAATAACTAACTAGGAAACAAAAAAATGTCCGACGATATCACTTATTTTACCAAATCCTTAGTTACGATTTTGTCATTTTTTTACATTTTAAACGCTTTGGCAGGCGTGCAAGATACTGAACGCTGCATGGATAAATTTAGCTATCAACCATTTAATCATGATCCATGCCCTAATATTTCAAACACTGTGACAGATGACCAAACTCTGATGAATCAACAGCTCGAAGAGTTTTGGGGCTGTTTAAAGACAATCTACAGACCAATAGATGAGATCAATGCCAAAATTGGAATCTTTAAACAGTACTCTCTACCTAGAAAACTAGATATCCAAAATACTGCTGTTGAACAACTTGTAGAGCTTGTTTTTGATGAAAACAACAAACTGTTGCGTCGAGGCCAATACTTAGATGAACAACTGGACACTTTGATCAATTTAAAAAGCATAAGACAAAAACTGCTATATTCAATTGGTTCTAAAGTTTTTGATGCAATAGATGCAAGAGTCGGTTTTTTAAAACACTTCAGTAACAGTCCTAGGCTTGAAACCCTGTTGGGCCTTAGAAAATTTGCCAAAAGATGTAATGAGCAACAGGAGAGTCAAAGAAGAAGTGGAAGAAGCTTTGCTTTTTGGACTATGGGCATAATACAAGACTATGATCTCTTTGACACATCTTCTATGCCACTTGTCTTTGATTATATGTACCCTTTTGCCCTTGAAGGCATAATACCTGACCATAGAGACGATTTGCACTTACTGTCTTCTTGGAAGAATCCACTGCGCACTGCATTACATGAAAAAGAGACTCTAAACTCTCCTATCATGGCACATAATCAAGCAATAAGTACCTACCGCAAAGTGCGAAATCAAAGGCCACTTTTAAAACAAAATTTAAACAACCTCGATCCAAATGCTGTTAAAGTGTTATTTGTAGACAGTGGATTTGACTTTTTATCTAATCCTGAATTTGCTCAAGATATCGGAAGTGGTGAAAATGGAAGACTTAGATCATTTGACTACTCTGACTTACACCCATCTCCATGGGCACCTACCTTACAGGAACTTGACCATGGAACAAAAGTTTTGGCAGGATTTTACAACCTTTTAAACACATTTTCTCCACAAATTCGCTCTAAACATAAGTTAAATCTTGGATTGTGGAAAGTAGAGTCTACTAAAAATATACTGTCAATGGATAAAGAGGGTAACCTACCAGAGGATCTAGGGCGATTTAGCAGTGTTAGTCATCCTTTTTTAAATGGCCTAAGACAGCTTCTTGACTCAGAAATAACACAAAATTTTCCAGATATTCTTGCCACCTCATTACACGCGTTTGATATGTCTAATGCACTAACATATTACCTCAGGCGCCCAAATCTAATTTTAAATACTCCTTGGTTGTGGGTTATGGCAGCAGGTAACCAGCAAGAGGATATGGCCAACATCAGTGATGAACAGGTTGGTTGTTTTGCCGATGTAGAAGCAAGTAAACGCCCAGATGATCGCATAATATGTGTAGGATCAGCTCAGCTGATTAATAACAAAATTCAAATCGCTCCATATTCAAATTACGGGGATTTTGTAGATGTATACACCCTAGAGAGCTTTGATCCAAAATGCGACTGGGGAACATCTTGTTCCCAAGTTGGCATTACGTATGCGGCAACTCTACTTAAAGAAAAATTTCCACAACTTTTAGCCGCCAATATCAAATCAATCATACTAGAAGCTTCTGATGAAATTCAAACTACAGCAAATACTGGTGCGACTTTCAAGTTTTTTAATCCAAAAACGATGATGCCAAAGGCCTTTACAATTGCCAAATCAATGGTTGGGCGTATATAAAAAATTATGTGCGCTTTTTATTTCTTACACACATGGTAGTTCTTCTTTTACCGTCTTCCATATATTGACTCACCTGAATGTCACGCTTCTCACTAGCTGGTCTATACATTGACCCAAAATTTATGACTTCGGCAATTGAAGAAATACAAAACTGGTTTTTTTGATATACATCTAAGCGTATTTTACCTTTTTTATGGGCCTTTTTAAGGGCATCTTTTAAATGGTCTTGGTCTGTTGCACTACCCTTTGTCAACTCATCAGTAGATATACCGTTAAATGCCGCCAGATCTAAAATGTCATTCCAAAGTTGATTAAATGCTCTACCTATGCGTTTTCCCTTAGAGATAGTGGCACGCCCAAGACCTATCAGTCCGCTATCACCTCTTACATTGCCATCATAGATGGCCCCGCCTCTATCTTGAAAACGTTTTTTCCTGCCCGATGTACCACAAGTTGAACACCTACTTTTTGTTCCAGTTGCTCTTGTTGAAGTAGTGGTTCGCGGTTTAGTTTTATAACAGTTACATCCTCCACAATTGCCCGCGATAAATGCAGGCCTTGCCCACATACTACAGCATTTATCAAGTAGTTCACTAGAACATGCATATGATGTGTTTGTTGTTATAACAAAACTGCCCAGCACTAAAAATATAATAAAAAGCATTGATTTTGTTTTCATCTTAAATACTCCCTTTAAAAAGCTATAATTCATTACATACCCACAGTGGATGTATCATCCTGTTGCTCTCCAGGACTTGTTACTGGGGCTTCAGAAGAGGTTGTTCTTGGAGCACTTCCCTGACTGTTATCTGGGGTGGCACAATTTTCTGCTGGTGCTGTTGCAACATTTGGCGCGGAAGTGGAATTGACACCTGCGAGATTATGTGCACTAGCAGTTGCATCGTGTCTTGATGTATTGTCGTTGTCACTATCAGGTACAGGACATGGAGTCTGTACACTTGTAGTTGGATCTGGAACACTTTCCACACTGAAGGCAAAACTGGCCATCATTAAACACATTATTGGAATTAATAGTTTCACTTATTACTCCTTAATTAAAAGAAATTTTTGTATCTGCAGGATTTTTAAGCTCACTAATATTTGTAAGTCCCAGACTTACAACCTGCTTGAGCTTTTTGGCATTCTTGGTAGCATGAATTTTTTTAAACTCTAACACTCCTCCTGGAACTGATGAGACCTCTATTTTTCCTAAATTGCTAACTGCTACTTCTTTTATTTTGTTAAAGTCGTCATAAGCAAACGTAAACATATTTTTACCCCTTTGCTTATTGTCTTCTATTGCTTTAACTAACCTAGTTTTGACATCTTTATCGTAGTGTAGTGTGATTTTTCGACCATCGCTGTGGGTTGCTTGTTTCATTTGTCCATTTTTATGATAAGTATAGTTGATCACATGGCCTTTAGAGTGCTCAATGCGACTCATTCTATTTTGCTTGTTATACTGAAACTTAATAGCACGTCCATCATGCATTTTTTTGACAAGCAATTGGCCATAGTCATTGTACTCAAAAGTTGTGGACTTACCACCCACAGTGATTTTAATGGGAAGTGACATTTTATTAAACGTCACTTGTGTTTTTGAGTCACCAGCTGTGCTGCTTTCTTTATAGATGTAACGCCTACCGTGCTTATCTTTTTTATATTCGTAGACGACCTTCTCATGGATAGGAATACCTTCTTTGGTGTTGGTAGTGTACTCGGTCCAGTACTTCATTTTGGAGCGACCTGTATCTCCATATTCCATGGTTTCAACTTTTCCATCTAAGTGATCTATAACTTTTGTTGCAAATCTCGTTTTTGCATCATAGGCCACTGTGATCATCTTTTGTTTTCCATAAACTATCTCAGTCAGATAACTTTTCCAGTCATACTTTAACACGTAAATCCTGCCCTTAAAATCGGTATGTCCCACCAGATCATTGCCTTTATATTCATAACAAGACTTAAGTTTGCTCATTATAATACACTTTACGTGGCCATCTGAATTAAAAGTAAAAAAGAACATATTGCGAGTAGAATCTACTACTTTCTCAATCATACCACTTTTGCTTCTGTGAATGGTAAACGAATATCCATTGTGGTAATTTGATTTTGTCAACAGACCTGAGCTTGTAAAATAATCATCTTTAACTGGTCCCACTCTTTTATAACCACTCTTGGTCCGCTGAACCCATTCTCTAGTACTACCATTAGAGAGATAAAACCTCACTCCTGTTGCAATTTTACCCGGCATTACTGAATATTTTTTTGCGTATTCATTTCTTAAATCTGCATTTTTTTCTAGATCTTTCATTAACTTTTTTGAAATTGCTTTACCTTGCTTTTTAAGTTCTGCAACAAGTTTAGAAACAATAACTTTTACATCAGAGTCGCTGTCTCTATACTCTTTTTTTAGGCCATTACCAAACTCATGGACAACTACTGAGCGATTTACAGTTACTTCCAGGTGTGTTTCAAGTGGACTACCCCACTTTGCTCCAAAAATTCCATCAAGCTTTGTTGATTTTGAATTATAGACTCTATTAAAATTTAAAGTGCTACCATCTTTTGAGGTGGCAAAGTCTGTCATGGTAAAACTATAATTACCATTTTGCAGGTTAACTTTTGAAAAACCACTAGTGGTGCAAACAAAGAAAAACATGATTAGAAAAATGTGAAATTTATGGCCCATTGTTAGTCTCCTTAAAAACTTAGGAAGAAAAAAGTATTTATATAAATGTAATCCCTTAAAGACTGATCACTACTACACATTATTGTGACATGAAGTTTGATAGAATAAAAGTAGATTCAGTTTCAAAGCAAAAACTACCCCCAACTCCCGGAATATGCGCACCTACCTCTATGTATGCCAATTTTATATGCTACCCACAGCTGTTTTTGACAAATAACAGCTGATGGCCTTTTCCTAATTTCAAATACCTATATCGAATTTGGCAATACCCTACCATAAAGCTTTATTTACACTTTAAAATTAAGTTATAGACGGTAACTTCCGAAAAATGGGTTAGGGATAATAATATGATAAATCACGTTGTAATTGTACTCACCATACTGTTTTGCTGGACACATTTTTCATCTTGTATGATGACCCCAAAAAACAATCCCGAAACCTTAGAATCTGACTCCACAAATTCCACAAATAACCCAACTCCAGAAGATGCCCCTCCATTTGCCAATCAACTAAATTATTTGCAAAGTGGGGCCATCAAAAGCTCTAATGTGTTTACACTTGCAGCTAACTTCAACGATAGCTTTTACCTGCGTGGAGAGTCGGTTGATAAATTTATCAGAAATGGCAACAGAAATATCGTCCAATGCCTTGCTTTTTATTTCCCCACTTCACTTAATAAAAATTTTCTCATTGTTGCAGGTGCCCCAGAATCCTTCAATGACCCATCTGCATCTACGGAAGAATTTTATTATAAATTTTCTCCGGCACTAGAGAGCTCAAATCAACAATTTTGTCAAAAAACAGGTTTAATCAACTATGTTGAACAAACCTATCCAGGTGCCACAGTGGCCTATTCTCTAGGCTTGTTATGTCCAAGCTGCACCACTAGCTCATATCTTTCAAGTTACAATGTTTCACTATTAAACCCCGACGGCCATGATATTTCGGCGGTAGAAGTCTCTTATTTGCAGCTAAAAATCACCATGGCAGCTGCAGTTGATCGCCCAATAGGTACCAGTTGTAGTGAATCTAGCGCTTGTATTGCTCAAGGTTATCACTGCTGTAGTGGAGGCCAATGTGTCATAGATGGCCAAGTTAAGCTTGGGGTAGATCAATCTGGGCCAGAGTACTTACAATCCAGACAGGATATTCAATACAACGGTGCCAAGTTTTCAGAGTATCCTCACTTTTACTATAGTTGCGCAATAACAATAATCCCCCCCCCCACCCCAGCACCCGCTCCAAACTCTGAAGATGAAGCGCAAAAATGGCTGCAAGAGCTTACCGATCTATATCACTGTACCACAACCCAAAAAGCAGAAATGTCAGTTTGCACCGTTGTCTATGAAAACCCTGACCCAAATGGTGTATACACCACTTCTGCAGATGATAGAAATTTTAACTATACTTACTCTGGAGTTAGTGAGTACATTCAGGCACCCTTTAGTGCCCTTCCAAATCACAGTATTGTAGAAATTATTTATGCCTCCGAATTTTTGTATAAAGATAGAGAGTTTAAATTTTCACCCGTTGGTTTTGATATTGGAGATCGCAATGATGTCTTGTCGGATCCTTTAAAAATATTTAATCTAACTCATCCAATTTCTGGCAATCCTGCAAACACTGACTTGATCATTCGCTATAAAATTGATGGCAGTTGTGAATATATAAATTCAAAAATGAGCAAATGTACAAAGTACTACATTCAAGGACAAAACATAGGAGAGTTAGACGACCACTACCCTGCCTCTAATACCTTTAAACTACCCGAATATGCTGATGTCTCAAAAAACATCAGAATAACAGTAGATGGAGATCCAAAGCTTATGGGCACCCACTGGAACATGCTCTACAGTTCTCCTCCATCCATCCAGTTTACCGGTGCGACTTTGGCAGTTTATGACACCCAACAAGTTAAAATTACCTTTTATGTGGACACACAAATAAACCCCGTTATGAATAAAAAGCTGGAGGCCTTAAATAAAATTGATGAGTTTTGCAACTGCGGAGGACCAAACTGTAAGTTAAAACCAGTTAAAAGCACAACAGGAGAGGTGATAAACTACCTATGTGACTATCCTGAGCCCGATACGCCGATAGCTCCAAGGTACCAAAGAGTTTTAGTAAGTGGGAGGTCGGCACCAGTTAGATTTTTTGACCGAAATGGTGTCTATCAGAAAGTATTAACACCTGAGTCTGTACAAGAGGGTCTACCTTTTTCTTACCAAAATGGCGATCTTTTAAAACCCAATAATACTTCTACCTACGTGGGTTTTAATGAAATATATGGATCAATTTCAAGCTCACCTCTTGGTACTCAAGCTGCTACTGAGGTTCCAGTTAAAAAGGGTACCACTTATGATATCTACACAATAAGTGGTGGGGTAGAAAACTGTCACTATTGTGGTAATGACTACTACTCTGCTTTTTTAAAGCTCTTTCCCAACACTTCTGATGGTGTAGGTGGCGGATACACTCCCGATGTAATGACTACCAAACGCGACCACACTGGGCCTTACCGCGCGGATGATCTTAACTTTGGTAGAGCATGTTTTGTTCCTGCCACCATGATACCTTGGACCCACAACCCCACATCAGCTGATCGGCAACAACAAAGACTGGATCGTTTGAGTGCCCAACACTTCTTGTTTGCAAATGGTTACCAAAGAGATTGGTACGGTTTTGACTATGGCTCAATTATCGGTTCCTTTGATGGTGTTTTATGGTTTTCAGTAGGAAATAAAAGAAGAATCAAGGCAAAAAGCAATAAGCTTTTTCTTGCCGTTAACACTTATTTTCACGATTTAAATACTCAAGGTGATTTTACATTAACTGTTTCAGAAGCAACGGGACCTGTTGGCAGCGATGTTGCGACCACTGATTATGAAAGTGATGGGGCCCAATGCCAGAAAGTACACAGCTGTGATACCGATAGCGATTGTTATGCAAAGTTTGGTGCTGATTACTTTTGTCAAAATATTGGTGCCATTACTACTCCTTGGCCTGTCTTTGATGATAATGGGCTCGAGCAACCGGGTGCCCAACAAGTTTCACGCCTTAGTATCTTATCGGGCATCAGAGGAGGAAGCAGCAAGCGCTGTGTATATCGAGGTGCCGGAGTTCCCTGCCTGCCAAACTATAATTTATCAAGTGCAAGTAGCAGTTACGCACAAATCACAGACCCTAAGGCTCATGCATGCAGCTCCAATAATTACTGTCAAGAGTTTTACAACGGGATTCAAATTACAAAATTTAACGACAGCATTAACCGCTTTGGCAAATCTGTTCAATTTCAAAATGCAACATATAGTACTGAAAAAAATACATTTGGACTGTCCTCACCCATTATTGGAAGGCCCAGCAACTATAACGGCACAAAACCTGTAAACTCCGCTACGATCTCCTCTCTCTACCACAATTTGATTAGCTCAATATGCATTCCCGGCAGAGAACCAAACAACAGAGGTGAAACAATAGTAAAGGCCAGCAGCTACCCAACATCTAATGATTTTTTAGGTGATCAATTTTCAGGAATTGGTATGACTCCATCATCCACGGATCTAACTGCAGAGTACTTGAGCTCTTGTGGTATCTTTGATACGGGCCAAAACTACTTCTTTTTACAAAGTAAAAATTTCGATAAAAAACTAAATAACTCTGAGTTAACCAGACTAGCTGGCAGTCAGGCCATTGCTTCTAACTCACTTAAAATCTTTGAAACTGTCCTAGGTCCCGGTACCGACATAATTACTAAGTACCGCTCATCGTGGTTAACTGGTCCGATAGTGCAACAAAATCGCTGTTTAAAAGCACCAGGAGCTACTTGCCACACTGATATGGACTGTGCTCCATCTGAGTTTATCAGTCAAAAACTAACCTCACTAAACGCAGATGATTCCTCTTTAAGTTCTATATTAAATAAATATGAAATTAAATTTTGGCAAGAAGGGCTAACTTGTGCCTCAGAGAATTCTACACTCACTGCAAATCGTTGTTGTCGTCAAACGGGCAAGACTCTGTCCATTGCAAGTTTTCAGGCCCAAACTGCACTTATTGATAACCAAAACGTTCCAGGCATTGGAATCTCTCTTACTGATCCCAAAAGATATAGTCGCATCAGTACTGTCTACAAAGAGTTGCAAGACGGTGAGTTTTCACCTCTTGTATATGCAGATGATAACCAATGTGGAAGTAGCAGTGGATGCGCAAATACAACCAGCTTAACAAAACAATATAAAACTTTTGCGGCCATCGCCGAGAGAACTTGCTGCTCGAAGCACTGGATAAGAAACTTTCACTCAGATGAAAACAGTGGTGGCCATACCTGGGGGCCGACAAAAACCCAAAGTATAGACAAAACTACCTTCAAGTGTCTAAATTGGCTCAAGTGCAACTTAGAAAGCTCTACCGGCGCAGGCGACAATAACTGCTCTGATCCAACTGATGGATCTAAGTTTGACTGCTCTCATACCCCACTAGATCCATCCAATAATCCCAAATGTACAGCTCGGGCCACCAGTAATGGAGAGGCCTTAAAAGTTTTTCAATGGCTCAACACGCTTGAACTTTTAGGGGTACCTCAAATTGCTATTAAATCCGATTCTTTTTCAGAAATTGAATGTCTCGTAGATCCCAGCAATCAAGCATTTAGTCCAGGGGCAGTCTCTACAACAGCTGCAGGTATTAAATATCCACTACCAGATACTGTCGTAACTAAAACCAGTGACAATGTTGAATATCTTGATAGCAGCGGAAACTTTTATTTTTCTTCCACTGATAAAACTAACTTCAGGTCTAATTTAAAGATGATTTTTTCTAAAGATACCATCAGCTGTTGCATTGGTATCGGAGAGACCACTGCCAACAGTGATGATGAATGCTGTAGTGGTTTTAAAAACCCACAAGACGGAAGATGTGCTCTGCCTGATTACACCAATGTTTCACTCTACTTTAACCGTTATATCTCATCAGAGGCAAAGGATTTACACGATAATTTATTCGACAACTCAGGCTACTTTACTAGCACCATTGAAAATCCCTCCACAAAGTTGCAAACTATCGCTTGCCTAAAGCATGCCTGTGCATCAAACACTATGGCCCAAGGAGTAGTGCTCTCTAATCTACTCTATCCAGGGGCAGAAGATTCCGGAAAAAAAATAAGGCGTTACATAGATAATGACTCTCGTGCTTCTAACGTCAATGGTATTGCTCAATTCTACGATGCTGGTCTTCGCTGGAATAATAACTTATATTGTGTTCCGGCCAACACCAGTGAAGCTGAAAATTTACACCTTATTAAATGTGATGGATATTAATTATCTTCTTTGAACAATAGCGCCAACAATGTCCTGGGCGGCAATAAAATCTCTTCCTACTTTTACACCTTTGACATTGGATAACATCGGCCTTCTAGGGTTGTTTAGAATTACCCGAGAGATCTGTTGATCGTGGATTAATTCTTCATCTATAATGATACCTTTTAGCCGGGAGACAGGAACTTTTCTGCCCGCTCCGGTTAACTCACCAATTAAAACCCGTAAGCCTGCATTACTTAGTTTTTTTCTGGTTAGATTTTCCTGGGCCAAAACCCGTCTTACGATTGCATTGCGCTCGCGCATGGAAAGATTCTTCCCTGTATCAAATTCATCTATTGCATATGTATCAGTTGCAAATGCATTTTTGGTAGCAATTGCCATGTTAACCAAGGTGAGTAAAATGATTATAAAATAAAATATTTTCTTCATTGTATATTCTCCCTATTTGAAGAGTAATTCATGCTATCTGATAGTGCAATCAAAAAATATGGAATGTTACCCAAAGACTGCTCATCACTCATTACTTGGTGAATGCCTTTTATCGCTTCTCTTTGTATATTTTTGACTTTAACAATAGCACGCTCATTTAAAGATTCTGATAAACTGTAAAAAAGGTTATTCCCCAAATGAATCTCTTCTGTCTTGTAGAACTTTATTAACTCCTTTAGATGGTTGATAGCAATGGGTATCTCCAAGGCAAAGTTTTTATCTTTGGCATGATATTGTGCTTGTTCATTTTTTTCGATGACTTTAAATTGTTGCAGTTCCTTTACAATTTTTTCGCCTAAATCCCCCAAGATGCCCCGAATTTCCAAATCATTGGTTCCCTTTTTATTTGCCGCTAACTTGTAAACAATATAGTAGTTAAAATTTTGTAATAACTTATTTAAATTATTTGAATATTTTGTTTGGTGTTCATCAAAAATAAATTTATTAAAACTCTTATTTAAAATCTCTCCTATAGCACCACCAACTTTATCTAAGAGCTTTGATACTCTTTTTTCTTTATGTAAGTAACTGACGACATTCAAAATGGTATGAGGAGCAGGTATGGAACTACTAGATTCATCTAAAATTCTGCGCAAAGTAGTATTGCTAATACCTGATCTGTTGGCAAATGCGTTCAGTGTAATGTTAGGGTGAACAGTTAGATAATTATTTATCATCTGTTTTAACTGAACATTTGCGCTTAATTTTTCTTCATGAGAGATCATTTTTTTTACCAATACAATAAATAAGTATTTATCCCTTGATTGATAATCTATCCGATTAGTGAGGACCACGGTACTAACACACCTAAAATATTGGTTCAAACTCGCAAATGTAACACAATGTAAGAAATTCACGTCCTCATTTCCTCATAAGCAGTATCGAAATGGACCTAAAAAGTCGTCCAAGTTTTCCATAGCAGTACTATCAGAATGAAATTACACATAAAGTTATAAGTTATGAAGCGTAATCCACATTTTTGAAGGCATTTATTGACCACCTGGACAACTTTTTTTGTACTTTTTATTAAAAATTTACCAAGTGGTAAACATACTGATGAGTTTTCTAAAAAATTATTTCCAAATTTAACAGATAAATTTAGCTTAAATTTAAGAGTTAACCAACAGGCAATTAATGCCTACTTTGTAACACAGGAGATTTTCATGAATAAGTTTACATTTGCAATTTTTTTACTCTTTGCCCTTGCAACAAGTGCGTTTGCAAGTTCAATGAATGACATTTCTTTAGGTGAGCCCGGATATGGAGGAACAGGTTGCCCTGCTGGCACGGCTTCTGCGACCTTATCACCCGATAAGAAATCTTTAAGTTTAATCTTTGATGAGTTTCTAGCTGAAGCTGGTGGAAGTACTGGACGACGTGTTGCTCGAAAAACTTGTAATATCGCAATCCCAGTGCACATTCCTCAAGGCTTTAGTGTTTCTATCGTTGAAGTTGACTACCGTGGATTTGTTTATCTTCCAAGTCGTAGCGCTAGAGCACGTTTTACAGCTGAATACTTTTTTGCAGGAAGAAGGGGCCCTCGTTATACAAAAAATTGGAGAGGTCCACATGACGATGAGTACGTAATTGACAATACACTAGGCCTACGTGCTTTAGTATGGTCACGATGTGGAGCTGACGTTAACATGAGAGTAAATACTAGCATGATGGTTAGAAATTCTAACCGCAGAGAAGAAGCAATGGCCACTGTTGACACTATTGACTTCGATGCAGGTCTTATCTACAAATTTCAGTGGAAACGTTGTAGAAGATAATTTTTATAGTTAAAGCATACTACCCCTTGTGACCCCAGTCGGTTAAAGACTAAAGTCACGGGGGTTTTTTTTATTAATTGTAATCTCTTCCCACCTTTAACGCCCAGCAAGAGTAACTTTTGCACACCCCAGCAAAAGCGCTTGTCAATGAGTTGTCGCCTATTATACCAAAAATTAAATATATAACCCAAGCAACAAATGGAGAAACTTATGAACCTAACTTGCGACAAAACTTTATCCCTATCAGTAGTGCTTGTTACATTGCTTATAATCAGTGGTTGTGGAAAAAGCGACAATATAGACCGAGACGGCGATCTTGAGCTACATACCGGTTTTGTATACTTAGACCAAGCAACTAATAAAAACTCAAAAAAAGAGTCACTAAGAACCGGTAAAACTTACTATGTATTCGCTTCCAGGCTTAGAGTACGCCAAGAAGACAGTACAACGTCTACAATTCTCGGTGTTTTAAAAATGAATGACAAAGTTGTAGTTGTTAATCCTCATATCGGAAACGGCAACAGCATGGTCGAGATCAAAATTGTTAAAACCAACTCAAAAATCTTAGATGCCCCTAAATACTATACGAGCCACAAGTACCTTGCTGCGCACAAAAGAAGTGCTGGTGCTGGCCAGGCCCAAGTATCCAAATACTTTATGATTCAAAATATCGCTACAGAAAAACTTCGAGTTTATGAAAAAGGGTGTGATACAAGTGATTGTCCCAATAAGCTCATTTTTGAAGCTGACATGGCCGCTGGTGAGTATACCAAAAGTGGATCGACAATGACCATCTTGGGACACTTTGCTATTACATCTTGGCATAAATTTTACCAAGATGGCAAAGGGCTCTATCCATCTTGGTACGATCCATCTTCTCCTAAACTTCCAAAGCCAGGCTCATCACTTCTTAGTTGGACATCTAAAGACTTGCTGCCTGGTGGACGAGGTTCTGTTCGCGGCGCTTTTGGTTGGTATACAGCAAAAGTTGGTCCACGCTCTGCATTTCAATGGACTCACGGTACAATGGGATGGGGTAAAGACAAAGATGAGTTTATCAGTGCCACCCGTGGCTTTTTTGCCAACCTCTTTAGTGATCCTAGAAGCCATGGATGCTCAAGAGTATCAAATGAAACCATTGCCTATATAAGGCAACTTCTTCCAGTTGGCTCTACTGTCTTAAAAGTTTACGCCCAAGAAGCACAGGGATCAACAGCAGAAGCATACTCACAAAACAGCGGTAGTTGGAACTATATCCTAACCACAAATGGTGTAAGGCAAGACGGTCAAAAAGCAGATAGAGCAGATGTATTAGAGGCCCAAACACCCAGATCACAATGGTTAGAAGAGGGAACTTACGTCTATGACCGGCACCCAGACTTAGTAAGGCTTACAGGTGAAGATGTAGATAAATATGGTACAAATGGTAACATCTATGGGGTTTCTAAAGATCAAATGCGTGGAGTACTTCTAGTAGATGAGGGAAGGCTTGTTGGTTATTCACACCCAAGTGGTTTAAAGCGTGGAGGCCTAGAAGATGAGCCATTTCCCAGCTTTGTAGAAGCTCCGGCAACAACTGCTTATGAAATTCCTGAGCCAACACAAGAGGAGTTGTGTGAAAATCGCGGCCTTGGTAGTTTTGGATATGATCCATGTGATGACTTGGACGACTTCTAAAACCTTGGTCGTCTACCATCTCTTTTTAAGACAGTAGGAGCTATATACTTTTTTCTCAAGCTTAAGCGTAGCCAAATAATTTCACAGGCCATAAAAAGAAAAAAGACCATATAAAAACCTGCTGTCTTAAAAAATAACCAATAATCAGTTGAAGCAAATCCTGCAATTAGGCCCATAAACATACCATACAAGACAAATAAAAACCCCAAGTGGGTTTCTAAATTTCTGATAATCTCTACAGGTGGTACAACTTGATTTAGAGATTCCATCATTTCATAAAGAAGCCCCTTGCCCACTTTCACTTTATAAAGTAGGTACGCACCAATACCTAGACCTGTAAACATCGGTTGCAATTTAAACCAGATTCCTTCATCTCCAATGAGTGAAATGGCACCTAAAAATGCTATGAGAAAAAAATTAAACTTAGATAAAGAGTGAAGATGTTTTGTAAATACTTTCTCTAAAAACATTTCTAAACAGGCAAGGACTAGGCCACCTGTCACTGCCACCCTGATTGGGTAATAAGACTCTAGGTACCAATAAGCAAGTGCCGGCAGAAATGATATTATAAAAAAACTCTTTGAAACATTTTTCATCGGTTTTGATTACTACTTTTTAGCTATCTTTTACAAGCTTTTTTTAAAAACGACAGCTCTTTTCTGCCTGGCGTCATCCCTGTGTTGGTGATACAATACCATTACTTAAAATTTTAAAATTTTTTTAACCTGGATTATTGCCTTGAAAAAAGTATGTTTTTGCCTTATTTTAACCTGCCTTTGTTTAACTGCAGAGGCCACGACCAAAGATCAAAGAGCTAAGGCCTTACAAGAGCTTGCCGCCAAGCGCGACAGTATCATTAAAAAGCTATACGGAGTATGTCTTAGTTTAGAGCATGCTGCCTCTTCAAAGAAAAAAAAGTCAAAAGCAAAAACGAAAAAAAAAGCAGAGGCAATTACAAAAGACCTAAAATCTATAGGGACCCAATGTAATAAATACTTTGAAGAAATGGCCATCATTACAAGCAAACTGTTAGAGGGCAATGAGAACAATTTAGAATCTACAGATAAAAAGGCCTGCAAGGGAGATCATTATGCCGCCATTCGAGAGTCAATCAAACAAAAAAGAAAAGCTGCGGAGAAACTAAACAAAAGAGCAAAAGCAGCAAGTAGTGTGGCAGGTGAGCTTAAAAAACAATGCAAAGAAATTGAAGGTTGGTCTAAGGCGCGAGCGCAACATTTTACAAAAATTGCCAAAGATCACAAGGTGCTTGTAAAAATCATCAATAGCTTTATTTACTGCCAAAAAAAGCTTGTAAAAAAACAAGCAAATCGTTCTAAGGCCCATGAGAAAAAAGCTAAAAATAATTTAAAGTGGTCAAGAGGACGCAATAACAAATATGCCAGACGTGCCAAAGCACATGAAGCATACTTAGCAATTAGTCAAAAGCAGTATCTGCAAGAAGAGCAAACTCTAGCTACGTATGAAAACAACTTGTTACCCAAACTTGTCGACTTTAAAAGTAAGTTAACCTCTTCGGAAGACAATCTTATCAAAAAATCAAAGAAGCTAAAAAAAGTAAAAGAAAAATTTAAAAAGTATAAAGAAAAAGACTTTAAAGAAGCTTTAGATTTACTAACACAACTAGAGGAGTCTTGGAACTCAGTCAAAGATAAAAGCCCAAAACTATTGTCTATTTATAAAACTAGATCAAGGTTTAGAAACAGGTGCAGGAGATACAGCTCATCTATAAATAAAAAGATAGAAGGCCTGCAAAATGTAATGAAGGATATTAAACGAGATAATAAAAGCACTCTTATAAAAAAAATACCTGCTGCTAAAAAATTAAAAATTGAGACCATCGATGGCCACTTTTTGGGTCTAACACCCACACAAGTGTTCGATGTCAATGCTATTGCCCAGGATGTGTATAAAAATGAATTACATACAGATATTGTGCATCCAAAAACAAGATTTCCCCTATGGTGTACATATAAAACAGTTGCAAAAAATGTCTCAACTGCTGAGTCTGACTCTTCTGACTATATAACCAAATCAGTAGATCTCATGGAGGAGATGTTACCCGAGCACCAAAATAGAATGGTTTCAGGTAGCCTAAAAGTTATGGCCGCTCACTTTCAATCATGTGATGTCGTTCAGTTTGCCAAACAGGATAAAAAAAATCAGTGTGACCCATCTGCCCCTAAAACGCCACCAACGACTTCCAGCCCAAGAACTATTTTAAAACAAAACAAAAAAGCGGCCAGAGATCCTAAGTGTAAAAAAAGAAACGATAGAGATCTGCGCTACGATTATGGGAGCAAATTTAGCTATAGTAGAAATACTCTAAATGTTCTAAAGCAGACAGATTGCTCCTCTTTTGTATCAGCTTCCATGGCCGCTGGTGGACTTAACTGGAGTCCTGGACAAAAAAGAGCATATGAAAGTAGAGGTACCGCTAACATAGACAGTGTTGCAAGAGGAAAAAACAGCTGTTTTGAAGAACCATCCATGACCCCGGATTCATCACTGAAGCCAGGTGATTTAATAAATAGCACCAACGACCATGTAATGATAATTCAAGGTGTCGGAGATGACCCATTTGGTCTAAACCAGGTTACTTCTGCTTCTGGGTGTAAGCTTTTAAGTCCCGATAATTTTGACTTTAGTCTATCTCATAGTACAAGTGGTGATAAGCTTAGAAACCCCTCAGGGGTCCAAACGACACATATTAAAGACTTAAGAGCACAAAGACACATCGGCCAATTTACAAAGATGGCCAGAGGGTTATGTAATAAGAAATTTGCAAAAGGTGACAGCTACAAACACAAAAGGGTATTAATAGGATGGAAACACCCCAAAAAGGGAGAACGTGGGACATCCAAACCTCGCTATTTCACCATAATGCGCCATCAAGGCAGAAATAAAGAGGGTTGTGTTTCAGACAAACCCATAAAAATACAAGGTGCCGAGTGCATTGAAGACTGTTTTGAAAAAACATTTAAAAAAAATGATGGCAACTGCAAATGCTAGTCAAAGGAGCTTTTTTGAAAATACTACTAACCATATTTATATTAATGATTGCAATCCCCCCTCGCACACACGCCAAAGACTGGACCCAAATAAAGTGCACTGCCGATGTAAAGGAGCTTGCTACTCAGCTTTTAGAAGTAGAGTTGGCCGGTAGGCAGCTTCATAAAAAAAGTCCCTGCTTGAGCGAAAAAAAATTCAAATATGTCTCAGCTGCTCACTCTCCCAGGCAAGAGGAGCCGCTAAGTGTAGATAGATATATTGGAAAAAATTATCAAATTAAAATTTTAAATGTAAAACCATCAGAGCTTGGCACTTACAAAATTAAATTTAGCATATCTGATGATAACAAGTTTAAATTTAAAGGCGATTTCTCCATAATCATTTTGCACGATCCCAAAGTATCATCGAGTTTTCCCTGCGCAGGAATACTGGTATTTCCCAAATTAACTATGATTCGCAAAGAATGTAGCTAATTTGGCCTTACAATAATCATTATTTGTGATACAAATTGCGCCACTATGCACGAATTATCACTTGCTCAGACTCTGGTAGAAAGTGTAACTGCTTTGGCCAAAAAAGAAAATGCTACAAAAGTAAGTAGCATTACTATATCTGTGGGAGCTTTGTCCGGAGTCAGTAAAGACAGCTTAGAGTTTTGTTTTCCCATGGCGACAAAAGATACTTTTTTGGCCTCTACAAAAATTATAATTAACGAAATACCACTTACAACTGTCTGTAGTGAGTGTGAAGCAACAACATATCCTAATAACTATTACATTTTGTGCCAAAATTGTCAGTCAACTAATGTCAGAATAACTGGTGGCAAGGAGTTTTCCTTAGTAAGTATGGAGGTTGAATAATGTGTGAAGATTGTGGATGCGAAGAAGGTAATAAAAAAATTTACTTTGACTCTTTAGAAAACAGTGTTGAGAATGCCAGTCAAAAAACTATCAAAATTGAAACTGATATCTTAGATAAAAACAATCACATTGCTCACCATAACTCTCACTGGTTGCAAGATAGAAACATCGCAACCCTCAACATAATGAGTTCACCGGGCTCGGGCAAAACCTATCTGTTAGAAAAAACACTAGATAAACTTGGCCACTTAAAAAAAATTGCCGTTTTAATTGGCGATCAACAAACCGACAATGACGCCAAGAGATTAATTTTAAAAGAGGGCAAAGTTAAACAGATTAATACTGTAAGCTCCTGCCACCTAGATGCCTCAATGATACAAAAAGAACTCGGCAGTTTTGTAGATGGTAGTGAAAATATGCTCATCATTGAAAATGTGGGAAACTTAGTTTGTCCTGCTGCCTTTAAACTAGGTGAAAAGATCAAAATTGCTCTATTATCCACAACCGAAGGTGAAGATAAGCCCTTGAAATATCCCGTATTATTCCATTCAGCGGATGTCATCATCATAACTAAAACTGACCTTATTCCATATCTGGATTGGGACCTAAATAAGGCCTATGAGTATATCAAAAAGATCAATCCCAATGCTTTAATCATCCCAGTTAGCGCCAAAACCGGTGACGGGATGACCCGTTGGTACGACTATCTTATGAATGAAGTTTAAACTAGCTTATCAAGCCTCTTTTGCTCAATAATTTTTATATAGCTACACACTCATACCAGACCTTCTTGCTCAAGTTTTTGCTGTCTTGAACCGATAAGAAAGCGTTCGTAGTTTAATACATTTAATTTGTTTCAAGGGAGTTAAAATGCTTTATAAAAGACTGCTGACGCTACCACTTCTTATCGCGTTACTATCATGCTCTAATGCTCTTTTTGCAAAAAAATTTGGTATCCCCAAAAGCAGTGAGGTTCTATCTCAACACGGAGAAAGCTTTACCCAAGCTCTTCCCAAACAATTTAGTATGCTTGTTTGGAACACTTATAAGGGAAAAAAACAAGATTTTGCAACTGATTTTAAAAAGCTTACTAAAGATAAAGATTTGATATTACTGCAGGAAGTATACCTAAATCCCAGCTATCTAACCATTTTAAATGAGACAAGTGATGTCGAGTTTTTTATGGCAAGTTCGTTCCAATATTTGAGAGATTTTGGCCATCCAACTGGTGTTATTACCGGCTCCACAGCAAAAACTCAAGATGTCTTTTTCCAGCGCAGTAAATACAAAGAACGCTTTATTAGAACTCCAAAAGTTACCATGTTTACTAAATATGAAATTGCCGAATCTGATCAACTGCTCCTAGTAGTTAACATTCATGCTCTAAACTTTGTCAGCAAAAGAAAGTATAAACATCAACTTGCAAGCATTGCAAAGGTGATTGTAAAGCACACAGGACCTGTCATTTTTGCAGGAGATTTCAATCCTAAAAAGAAGAGCAAATTAAAGTATTTAAAAAAGACTATCAAGCGGCTGGGTCTTACAGAAGTAACTTTTAAAAAGGACCTTAGAACCAGAACTAAATTTAGAAGGATGATCTTGGATTACATTTTCACAAGGGGCATTAAGTTTTCAAATGCCAAGGTCTGGAAAGACTTGCAGGGCTCCGACCATAAAGCACTCACTGTCGACATTCAAATAGTTCCATAATTTTTATTGACAAAACTATTAAGAAATAAAAACATTTTATTCATATATTCTTAATTGACTCATGTTAGCTTATGCTAATTGTCATCGATTGCTATATATATTTTGGAGGCACTTTTGAGACCTAACCTCATTACTAACACCGTGGTAGCATTGCTTATCATACAAACTTATCCAACACTTGCACATGATAAACGTGCCTCCAGAATATGTATAACAAGTGGCCATTCACTTTTAGACAGAGTGGTTCATGGACAAAAAGAACAAATAAGGCAAGCAAGATGGAGAAAAATTCATAGGCCACCAGCAGAAGAAGCAGATCTATATCAAAAAGCTAGCTCTTATTTTTCTACCCTACTTCAGGGTGACTCATTTACCTCAGGCGAGCTATTTATTATCATGTTGCGCTTAAAAAAAGAATATGTTGCTCAATATGATTCTCTCAAGCAAACTTTTTATATCTTACGTGAATATTATGGTGATCACTTAAAAAAAATGGACGCTAATGTGCTTCATTACCTAACCTTTACCAGAACTACAGCTTTATATTTATCATATGTAAAAAGCAAAAAGATGATACCAGAAGAAATTCTTGCTACCTCCATTTTAGATGCCTTTGATAATAATGACACTAAGCTGCTGCTACAA
Organism: Bacteriovoracaceae bacterium; assembly: GCA_016784965.1. GTDB lineage: Bacteria > Bdellovibrionota > Bacteriovoracia > Bacteriovoracales > Bacteriovoracaceae > JADHTQ01. The sequence goes on along the minus strand of JADHTQ010000025.1, from coordinate 26,404 downwards.
TATTTTAATCATCTACAACAGGTTCTTGGAGACATGGCCTAGACCGTTCTGTTTTTTGTATTCTTTGTTCTAGTTTAAATACTACTTAAATGCCACATACCTAGCATTTTCCATACTTTAGCAACCCATGCAATTTGGCACGCAACTTGCTGTTAATACCAATTGTACAAATAAAGTATAAAGTGCAAGACGGAGGAAAAAAAAGATGCAGCAAAAAACAATTGACCTATATCTCAAACTATACGACTACCCAACTTTTAAAACCATTGCTCAAGATACGGGAATTCAAGTGACTCGAATCTTTCGATTAGTAAAAGGTAGCGAAATGAAGCTATCTGAATATATTGTTTTTCAAAAACTAATCAAACAAAAACAAAGACAACATACAATGCTGATCGACTTTGCTCAACAATGTTTAGATAAGCTATCAAAGCCTGCAGTCAAACAATTAGAAGATTACATTCAAAGAAGGTTAGATTTATGGGAACTTAGTAAGCAACCACAGGATCCAAAAGATCCAAAAGAGGGTCAGCTCCTAGTGCCTTCACTATCTTAAACAAAGGATATAATGATGAATAAAGGACTATTAGTAGTCGAACGTTTTATTTTAGAGTCGCTAATAGGTGAAGCAAAAAACTTCGATGAAATTCAAAAAGATACAAAACTCTCTCAATCGTTACTCTCTAATACCCTATCGATTCTACTAACTAGAAATATCATCCGTTATCGTTGTGGAAATTATAGTATTAACAAAAGTAAAGAAAATCAGTGGCGACCAATTATCAATGATACAAAAAATATCCAAGAAGAGATCAAAGATCTATTTATCTCTTTAATCAATGATTATTTTGATGAGGATCAAATTGGTACTCTCTTACGAGTTAGAAAGGTGTATTTGACACCATTTGAAGAAAAAATTCTAAAGGCCCACTTAAGCAACTTGGAAGAATTTGTTAGAAATATTGAAATTGAGCAAAGGAAGCCAACCAATCTAAAGACCAATAAAATGCATGAAAAAAAATTGATCTTTTGGGGAGCATCCAACTACTTAGATGTAACCCAAGGGACCTTTAAGGCCATCTAATCGGTCTTTTTTACTTTTCTTCGCCCTGTAGACAAAACCGGCAAAGCTGACTGAATATATCTTCTTGAAATGGTTTTAAAAATATTTACACCATTGTCGGGATGAACCCAAACGTCTTTATACTTGTACTTTTTTCCCTTATTGGCACTTACATCATTGCCGTCATCATCTTCATCGGCCTCTTCCTCCTCATCATCATCACTGTGATCGTAATTGCTACCGCTTCTAAAGCCTCCTGTAAAATTTCTCCTAACATTTTTATTGTTAAAACGCAGAGGGATCACTTTATTTGGATCTTTAGCAGTTTTTTTACTGCTACTTAAAGGAATAATGTCGGATATAGGATCAAGTGATGTATCTGACTCATTAAAGTAATAACCTCGTCCCATCTCTTCTAATAAGCTTTTAGCGTCCGTCCCAGACTCTTGTAATACCTTATCAATTTTGTGGCCGATTTGTTCTGTAAATTTCAAAGCTTCAGTATCTAATTCAAATTTTTTCTCATTGGCCCGACTTAACTGTTTGTTAAGCTTTAATTGCCATCTTTTGGTAGCTCCTTGTACACTTTTTGCACTTTGGCCATGCTGGGAGGTATCTATTACTAGACCTTTTGCTGCAATATCAGTATCTAAAGAATCTTTTAAAGACTTCATTGAACCAACAAACTCCGTCCCCATCGGTGTACTACCACTGGTGATATGGGCCATGGTTGTGCTGGCCGTTGCACACTTGCTGTTAATCATTGCTGTACAATTTAGAATTCCTCTGTTTTTAATTCTTATACTTTTAGCAGTTGGCGACAATACTGTGATGCCTTTTCTATCACTTGAGACATCATCTTTTTTAAGTGAATCCTCGGGAATGCTCCTTGCTGAGTGTTGTAAAGCAGTGGTACGCCTGAAGGCCAAAACTTTTTCATGCTCGCTAAAGCAAGCTTTAGAATCAGTTGGCTTTTTTGCCGTTTGTAAACATTGCTCGAGCTTTTGTTTATGCTTTTGGCACTGATCTTTAAGCTGCTTATTTTTTGCCTTGTACAGGCAGTCTTTATTCATATTTACAACCGCCACAGAACAAGCAGCAGCTGATTTATCTTTAGTACATGCATCTTTTGCACTAACACATTTTCCTTGCTTCTTTGAAAAACACTCCATTGCCTCTTTATCATAGCCGGGACTGTGAGTTTGTGACTCTCCAGCCTCTCCATTTTGTTCACCACCGAATGAATCAGAAGCCAAAGCAACCATCGATGGACTAGAAAGGATGGAATCAATATGGCCCACATTTTCATCCATTTTGCTGGCCATTTTGTCTAGCTGTTTTGAAGAGATATAGGCCATTGCCCCCAAGGCCCCCCAAACAATAGCGCGATTGCCGGGAGCTGCAATCCACTTATCTAGGGTTTTTCCAAACTCATGTTGTACTTTAGACATTACTGCAAATCCAACACTGCCAAGTCCCATCAAAGCTTTTATGTTCATGGCCTGTGCTTTTTCAAGCAACATCTGCGACATATGCTGAAGAAGTCGATCATAGTTTAAATATATTGATGTTTTTTGTGGCCGCTCAGGAATTTGATCTGGCTCAATGTACAACTTGGGTGGCTTACATTTTGTGTGGTATTTAGTTATTTGGTCGTACCAATTTGAGCATGGCCTTTGTAAAATTGAAGTCACTGATGGAACACATCCAGAAGAAGGTCCCATCTGCCCAATTGTAGCAATAACTTCTGAGGCCTTCATATCTACCAGTTTTACCTTTTCTGCCGAAGCACCAATTTTGCCCTGAGTAGTATTGGTCGATTTAAATTCATCAATGAGTCCCTCAGATTGTACTTTTGCTACATTATAACAAGCATTAGCTGAAGTTTTATAATTTGAGGCCAAAGTGGAATTTCCTGAGGTCGCTGCCACTTGTGACTTGTTTGAGTATTCATCTCCCTGTGCTGTGGCTTGTTTTTTTGCTGCTTCAATCGCTTCCAGGCAAGCATTAGATGCCTTTTTCCATTTGGTAGCAGCATATAGGCCAAATGCAGCGGCCCCTCCCCACGCCATTGCCGCCCACTCAATTTTTTGCTTTTTGGATTTGATAATTTTACTTACTTCTTCAAAATGTTTTTTCTGAGCTACTAGCGACTCTCTTTGAGCACTAGATACATTAGATTTGTTATAGGTAATAGAGGATGTGTCTAAATCGTTATATGAATCTAATGAATCAAATTCTGAATATAAATAGATGCCGGCGCCAACTCCTGCAAGCATTACATCCTTGGGCCAACCGATACAGGCCTTTTTTATCTGTTTAATTACAAAAACTCCGCCGGTCATCACCACCAAAGAGAGCATTTCGGAAGTCATGGCACTTGGTTTTTCTGGTGAAAAAGTTGCCATATTAAATGCTTGATCCTCAGTTGCATATAGTTTTTGCAAAAGCGTAATTGGTTTTAAGTGCCAATTAAGTAGTCCAAGACAGGCAAAAATTGTAACCAAACGATAAATTTTATGATACATGGACATGCAATACGCTCTAAAAATAGGCCTTAGGGTTAGTTATTACCATTATAGGAATAATATGCCTTCATTACAACCAGGCACGATTTTATTTGCCCCCATGGAGGGAATAACAAATAGTGTCTATCGCCAAGTTATACTCAAGTATTACCCGCAATGGGACTTTGTCTGTTGCTCATTTTTGCGCGTCCCTTCACAAGGAACCTTGTCAACTAAAAAAATTATCGAGCATATTGGAGCTTGGACCATGGCCGATGAGGCCTATCGCAAAAAAACTATTCTGCAAATTCTGGCCTCCTCCAACTCAAATCTCTTAGATACGTGTAAAAAAATTTCTGATTTGAAAATTCAGTGGACTGACTTAAACTTGGGTTGCCCGTCAAAAAAAGTGGTCTCTCACCGTGGTGGCTCATATCTATTAAGTGACATGCAGGCCTTAAGTAAAATAATCAAAACCGCTAGATCTGGCCTATCTGGATTTTTTTCAGTCAAAATGAGAGTAGGACTACATGATGATAAAAACTTTCTAAAAATATTAAAACTACTTGAGAGTGAAGGGGTTGATGCAATCACAGTTCATGGTCGCACAAAGGATCAAATGTATACAGGAGCTGCAAATTGGGATTATATCAAACAGGCCCAGGAAACCGTCAATATCCCCATTATCGGCAATGGTGATGTTTGTAGCAAGGCCCAGGTGCAGCAAATGTTAAACTCAACTAAATGCCAGGGGGTTATGATTGGTCGCTGCGGGGTTGCTGCCCCTTGGTTGGCAAAATCTATTAAAGATAATGTTGAATCACTATCTGAAGATACTATCAAACAAAATATTCTAGAATACTGCAACACTTTAACCCAGTCATTTGAATTGGCAAGCAAAGGCCCAATTGTTACCTTAAATAAATTAAAGGGGGTCTGCCATCACCTCTTTGACAATTTAGATGGTGGTCAGCAGATGAAACATCTCGTGTTGCGCTCAAAGACCTTACAGGAATTCCAACAGAGGATCCTAGCACTCCTCAGATAACACACCCAGTCCCACAAGTCTGCTGGCACCTTCATAAAATAAAATGCCTAGGGGGGAGTAGATTATGTTTCCTTGTTGGAGGGTTAGGGTGATTATGGTCATTAGTATAAGTGGTGGTAGATGGCGACACAGGGGGCGCAGCTTGGGGTATTTTAGGTTTTGAAAGATGACAATCATGTGGTCGTCTATGCGTTGCATAGTTTTTAAAAAGGCAAAGCGATATTTTCTTTGGCCTAGCCGTATCTGCATTCCTGGAGTGAGCAATGTGTATTTCCACAGGTATGATGATGCTAAAATGAAAATATTGAGTAAATCTACACTGTAGTAATTGAGTATAATAATTAGAACAAGAAGTGGTAAAAGACCTTTTAAATAGTAACGATGGCGCCTTGACATTGCTTGCACCTTTGTTATTTTGCCACTCCCACGGCCTTGGTTTCTCTTAAGACAGTTATTTTAATAGTTCCAGGATAAGACATCTCATTTTCAATTTTTTTAGCGATATCTCTGGATAAAATTATGGTTTGCTCGTCAGAGACAGTGTCATTTTCCACGAACACTCTGACCTCTCGGCCACCTGAGATGGCGTAACTGTTGGAGACACCATCAAACGAATTTACGATTTCTTCAATGTCAGTGAGTCTTGCCAAGTAGGATTCCATCATCGCTTTGCGCGCTCCGGGCCTGGCACCCGATAGAGCATCTGCCGCTGCAACTAAATGGGCAAGTAGCGATTGTGGTTTTTCATCTTCATGGTGAGACCTGACTGCATGTACAATATCATTTGACTCGCCATATTTTTTCAAAAAATTTGCACCCACTAGAGCGTGAGATCCTCCAGCTGATGCATCTATGACCTTTCCAACATCATGTAATAAAGCAGCACGCCTTGCTTGCTTGACGTTAACTCCAAGCTCAGCGGCCATAGCTCCACAGATAAATGCTGCTTCCAATGCATGTTGATACTGATTTTGGGTATAAGAAGTTCTCCAATTTAGAGCGCCCACTAACTTTAGAATTTCTGGATGAATGCCATGAACTCCAATCTCCATTTGCGCCTTTTCGCCCAAATCTCTCAACATTTTATCTAGATCTAATTTAGATTTTTCATAAAACTCTTCAATTTTTGCAGGATGAATTCTGCCGTCAGCGATCAGTTTTTCGATAGTTAATCTAGCGATCTCTTTTCTTACGACATTATACGAAGAAATAACGACCATTTCCGGGGTATCATCAATAATTAAATCTACGCCACAAATTTGCTCAAAGGCACGAATGTTGCGACCTTCCCTGCCTATTAATCTGCCTTTTATATCATCTGAAGGTAACTCTACTGGGCCGATTGCTTTATCCGCAATAAACTCTCCAGCAAAGCGGCCAATAGCTATACCCATAATCTGTTTAGCATTTTTTTCTGCATCTTCTTTGGCCTCTTCTTCAAGCCTTTTATACATTTTGGCAAACCCAAGCTTCGCCTCATCCTCCATTGTTTTCATCAGCTCTTCCTTGGCATCCTCGCGGGACATATTGCTAACAGCACTCAACTTTTCGGATATTTCATTTTGCTTTGATTTGTATTTTTCAATTTCTTCATCAATTCTTAGTTTTCTTTTTTGCAGGTCTTCTTCTTTTTCTTCAATTCTTTTAACATTTTGTTGATGTTGGTTTACTGCCTGCTCAAAATTGGCCTCTTTTTTGATGATTTCTTTTTCTTGCTCTTTGACCTCGCGCTGCCTTACACGTATTTCATTTTCTAAGTTATTTCTCTCCTCTTTAATAACCTCTTTTGCTTCTTTTCGTGCATTATATTTAATGTTAGAAGCATCATCCCGGGCCTTGGCAATAATTTGATCGCCTTTTTTGGTTCTCTCGTTTTGCTCTGCGAGCGCAATTCTACTGCGCACAAAAAAGCCAATAAATCCACCTAATATCGTACATAAAAGGCTTGCTAAAACTATAGTAACATCCATTTTTTCACTCCTAAAGAATTCCACTTGTGATAATAGTGATAGGCAGTTTTAGCTACAGTTTGTAGGGTCAATTACATCGAGATTGAAGAAATCTCTTCAATGGCCAATAATGCGCCTTTTGCAGATGTTTGAAGTTCACCGATGCCTTGCTTTAGTTCTCTTTGTATCTTAAGTTTGGAAGCTGCAATGTTTAATGCTGACAACACTGCAATTTGTCCGGCCTCTAAAATTGGAAAATTCTCTTTAATTTTAAGGCTTTCTGTTTGAACGTACTTCACTATTTTTTCAGGTGTGAGATGATCATCCCCATCCTGGTTTGCAAATTCGGTCATATTTTCAGATTTAAATTTAACTTTAAATCCTAAAACTTCAAATTCTAATTCTCTATTATCATCATTCATGTGCAATTGAGATTAGATCAAAGATGTCTATTCGTCAATTTAATATAGCTTACCTCTTATAAATTTAACAGTGCTCCAAGGTACTCATCTAAATTAAAAACATTGATGTCATCAACTGTTTCGCCCACTCCGATATATACAATGGGTACTTTTAGCTGCTGCACAATACCCACTGCTCCACCTGCTTTTGACGAACCGTCACATTTTGTAAAAATGAGACCCGACAGATCCAAGGCCTTATTAAATTCTTCAGCTTGTTTGATAGCATTTTGACCCGTTATGGCATCAACTACTAAAAATACTTCATTAGGAGCTTTGGGATCAAGCTTTTGCAAAACTCGTTTATTTTTTTTGAGCTCCTCCATAAGGTTGCCCTTAGTGTGTAGTCTACCTGCAGTATCTAAAATGCAATAGTCGGCTTCCATTTTTAATGCTTCTTGCAGTGATTCATATGCAACTCCACTGGGGTTGGTTCCCTCTTTGGCACGGATCATGTGTGCCCCTGCCCTATCACACCAAACTTGCAACTGATCCACAGCAGCGGCCCTAAATGTATCACAGGCACCAACAACCACTTTGGCGCCCTGCAATTTCAACTTGGTCGCAAGCTTACCGATTGTGGTCGTTTTACCGGCGCCATTTACTCCCACCACCATAATAACTTTGGTACCTTTTGGTCCATCAGCACTGTATTCATAAATGGATGGATCAATTTTTTCTTGCACATCTTTTAATCTGTTGTATAAAAAATCATACAGAAACTTTTTAAACTCCCCTGCCCCAATATCTTCTGTTTTGGCCTTTTCCTGCAGTTGATCTATCAATTCAGTAACCATGGTGGGACCAATGTCAGCCCCGTAAAGCAACTCCTCAATATTTTCTAAAATGTCATCATCTAGTTTTGCACCCGAAAATAAGTTATCAAGCTTGCCCCAAACTTCTTGACGGGATCTCGCCAATCCATTTTTTAATCTTATAGGCCAAGGGACAACTTCGACTTTTTCGACAGGTTTAGTAGGAACCTTTTTTTCTTCGACCTCTACTTTGGCAATTTCTGGCCGCTTTTTAAAAATTGTAATAAATATAACAACCAACATAAAGAAAATGGAAGCAATTCCCCACAGGTCTCCTACATTGACATTTCGATCCATTCCCAGAGAATTGTAGAGCATTTGTATCAAGTTAATAATCGCTTCAACATTCATCAAAATTGTCCTTTCATATAAATTCATTAATATTAATTTGCTTGGAAGCTTATATGGCATGCTCTTGCCGAAAAATCAACTTGACTAATCTCTTGCTATGCGGCAATAAATAACTATGACTTCGATCCAAAAACCAGTAAGCGCACAAAGGCAGGCCCTTTTGGCCCAATTCCATTTTCTTGCGGCCATCCGCAATTTTTTTAATAAATCTGACTTTATTGATGTGCTCACTCCCCCGATGGTCGAAAATCCGGGAATGGAAACTCATATTCACCCCTACAAAGTTATCGACTCTAAGTGGTATCTCCATACATCTCCTGAATTCCATATGAAGCAACTACTCTCACTGGGATTTGAAAAAATTTTTACACTGTCATATTGCTTTAGAAATGAAGGAACTATTGACTCTGACCACCATCGCCACCAATTTATCATGTTGGAGTGGTACCGAGCAAACTCCACATATGAAAAAATCATGGATGATTGTGAGCAACTCTTTGTGCATTGCCAAGACTATTTAGCAAACAAAGGTATTGGAATGCGAGATGAATTTAAAAATGCAACACTCACTCGCATGAGCGTTCAAGAGTTATTTTTTAAATTTTTACAAATTGATATTTTAGAATATTTAGAAATCGACTCAATTTCTAAGCTAATAAAAGATAAGTTTTGCGATATCCCTCTACCCAAAAGCAATGAAACTGATATGGAGTGGGATGACTATTATTTTTTACTTTTTTTAAACAAAATTGAACCCAAACTTAAGCAGTTTCCTTATCTATTATTGTATGAATTTCCATATCACCTAAGTGCTCTTTCTACTTTAAAAAAGGAAGATCCCAGGGTCTGTCAACGATTTGAGATCTATGTAGCAGGTGTTGAAATTTGTAACTGCTTCAACGAATTATGTGATTTAAAAACCCAACGAAATCGCTTTGAGATGCAAAGTGCTCTTAAGAAAAAACTCTATCATTATTGCCTGCCTGAACCTACAATATTATATGAGGCCCTTGAGCGCGGAATAAATTCTCCCAGTGGTATAGCTCTGGGGGTTGAGAGGCTACTGATGGCCCTTACCACTATAGAGCATCCATTTTGGAGCAAGTTATGATTAACAAAATTCTTTGTTGGTTGATATATTTGGTAACCAGGTTTTTGCATCTAACCTACCGCTATCGCTTTTTAAATCCAGAAGTAATTGAACAAGCAAAAAAAATGAGCCCCAAAGGTAGCTACATCATAGGGTGTTGGCATCAAAATTTATACACCATGGTTTTATCGAGGGTCAGTGAACCCTTTGTGGGCATTACAAGCCCATCTTCTGATGGGGAACTAATAGCATTTACCATGCAAAAGCTAGGTCATCTCGCGGCAAGAGGAAGCTCCACTCGTGGTGGCCGGGCGGCAATGATGCAAACGATTAGACTAATTAGAAATGAAGGACAACCTGCCGCCATTACCGTTGATGGCCCAAAAGGCCCTCCTCACCAAGTAAAAAATGGAATCATAGAGATTTCAAGAATTACTCAAGTCCCCATTTTACCCTACATCAGTATTGGTCACAGCTTCTGGCAATCAAAAAAGTCATGGGATAACTTTAGGCTCCCAAGGCCCTTTAGCAAAATCTATATCATGTGTGGCGAACCGTTTATCGTGCCTAGAGGCTGCCAAAAAGAAGAATTTGAAAAAATCAAAGAAAAGCTCAGCACTCCTTTAAAAGAGATCGAAAGACAAGTTTTTGAAAATTACATAAACTGAAGTTTTAGCAATGGTTTACAGTTTAAAACCAAAGCATGGTAAATGGTTTGATAAATTGTTGTAGGCCTTCTTCACCTTTTGTATTCCAACGCTTTAAAAAATCATGATATGAAATTGTTTGTGTTGTAGCAAAGCAGGGATCCACAAAATATAACAATCCCTCACCCTCAACCTCAGAATTTTGATACCCATAAATTATAATCCATGTAAAAGGCACCATATTTGCTGCTTCAAAGACTGCAGCGGCCACTGGTTGGTACTGGCTTATTTTTCTTTTTATGGGACGAAGTCCATATTGAAAATTGTTTTTGAGATTAACCTTTTTTTTGTTTTGAAAAACATTGATAAGTGCAGTTTGCATCTGACTAGCAGAAAGAGGCAGACCTCTTGCTATATTTGGAAATTTAAATTCTAGATTGTAGCTGCTTAGTGGAGATGGCAAGTAAAATTGCAACAACAGCTCCAAGGTAGCAATTCCACAGTTTATATTTTCCAAGCTGGTCTGTTGGCCCAAAGCGTATCCATCTGGCAAAAAATCATCAATTATTGCAGCTTCTGGGATTGTTTTTTTTGAACTTACGTCAGCAGTGGAATGTAACAGTAAAAATTTTGCCCGTGGACTTATCCCCAAAGAAGCGATGGGAACATCACTTTGATTGTCCACTCCATTTACTGCCAAGGCACAAAAGGTGATCAAGCTAAGTAACAATATACAATATACTCTAGTTGCTACCATTGCTATTTTTCCAATTTATTAATTAACAAGAGCTCTTCTACCACTGCAGCAAAAGACACTTTTATATCATCGCTAATGTAGCCGGTGATAATCACATCCCATGCTAACTGTTCATAGTTTAATAATTTGTTTTCAATCAATTCTTCCACCTGACGTTTATTACTTCGGCCAAGCTGCGCTAGAATTTGATCAATCAATTCATCATATAGATCACTTCCACTTTCTGCTGCAATTAAATCGACAAACAACTTCTCAAAGGATGCATGACGGCCATTGAAAGTTTTGGCAACAAGTGCACTTAGATCCTTTTTAACAATTTTAATTGCCGCCACAGTTAGCCTTTTTCTAACTAATGCCGCTGCCTTGGCACTGTTTTCTTCTCTTCTAGACATTAATAGGCCCGTAGCAAATTTATCGATTCTATCCACAGTTTTTTTATCTTTTTCTACCCCAGGATCTAATCCTTTGCTTTTTACAATGTGCTCTTGAATATAGCGCAGAGTAAGCCCAACATAACAATCAATAAAAAGCTCCCGGTTATGCTGCTCACCACACCTATCTTGCTCGCCGGTATTGCCGGCCATATCTCTTAGAATTTGATCATATTGATTTTCAGTCTCTGCCAACCAAACGCCAAAACCTTTGGTATCTCTGGCATACTCGTAAGCAGTATCCCAAGTGCGATAAATGCCAAAACCACCACCAAGGGCCAAAAGAGTCATAAAGCTATAGGATATCTTTTTTATACGCGCCATACCTTCTTCTGTGATTCTCCATTTGGAGCTACTGCGTCTGGCAATATTGGATAAGCGACCTACTTGAAATAAATTAACGCCAAACATGTCAGTGACTTCTGTAATAAATTCTCTTTTTACAATATAGTCTACATATCTTTGGGTGGGAGCATTTACAGGATTCTCCCAATATTTTTTTAACTTCTTAACTAGCTTTTTAATCTTTTTAACTTTGATGTCAAGCAGCTGTTGCGCTTCTGGGGTTGGCAAGGTAGGAGGAGCAGGCAGTTGGGTTAGACGATTATGTCCAGACTTTATAATCCTCCAATTGGCAACTTGTAACATAAACTTTTCATCCAGTTCAGATTTAAAAAACCATCTATCAAATATCGTATGAGTAAAAATATGTCTGAATGCATTTAGCTGATCATTAAAATATTTTTCTAATTTCTCAAAGGTACTAAATTCCTGATTAATTTTTGTAACCCCTCCCCTATTATCAAAATCAGTCAATTTAACTTTGAGCTTTGAGTGCTTTTTAAAATGTTTTTTTGTTTTTTGCACATTATTCATAAAAGGTGTCAGTTCGGCAATTTGTGCTTTTGCATCAAACCCCACTTCCAAATCAGTCCAAACAAAGTTTTCAAAATTTGAGTTAAAATCTAACCTACCTTCAATAGTGGAAATTGCCGCATCTACTTCCTCTTCATCAATTTTGGTATAATCAGTAAGGGTTTTAATGGCCTGTCTAATATCATCTGGTACAGGGGTCCCCTGATACGAATTTTGATAAAGTGAAGGTATCGTTTGGTTGCCTCTTTTTCTCATTAAAGCAGCTCTCCACTTATCCATATACAGTGACATTTTTGAAGCAGTACGCGGCTGACTCATTATGCGAGTATAATAGGCCTCCATATCGTTTGCTTGAAAAATCTCTTGGGTTGTCCTTGGATCATCGTCACCAACTTTTACGTCAGCTGTAAATTTCTCCAGATCCTTAAGACAAGGGGCCATTTTGTATTTTGCCTGTACCACTTGACTATTTAATAGTAGTGCACAATAAGTTATTCCCAAGATGATCTTGCAAACTAGCGGCATAGAAGCTCCTATGTAATTTAAATATATTTTTTTTGTTTCAAGTGGAGTTAACACCCTAGTAAGCCTTTTTACATTTTTCAAGGATGTACTGTACAAAATGTAACATTTTCACTAATTTGTGCTAAATTACAGACCAAAAACCGCGACGCGTTGCACTGGAGGCGCTTTGAAAAACATATTTAAAAACTTAACAAAAAAAATTGTCCAATGTCCTAACTGTGGACAAAAGTTGCGCGTGCCGATTAAGGCCAAAAAAACTTTGCGCATAACTTGCAATAGTTGCAAGTGCGCTTTTGACATCCGCTTTCAAACCCCTTTTCAAGATTTATTTACTTGGTATCCTGGCTATTCTTTTTGGTACAATTTAAAATCGTTCTATTTGCGATTTAAAATACTACCTCTTAATATAAAATTTTCACTGCTGACAATGATAGTGTTATCTACCATGATTATCAGTGCAGTTGTTGGAACTATTAGCAGTAATGTAGGCGGCAATAATAAAGTATTAAAGGCCCCTGTTCATAAAGAAAGTGAACTACCAGAAGGTGCAGTTGAAGTATAATAATATTTTTTGGAGGTAAAATGACGATTTTACAATATGACGGACACACTCCCAGAGTAAGTGATGGCTGCTTCATAGCACCCAGTGCAGACTTAATTGGTGATATCATTATAGGTAAAAGTGCAAGTGTTTGGTTTAACTGTGTGCTTCGCGGAGACATGGCCCAAATTTCAATTGGTGAAAATACCAACATCCAAGACCTCTCCATGCTTCACGTTGACACCAATGGACCACTTATTATCGGAAATAATGTAACCGTTGGACACAAAGCAACCCTCCATGCCTGTCACATTGGCGACAATTGTCTGATAGGTATGGGCGCAATAATTTTAAATAATGCCAAAATCGGAGCGAACTCTTTAGTCGCAGCTGGCAGCTTAGTACCTCCAGGTAAGCAGTACCCTCCAGGCAGCTACATTTTGGGAACACCGGCCAAAGTCCACAGGCCTTTAACCAAAGAGGAAAAAACAAAGTATGGCAACCACTACTTTAACTATTTAAAACTGGCAAAGTCTTACCTTTAAAAAAGGAGATGCTACCAATACTGTTTGATAGCACCTCCAGTGGTTAGTCAATGTAGGTACTGATTAGCTTTTGACTTTTTTTATCCAAAGATTCAACCGATTCAATAACAAAAATATCACCGGCAATATCCTTGAGCACAATTTGTCCATCATGACTTACCTTGGGCCAATCCTCGAGCAGTGTTTGAAAGACCCTTGGTCCCTGCTTGGTCACGACGTCATATTTGCGCAATTCGATATCCTCTTCAATTGCCACAAGCTTATTTACATCCATTACAAACTGCACCTGTTTTAGATGCTTTTGTAGTGTATACTGGGTGGCCACTTCCATCTTTGCCATATCCTTAATTAAGTATACTTCATCACCTGATTGATTTTGGAGTGAAATATACTTGTCGGGATCTGACCAAGGAAAGCATTGCTTGGCCGACACTTCGACTGAGTCTACTTTGCTTTGGGCATCACTAAACAGTAACTGTCCACTTTTGCCCATAAAGAGCTTAATATTTTTTTTCATAACTAAACCTCCAATTTATACGGCAAAATTGCCACTCATTTGCTGCTGCATTGTGTACAGCTTAGAGTATTGCCCATCAACTTTGGCCAACAATTCACTATGAGTACCTTGTTCACAAATTTTGCCATTATCTATCACAAAAATTCTATTGGCCTTTCTTAAAGTCGATAAGCGATGGGCAACAGCAAAAACGGTGCGCCCCTTAATCAACTTATCTAAGGCCTCTTGAATCTTATGTTCTGTTTCAGTATCAACAGCACTAGTTGCTTCATCCAAAATTAAAATTTTTGGACCGTGTAAAATTGCCCTAGCAATTGATACTCTCTGCCTTTCACCTCCTGACAAAGTATGTCCACGCTCTCCTACAATCGTGTCGTAACCGTGGGCCAGTTTTAAAATAAAATCATGAGCATTTGCAATTTTTGCTGCTTCGATGATTTGATCTAAACTCACATTGTCTAACCCATAGCCAATATTATCTTTAATATTGCCATGGAATAAATAAGGCTCCTGCAGTACCATACCAACTTGCCTGCGATACATTCCAAGCTCCAAGTCCTTAATGTTAACTCCATCAATAAAAATTGATCCTTCATTTACATCATAAAATCGTGCAATCAGCTTAGTTAAAGTTGACTTGCCTCCTCCAGATGTTCCTACAAGACCAATCATCTCACCTGGCCCAACCACAAAGTTCATATTATGGATAACTTTTCTAACTCCATCATAGCTAAATGAAACATTGCTAAACTCTACTTCACCAGAAAGTGCATTAAGCTTAACCGGATTATTAATCACTGAAATTGTGGGTTTTGTATCCAAAATTTCAAAAATCCGATAGGCAGAACTAAGTGCTCTATTTAACATTCTTGCCATTTGACCAATAATTTCAATCGGTGTTGAAAACATAGTCATATATAGTAAAAATGAAACAAATGTTCCCGCACTTAAGTAAGCTTCCTCACTTGTACTACTCACAAGCCTCGGTGTTGCAAAAGACCATACCGCCAAAGTAACTGCATGCACACCCAACATCAACAAAGGCCAAAAACTTGTCCAAGAGCGGTGAATGTCATTAAACTCAGAAGTAACTAGTTTATTTCTGTTGTTAAATTTACCAATCTCACGGTCCTCCTGATTAAATGCCTTAACCACAGAAATCCCTGGGATAGTATCAGATAAAACATTTGTTAAATCTGACCATTTTCTCCATGCCTTCAAAAACATCTTTTTCATCTTCTCACCGTGAATAAAGATGGAAATAAGAAGTATGGGCACTGGCAAAACCATAAGTAGTCCAAGCAATGGGTCCAAGTAAATCAAAACACTCCCAAGGCCTGCCAAGGTAATAAGGGCAATACCAACTTCAACAACTCCAAAGGCAATAAAATCCCAAATTCGATCAGTATCAGAACTCACCCGCGAAATAATACTGCCGGTTTGCTTATTGGAAAAAAAGTCCAAGCTTAAGGTTTGAAGGTGACTATAAAGCTCCTCCCTAATGTCTCTTGCCACTAGCTCGCCCATAATGGACATTTTATTTAATCTAAGCCAAGAAAATAATTCCCTTAAGATCAAAATTGCACCAATAGACGCCACTATAATCCAAGCAATATGGCTGGCGGCATCTACTGTAAGCTTACCATCTTGAAAAGGTCTAATGACTGAGTCAATGAGATAACCCGACAAATAGGCGGGCACCAAACTGATAATGGTTGTCATCACGGCTCCTGCTGTGCCAATTATGACTTGCTTTTTATAGGGCAACAAGTAGGCAAGAAGCCTAAGTAGTACCACATTTTTTTTATCCGAGGTATTGTTTCTTGCTTCAAGAAGCGGCCTTAAAATGGCATTGCCATACTCCACATCGGCATCAAATGTTGGATCGACATCCCCTTCGCCGATCATTTGCTCAACGAGGTATTTAATATGGCCCATGATAATTTTTTGCCTATTTGTAAATCTCACTGACATAAGTGGTGACATATCATCACTTGTCAAAAACAAATAAGTAGTTGCGCTAAGAGATGTTACTTCTTTAACTTTTTGAATGCGGTTAATTGCAACTTGCAAATCTATTTTATAGTTATCATTATGATCAATTGATGCCACAAAAATAGATTTGTGAGTTAAGATTATCCAGCTATGCTCTAATTTATAATCGTGACTTAAATCACATAATCCATAGAGAATAATCTCTTCAGTATGTTCAATAAGTGATCTTACCTCTTTTGGTAAAGATGAATCTTGCTGTAAAAACTTCTCAATATATTCTTTTTTAATTATTGTATTCATTTTATAACTCCAACGTTTGATAAGGCCCACAAGTAAATTAAATCGCTTGTGGACCTATCCCTAAAAAACGGGTGGTGACAGTGAAGCACCAAAATCGTTAACTTTTTTGTTGTCAAGTATCTCAAATTTGTCCGGTGCTACTGCCCGTTCTAACTGGACTGGGGATAAAAACCATCCCAGAACAAATGAAGATGCAAGACTTGCAACTCTAAAGGAATGAACAAACAGTTTGCTGCTGCTTCTTATTACCTCTAAGCTGCCCTTTGCTAGGTTTTGTAGTTCTTTTTCAAAAACATTTTTTTCAATTTGATAAAGCATTTTTTACTCCTTATGGTTTATAAATTTTTAAGCTTCAGGCGACACATGCATTTTTTTCACAAACGAAAAACGTTGCATAAACCTTGACTCTGGCAAACAAATTTTAAAATAATAAATTAAAATTTTGGGTGATGGCCCATTTTGTTAAGAGAGTCTCCCTCTAAATAACAGAGAGAAACTTTTAGACGAGGCCATCAGATTTTGTACGCCACTCATCATTTGATTAATGATTAATGTGTTCATAGCTGACCTCCTTTTTTTAGATTTAACAAATTACTACTGTGAGTAATAATTCTCAATATAACTGACTTTAAGTTATTGTCAATGGGAAATTTCGGTCTATATTAAAAAAACTTTAAATATTTCTCCCCATTTAAAAAAAAAGTTCTATAATGTTAACCACACCAAAATTTATTTGTCGCGGAGGCAACAGTGAATACAGGCAGAGATGTCTTTTTAAGACATATCATCAAAAAATATAAAGGGGAAGATGTTGATGCCATTGCCTACTTATCACACAAAATCAATGGCCATTTTCAACAAGACATATTTTTAGACTTTTTTAGACAGCTTGATATCCATAAAAAAGCTCTAAACGTATACCAAAGATCCTTTAAAAAAACTTATGGTTATATTATCCCTCAGGGCTGGGCAAATGGTACTTGGGCTTCGGTATATGCCGATAAAAAACCATCAGCTAACCAAAGCAGTTTTACTAACTTTATGGAACTAGCAGAATCACTTCCCTACTACCAAGATTTAGGTATAAATGTTCTTTATGTACGGCCATTTTACAGCTGCACTCAAGCAAATAACCAAGGTTATGATATTGAAAATTGTCTGCAGTCCATGGAAGTCATGGGAGGAGTGAGTGCATTTGAAACCTTTATGGACAGGGCAAACCAAGCAAAGATTCAGGTTCTCATCGACTTCACCCCCACCAATAAGAGCTTGCAGCAACCAGATATAGTCTCAGATTTGTTAAAAGTTTTGGCCTTCTGGACTACTAGAGGGGTAAAAGGTATAAAGGCCAACGCCCTCCACCGCTGGATTCAGTTACATGATAATTATGGCGAGCATCGCGAAGAAACTTTTGCTTTAATGGAATACTTAAATCGCTTTTTAAAGATGCTTCGCCAAGACCTGCTCTTTTTGCCTGAGGTAGTAGATGCCTCTCAAAATGCTGTGCGCTTTTTAGGTCGCGAGGGTATTGTAAACGGCAGCAAAGCACCTTTGATTTCTAATGCTCTGATTAACTATAACAAATCAATAGAAATTCTCTACGCCTGCGTATCTGGAAATTTTATCTCATTAACCCACCATTATAAAGAAAATGCTTTTTTATATACACCCAAGGGGTCAGTTGATGTGATATACAATACAAACTATCGCGATGAAATCTTTTTGAGTCTACTGGGGGCCTATTACCCAGACTATGGACATGTGGAGTTTATCCGCGAGGATTTTAGAGCACATATCACCCAGGCAAAAGGTACAATATACGAAAATGGCAATTGTGCCACAGCAAGTGTCACAAACTTGATGGAAAAATCCCCTGAGCGCATCAAATCATTTTATAAGTTTTTGTTTGCTCATTATGGCACCATTAACCTCAATAGCTGGCCCAAGGGTCTAGCTCAAGATATTTATAAATACCTAACGATGCTATCTCAGGCCAAAAGCAAATCTATTGTCCTCTGCTGTGGAACCAGAGAAGAGCCTTTATCCACCATGAGACAAAACATTGGCTCCTTTGTCAGAAGAACTAGAAATGAGTATGGCCATATTCAAGGTGAAGTTGCCGTTTTAAAAAATGGCAATGATGGAAAAACTGAAGTTAATGTCAGCACTCATGAGCTAACCTACAAGGATAATTTTAAGCTTTTTGAAATTGAGCAAAATGAGTATATTGACTTCAACAAAGCAGAAGATGGCAGCTATATCACTATTAAACTGAAACCACATGAAACTCTTTGGATGAAGGTGGAGTAGGCCTAATAAAAGTACTGGTCACATAGGCCATCTAACTTTGTCTCAAGCAACTCATTAATCACTGACAACTCTTTTTTGAGAAAATATCCCTTATCCATGTGACGAATTTTCAAAGTTTTCATCTCCTCTAAAGGGATAATCTCTACATTGGGAAGTCTGTCTTCTTCCTCTGCTTTTTTTAACTCATTTAGTGGAGGATGCAAAGTTAAATAGGTAAACTCCGGAGTGTTGATCAAAACGGCACCTCTGTCTCCATAGGCATCTGAAGCTCCGCCATCGATGATAAAAGCTCCCAAGTTTTGACTTAAAATCCCTTGTTCTACGGACTTGACCGGAGTGTGTCCCATACAGAGTTTGTCAGCATGAAACTCAGCTAAAATTTTACTTAAAAACACATCATTTCTGATATGTTTGTAATAGGGATTAGAAGTTTCAGTCCACGTTGTAATGGGATCTTTGCTCGCCTCTTTTTGATTAAATACACCACGCTCTAAAGTCGCCATTTTGCTTTTACAAAACACTGGTGAATATTTACCACACCACAAATACCAAAGAAGCATCTTCTCGCGCAAATTCATCTGCTTGCCACTTCTCATTGACTTGGCAATTCTTCGTAAGTCTTGTTGCAAATAATCCAGCAGCGCTTTGCCCTTGTTTCCTTTAATTGAGGCAAGCTCCATATCGTCAGTGGCAGGCAGGGCCCCATGATAGTACAGGGTATTGTCAACCACCCGGTAGGCCTCGCCATTTTCAAAAAGCCAGCGCATATCATCTTGCAGCTTTGGCAAAGTGGTAAATTGCCTAGTGAGGTCTGCGGCGATCTGCTCTTCTTCTTTTGTTAACTTTTCCGGACACTCTGGATCAATGGTCGGAAAGTATACATCAGAAAATAGAGGATTCTTTTTTTGATACTCCTTCCATATGGCAGGATCCTCTTTAATACCTGTGGGAAGCATTTTCAAAAGCCGATAGTAATAAGCATGAGGGCCTTTGTAATCAATATCTCCAGGCGTGACCATCGTATCTTTTAAATAAATTACAGTCAGTTTTGCTTCCAAGATCAACAAGACTTTAGTCATCTTAATCGCGTCTTCTCTAGAGTACTTGCCGAACTCTTTTCCCTTTAGATAGACACCTGTTGGAACCTCTTTATATGTTTTTAGAGCATAGTCGCGAAGTTTATTTAAGCAAAACCCGTAGCGGTCCAAAAAGTCTGTATTGTTATAGCGCAAAGAGACGCGCAAAGCGGTAATGCCTAAAATGGGGTTGCCAATTGAGGCCCCCATCCACAAAATGTCGTGGTTGCCCCAAATGTAATGTAGTGGAGCTGAATTGGTCTTTGAGCTGAAGTAAATTTTATAGAGTTGAACCAGTTTATCAGCATCATTGCCACGGTCAAAGGTATCACCTAGGTTTATGTGTTTATCGTACACATTTATTAGGATTAACTTAACAATCAAAGAAGCTGTAATATTAAACACCTGTTCGTTGCCAACAATTCCTTGAATCAAAGATTCATAGCTAGGTCTGTCTTTTTTAAAAAATAACTTCAAGGTATTTTCTAAATATTCAGGCGGGACCACCTTAATAATGCGATGCTCATCCTCTTTGGTAATTTTGCGCAACAAGACTAACAAGTCCTCAAAAATGCATTGTTTAGAAAGTCCAAATTTCTCGATATCTTTTAGAGTTGCAATGAATTTTTTGGAAATTTTTTCCGTAAAAAACGCCTTGGAATGATAGCCATCTGTAGCTTTATCGCCATCAGCTATAATCTTTTCGATGGCCTTAATTCTGGTTCTATTAACTAGAAGAAATAACTTCTCGTAGTGCTCACAAATCTCTTCAGAATAGGAGGCACCTAAAATTTTTCTGATCACAATGCGATAGTAACCCAGACCATTTTTAAGCCAGTGCAGGAATTTCTCGTAGGAGCCGTGCAGGTCAGTGTAGACCACATAAGACCTAGATGGCCGCTCCAGCTGCTTGTGAATTAGCAATTTGCGATTGATTAAATTGGGAACCGCTTCATCTTTGTACCTGTCTAAAAAACTTTCTCTGTGAGTACAGCTAGTCATCCTATTTCCTACATCCTTAAACAATGGGCAGTAATTTACCTATTCTAAGCATATATTCTAAAGAATGATCCCTTGTTTATCAATAGCTCAATTGGATTGGACAAAATACTTATTTAAATAGTCTGTAAGCGCCGCTTCCACTTTGGCAAAATGTGGATTGCCTATTGGGGTGAATGAATCTTTTTGCTTTTTAGTTAAAATTTCAGCATGTGGCAATTCATCAACTGTGTATTTTAAAATCTGCAAATTATCGCGATCACTCTCTCGAGTGGTTCCATCTGAAAAATGGACAATAGTCCCAGGGCCCACTGCTGCTTCAAGCATTAAAAAAGCACCATTAATATCAACAGCATCATCATACTCACTAATTACCGTCAAGCTTGGAACTTTTAACTCCTTAAAATTGTGATTAAAGAGTATATCAAAAAACTTAGATTCAAAGTGATCAATTTGAAAAATTCGATAGTTTCCAATTTTATAAACTGGTCCCCTTTGACCTCCTCTATTTAAAAAAGTACCAAATTGCTGATTGAGCTTGTCTAGCTCACAAACTGCATGACCTGCAATTTTTTGATATTTCACCCCATGGCTATGCTCTATCGGGGATACATACTCATAACCCAACTGCTCCCTATTTTCATTACTCAACTCACACAGCACTTGCGCATCCATATTCAAAGATATCGCCGGAGAAAACAAAATCAAACCACGAATGTGAGCATTATTTTTTTTAGTTGTAGCAAAGTATGAGGCCAGGCCCCCTCCAGTTGAAAACCCAGCAATAATAACCTTTTTTCCACGCTTTAGGGCCTCTTTCATACCAAACTTTACATCCTCTATCCAATCCAGATAACTCACCTGTTTTAAATGCTCCACCTTAGTTCCATGCCCTTTTAACCTGATACTATAAACATTAATCCCCTTATTAAAAATTATTGGGGCCACATCTTTATAAAAGTAAGGAGAATCACTCAACCCATGAATTAAAAGTGCCACATATTCCGTCTTCTTCCCATGATAAATCTCAAATGGGTGGTTGGCAGTTAATTTATCCCTAAAACAGCTAGCAATTTGTTGTGGATTACAAATTTTTACTGGGGCGTTTTGTGCCTTGGTGATCTTGATCGTTTTACAAAATAATAAATTTGAATATAGGGCGAACAAGCTAAACATCATCATCTTTAAAATTAGTAATTTTTTCATAAATTTGCCCCAATATTTTTACAGTTGTAAAAATAGTTTACACGTTTTGACCACACAACTTACCGTTTTGTGGACGCACTTAATGTTGTTATGGTTATTGTTGCAACTGAGATGCCATTTTTATCTGTTAGCTGTTTTTGTTTTTCGTTTTGTATTTTTTTCAAAATGTGAAAACGAACTTTACAAATTTTATTTACAGTGCCACATAACTTTCAGGTACCAAGTGACCAATTTCCCTATTATTAACCATTTTAATTAACGAAGGTGACCATGAAAACCAAACGAATTTCAATTATTGTCCTAATGTTCCTAATTACCCCTCTAGTATTTGCACAAAGTCGAAACAATATTCGACGAGTTGGAAACAACCCTCGCTTGCCGCAGATAAATCTTAGGCCTATCTCAGTTAGAGCAGTCCACAACTTGCGAAATGCTCGCCAAGCGGTTAAAGTCAGGGGCTTCTATTATGATGGGACTGTGCCCATGTTACTAGATAACTTTAACTTAGTTAAAAGAAACACACTTCTGCCAAAAAACTCATTTGTTAGATTAGCTGCACCTTTAAGTGGTGTTAAAAATGGTGAGAAAGTTGAAGTTATAACTCAAGTGAAATTTTCACGCATGCGAGGAAATCTAAGAGTACCAAGTTTAAAAAAACCAGCTCCAAGAAATGTCACTCGAGTTACTCAAATAAGCAGAGCAGATCTGTGGAGAAAAATTCCTGACTTCGTGCTTGTAGGTCTAGGTAACTGTATTATAAGAAAGGCCAACAAACATGCCATTTTGATCTCAGGCGGCTACGATGCAACAAATAACCATGCTCGTTATTGGAATGATCTGGCCAAAACTTATGAAGTTTTAGTTACCAAAAAATGTTACCGCGAAGAGAATATCCATGTATTGTATGCTGATGGAACCCCCAGAGTGGCAAATAGCATGCCAGTTGATGGTGGTGCTACTAAGGCAGAAATTAAAGATCTCTTTAATGACTTAAAGGCCAGTTTAACCAGTAATGATGAAGTATTAATTATGACTAATAACCACGGCGGTGGTTTCCATCTTCAAAACAAGTCAATTGAGGGTGGTGTTGTAGATACTAATGGTGACGAGCAAGATAATTATTCTGAATCTAGCTTAAACATGGATCTAAATGGTGACGGTGACAAAAATGATATCGTTAGCTTCGATGAGGTTTTATATCTTTGGCAAAGTAAAATTACAGATGATGATTTTGCCAAAGAAATTGATAAGCTTTCTCATATAAAGTCAATCTCAATAGTTATGGAGCAATGCTTTAGCGGTGGGTTTATCGATGATCTAATGAAGCCTTACTCTCTTCGATTACCTCCTGTTCCAAGAGCTGGTCCCCGTATTGAGCTTGGGCCAATTGGAACACGTAGAATAGGGGCAGTAAACTCACGACAATTGATTGGCAACTATAGCAAAAGAGTCTTGATGTCAGCGGCCTCTGAAGAGGAATTTTCTTATGGCGGGACAACCTATAACATTTTCACCTACTGGTGGATCTCAGCATTAAATGGAAGTAAAATTGATAATACTTCTCAAAGCTTAGTTGTTGACGCTAATTCAGACAACAAAATATCGATGGCAGAAGTGTATGAGTATGCTCGTAGCCACGATACAGCAAATGAAACTCCTCATTATGATGACAATAGCCAAAACCCAATTGCAACTGGTGCCATCCCAGGCAGCAATGATGGGTCTTTAGGCTCTAAGATTTATCCTTAATATATTTTTTAAGTTTAGGGGGACAATTATTTGTTCCCCTAAAGGCACTTAAATCATCTCTCATACTTTTAATAATTTTTTTATGACAGACACATTATTCACATCGATTAAATATCCATTTAAGTACTTATGTATGATACTTGTCACAAGAGTTTGATATGGTAACCCCTCTTGTTGCGCTTTATCTTTTAAGTGGACAAGGTCCTCATTTGTTAGTCGCACATTTATTCTTTTTTCTTTGCGAACCTCTTTCCTCCTGTTAATCTCACTCTTGGCCGCATGGGCATACTTACTTTTTTCTCTTTTGGAAACCGATTTATACTTCCCCTTAGCTAACTGGTCAGAAGTGGTCTTTTCCTCTTTGAGTAAGTCATTCTTTTTCAAAACCGAACTCCTTTGTTAATCTACGATCAGGGAAGGCGGTAAGAAGAATTATTGCTTTTTCTGTCTCCTTAAATGGCACAACCCAAGGATAATTATTGAAGTTTATAATAAACACCATTTGATCACCATGATGTTTACTTGTATTCTCCCTTACATCTAGTAAATTATTTGCAATACCCTCCAATACATCTTCGAAGGAAATACCACGCTTTTTTAGAAGCCATTGATCCTTGGCCTTTTGCCACAAAAACTGCTTGCCCATCTACATCCTACCTTATCAATTATAGCCTAATGTGTGCCTATTGTCAACTCATATATAGTTATACTCTTTGCTTCACATTTTATATTGCATCAAAGCTATTTAGGGTAAACTTACATGTTTTTTTTAATGGTTTCTTACAAACTTTTCATAATTGAATTAAGACATACGATATAGTGTTTTATAATTAACTTGGTATATCCTTTTGTCCACTCTCCTGCCCCAGTTCAAAAAAGGCATAAATTAATAATATTTCTACAATTTCCGATAAGTTACTGACCACCTGTTGAAGAGGAAATAAATTGATATTGTTCATCTCTATGCTTGTAATATTTTTAAGTCCAGGCCTTGCAACTGGCAATAGTGACCTTGTAATGCTCGGCACTTTAGCAGATGATGCCCACAATATTACTAGAGTTCTTGTACCCACGCCCACTCCAAAAAAACGGCCAACAAAGAAACAATTACAATTTTATCGATCTTCTCTTAAGCTGGACAATACTCTGGCAAGCATGGCCTCAGCAATACGGAATCCCCAAAATGACGATACTGCTGGTCCCTGTGGTTCTGCCTACCTCCAAGATGCTGCAAAATTGAAAAAAGAATTGATAAACAAAAAGCAAGCTCCCGGCACCCATGTTCTATTTAGAGCAGATATTGGAAGAACAGTTCGCCCCACGCTAGTTGAGTCGTCTTTAATTGGGCCAAATCCTACACCTCCTGATACTGATAAATTTAAAAAAAGGATCGATCCATATGCTTCAGGTTTTCAAGTAGTCCTATCTGATGAACCTGGCATTGTATATGGGCTAAAGGGTGGTCCTCTTAGGTCTAAATTGGCAGTAACTCCTACTGGGGAGCTGACCAAACCTGATGTCATCTTTAGTAAAACTGTTGATCTTTCAGACAGTGTTGCAATACCCGTGGCACCTGATACTTATCTTACAAGTTTTAAGGCACAGGTAAAAACAAATGTTCCCATACCATTTGGGCTTGATCGTTTCGTACCATCTGAAGAGCAATTCGAGGAGCAGGAGCCGACTAGTATAGATACTCCACGAATAGAAAGTTTTACTTTTACAGTTAATGGGCGTACAGGTGACTCACCGGAAAAAACTAGTTTTGTTATTCAAACGATACTTGAAGCCGATGCTAGTTCACCGACTAAAACAACGTTTTCTAAAACATCAGTGCAATATGGAAATATGTTGATTCAATATCGGCGAGATAAAGATAGTGGAGCCGATGTTGCTGAGGTTCAGTATCAAATAAGTTGGTAGATTTTTTGTTAGGTGAGCTGTTTTTGGTAGGCGGCCCGCTCCCCTTAGTATGAAGTTATTACATAAATTACAACCAGTTATTGCTGCAGCGCACGCTTCGTAGTATACTCCATACCTATGGTTTTTAAAAATTTCAATTTCAAGGTAGTATTGCTTAGTTTAACTAGGCCTAGAATAAATCTATTTATGATCGGTTTGTTTTTTTTAATTTCTGGTAGTTTATTTGCAAGTATCCCAACTTGTAAAACATCCACAGATCAATTTGCATATCAATTCCATATAGTCCGACCTCTGGGGCAAAAATTTATAAGTCCCGTCCCCCCAGTTGCAATGCAGGCAAAAGTATTGGTCGATCAAAGGATCAAACACCGTCTACCTATCCATGTTGATATTGGAGGAGAGGGAAGATACAAAAATGCAATTAACCTAAATCCCCAGGGAGTAACCACAGATACGCCCAGAAGACCCATTCCATTTTGGGTGAAAGGTTATGGCCAAAACATGCCATTTGAGGATCAAACCGTCGATAGAATCACCATTGAAAATACTCCCATTAACCCCGAGACAATTTTAGAAATGTTAAGGGTTATCCTGAACTTTTCACCTATCGCATAGCATCCATTAAATATTGATAACCATTTAAAATGATCAATAAAAATCATAATAATTTTCTTATTTTTGTACCCAAATGGCCGAGATTAGGCCCAAAACTCCTCAGAAATC
>JADHTQ010000024.1 GCA_016784965.1 Bacteriovoracaceae bacterium | reverse complement strand
GAAAAAGTAGAATCCATGCTTAATCCTTTTGTAGATTTAATTTTGCAACTAAAGCCTATCAAAAGAATTACGATCGGCCACGACTCGTGGCCGTATCGTCATGTAATCATTGAATTAATCTCTTAACTTAGTAGCATTCGTGCCAGCAGACTTGTGGGACTAAGCGCACAACTTCCTTGTAGCGGTATTTGTGCTCACCGACTTTTAATCCTAATATTGCTAAAAAGTACCAAGATCAGGAGCTTTTGTAATTCAATTTGCTAATCAATAACCACATCGTTACTTTTTCTTTCAACCAATCAACTATAACAACGATGAAAAGATTACGAAGGAGAAAGTTATGAGATTATTATTACTAGTTTGTATTTTGGCGCTGCCTGTGAACGTGGCCTTGGCAAAAGATATTAAGGTTAATGAATTAGTTGGGCAGTACAAATTAATAAGCGGTACAAAAAAATGTTTTCAAGAAATTTCTATCAGTGAAGGCATAGACTGTTTTGAGGTAGGAGACATTCAAGTAGAACAGCTCTGTCACATCAACCAAGGTATCCACAGTTCAAGAACCACAGAAAAAGATGATAATTTAAAAAAGGTAACGACAGTAAAGTATAGGAGTGAACTTTTTAATTATAATGTTTTAAATGTAACTAACACAGTTTCAATTAAGAACAGTTACGGTTTTTTAATAAGAAACACTATTGTTAATAAGGTTTTTAAACTGAGGAACAACAGGTTAGAATATATGGTTACAAAATCTGATACAGCAGTATTTGCGCTTCCAGAATATGAGATTACTCTATGTTCATATGAAGTGATGGAAGAATAATTACGCAAGTTTTTCTTATATAAAAACCTCGTATGGTGTCAAGAATCTTAGACACCCCACGAGGTTTTAAGCTGGCAGCATTCTGTGCTGGAACTTTAAAGTAAAGGAGTCCCTGTTTTTTTTATTTGATCTAAAATAGGAGATATATTTTGGAAATCTAGATAATTTTTCAGACTAACCGGTACAACTTCAATTTTAGAATGTATTTTGCTTGCTAGGCGATTTAATAGTGATCCCTCAATTAATCTATCTTTTCCTAAATCTCTAGAAACAACAGCTATATCGATATCACTTTCTTTTGTCTGTTTATTTTGAACATAAGATCCATAAAGAATAATTATTTGCGGATGTATGTGATTATCAATTAATAGGCGACGATAGTTTACCATCAATCTTTTAATTTCTCTAATATCCACTGCCTTATGTCCTCACCGTTGTTTATATATTTTTGAGTAAAGTTCTTTGTTGCCTTCTTATTCAACTCAAACTCTTCATCAGGATAGCGTGTTTCCAAATTAAATTCATTAATATCAGCAAGAACCTCTTGTTTTTTATCGTCAAGCTTTAATTTACATTCTGCCGTGAGATATAAAAGCCCATGACAAAAAGGTGCATGTTCACTGAATTCATTCACATATAATGCCTTAAGGGCCTTTTCGATAGATAGATGAAGAAAAAAAAGTGCTTGAACATAACTTTTTGTGTGAAGACTAATGTCAGTCGCCGCCAAAAAATCCAGGTTTGAACCTTTAACCCAATATGCTAGTAATCTCTTTTTTTTACTCTCATCCATAGGGTGAATTTTACACGAGTATTTAACAAAGGAAAAGAAAAGAGTGTCTAAGTACGAGTCTTTAACTAAAAAATTGGTACTTTGGTGCCAGCAGCCCTGTGGGACTTAGTACTTTGGTGCCAGCAGCCCTGTGGGACTTAGTGCAATAATTCTTTAACAGTAAAGTTCAATTTTTATCATTACCTTGATTTAATGTCGAATAATTTCCAACAGTTATAATGCTACAAATAGTGCATGGGTTGCACCATCTAAGAGGTTAAAAAGCAAAGGAGAAATAATTATGCCTAGAAAACCTCTTATAAGAACTGCTGATCACTACTATCACGTTACAAATAGGTCTAATCAAAAGACCTGGTACTGCTGCCCCATGGAAGAAGTTTGGGGAATTGCTCAAGCGTCTTTTAAAGTTGCTCTTAAAAAACATCCTTGTGATATTGGGCAATTTGTTTTGATGGGAAACCACTACCATTTATTAGTGAAAACTCCAAAACAAAACCTAGACTTATTTATGTATGAGTTTGGTAAGCACTTTAGTTTGCAACTACGAAGGGCCACGGGACTTATTAATCGAATGTTTGGTGGGCGCTACAAGTGGTCGATAATAACTTCCAATGAGCAGCTGATGAGAGTCTTTCGTTATATTTATCAAAATCCCCTGAGGGCGAGCCTTGCAAGTAGCTGTGAGAAGTATCCATTTAGTACTTTATATTTTGAATTAGATAATAGAAATAATACAAATCATAAAAGAGGTGACTCTTTTATTAATAGACAGCTTTTGCCACCTTTTACCGTAAATGCACAAATGCAAAATTGGTTGAATGAAAAAGTTCACATTGATGAGGAACAAGGAATACAAATGGGACTAGCAAAGTCTCATTATAAATTTGTTACGCGGAGGAGGTATTGATGCGGAAGGTCCCATAGGTCTGCTGGCACCTTCCGAGAAAAATTAGAGTATTTCGTTGAATGCTTTTCCTGGCCGAAATTTAACAACATTTTTGGCCTTGATTTTGATTTTTTCGCCGGTAGATGGATTTACACCCATTCTGGCCTTTCTGCGTACTTTTGTGAAAGAGCCAAAACCAATTAATGTGACATCATCACCTTTTTTAACGGTTTTTTTAATAGTGTCTAACATGGTTAATAGAAAGGTATCACATTCTTTTCTTGACCAATCTGTAAGGTCCTTGTGCTGCAAAATCTCATCTAACAGTTCTTTTCGATTCACGGTAAACTCCTTTTTTTTGTACCATTTAAAACTAGTATTAAAGAGTGTGACTTATTATAAACAAATTTAAAAGAGTTTTTTTTAGATTTAATTAAAAAAATGTATATCTGATCCCTAATTCGATATTCATGAAGGCAATTGGCTCATTGACTTTGTAGAAACTCGCTCCACAAAGTAGATCTACTTTGGGGTAAACGCGATATTTTAAGTCGATGGAAAAAAATGGTAGTATCGTAGCTCCGTCAATTTGAGAGATCAATTGGACGCCATCTTCGAAGTATAAGCCAGAAAGGTTATGCATGGCAATTCCAAACCTTATATCGAGGTTTTTTAAATAGTGGTATTTTGCTCCTACTGCCATCATGAAATCAGTTAATTCAGTACTGGTCCCATTTCCAAAATCATTGATAAAAACTAGGTTTTTAACCCCAAACTCGATACTAGCAACATCAAATGAGTACCCTACAGCTCCGCCCAAGTTGTTGGCGGTCCCTCCATTGTCGCGATCACTAGCTGAGACAATAAAAGCAGCATTGAAATCGAGGGTGACATAAGGCCCAGCAAAGGCCTTGGGAGAATGTATACTAAAGTGGATACAAAAATAAATAACGCAAAGTGAGAATAGTCGAGATATTTGTCGCATGTGGTGTTAATACTCTCTTTTTAACCTTAGAGGTTTACAGGCCAGCAACTTGTGCGAGGGCAAATCAGTTAGCTTGATGTGCTCTCTTCTTTCTACAAGTAGGGCCAAGTGTCCATTGCTATAACCAATTCTACCATAGGCAAAACTAATTTTACCACCTTTTCCTTGCAGTACCTTTCTGGCAAAGCACATATTGCTGCCAGGCTCCATCTGCGTGGAAGTGCTGTGTTCAATCTTACCATTAATAAAGTTTCTGGGATCAAAACTTCTCATCAAGGTTACATCAATTTTTTGCTTGTTAACCACGATATAGTTGCTGTTATACAGGCCCCTTATGTGTAGTGGGTATGGGGCTTGGGCGGCATCGATTTTTGCACATTTTCTAAAGTTAGAGTGGTCGCTGAGGTCCAGCTCTTTTAAAGCTGGATAGCTGTCAATTGACTGTTGATCGCTGCTACACTCAGACACAATTGTGTTTAGCACAGGTGGAGTTTTTATATCTTTTGTGCTGCTTGGATTAAAGGAGGTGTAGGCCTTCTTTGAAAATGCATTTCCAATATAGTTAAAATCAGCGACCATGGGAAGATGGTCAGAAAACCCTTGGCCCATAAATTCGAAATAGATTGGATTACAGCGCCTCTTACTGGAGTTTTTGCGGCATCCTCTACGTTTTAAAAGGGCATCAATGTTTGCCCGAATGTTTGCAGAGACATCTTTAAGTTTAATTCTAAATTGTTGCCACCTAAAGGGGTTGCCATCTGCATTTTGTAGAATCTGGGCAGTGGTGCCTGTTTGGCCTATGACTTTATAGGAGTTATTAACGTACTGTAGACCAAGGTTGTCGTACATGCCCTGGTCTATTAAAAATTGGCCCAAGGTATCGTACTGCCCATGGTGTGATGCTTCAAAACGCTTCTTTGCAGGTAGCTCATACCACAAGTTGTAGTAGAAGTCGTTTCTCATGCCACTTTGGACAAATGCCTCATTTCCAGTGCTGCCCAATGACCGCATAATGTCTGTATAGTAAGAGGTGTTGAGGTCTCCCAAAACTATCAGATCGAGTGAATTTTTTGACTTGTTTGTATTTTGGGTTTTTTGGATGTGAGATCGAAGCACTGAGGCGTTAATGAGTCGTACTTTATTTGAGAAAAAACAGTTTGATGGTGAACCACACCCTTGGGAGCGCCAGTGGTTGTTATAAAGTAGAGTTGTGCTTTTTCCTAGTGTGAGCTTAACTACTTGAATGTCGCGAGTGGTATAGCTTGCAATTTTTTTATCTCGTCCAGATAGGGATGAAAATTGCTTCAAATTGACATTAAAAGGGATCGAGCCATTTTCTAAGGGATAGGTAGAAATAAAAGCAGTGGTGAGCGCTACTGGATTGTTTGGCTCTTGTGGGCCTATTAGAAAGTAGTTATATCCAAGCTTTTCAAGCTCTTTTCTAAGCATTGATCCTTTTTTAAAAACTTCGCTAGCATTGCCAGCACTTTCAATCTCCTGCAGTGCGATGATCTCGGGTAGTTGCATTACTCGGATCTCTTTAATTAGGTTTTGAGTTTTTCTTTTTTGAATGTACGGATCATACCAATTGGAAAACTCAGGTCTAAAGATATCGTAGATATAAAGTTGTTCTTCTCTGGTGTTATTTGGATTGGCGTCCCACAGGTTGAGGGCATTAAAATTGGAAACTCTCAGTTTAAAGCTTAAATCGACCTGTTGTGTAATGGCCTTTATACCCTTGGTGGTAAGTGAAAATGTAATGGCCAAAGAACCGTTATCTAACTTTTTATAATGAACCGGTCCCTTAGAGGCAACACTTTGGGTTTTAGATAACTGGACATTCATTGTACCGAGTAAAATGGCCCTTAGACCCTTTATGGATGCATCACCACTTTTATAAAAAAGATCCACTCCAGCCTCATCTAAGACGCGAAGAGCAATCGATCCCCTGTCACCACTTGTTGGTCGCCATGAAAAGATAAAGGTTGCAGGACTTTGGTTTACAAGGGCCTGCCCTCGAAAATTAAATGGGCCTGCCTGAGCAACATTCAAAACAGTTTCAAGTGCTACCTGGTTACTCGGAGTAGGCAGTAGGGAGATTAGTTGTGG
Source organism: Bacteriovoracaceae bacterium (assembly GCA_016784965.1). Taxonomy (GTDB): domain Bacteria; phylum Bdellovibrionota; class Bacteriovoracia; order Bacteriovoracales; family Bacteriovoracaceae; genus JADHTQ01. The sequence continues at coordinate 49,146 of JADHTQ010000024.1, read as the reverse complement.
CCTGTATTGCTTAAAAGCATTCAAATATGTATCAACAGAAACATTATTTGAATTAGAGGTAGTGCAAGAAAGGGCCAGTAGCAAAAGAGTAAATACTAAGATCAGTTTGCTCATTTTATCAATCCCATCATATGAAAAAAGACATCTTTGGTTGTTTCTACATCTCCCATGGCAGTGTGGGCGTCAGGATTGGTGATATTAAATTCTTCGGCCAAATGTTTGAGAGAAAAACGCTTAGTTTTAATGATTCCCTTTAGAGAGAGAAGCTTGGCGATGGCGATGGTGTCGATGTGGTGAACTCCAAAAATTTCATCCCATTTTAAGTAACCAAAGTATCCCAAAAATTCTTCAATGAATCTGATATCAAAGTTTATATTTTGACCTACTAAACTTGGATTGTAGGCATTAGAGATCTCAATCAACCAATTTGCAAAGTTATGGGCCACATCACCATTTGCAGTATCTTCATCGACACTTCTTTCTGCTAGTTTGTTTAATCTTAGGGCATAAAGGGTAATATCCTTTTCTAGATTGCAATCGTCATCTGGGCCTAACATGGCGTGGAACTCATCGACTTTTTCCCCCTCTTGATCATAAACTGCAGCACCAATTTCAAGTAATTTGTGTGATTTAGGATCCAGTCCACCAGTTTCAGTATCAACTATGAGAAAGTAAAAATTGTTATTCATTCTGTGCTCCTTGAAGGTTAAAACTGATTAATATTTTCTGGGATCAAATGCATCTCGAATACCTTCTCCGACAAAGTTGATAAGTGCCAAAGTAACAAATAGTCCGAGGGAGGGAAATACTGCCAAGTACCAAGCTTCTAAAAAGTATTCTTTGCCTTGTCTTAAGAGTTCACCCCAGCTAGGTGTTGGAGGCATGACCCCTAAGCCTAAAAAGTCCAAGGAGCTAAGTCCTAAAATATTGGCAGCAATAAAAAATGGGGAAAAGGTAATAATGGGGGTTAGAGCATTTGGTAAAATGTGTTTAAATAAAATTTGCCTGGTGGTGCAACCAGAGGCCCTTGCCGACATTATATAATCAAGCTTTCTAATTTTGAATACTTGAGAACGCATGTAGCGCGTCAAATACCCCCATGAAAAGAGGGAGGAGATAAAAATGAGCAAAATAATATTGGGGGTAAAAATTGATACCAGTGTAATGAGTACGATCAAGTAGGGAATGGCAAAAAAGATTTCCATTAAGCGATAAAAAGTAATGTCAAAGATGCCACCATAAAACCCCATCAAGCAACCAATGATGGTTCCAAAGGTAAATGCAACTAACCAGACACCGGCAGCATAAGAGATTGAAACTCTAAAACCATACAACATTCGCGCAAAAATATCCCTGCCGATGGAGTCAAGTCCCATGGGGTGCTCTAGTGAGGGCGGGCTGGGGTAGCTTTCAACTTCTCGAATAATCTCGATAGGATCGTACTTAACTGGGGGAAAGATACAGGTGGTGTTTTCCCTTTTGCATATTTTGCGATAGTCGGGTCTGATGCTGAAATAGTCAAATTTAGCTGTGGGGTAGTGAACAAATAGGGGAAAGTATACTCCACCTTTATAAAAAGTAATGTATGGTTTGTTGTTGGCAATTAGTTCTGCAGCCAGGGATGATAGTACCAGGCAGACAAGCAAAATGAAGGAGTAAAAAGCAGTCTTGCGCTTTTTAAAGTTTTTGAGTTTTCGCAAACCTCCACTAGTTATTTCTGCCATACTTGTTAGCTCCTAATCGTAATCAATGCGAGGATCAACGGCGACAACCGCTACGTCGGAGGCGATATTGCCAAGCATTATGAGCAGCGAGTGAAGAGTAACAGATGCCATGATAACCGTGTAGTCGCGCTTTAATACTGAGGTGTAGGTCAACAATCCTATTCCATCCAGGTTAAAAACAGTCTCAATTAAAAGACTGCCAGCAAATACTAATTTGAATATGCTACCAATTCCGGTAGCGATAGGGATCAAAGCATTTCTAAAGGCGTGTTTATAAATTATCCAAAATTTACTGACGCCTTTTGCTTTGGCCGTTTTGATATAATCTTTACTGAGTTCTCCGATTAATGAGTTTTTCATAAGCATGGTGATAACCGCAATGTGGGAGACCATGTAGCAAATTAGGGGCAAAATGGCGTGGTGCAGCCGGTCCCAAACCTTTCCCATTGTGGTAAGTGTTGCATAGTGTTCACTAGTTAGGCCACCGATGGGGAAAATGTTAAAAAAGCTCCCTCCACCAAAAAAGACAATTAGAAGTATCCCAAGTACAAATCCTGGAGTGGAGTGCCCCAAAAAAATTAAAACACTAGTTACATAATCAAAGACCTTTTTGTCTTTTACGGCTTTTGCTACTCCCAAAGGAATGCAGATCACATAGGTGAAAAATAAAGAGGTAAGGCCAAACTGCAAAGAGACTGGAAATTTACTTCTTATAACAGCAAAAACGGGTTCGTCATAAATGAGTGAGTGGCCGAAATTGAAAGTTAAGATGTCTTTTAGCCACAGACCGTATCTGACGTGAATGGGTTTATCAAAACCAAATTGTTTTTTAAGATCTGCTAAAACTTCTGCACTGATAACTAGATCGCCAGAAAAATTGGCCTCTCCGACTCCTTCGGTCATTTCTTGAATTGCTTGCTCAATAGGGCCACCTGGAGCTGACTGAATGATGAAGAAAACGACAATTGTTATGCCAAAAAGAGTAGGTAACATAAGGAGCAGACGTCTTAAAATATATTTAAACATTTGTTTTCCTTGTTGCCTGTTTAAACTTTCTCTTTACAACATAAAATTAAACAGATAATTAGGGCCTTTGACCGTACAACTCTTTTATTGTAAGTATGGGGTATCTGTAAAGGGGAAATGTGTGCTACTTGAGGTTAAAAATTTAAAAGTTGAATTTCATACATACGATGGAGTGGTCAAGGCCGTAAACGGAGTAAGCTTTGGAGTTGATAAAGGGGAGGTTCTCGGCATTGTGGGAGAATCTGGATCTGGAAAAAGCGTTGCGACTCACGCCATATTACAACTTGTTCCAGTACCTCCTGGTATGATCAAAGCTGGAGAGATTCATTTTGAAGGACAAAATCTTTTAAAAATGGACGAAGAGGCGATTAATAAAGTACGCGGCAAAGATGTCGCTATGATATTTCAAGAGCCGATGACCTCTTTAAATCCTGTTTTTACAGTGGAAAATCAAATAGTTGAAAGCTTGAAACTCCATGCACCACCGATATCCAATGACGTTTATCGGGCCCGGGCAATTGAAATATTGCAGCAAGTTGGCATTCCTTCTCCGGAGACTAGAATCAAGTGTTACCCACATGAGCTTAGCGGTGGGATGCGGCAGAGAGTAATGATCGCAATGTCTTTAGTTTGTGGGCCCAAATTACTAATTGCTGATGAGCCAACAACTGCGCTGGATGTCACTATTCAGGCCCAAATTTTAGATATAATCAACAACTTAAGAAAGACATCAGACCTTGCAGTCATTTTAATAACTCACGATTTGGGAGTTATTGCTGAGGTGGCAGATAGGGTTGCTGTGATGTATGCTGGCGAAATTGTTGAATCTGGTACAGTCGAGCAAATATTCGAAAGACCCAAGCACCCCTATACCAGGGGATTATTGGAGTCTATTCCGTCATACCATCATTCACACGAGCAACAAAAAGCTGGTAGAAAGAGGTTGAAGACGATACGTGGCGTTGTACCCGATCTACGAGGACATATGCAGGGCTGTCCATTTGAGGGAAGATGTGATATGCCACCAGAGGATGTTTGTAAACAAAGAGGCCCTAAACTGAAAACTTTTGAAGACAACCATCAATCTGCATGTCATTTGACAAAATAACTACTGCAGGCAAGAGGCATAAATGCTCAAAGTTGAAAACTTAGTCAAAAAATACCCCGTCAAAGGGGGACTACTTAGGCGCGTTGTAAACCATGTGGAAGCCGTCAGTGATGTTACATTTTCCTTAGAGAGTGGAGAAACACTTGGTTTGGTCGGAGAGAGCGGATGCGGAAAGTCTACCCTCGGTCGATCGATCATGTTACTTGAAGATCCCACCTCCGGAAAAGTAGTATTTGATGGCGTCGACATTAGCAAACTTTCTAAATCGGCCCTTAGAAATAAGCGCAGAGATTTTCAGATAATATTTCAAGATCCATTTTCTTCACTGAATCCAAAAATGACAGTTTTTCAACTGTTGGCAGGACCTATTAAAAATTTTAACCCTAAGATTAAAAAGCAGGAGCTAGAAGAGCGGGTTAAAACACTGATGACTGATGTGGGTCTTCGCCATGAATACATAAGTCGCTATCCCCACGAATTCAGTGGTGGGCAAAGACAGCGAATTAGTATCGGTCGCGCCTTGGCCCCTAAGCCTAAGATGATAGTTTGTGACGAGCCAGTTAGTGCTTTGGATGTATCGATTCAGGCGCAGGTTTTAAATTTACTTATGGACCTGCAGGATAAATATAGATTTACTTATGTGTTTATTTCTCACGACCTCCATGTCGTCAGACACATTAGTAGTAGAATTGCAGTTATGTATTTGGGCAGGTTTGTTGAGGTTGGCAACAGCGCAGATTTATTTGAAAACCCTCTGCACCCATATACCAAGGCCCTAATTTCTGCAGTCCCCACAGTTGCTACAAAAAATAAAAAAGAAAGAGTTATTTTGACCGGAGATGTTCCAAGTCCCATCAATCCACCCAGTGGATGTCATTTTCACCCACGTTGTCCAATTGCAGATGAGAGCTGCGGGCGCGATATTCCAAAACTGAAAGAATATAATAATGGCCAACTGGCCGCTTGTTTTAAAATAGGAGATTAAGTAATGTCGAAAGCAATAATTACTTCTGTGCTACTACTTCTGCTTGGTTCTTTTAACTGTAACCTACTTGCTGCCAAAAGAGCGAAGTTAGATAAACCAGTTAAAGTGATTCGAAACATTTCTGGTGGAAATACCAAGGCCAAAAGGGGAGGCAAGTTAGTCTATGAACACTATGAGCCAAGCCATATAAATCCAATTACCTTCAGACAAGCTGGGGCCATTGAAATTTTGGTTAAATGGGTTTTTGAAACACTTTTAGACACCGATGTTATAACTGGCGATGATATTCCAAGAATTGCTAGGAAATGGGCCATATCTAAAGATGGAAAAACCTTTACCTTTTGGATTGATGAAAAAGCGAAATGGTTTGACGGTAAACCAATTACTGCAGAAGATGTTAAGTTTTCATTTGAAATGTACACTATGCCAGGTGTGAAGTCAGCATTTAGAAAATCCCAAGCGTCAGGTTTTTCCAAAATTGAAGTTTTGGGAAAAAAATTAATTCGCTTTGTGGCCAAGGATAGATTGTTTAGCAATTTTGAATTTTTGGTATCCAGCCTCATTCTACCAAAACATCTGTACTATCATAAAGACCCAGAAAAGATGGCCAGAAATGAACATACAAAGTTTCCAAAAGGATCTGGACCCTACATTGTCAAATCTTGGAAAAAAGGTGTTAAGTCTGTGATGGTGAGAAATCCTAATTATTGGGGAGCACACCTCCCTCAAAACGTTGGGGCATATAACTTTGATGAAATTAATATCCGCTACATTCGAGATCCTCAAATTGCCTTTGAGAGCCTTAAAAAGGGTGAGTTAGATTACATGCCCATAAGGATTGGTAACTCAGAGCTGTGGAGGCAGACTAAAAAAGATAAAGCATTTGTGGGCGGCAAAATTAAGGCCTTGGCCATCTCTAATAAGTTACAACAGGGATATGGTTTTATCGGTTTTAATACGCAAAATGAGCTTTTCAAAAATAAAAAAGTAAGAATGGCCTTAGGCCACGCGATTAATCGCCAAGAGATGATTAAAAAGAGTCTAGATGGTCTGGCCAGAATTCCTCTTGGACCACTATTTAGTGTTGATAATTTTTCGGGGAGCTTTAAGCCTGTAAAATACAATCCTGAATTGGCCTTAAAGGAGCTAGCAAAACTTGGTTGGACCGATTCTGACGGGGATTACATATTGGACAAAAATGGAAAGAAATTTGCGTTTACCGTTATTGTGCCCAATGCTCGAATTGAAAAAGAGATGCTTTATGTTCAGGATTATTGGAAAAATATTGGAGTCCATGCTACGATAAAAATCTTAGAATATAGTACCTGGAGACAACTGCAGGGTGAGAGAAAGTTTGATGCAGTATCAAATGGGAAAGGGCGCACGTATAAAGCCAGAGGAGTTGATCCTTATGGTGAGTGGCACTCTGACAATATTCCAAAAGGTTTAAGAAACTACTATGGGTATTCCAATACCGAAGTGGATACCTTGATTACTAAAGCCCGAAGAGAGCTGAACCAACATGAGAGAAAGAAGTTGTTAGACAAAGTAAATGATATAATCGCTGATGAGTATATTCTTTTTCAATACTCTGAGAGCAAGTATTCTCTTCACGGCGTAAGCTCAAAAATAGGTCTACCCTCCTACAAGGGTAAAAACTGGTTTCCCTATACTATTGGTATGAAGTACTGGTACGCGAGATAATTTACTATGAATGAAGATGCAGTAAAAACATACGTTCTATATCATGCCGATTGTTACGACGGCTTTGCCGCAGCATTTGCTTTTTGGAAAAAATTCAAAGATCAAGCGGAGTACATTGCGGTTTACCACGACTGCCCTTTGCCAGAGATGGAAGATAATTCAATGGTTTATATTGTTGATTTTTCCTATTCAAAGGAAGTGTTACTAGATTTGTTTAAAAAACACAGACGTTTGGTTTTAATTGATCACCACATTTCTGCACAAAAGGAACTTGATGGATTAGAGTTTGCGACTTTTGATATGGAGAAATCGGGAGCAGTTCTGGCATTTGAGTACCTATTTAGTACCCAAAAGATACCAACTCTTATCAAGTATGTTCAAGATAGAGACCTATGGCACTTTAAGCTTAAGTATAGTAAGGCGATTCAGGCCTATATCTCAACAGTTCCATACAATTTTGATGATTGGCAAAAGCTAGAGCAGGACTTAGAAGGTGATTTGGAAAAATTTGTTCAGATTGGTGAGGCCATTGTTCGCGGAGAATACTTGCTGGTCAAAAGCATCTGTCATTACGCAAGAATAGTAGATTTTGATGGACATAAAGTTCCAGCTTGTAACACCCCTATCTTAAATTCAAACGTGGGTCATGAACTTCTTGATCTCTATCCCCAAGCAAATTTTTCCGTATCTTGGTTTATGGGCCAAGAGGGCGATATTAAAATATCCTTGAGATCTCGGGGAGACTTTGATGTATCCACACTGGCCGGCAAATTTGGAGGCGGCGGACATAAGTCAGCTGCAGGCTGTAGGCTCTCAAAACTTCCTTGGTAGATTATTTGCTTCCAGTACACAACTTTTGAATTTTAGCTGACTTGATAGGAAGGCAAAAGTGAATATGTGAGTCGTGTTGAGGGTGAGCTTTTGCATACCAAATTTTAGGATCATTAAATAGCCTGTTAGTAGCTCCCATTTTCCTCAAATACTTTAAGAATTTTTTGGTTTTTTTGCGATCGTAGCGTCCTCGCCTAGCAGATTTCCATCCAACAATTCCTTCTAGGTCGTCTTTTTTGCGAAATGGTTTGATATCGATGCACTCACCATGATAGTGGCTGCTGTGATCGACACCTTTTGGGGAAAATAGATCGTACCAGATAATTGCACAACCTTCAGTTGTACATAACTTGGTTTCCCACTCTTTTATAATTGCTGTAAAGGCACACAATGAATATGCTTGTAAGTAGCTGTCGGTACCATGCTTTTCAAAATTAGATTTTATATAGCTTGGGCCTGCTTCATGGTAGGAACTCCACTTTAGCTCAAGCGGAGGTATTGCTAAACGAAAAAGTTGATGGTTTTGTGCAGTTTGAACTAGTGGAGGTCTAAATAGTTCAATGGTTTGAAAATATCTGCCGCGTTTTGACTCTTGATAATACAATCGCTGAAAGCGATCAATTGGAAGTGATAATTCATCACCATCGTGATGTAGCAGGTTTTTGATTGTGTGAAGTAAGGGGATGACACTATTTTTGCTTACAGGATCAAGGCCTGATATTAAGTCGTCAGATTCTTTTGGATCAAAAACAATAGCATTAGACACTTCCAAAGTATTGTCTCGAGTATGGCCTGTTTTTAATAAGTTAAAAAAATAGTTAGGTTGCTCACAATGTGTTTTTGAATCATCTAAGCAGCAAGTTAAATATTCGCCGTTTTCATTAGTCGCAATTTCCAATAGGGTGTGACCAGCACCTTGTGAAATCGCGTTTTTTAAGCTGGATCTTTTGGGTGAAAAGTAGTGCTCTGTGGGTGATGATAGATTTTTAGATTTAAGAATCACCACTGCATTTTTAGGAGTTACCATCGAAGTGCCATCAGCAAAAGGCATAAAGATTTTTTTGTATTGTTTTTTTGTATCATGAAACTGAAATACAGGACTTGATTGGGTATCATTGAGCGGAGTTGTTATCACTTTGTACATGGGGATTTTAGAGTATTCAAGTCTTTTTACTGGCAGTAGTAGCGGCGGATGTATTGGACCAGATATTTTAGCATCGGGATCTTCGGGGCCATATTCGTGTTCTTGGTTTTTTTTAACACGGGGTCTTAGTGGGGGGATAACGCGTACGATGCTTCTTTCGGGAAGATATGTTGTATTTTCTACAATCATATTTTGGACATAAGGAATCCAAACATTTCTTGTTTCAATGACCAAACTATTTTTTTTATAGCGCGCCTTCTTTTTAATTATATAAAAGGGGTCTTTTTGAGTCGACTGGATATTGCTACTTGGACAAATATTTTCGTAATCAACCATTGCTAACTTAGCATAGGTGGGTGAATAAATACCCAAGAATGTAATGGTTGTAACTATAAATCTTATCATGGAGAGGCACTATACTAAAAGCTGGGATATTTGCTATGCAAAAGAGGTAAGTTGGTAATTTCTATATAGTTTCTAAAATTTTAGTCGTCTTTTTAAAGAGATGTTTCAATTAATTGGCTTATTTCAATTGGCCTTTTGCGTTCAAAAGTTTCTGATTTTAAAGGGGCGGAAATTGTAAGTGTATTTTTAGATAGCTCAACATTAACTGTGTTTGAGTCTCCACCTTTATAGAAGATGGATTTTACCGCTTTTTGCAACTTTGTTAGTTGCTTGTTTTCTTTGGCCAGAAGATAAAGGCCTAGAAGGCTATCTCTAATTAAGTCCATTAAATGAATACAGCTTAAAGTATCTTCGGGGGCGTCACTCCAGTTTGCATTAATTTCTACTTTCATCTTTAACTCCTGGATAAAAAAGGCACTGAAGGCCTGTAGTTTTCTTTTGATTTCCAGGTGGGATAGGGGAGTGCCCTCAATGAAAGTGCAAATATTGCCAAGTGATAACATGTGTAGTGCAGTTGATATATCTTGCACACTTAGGGCCTCTATGCTCGATGTGGGGATAAAGCAAGTGTTAATGGATTTTCTGGTGTTTTCGGTAGAAGTATTGGTTAATTGATAAATGAGAACCACTTTTTCTTCTTCTGAGCTATCTATATCTAGAACGTGTCCACAGATATCTCGTCCGCTATTCATATGAAATACAACACGTGGAATTACAACATCTAATCCTAGTTTTGCAAGCTGAGTGATTTTTTCTAGATCATGTAGGATGTGACATATAGGCCTTGATGGCATTTTATATAGATCTTGTAGCTTTTGGTTTATATCTATGCCTCCGATGCCGCCGATTTCATTTTTTAGCTTCATGTTATCTTGTATATTCATTGCTATCTCCTTCAAATTATTTGAACTTAAAGTATATCTCAAGATAAAAAAATGAGATAGTTAATAATTTAGTTAGGCAAGTTCAACTAAAGAGTATATGAAATAGATTTTATTGTGGCCAAGAAGTTTTTGATTTGATTTAATTTGAGTAAATTATTACTTTGGTCCTTGTAGATTTTATCAACAAAAGTAAAGAAGGAAGGTTAAGGGGATGAATCCTATTAAGTTGTATGTAGGAAATCTGTCGTTTGATACGCAAGAAAATGATCTGGAGGAGTTTTTTAAAACTCAAGGAAGTGTAAAATCAGTACGAATTATTACAGACAAGTTTACCAATAAAAGCAGGGGATTTGGCTTTGTAGAGTTCGAAAATGAAGAGGAAGCAAATGCTGCCGTAGGTGCATTAGATGGACAAGAACTCCAAGGTCGGGCCTTAAGAGTAAGTGTCGCTCACGATAAAAAAAGTGACGGTGGCCGTGGAGGTAGCCGTGGCGGTGGAGGTAGCCGTGGCGGTGGTCGTGGTGGTGGTCGTGGTGGTGGTCGTGGTGGAAGTGGTCGCGGCAATAAAGACGGTGGCGAGGTTAATTTCAACCGTTAATCGTCAATTTCAACCAGATTATAATCTCTAGAACCTAATCCAATTTGCTCTCCGTAGCTTAGTTGCTTTGTGCAGTCTAGTTGTGGGTAAGAAAGGGTGGCAAGGTTTTTCTGTCGATCTGTAGTCGTCAGATCTATTACTGCTTGGTCTAATGCAACGGGATCAAACCCCGCAATAACGCCGATATCATCTAATAAAAATACTTCTTTTTGTTTTAGGCAATCACAATCTTTGGTCATGTTGATTAAGAATGTAAAGTAAGCAATTTTGCCCGCTTTGGCCATGGCAATTCCAAGGGCGTGCTCAGCAATTTGTTGTTGTAACAATTCAGAAGAGGTATCCCAGCGAAATTTTACGGCATCTTGGCGGCAGATTGCCAAACATTCACCGCAACCAATGCATTTTTCATCAACTATAAAGGCCTTACTCTCTTGTTGCATCTCGATCGCATCTGTGGGGCACCATTTAGAGCAGTTTTTGCATCCGCTACACATGCTTTCAACAATCATGGGGTGAGATACTGAGTGTTGTCTCAATTTACCCTTTCTGCTGGCCATCCCCATTCCTAAATTTTTTATGGTAGCTCCAAGGCCTGTTGCCAGGTGTCCTGTCGCATGAGTAACCACTACTAGAGAGTTAGAGGTTACAAAATCCGAAGCCAAGGAAACAGACTTATTTAACGGGGCATTAATTTCTACATCAATTTCATTGCGACCTGCAATGCCATCAGCGATGACTATAGGAGCACCTAGAGTATTTAGAGAAAATCCATGTTCGGCAGCTAAGTGGAGATGATCAACGGCATTGTCTCGGGTGCTTTTATATAAAACATTAGTGTCTGTAACAAAAGGTTTACCACCGGCTTGTTTTACTTGTGAAATGATAGGTGTAATAAAAGTTGCCGGCAAATAAGTTGTATTGCCCTCTTCACCAAAGTGGACCTTAACTGCTGTCAAATCACTGGGGGCGATTGTTTGTCCAATGTTTGCAGTTAAAAAAAGCTTATCTATTTTTGCATGGCTTTGAGCTAAGGGATCTGATTTATTAAAGCGTGCTAGATAAATTGTTGATTTTTTCATATGCCAATATCCTTATTTTTACACTTACGTTTTATTTTTTAGTTGTCTTTTATTGAGTGAAGAATTTATGGGCCTTGGTGTTTTTGTATGTGAGCTTCTTAAAAAGGGAGGTAGCTGCCTGCCCTTAACTGCTAACATGTCTAAGCTTAACACTTTTGTTACCTCTGTGGGAGACAGTGACTTGTGTTTGGTTAGAAATACAAAGAGGTGCTCCGCTAACCTATTGAGAGAGAGACCATAGTTAGATAGCTTTTGGCCTAAGGCCCAGTCGCAAAAGCTATAAAATCCCCAAAATGGAGAGCTGTCTTGCCAGATTAGCTCTACGGTATTTTTGAAGTTACCGCTGTTGTATAACTTGTCCCAAAATTTTGCAAATCTCTCCATGAGGTTCATAGTTGGGTAGTCAATAAGCTTATTAAACAATAAGTTATAGGGGGCAAGTGGGTTATAGTGCATTCGCCAGGTTGTGTCGTGTCTAGAAATTTTTGTTCCACCTAATTTTTTTAATATACCCACCTGTATTTCATGGGGCCCAAATGCGAGCAGTTTATCAAAACCATCGGCAAAGCTCTCAAGGGATTCTCCAGGAAGACCTACGATGAGATCTGTATGGAGATAAATATTGGTCTGATCTTTTAAAAATTTAAGATGATTAATTGTGGTGTCTAAGTTTAAATTGCGTCCAATGTTTTGCGCCACAGTTGGATTTAGGGTTTGCAATCCGATTTCAAATTGCACAGAACCTACTGGAAACTTTGTCAAAATTTGTTTAAGTTTTGCAGGAAGCATGATTGGGATCACTTCAAAATGTAAAAATAAATCGTCACTTTGAAGTGTTAGAAAATACTCCAAAATGGGATAGCAAAAATTTAAATTGTGGTTAAAGGAGCGATCTATGAATTTAAAGTGCCTAGCACCTCGATCCCACAGCTTTTGGATCTCGGAAAGAAAAATTTTACTTGAAAAGTGTCGTACTTGCTTATCGATTGATGATAAACAAAATTCACATTCAAATGGACAACCTCTGGATGCTTCCACGTAGATGTAGCGATTTTTTATATCTTCTTCAGTATAGTACTCATAGGGCAAGGCAATGGTGTCTACGACTGGAGGAGCTAGAGTTTGAATTTTGTCATCAGAGTGGAGGTGTGGGTTGTTTAAAATATCGTTACACAGAAGCATAAAACTGTGATCTGCTTCTCCCTTAATGAGAAAGTCACTTTGCTGCAATATTGCACTTTGATGATCGTGATAGCTAACTTCAGGGCCTCCAATTATTAATTTGCAATTTGGCATAACCACTTTTATCAACTTTAGAAGCTCCAGCACACGATCGACATTCCAAATGTAGACACCAAATCCAATAATCGTGGGTTTTTCTCTAAAGAGTGACTCAAGTATCTCTTGGTTAGTTTGAGAGAGGCTAAATTCTATAAGTTTAGATCTCTTTTGAAGTGCACCAAGGTTACTAAATAAATAGCGCAACCCCAATGAGGAGTGCTGGTAGCGCGCGTTTATAGTGGTTAGAATTATTTCACTCATAGCTTGTCAAAGTAGTATTAACATCTAATGTTTTACCCACAAAAATCCGATACGTGAACTAATAGTAACATTAAAAATTTAAAACAATATGTTGATGAGAAGAGTTAAGTTAACGAGATTAGAAATATGGTGGCAGGCCATAGTTTTTACCGCAATATCTATTTCTGTGATTGAGACCCCACTTAGTTTAGTATTCAATCGTTCTGTAGAAAAATGGCACCTTATCTTAGAGTCGTTTATCGTGGTGGTGATGATAGTCGATTTTATCTCTAATATAAAAATGCGAAAAAGACTAAGAAAGCAGATGAAAAAGAGGTTTCACTTTGTTTACAAAGATCGCAAATCTTGGATAGATCTGTCAGTTATTGTAGATATATGCTCATGTGTTCCCATCGATTTGATCTTATACCCTTTTGGACTATATTCTTGGATCCGCTATGCACGGTTTTTTAAAATGGTCAGAACTTTAAAAATTATTAATATGATTCGGTATATTGGTGGTTTTACAATTCTTCCCAGACTACTTAAATTTCAATTTACAGTAATGTGCGCGATTATTGCCATTAATTGGATTGCCTGTGGATGGATCTTTATATATCCACAAGTGGATGGGGGAGATATTTATACTTATTATAATAAAGCATTGTATTGGGCCATTACCACTCTAACAACTATCGGATACGGTGATATTACGCCGACTAGTAATATCGGCAGGTTATATACTATGGTAATTATGTTTTTGGGTGTAGGTGTATATGGTGTTGTCATTGGTAATGTGTCTAGAATGATCTCCATGGCAGATAGATATAAAGAACAAACTCGCGAAAAGATGCACGAGCTCAATATTTTTATGAGGTACTACAACATTCCCGATCAGCTACAGTATACTGTCTTTAGCTATTACAACCACCTATTTACCAAAAGATTGAGTGACAACGATGTAAAAATAATCTCAGAGTTGCCAAATGCTCTTCAATCAGAGCTACAAACATATATGAACATGAAATTAATTAGCAATGTGCCAGCTTTTAAAGAGTGTACTCACAATTGTTTAAAGGATATTGCTTCCTCTTTGAAGCAAGAGTATTACTCTCCAAGAGAAATTATTACCAAAAGGGGAGAAGTTGGAAATGAGATGTTCATTGTTGCCCATGGTGTCGTTGATGTCGTAGTAAAGGGCAAAGGGGTTATCTCGACTATGACAGACGGGCAATGCTTTGGTGAGTCGGCCTTACTTGAGGAATCGAAGCGAAACTCCGATGTTGTGGCCCAAACTTACTGCGATTTATATCGATTAGATAAAGAAAATTTTGTGGAAATTATCCGCAAGCACCCAGACTTGTTAAAAAGTATGAAAAGAGTTATGGCCAAGAGAGTGTCTGATCGCAAGTCTTAACTATCTTCTTTATTTACTTGCTTTTTAAAATAATCAAAGGATTTCTCAAGCAGTGCAAATCCCTTATATGCCTGCTGCATGTGGTAGTTTGCCGTGAGGTCGACTTTATCGTTGTTATGGGGTGTTTGAACTCCGTAGGAGTTGAGCATCTCTTGATCACTATTTAGGGCCTGGACCTCTCTTTTTGCACCACTGTGTTCGGGAAACATCTCTAAAACAGATTCAAAATGCTTCATGGCCTCATTAATTTTCCCAACACCTAGGTAAGAACAACCCAGATGATAGTTAGTTGAAAGAAGTGACGGATCTGTTTCAAGCAGTTTGGTGAGGCACTCAATAGCTTGCTCATGCTTGCCTGCTGCTTTATATACAATTGCCAACTGGTAAAGGCCAAGCTCAGTATCTGGCTTTTTCTTTCGAAGGAGTTGGTATGCATCGATACTTTTTTGTATTTGGCCTGTATGGTAATAACTAAGAGCTAGCCAGTATTGGGCCATATAGAGGTCATTTTCGATATGGATAATATCATTGAAAACTTCAATTGCCATACAAAACTTGGTGGCCCTAAAATAGCAAATGCCCAGGCGATAGAGCACTAAAGTATACTCAGGTTTGATGCGGACAACATCTTCGTACTCAGTCATGGCCGCACTTATTTCACCCAAGGTATAATACAAGTCACCGAGGTTTGCTTTAACTTGTATAAGTGAAGGGTCACATTTTAATATTTCTTGATATTCAGCAATGGCGCTGTGCAAATCACCTTTTAAAGTGTATTGCTCTGCCAAATCAAACTTTGCTTTTAAGTCAGTCATATCACTATACCTCTAGTTTTCACTGTTTTTGCAAAACAGGGTACTTCCAGTTGGTTCACCAGTCAAATAAATACTTTAGATAATTACGTGGGTTTTTTAGTTAGTTAAAAGGATGTGACTTTAAGACTTCTTGACTTATCTATTTTAACTTTCCCAATTTTGTTAGAAGAGCTGTATTTTGAGCGATTAACTTGTTGATTTCTTGCTCAACTAAGCTTGGAGAGTTATCTTTTGCCACACTCGCATTATGTTTGTTTGTTTTTCTAGGGCGATTCATACCACCATCAATAATGAACAAATTTAGTTGTTTAGCTGTATTCATAGTTTACCTCATTCCTGCAAATTATTTGTTTAA
This sequence comes from Bacteriovoracaceae bacterium, assembly GCA_016784965.1. Taxonomy (GTDB): domain Bacteria; phylum Bdellovibrionota; class Bacteriovoracia; order Bacteriovoracales; family Bacteriovoracaceae; genus JADHTQ01. The sequence continues at coordinate 33,550 of JADHTQ010000024.1, read as the reverse complement.
AGCAGTTTTAAAACTATATTTTATTTTATGTCTTGATCTATTTTTAATGGATAAATGTTAAAGAACAATAGAGTAAATGTGGAGTATTCTTAATATTTCGATGTTGACCTTCTGAAATTAACTAAATACAATTGCACGTTTTGTTTAAATTGACACTAAATCTTAACACTTCGCCCTTTCTTAAAGGAGTTACTACATGGATCAGGCAATAACTTATGACGATGTACTACTTGTTCCCTCTTATAATCATTATGAGTCCAGGAGGGTGGTTGATATTTCAAGCTCCGTGGAATCAAAAAAATTAACCTTAGATCTGCCAATTATGACTGCCAATATGGACACCATCACCGAAAGTGCCATGGCAAACTTTATTGGGGGCAAAGGTGGAATTGGAGTTTTGCATAGATTTATGTCAATTGAGGACAATATTGCAGAATTTAAAAAGTGCAAACATCGGACATTTGTTTCCATTGGTTGTGGCTCTGCAGACTTAGAAAGAGCACAGGCCCTAAGTGATGCTGGAGCAAACTTGTTTTGTATAGACGTAGCTCATGCTCATGCCAAATATGTGGGGAAGACTTTTAAAAATCTAAGGGAAATGCTGGGCAAAGAGATCTGTATCATGGGAGGCAATGTGGCAACTTACGCAGGTGCTGACTATTTGGCATCTTGTGGAGCCGATATAATTAAAGTTGGTATCGGCGGTGGCTCCGTTTGTACTACTAGGATTAAAACCGGGTTTGGAGTACCAAATATTACCTCTATTCAACAGTGTGCCAGAGTTGGCAGGTCAATTGTTGCAGATGGCGGCATAAGAAACCCGGGCGACATTGTTAAGGCCTTGGCCTTTGGTGCAGATTTTGTAATGGTTGGCAGTATGCTCGCAGGAACTACGCCTACTCCTGGCAAGATTATCAATACAGTGGATAGTAGTGGGGAGCAGATAAAGGTAAAAGCTTATAGAGGGATGGCCAGCAGAGAAGTCGCTGAAGATTATCATGGAGGAATTGCTGAATGGAAAACAGCAGAGGGTGTCGCGACTACTGTTCCCTATCGAAACAATGAGGAAGAAATCATTTGTGATATTATTGGCGGATTAAGGTCAGGTTTAACATATGGCGGTGCAGCGTCGATTAGGGAGTTGCAGCGCAAATTAAATTACGTGGTTGTTTCCAATGCAGGCAGGACAGAGAGTTTGCCCCACAAGACCATCTAGACGCAGTAAACATGATTTGTTTATTAAATTTGAGCGATCAATCCGTTTTGCATTATTGCAAAAAAGATTAAAATATTCATTATTAAATATTTTTATTTGACATTTCAATATATTGCTGCGATTAGTAGTCAAAGAAAAAATATTTAGTCATTTATATTTTAAGGAGCAATTGTATGTCTTTTGCGCGAATGGTTAGAGGAATCCGAAAGTATTCAGGTGTTACCCAAGTGGAACTGTCTAATTTACTAGCAATTACTCAAGGTACAGTTTCCAAAGTAGAAAATGGTATACTTAACCCAGATGTTAACGCTTGGTTGAAATTTTGTAAGACTTTTGATAACTCTCCTTTTTGTCATACCAATGATTACATCGACGGTGATTTTATAAAAAAAAACTCCGATAGTTTTATATATAAAATGAAAACAACATTTTTAAGTGGCCCATGTTTTACGGTACGCTCAATTTTGCCCCTTATATTTTTGTTCAATACAAAAAAAGGTGAAAGACAATTTGATGCCTTTGTAAAACAAAAGGGGATCGATCGGGATTATCTCACTATTAGAGATAATAAACTCAATTTGCGCTTTTTTGTGCAAATGTTAAAAGAGTTAGAAGTTGAAAATGAAAATTTAGACTCACTATACACCGATTGTGCATCCTTTAATAACCTGGAATTAATTCATGGGGACATTGCCAGTAGATACAATAAAAGTGATCCCATAAAACGTATTCTAGCTTTTTTAAAAAATGCAAAGTACTATGATAATTTTTCCAAGCATGAACATATACTAGAGCAAGACGGTACTGTTTTAGAAGTTAGAAAATTGATTCAAGCAGATCTAAGTGAAGTGTCTGCAGACAAACAGCACCTGTTAAAGACTTTGGGCAGCTACTTTAGATCTTATGTTAAGGGCCTAATAGGTAGTATTTCTTCAGATCATACTCGTTTAGTTGATAGTAGCTTTGAAGTTCTAACAGACAATGAATTGCGCTTTGTTTTTAAGTTTGAGCAAAAGCGCTAAAGATCAAACATCTCTTTAATTGTGGCCAAAGCATTTCTTTTTAAATTAGAGAGCGAGCTTGTGTTGTCTATGACAAAATCAGCTAGCTGCCTTTTTGTATTAATGTCCATTTGTTGGCCCAAAATTTTGCTGGCAAGTTGTTGAGTTATTTTGTCTCTTTTTTGTAGGCGCTCTAATTGAGCAGAGTATTCACAATAAACACAGATAGATTGATCAACATGGACCTGCATCCCTTTTTCAAACAGTAGTGGAACATCATATACAACAACTGAAAGGTTTTTTGGTAACTTTTTTAAAGCTTGTGTAAAACAATCCGTTAACTGAGGGTGCAAAAATGTTTCAAGCAAGTTCTTGGACTCTTCGTTGTTAAAGATGATTTGTCGTAGAACTTTAAAATCAATTATTCCATTTTTCATTGCATTGGGGAAATTATTGGCAATGAATAAAATGGTAGACCTTTTGGTATAAATATTTTTAATTAAGCTATCAGCACATATTGTAGTAAGTCCCATATCTGCCATTATTGATGAAACATAAGATTTGCCTGAAGCAATACCACCAGTGACTGCAACGATCGGGATTTCTAGTTGATATAGTCTACTACTTGCTTTTAACCTTATTAACTTACTATTTAGCTTGATTTGTTTTGCCATTTTTTCTTTTATGCACCTTTGATTAAACTTTGCGTGTATTATATATATATATTATCATAAACTATCAAAGGAAATTTTTTTTGGAAACTAAACAACTTTATTTTCAAATATATTTGAGCTTTCTCATTCCTGATTATGAGTCTCCATGTGGTATTTTTATCCACTATAAAGGTAAATTTTTACAGGCAGTTAAAAAAGGTGAAATTATAGGCCTCCCTTTTGTTGCCAAAATGTATGAAGATGGAAATTATTTTTGCTATATTCAAGAAACAGAAAAAAAACAGTGGGTTGAATGGTTTAGAGTCAATCGCTTTAAGTACAAAGTAGAATTTGAAAAACTGTTTAAACCTCTTAATGAGCGTTCTGTAGATAAAGCAAAATACATAAGCTATGCACTAAAAAAAATAGATGTGACAGGCGCTTTAGAAAAAAGGGAAGAGGTGGTGCCAGCTGCTCAAAATATTTTTCGGGAAATGGTGCATGACCCACTTATAGACTGGTTTTTTACAGCTTCTTTTGAGAAAGAAAACAAAGAGCACACAGCTCGTGTTACGTACTTATTTATATTATTTAGAGAATTTTTTCCAGAGCTTGTTGAGCACTCTCAATTTAACTCCCTGATTTTATCATCTATTATTCATGAATTGCGCGGGAGTCCCTTTAGTTTAGAAAACAAAGTTGCATCTGTTGCAACGCTGGATTATTTAACTAAGAAAAAAATTGTACTTCCAAGTGTAATTGTTCAGTTGATAAGGCAACATGACGAACTGGCTGATGGTTCTGGTAATCCCAGTAAGTTAAAAGAAGATCAAATACCTGAAGAAGTGCGAGTGTTTTCCGTGTTGGATCACTTTGACCATTATAGGTCATGTATCGGTGGAGTAACCAATAAAGTAAAGATAAAAAGTGCTCTAGATCAACTGGAAAAGAAAGTCGAATGCTTTGATCCGGGAGTTATGATCTATTTTAAAAAGTTCGTAGAAGGTATTGTGTTTAGGTAATGAAAAAAGAGTTTTTGAATACAGCAGCATTATTTAGAGACTCGGGATTAGCTAATATCTTGACACAATTTCCATATAAATTTAGAGATGCATTTGGCAGAGAAATTGCATCTTGCTCGCAAGATAAGCTGGAAAATGACTCTGGCATAAAAATTGTACTTGATGAAGAGCCTATTGGAGAATTGATCTCAACACAAAAAGATCGCTTAATTTTAAAAGATATTATCGAACATTACCTCGAGAGATTTTTAAAGCTTGAAAAAGACAAGTTTGTTGCCAGAACAGATATGATGATAGTTAGTGATGCTATAAATTTTCTGCATGACTCACTATCTCAAGAGATGGATCTCAAGCAAGTTTTTATAAAAATATTACACATGTTAAGGTCATATACCTATACCAGTTCATTGTTATTATACAAGGTAGAAGATGGATGTGAGTTAGAAGCACTTGTGGGTATTGGTGATAAAGGGAAGCCTCTTGACTATTGTCTGTGGCCCACCCGGCTTGCTCGCTGTGCAAGTTTAGTTGCCAGGCAAAAGCAGATGTATGTGGCCAATAAAGCCGATGATCCCTTGCTTAAATTTATCAACAATGAACATGAAACCGAAATTAAAAATATTGCAATAGTGCCTTTATGTGCTGGTGAACAAGTGCTAGGAGTACTTGTAGCTCTTGATAATCCCACTGAAAAGTTAAGTCAACAACAATTAGAAGCTATTGACTTTTATTCAAAAATTATCTTTCAAGTTTCTACAGAAAAAATTGCCTTCACCAAACTCAAGGCCTTAAAACAAACTACTGAGAGATTAGAGCAGTATTTAGATCACAATGTAGTAGAAGAGGTGTGTGAAAAAACCTCAGAGGAGCTAGAAGGGGTTGAGAAGAAATTAGTTACTCTTTTTATCAAGATCGCCAATTTTTCAACCATAAGGCAAGAAATTTCAGCAAAGCATATTATAGACATTTTGAATTTTCATTTTGACTCCATGGCCAGCATTGTAGAAAGGCATCAAGGGACAATTGATAAGACTATTGGGGATGTAATGATGGTTGTGTGGGGGCACCCAAATGAAGTCGAAAATGCAGAAGAGCTAGCTGTAAATGCTGCTTTAGAAATGCAAGAGACAGTACTAAATAGTATAAAACCTCTGCTTAAAGGTCGAGGGCTGTCTGATTTTGAAGTTGGTATAGGGATAAACTCTGGCTCTGCTGTTGCGGGTAACTTGGGGGCCAAGGATTTTATGGATTATACAGTAATTGGTGATTCGATAAATTTGGCCCAAAGACTAGAGTCCAAGGCCCAAAATAATGAAATATGGGTTAGGTCCGATGTGGTTCGTGACATTAAGGATTTAAAAGTAAAGCCTACTCGAGTGGCAAAAAACGTAAAAGTAAAAGGAAAAAAAGAGGGAGTGACTGTTTTTATTTTTGCTCCTTCTTAAAAAAGCTAAAGAGAAGTTATGAAAATTGACTATATTAATTTTCAAGATTTTAATAAGTCTATAGCATTTAAGCCCCTTAAGACGCATGTCTTTCGATTGCTTGATTGCCGCGGAGTTGTAGTTTATAGAAATACTAACTCATTTGAAGGAGAGTACTTCAAGTTGCCGGTAGAAATTGATGGAGAGAAGTACTTTACTTTTGAGGGACCTCTAAAAGACGGAAAAATCCCCGATGAGTTTTTATTTGCCAAGCTTCTGCTTATTGATGATATTAAATTTTACTTGAAAAAACATGAGGCCAATAAAGAAAAACAAAAACACTGGGTGCTAATGGAGGACATTAAGCAATTAGTAGATCAATTTAATATTGATCAAGCGTCGATTAGAGATATTGTAAAGCGTTGTCTTTTTATCTTGAGAAGTTATGTTTGTGTAGAGCATTGTAGCATTTTTTTAAATCATAACGATGAATATTTAGAATGCCTGTTGTCCATGCACAGCGGCCATATTATCTTGCCAGAAGATGGCACCAAGTGGCCCATTGATACAACTTCAGTCATGGGAATTGCAGCTATAAATCAAGCATTCTATTTTTCCAACGATTTAGAAAATGAAGCGGCCTACAAAAAAACCGATTTTCCCACTCCTAGAAATTTGGGATGCTTTCCTCTAGTTGTTGATGGAAAATTAATTGGAGTTTTGAATTTAAGTAACAAATTAGGAGGGTCGTTTTCATACGATGATGTAGATGTTATTGGTAAGTTAGTGGTTATCTACTCTCGTGTTTTAAATGACTACCTAGTAAATGAAATTATTAGAGAGCGCCAAACAACAACTGAAAGTTTAGGTAAATATATTTCTCATAATATTCAAGATGAGATTGAACACGGAAGATTTTCCAAACGTGGAGATGAAGTACGGCAAAAAGCGATTTGCTTATTTGCTGATATAAGATCTTTTACTTCTATCAGTGAAAAGCTAGATCCTAAAGTATTGGTTAAATTATTAAATATCTATTTTTCGGAATTAATTCCCATAATTGAGCGAAATCATGGCACGGTTGATAAGCTGGTGGGGGATATGATAGCTGCCTTTTGGAATGTTCCAAAAGAAATTTCTGATCCCGAACTGCATGCAGTTAAAGCAGCTATTGAGATGCAAAAAGCAATGGTACAAAAGGTAGTTCCCCATTGGAGACAAGGGGGGGTCAGTAGGATGGGAATTGGGATAGGGCTAAATTCAGGCAATGTAATTGCGGGCAATATTGGTAGCTCTAAGGTTATGAACTATACGGTAGTTGGTGATGCTGTCCAAGATGCAGAAATGTTAGAATCAAATGCCAGGCCTGGTCAAATATTAGTGTCTCAAAGAGTCTATAAATGTGTGGCGGGAAAAGTTTTAAGGCCCAAAAAAATTATAAAAGATCTGGTTTTTAAAGAAACTGGAAAAAAACAGGAAGTTTCAGTTATAATTCCTATTGATTACCCCGATTATTAGATTTTATAAAAACCAGTATGTTGTAATATGGCCTCAACAAGAGTGGCCTTTTTTACTGGTTTGGTGACTAGGTCAGTACACCCGGCCGCCAAGCTATTATCTTTAGAATCTACGAGTGCATTAGCGGTAAAGGCCAAAATCGGAGTGGGTATTTTGTTATTTTCTTTTTCCCATTGTCTGATCATGCTGGTTGCTTTGTAACCATCAAGAACAGGCATCTGCATATCCATTAATACGATATCATATTTTTTCTGAAAAAAAGCATCAAGTGTTTCTTGACCATCAGTTGTATAATCTATTGTATAGGGAGCATCCTTAAAATATGCTTCCATTAAAAAACGGTTATCCTCAGCATCATCTGCTAATAAAATTTTTAAGTTGCGATCATCTTTGAATTTTTTGTCTTCTGTTTTAGTTTTTGGGATATGCTTAGAAGTTTCCACTGGCTTTAGCACAGTAGTCACCGCCTGGATGAGATGGTTGCGCTTAATAGGTCTAACTAAAAAATTGCTAATTCCCAACTCTTTAAGGCGAAGAATATCTTCACGCCGGTGGAAAGAGGGCAAAGCAACGACAATTTTGAGTTTGACTTCAGGGGCATTTTTTATTTGCTCAAATTGATATAAGCATGTCTCAAGTGGGGCAGGAGCGCAAAATAACACAAAATCAATGCTTTCCAAGTTGTCTTTTAGGATCACAAGTGCATCAAACAATTTGTTAAAGCAGGTAACGTCCACCTGTTCGGCTTCTAGGAGCTCCTTATAAATATTTTGTTCAATTTGATTATCATCAACAATTAAACATTTCGAACGCTTTAATTGATGAGTAATATCTTTATCTTCAACATGCTTTGAGGTCTTGTTAAGCGGAATGGTTAAATAAAAGGTACTACCCTTGCCAAGTGTGCTTTCAACCCAAATCTTTCCCTGCATAAGGTTTACTAACTTCTTTGAAATTGTAAGACCTAGCCCACTACCACCAAATTTACGTGTAACGGATGAATCTGATTGAGTAAAGCTATCAAAGATCGAGTCTAGTTTGTCTGCAGGTATTCCCACGCCTTCATCTGTAACACTAAAGGTAATATTTAAAGATTCATTGTCTTGGTCACCTGCTTTATCCCTTTCTACGTTTAACACAATATTGCCAAGTTCCGTAAATTTTATTGCGTTGCCAACCAAATTAATTAGGATCTGCCTAACTCTGGTTGGATCACCTATTAGGTGAAAGTCTAAAGTTGGACATACTCGCCCAATTAGATTTAGACCTTTGCTATCGGCACGAACTGTCATTAACTCAATAGTACTTTCTACAATAGTCCTTAAGGAAAATGGAATTTGCTCTAGTCGTATTTCTCCAGCTTCAACTTTTGATAAGTCTAAAATGTCGTTTATCAAACATAAAAGAGTATCTCCAGCATTTGAGATTACTCTAAGGTATTTGAGGTGTTCTTCTCCTTCAATACTTTCAAGCAAGATGTCTGTCATCCCTAGGATGGAATTAAGTGGGGTTCTTATTTCATGACTCATACTTGCTAAAAACTCTGACTTAGCTTCAGAAGCTGCAACGGCAATTTGATGTGCTTGCTTTAGCTCTAACTGTACTTGATGCAGTTCTTGATTTTTTTCTGTTAGGGCCTTAGTTAAACGCTTCTCATTTTGCTTTTCTACTTCTGCTATTCTTGTTTTAATTTTCGCGTCAACTAGTTGGGCCTCAATCTTTAATGATTCATGCTCAAAGTATCTTCGTCTTAAAATTGATTGAATGCGCACATCAATCAATTTAAAATCATGAGACTTAATTACATAATCATTAACTCCGGCTTCAAAACTTCTAATTAAATCCTCCTGGGAATCGCTGCCAGTTAGCATCACTATGGGAATAATGGCCAAACGCTCTATTTTTCTGATCTGTAAACATACTTCAATTCCATTTATCTCAGGCATCTTTAGGTCAAGTAAAATGAGGTCTGGAACTTTTGTTTTTAGGTATTCAAAGCAAGTCACTCCTGAATCACAAGTATTAACACTGTAGCCTAGGGTCGCCAGCTCTCGCTTTAAGGCCTGCAAGTATGTAATGTCATCATCGACGATTAAGATATTTTTTTGATATAGGTTAAGTTCTGAAGCTTGAGTGGTCATAAGTGCTTTATTTTCGCTTGCACCAAGGGCGAACATGTCTTTACCAATTCTAGAGAGCTTAATGAGGTTTTTACCTCTGGTCACAATACTTCCAAGTGGACTCTCCTTTGTCATATATGCGTCTGCACCAGACTCAAGCCCTTCAATTAAAAAGTGATCTTCTTCTTTCATAGTTAAAATCATGATAGGAATTAAGCGGTAACCAATATTCATCCTAATTTTTTGACAAATTTCTTTTCCCCCCATGCCGGGCAAGGTGAGATCTAGAATAATCAAATCGGGAACAATTTGTTTTAGAGCATCAAGTCCCTCTTCTCCCGATGAACAGCAATGTACCTGCAAATTGGCATCTATAAACGCTCTTTTTAGGGCCTGCTGATAGGTAAGTGTATCTTCAATGATGAGGACCGTAGGTTTAGATTGCTCATTCATTAGTTTTGCTCCCAAATTAATTATAATCTAACAATTCTAATATTGTTTTTCCCATTCTATCAATTCCTGTCACTACTTCCGCAGCACCAAGCTCTACAGCTGCTTTGGGCATTCCATAGATTATTGAACTTGCTTCATCTTGAGCGATTGTTTTTCCACCAGCTTGTTTGATTTTGTTTAGTCCTTGTGCCCCGTCGTGTCCCATTCCAGTCAGCAGGACACCAATGGCATTTTTTCCAAAGTGATTTGCAACGGAAGTTAAGCTTGCATCAATATTTGGTACGTGTATTGTTCCTGCGGGTGGATTAACGTAGAGTACTTTTTTGGTTGCAGTGACAATGAGATTTTGGTTTTTGACACAAACCATGGCCTCTCCATTGATAAAATCATGACCTGTGATTCCTGGCAGAATTCGGAGGCTCGTCCCCGTTTGCCACCATTCCACCAGGCCCATTGCAAATTCTGAATCGATGTGTTGAATAATCATAATGGCAGCATTTAAATCTTTAGGTAGCTGGCTTAGCAAGTTGTAAACTGCCTTTGGTCCTCCTGTGGAGGCGCCAATAGCAAGAATCTTTCTTGCAGATTTTTGTGACTGTAGGTTATCGGTCTTTATGGGAACTGCTACCTGTTCATTATTTTTTGGTCTTACAACAGGAGTTAAGGGTTTCTGACTTTGCTTCATTTTCTTGCCAATCCTGGCAGTTATATGAATTTTGTGCAGCAATTCAGTTGATTTTTCTTGGGTAGGAGTTTTGATGACATCAATGGCCCCCATATTTAAACATTCAAACAACTGCTGCATATGCAAAGTCATTGTCGCTGTCACAATTAAAATGGGAGTGGGGTGTTTTTTGATAATTTCTTTAGTGGCCTCCACACCATCCATGTGTGGCATTCTGATGTCTAAAAGCACGAGGTCTGGGTTGTACTTACAACACATCTCAACGGCTTCTATCCCATCTTCTGCAAATCCGATTATTTCTAAAGTAGAGTCAGTTTCAATGATTCTTTTTAATACTTGTTGAATCATAATTGAATCGTTAACTATTAGAACCCTAATTTTTTTTTGTAATGTGATCATGACGTACTACGCTCCCAACAGCTTGTGTATTGCCTCAATAAGGACTTTAGTTTCATACTTACCTTTACTGATATAACGATCTGCTCCCACTTCTAATCCTTTTCGTTTATCCTCATCACTTTCTTTATAGGAAATGATAACAGTTGGGATGTTATTTAGTTTGGGTTCTTTTTTCATACATCTAACCATCTCGATACCATCCATACGAGGCATCTCTATGTCAGTTATTACTAAATCAAAACTTTCCTGCTTTAAAAGCCCGAGTCCCTCTAAACCATCTACTGCAGTTTTTACATCGTAGCCGTGACGCTCAAGCGTTTTTCTTTCAAGCTCCCGTACAGTAAGTGTATCTTCCACAACTAAAATTTTCTTCTTTGTAGTTGTAATGATTTCAGATAAGGTAGATGTTTGATCTTTGGTAGCATAGTTTTTTGCAGCATTAGTGAGCTTTTCAGTATCTATGATAAAGGCCACTTTTTTATTTTCAAGCATGGTACCACCTGAAACTTCGGCCACTTTGTTTGCTCTTTTACCTAAGGTCTTTACTACAATCTCCTTTTCTCCTAAAAACCGATCCACAATGAAGGCAAATCGCTCGTGGCGCTCACCGATGACAACTACGGGAAGATTTTGCTCATTACCTGAAGGGCGCAATTTATCCATTTGCCAGAAATCATTTAGATCTACAACTGCCATGATCTCACCGCGAATGGAAACACTGCTTTGCCCCTCTATAGTTTTAATTTCTTTTCGCTTAATAGTGTTGGTCGATTCAATGCGGGTTAGGGGAAAACAGAAGAACTCCTTTGCAACTTCAACTAAGAGGCACTTGACGACCGATAAAGTTAAAGGCAGAGAAAGAATAAAACGAGTATGTTCATTTCTTTTGGTTTCGACTTTGATATTGCCACCAATTTTTTTTAGATTGGATCCAACAACATCTAGGCCTATACCGCGACCAGAGAGGGTGCTTACACTTTGGGAAGTAGAAAACCCCGGTAGAAAAACCCAATCAAGCACTTGCTGATAGGAATAGCGGTTAATTTCTTCTTTTTTGGCGATTCCTTTTTCAAGTGCGATCTCTCTTAATTGATCTAAAGGAATCCCTTTACCATCATCTTCAACGACTACAATTACTCTATCGCCTTGATAATAAGAAATAAGCTTAATTGTCCCTTCTTGAGCTTTTTTCTCTCTAGCTCGTGCTCTAGGATCTTCGATTCCATGATCGCAAGCGTTTCTAATTAGATGGGCAAGGGGATCTTTTAATACTTCCAAAATCTCACGATCCACCGGTGTGCTACCACCTTGAACCTTCAACGTTATATTTTTACTAAGTTCTCGCGATAGATCTCGCACTACGCGATGTTGGTAATCAAATAGTGTGGAAATTGGAAGCATGCGCGACTGCATCACCTCATCTTGTAATTGGGTAGTTAGGTGTGAAAAGTCTAAAATTGTCTGTTGAAGTGATCTTGTATAAACTTGGATGTTTTGTTGCATTTTTTGCAACTCATTGTCATTTTGAGATAACCAATTATGAATTAAATCCACATTAATATTAGGATTTGTTGCAAGTACTCGTAACTCACCAGTGCGTGTTTGCAAAGTCCTAAGTTGTTTGAGAAGAACCTTTGAGCTGCTATATTTTTGTTCTAAGTATAGCGATCTAGTATATAGCTCCCCCGATAAATTCATAAGGCGATCAAGTTTGTCAATATCAATGCGTATGGTTGATTGGCCTATTTCTTTTATATCACCTGTTTGGTGAACAGTTGGCATAGTATCTACATCAGTTTTTGGAGGTTTTTGTTCATTTATATTATTACTGCTTGGTACATTGTCTGTGAGTGTAGAAGGGGTTTTGGCATCATCTAGTAGTTTAGTAATGCTTTCGACATCGATGGAGTGAGCGGTAGATGATACAAATGCCTTAGCAGTTTGCTCTAAGGCATCAAATGCCTTAAAGATAAGGTCGGCCTGAGACTGAGTTACAGCTTGTTTTGTGTTTTTAATTGTTTCTAAAAGATCTTCAATTTTATGAGACAGGGCTTGAACTTCTTGACATCCCACAACTCGCGCAGCAGCTTTTAAACTATGTGCCTCTCTCATGGCATCATTAAATATTTCTTGAGAGGGACCCTTTTCTAAAATTAATAGCTTTTTATTTAAAGTCGCAATGCGCTCTTTCGAGTCAAGTTGGAAAATTTCAGTTAAGGACATTTTATCGTAATTGGGCCTTACCACACTTATATACCTTTTTTAAACTTTTAAACTTTTATCAAGTTCACTTTGAAGCTTTCTTACATTCAGCCAAATCAAAGGGACTACTTGACCATCAATTTTTTCTTCAAATATGCCTTGGACATATTCTTGGGCCAATCCTTGCAATGTGGGAATGGAGTATTGGGCCAGATTTTGATCACATAGATAAACTCCCAGAACTTTAGAAACCAAAAAGCCGCACACTTCATTATCTTGCAAGTTCCAAAAAATGATTGTTTTTTCCTTGTCTTCTTTATCAGTGCTACTGAGACTTGACTTTTTTGTTAAAAGATATTGAAGATCCAAGACAAGTCTAATTTCTCCACGAGTGGTTATATAACCAAGAATGTTTTGAGCATCACTAGGGGGCTTTGATAATGGTTCAAATGGTACCACTTCTTTTAGGTCTTCAAGTTTTATAATATAGTGTTCATCTCCCATTTTAAAGTGGACACCTTTAAACCATTTCTGATCGCCTTTGTTTGTGATTTGTTTAGCAAAAAACAATGCCCGATTTTTTAGTACATCCTTGGAAACTATTAATTTGCTATAGTCTTTTTCATTCATACTTAAATATCCTCAAGATGATCCAAGCAAAGAGTCATAATGGTATGAGCTGTATTTCCAAAAAAACTTGCTCCCATATAATGCTCACAGTTATCATTGGAGTGCTCACAGTGATAATCAATACTCTCCAGTGTATTCATAAATAGTTTCTGGGCCTTATCATGTTTTCCTTGCAACTGATAAGTTAGTCCTTGGTAGTATTGGGCAAGATAGAAGTACTCATCACAGTAAATTGACTTTTTAAAATTTATTATTGCATCAGTATAATTCTTTTCTTTAAACTCAATGAGTCCCAAAATGTAATGCGGGGCAGTGGTCAGTGAGTCTATTTGTATCGTATCTTGGCAAGTTTTTTTGGCCAAACTTAAGCTTCCTTGCTCTGTATATAGATACGCAAGCAGTGAGAGCATCTGTAGGTCATGAGGTGCATTTTTTAAATGACTGACAATTTCTGCTTTAGCTTCATCAAACAGTTTTCGCTCTATGTGCCACAACGCTTTATCGTATGAAGAAATAACTTGTTTGTGAACTTTGACAGGAGTTAATTTTTTGTCAGGTAATTTTTCAAATGTTGTTAATTCTTTAGACACAGTGGAGGCTTCTGGCACTACTAGTTTTAATATATCCTTTATGGTGGTTGTTGTTACTTTGCTCTTTTTACTTACTAAATGGGTGGCATTAGTCGGTCTAAAAAAGAATCCACTGTTCCACTCTGTGGATTGTAAATTGAGATGGTCTGGCAGGCACATCTCTGCCACTCCTAAAAACAATGCTCCATTGCTATCAAGCCTGGTTCGTAAATTGGCCAAAATTTCAAGCCTAGCACTTTTTTTAAAATAAATTAAAGCATTTCTTAAAAAAATGATATCTGCATTTATAAATTCACAGGGTAGCTGTTCTAAGTGCTTTAGGTTTCCGACATGAAAGCTTACCATGCGTTTTATATCACTTCTTACCATTTTATTTTTTCTATTTTCGCCATGAACTTCAAAGTATTCATCGATAGAAGCTTTTCGTTCGCGAAAGGAGTGAGGTGTATATATTCCCTCTTTTGCCTTTTCAATGGCAAAGCTATTTAAATCAAAACCAGTGATTTCAAAATCGGCCATGCTTTCAAGTCCAGAACGCTTAACGGCCATGGCAATAGAGTAGGTTTCTTCTCCGGTGGAGCAAGCACAACTCATTATTGTTACCTTCGGCCGTCTTGTTGTGCCCTTTTTTTTCATGTTTACGATTTCTGGTAGAAGAAACTTTTCAAGGGCCCTAAATTGCCTGAGATCACGAAAAAAGTAGGTTTCAGTTGTTGAGACGAGGTCATATAATTTTTTGAACTCATTCGTGTCGCTTTGAAGAATAGATTTATACTGATCAATTGACTCTGAGTTGCTCTCTTTCATTCTTCTTTGTACAGACAGTTTTAAGTTTATGTCTTCGCTGGATATATTTAGACCAGAATTAGTTTCTAGAAAATTTGAAATTTCTTGTAATGTTGATAATTCATTTATAGTAGTTGTTATCAATTCACTTCACCTTAAATTGGTCTACGGTTCCTCTTAAGTTTCCTGCAGCATCTGCTAATAATTGGATGGATTGGCGAGTTTGGGCCATACCCGCAGAAGAAACATTTATTGCATTGCTCATTTCATCAACACTTAGAGATATCTGTTTAGCACCTGATGCTTGCTCGGCAATTGATTGAGTTATATTTTCAATTTGAGGTAGCACTTTTTGAATTTGCTCGGTGATATCAGAGAAGCGCTTCCCTAACTCTAAGACAATCTCAGAGCTCACCTTAACTTCACTATTTGATTTTTCCATTCCCATCACTGCAGCTGACGATGCTATTTGTATCTCCCGAATGAGACCGGAGATTTCTTTACTTGACTGCGAGGTTTGATCAGCTAGCCTTCTAATTTCTTCGGCGACGACACTAAATCCTTTGCCGTGCTCTCCGGCCTTAGCGGCTTCAATGGCAGCATTTAGAGATAGTAGGTTGGTCTGATCAGATACAGATATTATAGTTTCTAAAATTCTGCCAATGCCCTCGATTCTTTCATTGAGTATTCCAAGCTTACCCTCTACCGCTTTGGATGATTGATTCAGCGTTTTAATTTTACCGTCGGCTTTCTCTACAAAGATGACCCCTTCTTCGGCATTCATTCCAACTTTTTGGGCATTATCAGAGATTATTTTTGAATTGCTGGCCAGCTCTGTACTGATGTCTCTAAGCTGAGTCAAACTGGCCTTAATCTGGTTCATCTGTGCAGCTTGCTCATTTATTGTGCTCTCTTGCTCTGTGGCCTGTGCTAAGATTTGATTACTTGAGGAGTTGACGGTTAGAGATGCATTTTGTACTTGTAGCACAATGTTTTTAAAACCTTTAATGAGCTGATTAAATGCACGTGCAAGAAGCCCCGTTTCATCTGAGCTGTTGACACTCAACTCCTGTGTAAGGTCACCAGAGGCCTGTGCTAACTGAGATAAACGTTCCACTATTTCCCTAATGGGATTTGAGATTGACTTTGTTATCCAAATTGTGGCTCCAATTACTACCAAGAAGGCAATTATCGTCACACCAATAATAATATAACTAATACGGTGCTGGATCTTCTTTTGAAGAGTTGTTCTCTCATTTAGAAGATTGGTTTCAATGGTATGCATTTGACCTAAAATTAGCCTGATGCGCTCTGTAACACCGTCCCCAAGTCCTTTAGTAATTGCGGCTTGTGCTGCAGTGAACCCTTTTTCTTTTCTCAAGCGAATTGTTTCTTCCAGTTCTTTAAATTTTCCCTGCATTAGCAAAATCATTTTATCAAGTGGTTGCAGCAGATTTTGGTTTGTAGTAACGTCTTTAAGTCTGTTAATTTCGATATAGACACTTGCTTTTCTCTCCCTATATGGCTCCAGATACTCATCTTGACCTGTAATGATGAAACCTCTGTAAACAGTCATAGTATCTGACACTCTAGCACTGATCCCCTCAATTATTTCTAAGACTTCATAAGTGTGTCTGACATGGTCTAAGGTTTTGATTGAATCTTCGACAACTTTGCGGAAAGTAAAGGTCATAAAGATTAACACCATTAATATCAGGCCAAAACTCACCATTAATTTCTGAGCTATTCCAAATCTAGGAGTATTGTCAGAAATATTGAGATTTCTTTCTGTGCCAACTTGAGTAAGGTCAGGTACTTGCTTGTTGGAATATGCTACGTCGTTGGCCAAAAGACTGGAGTCAGCTCCATTTGGTACTTTATTAACTTGATCTTGGTCTGAGTTTTTTCCAGACATATGTATCCTCCTTACTTAATTTTATTGTTGTCGTTTTTTTTAATTTCCTGCAGGCTTTGATTGTCTGATTTTGCAGCAAAATGCATAATTTCTTTTAACTGTTTTTCACTGATAAAATGATATATCTTTAACAGTTGAATCGTTTTGCCACACTGAAGTTTTACCATGCCACTACTTAAGTTCCCTTTTAATTTTTCATTAACAAAATAATCGATAGAGTCAGCAGGAACTTTATGAATGCCCAGTATGTTATCAACTATCAGTGCAATGAAATCATCATCGACTTTATAAAGAATAATCTTTGTTTCATTTATGTAGTCGCAGCTAACTTGTCCCAGCTCACTTCGCAGGTCCATTACGGGTATGATTTTGCCCCTTACATTGATTACTCCAGCAAGTAAGCCAGGAGACTTTGGAATGACCTGAACTTCCAAAATGGGCAATACTTCTTCTAGAGATAGCAGGTCGATACCATAGAGTTGAGAGTTAACTTCAAATGTTAAAATCTGTTCAATTTCCATATGTTATTATATTACAGGCATAATAAATTCTTGCATTATTAACTTCTGTTGGGCAAAAACGTACCTTGTTGAGAAACTTGATTAGTTGGTTATTACTCCTGCTTATGAGAGGTCATTAAATCTAATAAGTTCCTTAATGAAAATTTTTCAGTTAAATTCCTTTCGTTTTATAAAGCGTAGAAGGAGAAATACTATGAAACATTTGGCAGTTGCAATTACAGTGATGTTCTCTTTGGTAGTTGGTACAGCAGTTTGTGCTACCATTCCCAAAATGAAAGTTCCAAAGGTGACACAAATTGGTTTGGAGAAATTAAGTTACGGAGAGTTGGCCAAAAAGTCTGTTTACTCTCTTTATAAAGACATGCTTGATGAGCTTAAGAAGTTTGATAAAAAAATATTACCACATGAGGCAAAGGCCTTGAGAAAGCAAATTGGTAACACTAGGGGTTATATTGATCTTTTCCCCTTTGCATATAAAAGTGAAAAAGGTCTGGCAGAGCTTCGGGACGGCCTTGATGAGGGTTATGAAGTCATGGGTGAGTTTAAAGATCTTTATGACATTCAAGGTGTTGATGTTGATGATGCTGACTACGATAAAGATGAAGTCAAAAAATTGAGAAATGCAGTTTTAGATTGGAAGGACTCATTTGGCAAAAGCTCAAGGCAAAAAGAGTTTAAGGATCTGCTTGCAAATCCTGCTAAAAAAATTGTAGACATTAAAAGAAAAAATTTATCACGATTTTTTTGGGGCGGAGTAGATCAAAAACCACTAAATCGTTTGACTGGAGTAGAGAATATTTCACGTCTTGCCAAGAATCTTTTAGATCTGGCCCGTGATGATTATGATGACGCCAAACAACTTGACGATGTTTTGGATCACGAAGAAGCGGAGAGTTTTCACGACTTTAGAAAAAGAATTAGAACAGTACTTAAAATAACTGCATTTTTCCCCCACATTGTAGAAGATACTAGTAAAAAAGTTGATAATAGCTTTGATACCTTGAACGTTTTAGTTGGCAAGTATGGAGATATTAACGACTCCATTACTGCTCATTTTAAATATCTCGAAGATGATCGCGATAAAAAAGCGAAGGATGCAGCTAAGAAAGCTGAAAAAGAGTTTAAAAAATTAAAGAAGTGGCAAAAGGAAGAAGAGATTGACGCAGTGGTGGAGACTTTTCTTGATGCCTTAGTTTAGTCTGTCTACCTGTTGCGCCGTATGTCTTCTTGGCCCCCCTGGAGCCACACATGGAGCTGGATTAGGCGTGGACACCTGGACCGATCAAAAAAATGATCTTTGTTCCTGTCCTAACCCTAATCCTGATCCCTTCACCTTCTTTAAACTTTCGTAATCACTGAATTAAATTGATATTTGCCACTACCATTGTTATAAACTAAAAAAGGATTTCTATAAAAATGGTAACAACGGTAAGTAGCAGTAAAATTGACTTATATATTCAAGATACTGCACGACCAACGAGTAAAAACAGTTGGACAAAAAAGTTGACCCCACTGTTTCAAAAGATTTTACCAACGGTTGAGATGTTTATTTGGGCCCACGGTCCAAAGTTGAGAATCTCAAAGATTGAGTCCTTAGAGTTGTCGATGACAATGTGCGGAGCGCAAAAAATCAAAACTCTAAACCGCAATTATAGAAATAAGGATAAGGTGACAGATGTTTTATCCTTTCCCATTCACGATTCACTGCGATTTGACAGTTCAGTGAATCAAGCTTTGGGCCCTGTGATTAACTGTGGAGATATATTTATCTGTAAAGAAGTCGCAAAGAGACAAGCATTAGCTTTTGGGATTTCTATTCAAGATGAGGTGATTCATCTTTTTATCCATGGCCTATTGCACCTACTGGGATTTGATCACGAAGGGCCAAGTGTTGAAAAAAAAGTTATGATGTCACTAGAAGAAGAGATAATTCAAAAGATTTCTGTCGGAGGCAAGTGATGGAAGAATCAGTTAAAATTAGGCTTAGTGAAACCAAGTCACAGGTCAAAGAAATGTCAGATAAACTAACGCTTCTTCGGAGGTCTCTTTGACATTGACAAAAAAGCAGAAAGAATTGCCAGTATTGCCCAGATGGAAGCACTTGAGGGTTTTTGGAATGACATAAATAGTGTCGCGAAGGTTCAAAAGGAAAAATCTCTACTGCAAAGTATAACTCAGATGTACGTAGGCCTTGAAAAGCTATACGAAGAATGTGAAATTATGCTGGATATGGCCTTTGAAGAAGATGATGAAGAGGCCGCCATTGAGGGCCTAAATTTATTTGAAAAGTTTTTGGAAAATTTCCATCAAGCCGAGCAGAAAATGCTTCTATCTGATGAAGTTGATCCAAATAATGCCATTGTTTCTATAACTCCTGGAGCAGGAGGAACGGAGTCTTGCGATTGGGCATATATGTTGCTACGTATGATTACCAGGTGGGCAGAAGGGCAAAAATGCAAAATCACAATTCTCGATCATCAAAATGGTGATACTGCGGGCATCAAAGCTGTCACAATGATGATTGAAGGGGCTTATGCTTATGGAATGTTGCGATCTGAGTCAGGTATTCACCGCTTGGTAAGAATTTCACCTTTTGATTCAAATGCCAGAAGACACACCTCTTTTGCCTCCGTTTTTGTTTCTCCCGAGCTTGATGATGAAATTGAAATTGACATTCAGGATAAGGATTTAAAAATTGATGTCTACCGGTCTGGTGGAGCCGGTGGACAATCGGTCAATACCACAGACTCCGCAGTAAGAATTACCCATCTTCCAAGTGGAATTGTAGTTACCTGCCAAAATGAAAGATCACAGCTGCAAAATAAGGCCCAAGCGATGAAAGTGCTTCGCTCTAGGCTTTATGATTTAGCACTAGAGGAGCAAAGGGAAAAAAATCGTGAGATTGAGTCGGGTAAAAAAGAGATAGGTTGGGGGTCGCAGATTAGATCTTATGTTTTGCATCCCTACAAGTTGGTAAAAGATCATCGAACTAACTTTGAAGTGGGAAGCCCCGATAAAGTACTAGACGGAGAGCTAGATTCTTTTATGGATGCATTTTTACGGTGGAGGGTTAGCAGTGAAACAAAGGGGTAAGGTCACAATAGGGGAAGTATCTGCTTTTTTGCGAGGCATTCTCTTTTATGAAAAATCATCCATTAAATTTTTTATAGGGGTGGTAGTTGGGCTAGCATTTTCCATTTCAGTAATCTTAAGTACCATCGGTATTATGAATGGCTTTGTACTGTCTCTGCGCGATGGCCTTAAAAAGTCATCGGGGGATGTGGTGATTAATTCACGCTTTGGCTTTTTTACCAAGCGGGAGGCGATTGGTAAAGTAGTTGAGGAATTAAAGATTCAGCAAGCGTCATTTTTTTTGCAGACCCAAGGGTTTTTAATCTCTAATGAAGTATCAAAAGGGGTCTTAGTTAAAGGAGTTGATAAAAAAAGCTACACTACAGTGACGGAGCTTAAGTTAAATTTTTCTGGGGACGACGAAGTCGTTATTGGATCTGAGCTTGCCAAAGCTATGCAGATTAAATTGGGCGATGAGGTGGTTCTTGGTGTTGCCAAAGGAAACAAAAGGTTTAAATCGCTACCTTTGTTGCGCAGCTTTAGGGTGAGCCAAATTATTACCCATGGTATCTATCAAAAGGATCTGCGCATTATTTATGTCAATAAAACAATCGTTCAGGAAATGTTGGAGCTAGATGACAGAGTGAATTTAGTAACGATGAATGTACCAAATGACATCGATGAGATTGAGGAGTTTATATCTATTTTAAAGAATAAACTTGGCATGGATTTTACAATTAGGCCTTATTGGCGCGAGTATTCAGGTTTGCTTGAGGCAGTTGAGGTTGAAAAATTGGCCATTGGTTTGGTGTTACAATTGATTGTAATAATATCAATTTTTAATGTATTGTCCTTTATCATCTTTTTAAACGAAAAAAGAGTTAGGGAGATTTTTCTATTTAAGGCCTTGGGGATGTCGATCAAACGCATAAACCATATTTGGGCCATCTTTATTGTGAAGCTGTGGTTTTTAGCGTGTGGACTATCTATCGTATTTGCTGCATTTTTTAATATTTGCCTAGAAAACCTATCTGTTTTTAAAGTTCCGGGTGAAATATACTCACTGGGCCACCTATCGGTAGTACTCAGCGTAGATGAATACTTATTGGTTTTTGCTTTAACAATGGTCTGGTTAATATTCATATCTTGGGTAGGTTTGTTGCGATTTCAAAATAAACAAGTCTTGTCAGGGCTAAGAAGAGAGTTTGCATGATGAATGATCAAGAAAATGAAGTTCTAATTAATCTTGAGAATATTACCAAGTCTTTTGGCCAGGTGAATGTTTTACAGGGCATTTCTTTGAAGCTTATCAAGGGAGAGCATTATGTAATTCAGGGTGCATCAGGTTCTGGTAAGTCAACATTACTATACTTAATTGGTGGGCTTGATCTTCCAACCTCGGGTGAAATTTGGGCCGCAAAGCATAAATTATCAGATTTTGAAGATGAGCAACTAGCTTTATATCGCAATCAATTTATCGGTTTTGTATTTCAGTTTCATTTTTTGCTTCCCTCAATGTCCTGTCTGGATAATATCTTCTTACCTTCAAGAATTGGCGGTGGTAAAGACCCTGTTACTAGAGAAAGAATTGATGAGTTGGCCAGTAAGTTAGATGTTTTACATTGCTTGAACAAGTTTCCTTTTGAAATATCAGGTGGGGAGCAACAACGAATTAACATAATCAGAGCACTTTCTTTGAATCCACAATTGCTATTGTGTGATGAACCAACAGGAAACCTCGATTCGGTTAATACCCAAAAGGTGACAAACCTTCTTAAGGATTTGGCCATTGCCCATGGACAGACCCTTGTAATTGTCACCCATGATAATAATGTAGCAGCGCATTTTGATAAACGATTATTGTTAAAAGATGGGGTTGTTTATACTTGAATAAATTGTAAGGGGTATTTTATTCCCAATTATTTTAATTAACTTTTACTGCAGAAATTGCTTTAACAATGCTTGTAACTAATATAAAAATATTTATCTATATTTATTTGCGCTGGCCTAGATTGTATTATAAAATGGATAACATAGTGTCCTTTTATCGGTATACAAAATGTAGAGTTCGGACTTTTTGCGATTTTTTTATAAACACAAATGGAGAGAAGAATGCCGCATCTTAAACAGTCAGAGATTAATAAGATTAAAAGTGAGACCAGTGCCAAAATGCAAGCAACCCTAAGGGAGCTTGAGCATGATGTACCTTCTCTAGCAGAGGGAGCAGGTGCTGTGGCAGGAGCAGCATTGGGAGGTGCTGGAAGTTTATTTGTTATTTCAAGAGCAGGAATGGTGCCAGGCTTATCAAATGCTGGTATTAACTCAGGGATCGCCGCAATAGGAGGGATTATTGGAGGTGGTGCTGCTGTTGGGGTGAGTATTATGATGGCCCCCGTAGCTGCCTTAGGTGTTGGTGGTTACTACCTGATGAAGAAACAAAAAATCAAGCAACAAAAGGCCTCTTTGTCAAAAGCAATTAGTTCTTTGTATCACCTGCAAAAGATCTTGATGGAAGATGTTGATGATTTTAGAAAAGAGATCATTGGCCTTAAAGTTTTAATCCAATCGTTAAAAGAGATTGGGATTGCCAAAGATCTAGTATAATTTATCAGGATTAAAAAAAGTTTTTAAGTGTTTTTTAAACTTTAGAATCCCCTCTGTAATAATCATTAAAAATATTATAATGATGGTGCCTTCAACGATTGCAAGCATAGTCTGACCAATACTTTTATCCTCGTAGTTTATGCAGAGTTAACTGGTAATTGGTGAGGTCTGACTTAGAAAAACAGGTGTATCTAATTTCGTCGAATTTTGACTCAAATTCAAGACCAACACTCAAAGCGATCAAGGTGGCTTCATTTTTTGGATATCCATATACCCCAGTACTGATAGCCGGGAAGGCAATACTTTTTATTTTATACTCAAGGGCCTTTTTAAAGCTGTTGTAGTAGGCATCTTTTAGTTGTTGCGGCTCGCCCTGGGCACCACCATACCAGATGGGACCAACTGTGTGGATGATATGTAAGACTTTCAAGTCTCCTGCAGAGGTGATTACAGCACTTCCTGTGGGGCAAGACCCAATTTGTCTGCACTCTGTCATTACAGAGGGACCAGCGGCCCGATGGATCGCGCCATCGACGCCACCGCCACCAACTAGGCGTTCATTGGCGGCATTGACTATGCAGTCGATGTTTTCTTCTAAAGTGATATCCCCAAGTTTAATCGTAATCATAGATCACTTATAGCAAATTGATTTAATTTTTTCAAACGTCACATAGAAATATGTTTATTTTTAGTTACTACACTGAATTTTGCTCACTGTTTTTATCATAATTTGCTCGCCCATATCCAACATCCAACCGTTGTATTGCGAATTATTTTTGATAACAAACAGTGGAATATCTCTGCGATAAAAACCGTTACAAAAACTGGGATTTACAATTATGTATTCACTGGCGGGAAATTTTTTAAAATCGATAATATGAATGTCTTTAGAAAAATAGGACTTTCTAGCATAAATCACATAATGGTAATTCTTTTTTATAAAGGTCATAACCAGTTCGGGCAATTGATTCATTGTCTTGTTGAGATAAAGTTTATTTGTGGCCTTAAAACCAATTGGCCAAAAACTAACTTTTTCTATATTGTTGTCTTTTAAAAATTTTACTAAGTTCTTTCCAACAATAGAATCCTGACTAGGCAGCATCAGCCCGACGTGAACTTTGCCTTTGTATTTCATTACATCATTAAAACAAATATTTTGCCAATGGGATATATTGTTTGTGATATCGGTATATGTAATGGTTTGTGGGTAAATTTTGATGGCCTCAAGTTGACAGTGATCTGTCTTTTTTAATTTACATGTCCCCAGCTGCTTAAATCTTTTTTGGTATATTGATGAGTATTTTTGAGCTACCCCACTTAAGTCGAACAAGACACCCCTATAGTTTTTGCTTGAAGCAAAGGCAGCAATGGAAAGTATTATTAAAGAAGCTGGCATCCAACTTTTATAAGGAATTTTACTTTTTTGGATTATGTGAATTATTGTTAGTACCCAACTTAAGTAAATTAGAAAAATTGAAAAGTTAAAAGTCCTGGCCTTGGGAGCTTGTCCCATACCATAGAATGCTGTGAAGTTTACGATATAGACTACGCCGATACCAACGAGGATAGGAATATATATGGGCCAATTTAGCGGTTTTAATTTATCTTTAATACAATTAAAAAAAATGAAAAAGCTTAAGGTTGTGAACAAAAAAAGTGGTGAAAAAATCAAAGATATAATTTGATCAAATGATTCTATAAAGGCTTCAAAAAATGAATAAAAAAACTGTCGTTTATTTGGGAACTTTGAAGATCTAAATGCTGTCCCTGGAGAAAAATAATTAATTAAAAAAGTGATTATTGAAGCACTTAAATATAGAAGGTAATTGAAACTGATTTTTTTACTTTTGCCTAAGTGATATAAAGCAAGAAATAAAAATATTAATACATTTAAAACAGAGGCAATTTCTACACTTCCTCCGGACAAAATTATTAAGAGCAAAATAATTGCAGGCGATCTCCAAGATCGATCTTGTGATGTATGTAAACGAGCAATTATTAGCATTAACAGACAAACCCCAATCTGGTAGGTATTACCAGCAGCTGCCCAGTAAAATGCACCTGTAATGTCTGGCATAATTAAAAAGGTGTGAGTAAGAAGAAGCAGGGTTAAAGGCACAGCAAATGATTTAGCAATAAAAGCTCTTGTAAAATAATACATTGACAAAATTGTGCTAGAAAAAATAAATCCAAACACTAAGTAAGATTGCTCAGTAAGCCCAAAAGAAATAGGGTGTAGTGAGGTTAATAAACTAGCAAAATATCGTCCGTTCCACCATTGATAAAATTCACCAAATGAATACAAAAGACCCTGCCTACCAACATCTGCATAACAGAAGTCATCTGCGATTGGGTATGTGTAGAGTGCAATATATATAAAAGGAAAAAGCCCTACAACTGTGATTACCCAAGTTAGTGGGTAAGGTTTTAGATTCATTTCGAGTACTCCTATATAATTTTATAATCTTCTATTTTGGCCATTTACGCACTTGTTTTATTAGATGTAATAAAATCGCTGGGCAGTGCATCATCGGAGGGATTTCATTTTTTTATATTTACACTTATACTATACTAGAAATGTTAATAACTTATGAATTTGGGATTATTATGAAATTACTTGCAGTATTATTGGCAGTTTTTAGTTTATCATCCTGTGGCACCGCCAGGAGCATGTATGCTGAAACCAAACTGCAGGTTTGTGAAGATGCCTGCAAAATTAAAATTAGCAAATACAATTATCAGGCCCTAAGTAAGTGCAAAGCAAATTGCCGTGTAAAGTTTCAAAAAGACGTTAAGTAGTATTTATTAGATCTCTTTTTAGTTGCTTTTTAAAGCTCAAGTGATAGATTTACCAGATGGATGAGTTGATACAAACCCAATTGTTATTATATTTTTGTTATGCTGGAGTTATATTGCCATCAATTTTCATTTAAGTATTTCTTGTTCCCCTAAGTTTAAATATATTGCATTTATTATAAAAAGGAGAACTTTAGATGGAAGTTAAAAAACCTACTCCCGTTGATTTAACTACAATAGATACCAAACGTTTAAAAGACCTAAGCACAGATCTTCCGGGTCTTATAGAATATGCCCATAATGTTGGTGGCTTTTCGATTGTACCCACCAAGCAAGGAGTTATTAGGGGGAATGCCCTAAAGGCCATGAAGCAACAGACCCAAATGCAGCTTGATATGCTACTTGAGCAGATGAAACTTTTGGCGTCACAAGCTCAAAGTATTAAAGATCGGGCACAGGTCAGTGAAATGATTTACGATGCACATTTAAAATTTAGTCCCGTCATTGGTGGAAGATATTATCTATATGAAAAAGAGGGGGAAAAAATGGTTCTATCTATGGTTTCTCCACAAGAGTGGGGAGATGAAGATAGAATCGGATTATTTGTGGCAGAGGTAGAACTTTTAGCAGATCACACCTGGAAAATTATTAGACAACAATAGTCTGTTAAACATGATTTCTTTATATTTTTTAAGTTTTTAGTTACAATGATTAACTATACTAAAACTAAAGGATTAGGTCATGAAATGTATTAACTTGCTATTCACTTTGATTTTATTACTCACCTTTGTAACTTGCTCTAGCTTTGATCCAGATGACAAATTGCCCTCCTCTGACTCTAGGCCATCTATCAGTAAAAGAGAAGATTTGATTCCAGGTTCACTGGATCGCAAAATGGAGTTTTATAATCGTTTTCAAAAATGTATGCAAGCAACCGTTGGTGGTGGGTGGCAGGTTTCAACTAGTAAAGTTGATCCTAGCAAGTTTACCTATACATATAGAGGATGTTATAAAGAAAATGGTAATTCACCTTTTGTAAAAGACACACTTTATTATTATAATTTTTCTTTAGGTCCATTAACGTTGGGAGCAAAGCCCAAACAATTTGATTTTTCAAAATGCTTGACCATCGAAGATAAGTGCAAGTCAGAAAAAATATTAGAAGAGTTTATCTGTATAGACACCCCCTATGGAAAAGAGAAATCTATTATGGGGGTTAGTTGCGGTAGCATGAATATGATTTGTAATGATGGCAGATGCATCAATAAAGATCTTCTGGTCCCTGATCTTAAAATTTCTAAGATTTATAAAACGGCGACTAGTGAAAAATGTTCGAGCTTCTACACTTTTGAAATATGTAATATCGGCGACTATAAAGTGGATCAAAACTTTATGATAACAGTGACCTCCAAGGGCGTCACTATACCGTGGGAGTATAAGGTAAATCTATTAGGGGAAATTGCAACTGGCAAATGTATTGATATCAAGGAGCCCCAGGCATTTTCTATCCAAGACTTCAATACCAACGTTAAACAAAGCAATAGTGTTACAGTAAAACTAAATTCAAGTAATGCCTTTCCCGAAAAAACGATCAATAACAATACTTTAACTAAAACAGTTAGCTCTGGAGATAATTTTTACTATTCTCCAGGTGTTGTCTGTAGTGCCACCTGTTGGGAGACTGATGATAATACTTCTTTGGGAGGAGTTAACATTTTTGAAAAGGGATCTACTAGCTACACCTTTGCTGGCAATCAAGACATAGACACAGATGTTTGTGTAAGCAATGATCCTAGTGAGACTAAGCTTCATGAAAATTATTGTGTAGAACCAATTTTGCTGCCAAATGGAAATTTTACAAAACCTGCAAAATCTGCCTCTAAGGATTGTTTGTACGCCTATCAAAATATTGGTAGTTATGGTAAATGTGAAGATGGAGAATGTGTCCCAATCGATGTGATCCCAAGCTGTATTGATTATGAGGGACAAGTAAGTTCGACCATTAAGGGAACTATTGAGGTTTTAACTGTTAATAATGAAGAGTTAACCAAAACTGACACTTGCTCCAGCACAGAGGTATTAAAAGAGTGGTATTGTGATGACAACCAAAAAATTATGAAGCAAAAAAGCACTAACTGCTACAATGAGTACATTTATGATGGAGTAGGAAACAAGATATATCTAGTATGCAATGATGGAGCTTGTGTTCAACCTAGTGGGGAGGGAGATGGAGGTGGCCAGCCGAGCTGTACTGATTTTGAAAAGGGCAGTGATGGTATTGGTGATCCCAAAATGAAAGGGACTGTATCTTTTACAAAAATTGATGGTACTACAAGTGAGAAAAAAGACAAATGTAGTGGAGATAAGCTAATGCAGTACTATTGTCCTACGCCTTATAGTTATAATTATAAGCTTTATGATTGCTCACTACAGGGTGAAGCTTGTGTAAATGGTGTGTGTGTCTCTCCGGATCCATCTCTAATTGCTTGTGAAGAAACAGGTGATAGTGGCCAAGATCCATCGCAAAAAGGTACCATAGATTATACAGATGCATTTGGAGTAAATGGTACATCATCAGATGAGTGTTTGGGCAATACCCTTGTGGAGCTGTTTTGTAATGAAAATGTGGTCGATCAATTCACAATAGACTGCACGGAAACTAATCAAGTGTGTCTAGAAGGAATTTGTACTACACCATAAATCGAGACTTAAGCTTTAGCTTTTTTTAAATCGGTGCCGATCATATAAATGATCGGCACTAATATTAGTACAATTACTGTTCCAAATAATAATCCGTAGGCCATGGCCAAACACATGGGAGAGATAAACGGGTCAGATCCTCCGACCCCATATGCTGTTGGCAAAAGACCTAGCACTGTAGTTACTGTAGTTAACATAACAGGACGCAAGCGTGCTGTTGCACCACGTATGATATTTTCGATTGACTGCGGGCCACTTTTAATCAGGTCTGCAATGGTATAAACCATGACTATGGAGTCGTTTACAATAATTCCAGAAAGCCCAATCATACTAATAATTACAAACATAGACAAAGGCATTCCATGAACAAAGATTGAATAAACAATACCGATAATGCCAAAAGGTACCGCAGACATTACAATCAGAGGCCTGGCAAGAGAGTTTAGAATTAGGGCCAAGATTAAAAACACACCGACAACGGCAATTACAGCAGCCACACGCAAGTTTTTAAATATTTTGGAGTTTTCGACTGGTTCACCAGAGTAAGTTATTTGTACATCCTTGCTGGAAATAAACTTCTTTTGCACTAAGTTTGTGATGTTTTGCCCGGTTGTTTTGTCTTTATCTATTTGGCCATAAACGGTAGTGGTGCGCCTACCATCGAGGTGATAAATTTCAGCATTAGAATCTTTTTCAACCAGCTTGGTAAAGCCAGACAGCTTAACAAGACGTCCATTTTTGTTCATAATGGATAGATCTTCTAAATATTGCTTACTAACCTTGCCCTGTTGGTCTTGCTTAACTCTTATATCAATGCTTTTGTTATCTACGACCATATCACTAACAATTAGGCCATCAAAGGCAATTTTGATAGTTTGTAATACATCTGAAACCGTAATCCCAAGCTCTGCAATGCGATCGTGGTCAAGATTAATATTTAACTCTTTTTTACCACGAATGTAATCATCATCTATTGTCGTTACGCCTGGGAGTGTTGAAATAAATTGTTTAATAGCTTGCACTGTACTTAATCGGCTTGTATCCAAAGAAGAGCTTACTCGTACTTCAAATGCTCTTCCCAAAGGAGGTCCTATGCGAAGTAGTTCAAATACTGCATTAATGCCAGCAAGCTTTAGAGGTTTTTTAAGTTTTTCGCGTAGAGCACTGATGATTTGTAAAGCTGTTCTTACGCGCAGAGAAAATGGCTTAAGATATACAAAGATCATAGCTAAATTAGCAGAACTCCCTCTTGTTAGATCTGCTGCTTTTGAATGGGTACCAATTCGGATACTTACTCCAGCAAGCTCTTCTTTTGGTAGTTTTAGAATTTCTTCCTCAATTACTTTAATCTGATCACTCGCTTGCTCAAAGTTAACTTTTGCATCAAGGGTTACTTGAATAGTAAAGGCCTCAGCAGCATCTTGGGGAAATGGCTCCTTTTCTAAGAAATTCTTGGCAATAAACATAGCAGAAATCAGCAAAACTATAAAAAATAATAAAACCGCATAACGCAACTTGAAACATACTTCTAGTAAACGTGAGTAGTATCCCTCAAGTAGCTCTATAAACTTCTTCCTTTTATCTTTAATGGCACTGCCGTGACAGACGTGGGTGGGCAGTAGAAAGTAAGTATCAAACAAAGATGCAAAAAGGGCCATGATGACAACAACTGGAATAACCCATACAAACTTACCGGGCAGCCCCCCCAGTTTGGAAAGGGGCCAATAGGCAATCATAGTTGTAAGAGATGATCCCAAAATCGGGGCCCAAACTTTTTTAACTGCATTAATCGCCGCCTGAATACCAAAAATATTCCTCTCTTTTTCGCGGTTGATCTGTTCAACTACTACGATAGCGTCATCTACGAGCATCCCCAAAACGAGTACACAGCCACCCAAGGTAATGGCATTTATGGTAATTCCTAGGTAGGGCAAAAAGATGATCATTCCCAAAAAAGATAGTGGGATGCTAAATGAAGTCCAGATGGCACTTTTTAGCCCCAGGGCAAACCACAATATAATAAAAACTAGCAAGATGCCGATTACAGCATTGCTTCCAAGTAACTTTAAGCGATCTCTGGTTAAAACACTTTTATCATTTAGGAGATTGATGTGAATGTTTGAAGGAGTTTTTATTTTCCCAACAACTTTTCTAATTTTTTTAATAGTATCCAGAAGGTCAGCATTGGACTTTTTCATTATAATTAAAGATCCCCCGGCCCTTCCATCATTTCTGACAAGAAGCTTGAGGTTCTCAAAATCTGGCTGAACCCTTGCAATATCTAATAAGCGTACACCTTTGCCCTCAACGCTTCTTCTAATATTTGTATTTAACAAATGTTCAAAGTTTTTAAATTTGTCATATATTACGACCTTTTCTTCTCCGATATATGACTCAATCGTTCCACCACTACCTTCAACATTGCGACTGGCAATTGAATTATAGACCTGTCGCAAATCGATGTAATTGTTATTGGCCTTTAGTGGATCTACGACGACATGTACTTCTTCATCGGGGAAGCCAACTTTTTCTACTTTAGAAATACCGTTAATCTTTTTTAACTCAAAAACGACAAAGGATACAAATTTAGTTAAATCCTTGGACTCACCACCGACAGCAATTTCAATTATTGGCATTTCATCTGAAGTTGCTTGCTTATAGGAGGGACCTTGGATATTAGCAGGTAGGTCTGAAATTGCTCCAATAGTATTTCCAACATCGTTGTAAAATTTGCTAAACTGTCTTTCACTCAAGTTATCATCAGCGACCACTATGATTTGAGAAACACCTTCTTTTGAAGTGGACAAGACTTCTTTAATGTTGGCAACGTCACTTAACTCGCTTTCAATTAAATCGGTAACATTTAGCTCTACATCCTCTGACGATGCACCAGGATATAAGCTAGTAATAATAATTTTATTCTCACTGACAGCAGGAAAGCCTTCTTTTTGCATATCAATTGCAGTTTTAATACCCGCAAAGAGAATAAATATAATTAAAATATTAACAAATAATGGCCGTTTTAAAAAAAACTCAGATACTTTCTCCACAAAACAACTCCTAACAATTATGTATAAAAAGGTGGAGTTAGTTTAGTTCAATCAACACTTATTGTCTGTAGGTATCTGGTCTGCGGGAGATATATCTTGCATATTTAAAGGAGATTTATTTTTTGCAAATTGTTAAATCTCCTTTAAATTTTTTGTTAACAGCATCATTAGTTGATAGTGATAAGTTTAGGGCATTTTTTTTCACTCTTTGGTAGAGTTATCTCTAAAACACCGTCTTTTAAAGATGCATTAAGTTTTTGTTCGTCAACGTCTTCAATCTTAAAAGATCGTGCAAATTTGCCAAAGGTTCTTTCTCGATAAAAGTATTTGCCACTTTCTTGTACCTCATCTTTTTTCTCTCCAGAAATGGTTAAGATGTTATCAAGGTATTCGATTTTAACATCTTCTTTTGCAATTCCTGGCAAATTTAATTGAACTACATATTGGCCTTCATCTTCTCTAATGTCAGCGTTAACCGAGTTGTTCACAAGTGATTTAAGACCAAAAAAATCTTCGTCAAACATGGCAAATGGTGAATTTCTAAGTACTAAGTTCATAATTTCCTCCCATTAGTTTATAAAAAATAACTTTAATTGGGGACGTCCTCTTCTCACTATCTAATTTGGTGCTGATTAGGTAGTTGTCAAGGTTTTTGTCTAAAAAAATATAAATTGTTCACTTGATAAAAAAGATAGTTTTTTTTATGATCTCTTTTAAAAAAGTTTATCAAGAGAGAAAAGTCATTATGAGTAATGCACAACAAATGGAATTATTGCAATTTAGTTCAGTGGCCGACAATATTATTTCCATAAAACAAACAAGAAATAGATCCACAAACTCCAAAAAAAAGAAAGTAAATCCAATTAACTTTGGACTAAAAAATCCTGGGATGAATTTTAAAACATTTTTTACTTCAGAAGCACACCAGCATACTCTTTCTATCATCGATAAAGTAGTTGAAGCTCCAGGCGTAGACTATCCCTTTATATACCTTTGTGGGGCTTCAGGAACTGGCAAGACACATCTGTTAAATGCCATTGCAGAAAAAATATTACATCACAACAAAAAATATCGCCTAAAATTTATGTCAGGCAAGGAGCTACTTGAAAACTATAAACTCTACATTAGTCAAAATAGGTTTGCAGAGTTTATTTATGACTATACAGATAACGTAGATGGACTTTTTATTGATGATATCCAAGAGGTTTTTAATTCCCAAGATTTTCAATCTGATTTTTGTTTGATATTTAGCCGGTTCCAACATTTAAAGGGACAAATTATCTGTACCGGTTGTACTTTACCAAGGGATCTTAAGGGCCTGGTGGCAAGATTTAGCTCACGTCTATCATCTGGCTTAGTTGTACAAATGAATATGGTCGATAAGCTTGTCTGTAAAAAAATTATTGATCAGAGGTTTTGTGAAAGCGCTATTGTGGCAGCCCCCTCAATAACTGACTTAATGGCCACTAGGTATTCTAGTAACCTTCACGAACTAGAAAGTGCGATTTTAAAGATTAAAAGTTTGGATACTTTTAAAAAGGGGACCTCTATTACTTTAAATCAGGCCAAGAGTGCTTTAAATATTGTTGGAGCAACTCCTTTGGACAAAGGTTCAATTCAGAACACTTTAAGTCAAGTGGCCGATCATTATAAAGTAAGTGTAGAGTCTTTGCTATCAAATTCAAGACTTAAAAAAATAGCGATACCAAGACATATGTGCATGTACATTTTGCATCATTGTTTGCACATCAGACCAACAAAGATTGCCTCCATCTTTTCTAAAGATCACACATCAGTATTATACGCTCTCGAGAAGATTAAAAAATTAAATAGTGTTGATAACTCAATAACTGAAACAATACAGAATATTCTATCTAGCAACTGAAACAGAAACAGCAACAGCAACCGTTTCTGTTTCGGTTGCCGTCGCCGTTTTTTATTGTTTTATGTCTTCGGTTTGGGCCAGGCCCAAGAAGGAATTATTTTATTGGTTCAATTGATTGTTTTAGCCAAGTAACCTAAGTGCTGAATTTGGAAGGTTATTTGCCTGACTCAAAGTAGCAATACCTGCAGAACTCATCACCCCTTGAGCAGCAAGAGCTGAGGTGGCCTGAGCAACATCGGAGTCTTCAATTACAGATCTGGCATTATCTTGATTAATAATCTGTACTCCTAAGTTATTTGAAGTGGACA
>JADHTQ010000079.1 GCA_016784965.1 Bacteriovoracaceae bacterium | reverse complement strand
ACAACAATATGGACTTGGTTGGAACAAAGAAATCTCAGAAAATGTTACAATCGGTGCAGAAGTAAGAAGGACTGAATATGAAAGTGATGACGAAGAAGATGAGACTAGAGTTGGTCTAACAATGTCTGTTGCATTCTAGAATGCCTTAAATTAACCATTATTTGTTTTACACACGCCGCGCTTAAGCGGCGTGTTGCATTATGCCTGACTATAATATTTTTACTTTGATATTTTCTAATGTATGATCTTCTATAGAATGAACTTAAAGTGGAGGATCCCTTTCTATGTTCTTACAAAACGTATTAAAGACAATAGGTAAAAAACACTTGGTATTGCCTGTTCCGGGGGTTGGTTGTGGGGTACTTGGAATGTCACTGGTACGTTCCTCTAAAAGTATTGGCCAATATGCCTCAGATCTTTTAAAAGGTTTGGAATATCGAGGCTACGACTCCACAGGTGCTGCATTTCAAAGTGAAGATCAAAAGATCACTTTACTAAAAGACGTTGGCGCCCCCAGCACTTTAGTTGAAACTCTTGGAATAACCAATCAACCGGGCAAGATCTTTTGTGGACAAGTACGTTGGGCCACCTTTGGAAATGTTGATCAAATAAATTCTCAACCTCATATCGTCCAGTGTAAAAGACATCTTTATGGTGCCCATAATGGCAATATTACAAATACCTCCCAAATGAACTTGTTTTTAAGTTCAGAAGGCCATCAGGTGGTATCTGACAATGATGGTGAAATTGTTGTTCATATAGTTGAGCACTATTTTGATATTGAGTTAAATAAGCATCCCATAAAGTTGCATGACGATAAGGCCACCCGACGTCAAGCAATGAAGCAGGCAATAATTAAGGCCAACTTGAAGTTGGTCGGCTCCTATGCTGCGGTGATTGTTGACCCTAAAACGGAGATGACATATGCCATTAAGGCCGGATCGAGCTTATATTTTGGAATAGGGTTGGTGGATGGCAACGAGTTTGCCTTGGCCTCATCTGATCTTACTGCTCTTTTGCGTTTTACAAAAAATGTGGTCGCGTTAAATGTTGGCGAGTGTATTGAATATAATGCTTTGGAGTTTAATATTTTTGCTTTTGATGAGTTAAAAATAAAAACGGCCAGTGGGGTAACTGTAGTTCAAAAAGGTGAATTGATTGAGCGAGCTGCAGTTCATTCAAAGTTGCGGGCAGAAGATACCTAGCTTTTACCCGAGTTTAAATACTTTATGGAGCAAGAGATTCATGGAGAGGTAGAGACAACTGGCAAACTGGTGAAGTTGTTTTTTGGAGGATCAAATTCAGGGCGCAACATGCTTGCCTTTTTAAAAAAGCATAATTTCATTAACGACTTAGGGACCCTTGTGGCAAAAGTTATGGATGCCCAAACTTTTGCAGTTAAGAGGGAGTTGTTTGATGAATTTGTGAAATCAGCTGTTTCCAATAGATTTATAGAGCTTTTAGAGCAAGAGAATGAACCCATTTATCAAGAAGTGGTTCACGGTGATTTTGAAAAGAAATATTTTTTCTCCGGTGATAAGAATGTCTTTATCGATCTAGCAGATGGTGCATTTGACAAAAAACGATTGTTGGTTGCCAAGGCCTTAGACTCCATTGTTGAAAGCTATGATGTTAGCGAATTTGTCACAAGTATGCATAGCTTTATTGAAATAATTACTAACACCATTAATGAGCGCAGAAATATCTATACCATAGCCTGTGGATCATCATACCATTCGGCAAAAATTGGAGCACTGTATTTTAATGAAATTGCTGGTATTGAAATTCAACCGATTCTGCCGGGAGAGTTTAGGGGGCAATACAGTAACAGTTTAAAAGAAGGTGATGCAGTTATCGGTGTCTCACAAAGTGGAGAGACTAAAGACCTAATAGACATTTTTAACGACATAGATAATCTTGGCATTAATATCAAAAAAATTGTTTTAGTTAATAACTTAAACTCAACCCTAGGCCAAGAAAAAAGTGAGGTAGCAATACCAATTTGCTGTGGGCCTGAAATTGCAGTTCCTGCTACTAAGAGCTTTATAAACCAGATAACATTGTTTTATTATTTGGCGGTTAAGACCTTGGAGATGAAAATTGATATTAGAAAAAAACAGGGTTTAGCTGTAGATGATCTGGAAAATCAATTAGTCCAAAGACTCAAATCTATTGAGGATATACCGGCATTGATCCATGAAACGATTAAAACAACCAAAGATTCTATCGAGCAGGTAGCTGAAGCAATTTATTTAGACCCATCCATTCACATTCTGGCCACAAGAATCAGTGGCGTTGCCAAAGAGGGGGCACTTAAAATTAGAGAAACTGTGTTAAATCATACCGAGGGGGCAGAGGCATCAGAGTTTAAACATGGCCCAAATACCATTTTGGGCAAAAATACTGTGATCGGTATTGATAGTATGTTCAAAGTTATCAAGCACTATAATAAAATTGCCGATGAGATTCATCAACAGGCAGTAGCTGATGATCTCCCAGCAGATGAAACACGCAACATAGTAGCAGCGATGGTGGATCATGTTTTTACCAAAGCAACTCCCTTTAACTTATCAAAAAAGGGAACGATACTGTTTGAAAAAGTTGTCGAAGATAGAGATTTTTTTGCACCGATGTTTAAAAATTATCCCCTGATCTATGTCACAGGGCCTGAAGTTAGAGATATTAACCTCACCGTTTCGCAAATTAATACACATAAAATAAGGGGTGCCAATACATTTGTGATAGCAGAAGAAAATGAACAGCTCCAAAAAAATGCCAGCTTTTGTACAGGCAACAATTCTTATAAGTGGGGATACATTACACTGCCAAAAACTGGAGATGGGTTGATGACCACATTTTCTTCCTCTATAGTGCTGCAGATGTTGGCCTTAAAGATGAGCATCAAGAAAATGAACTACTTAAATCGCTTGGGCATGAAAGGCCATGGAGTCCACCCAGATATACCCAAAAATGTCTCTAAGTCTATAACTGTCGATTAATATTTATTCTATAAAATTGTAGAGAATTATTAACAAATTCTTGTTAATTCAACAATCATTATTGGTTACAAATATCTACTCAAGGTGCGATCAAGTGTAATTGCAGATAATTAAGGAGATAGTGTATGAACTGCTGGGCAAAATTTCGATTCGTATGTGTTATTGTGACAACCGTGGCCGTTATAACTCAAGCAGAAGCCTTGGGCCCTTTAAAAATAACATTTGGAGTAAACTCGACAGATAGTCCATCGGTGGTGGGAAAGAAATTTCTTCCAGTGTTGTCAGGTATTGAAAATCTTATTAGTAAGAAGTATCAACAGGCGGTACAGGTTCGCTTCAAAGTATTTCGGACCTATGATGATACAATCAAAGCAGTATCAGAGGGCAAAGTAGACTTTGCTCGCCTTGGACCTGCCTCTTACATTATTGCAAAAAAGCAAAATCCAAACATTTTGCTTTTGGCCATGGGCAATAGAAAGGGCAAAAAGAGCTTCAAAGGGCTTATTATTGTCAAGCAAGATTCTCCTATTAAATCTATCGCTGATCTAAAAGGAAAACGTTTTGCCTTTGGTAACAAGGTCTCAACAATTGGTCGTTACTTATCGCAAGTGGAGCTAGTTAAAGCCGGAGTATGTGCCAAGAATTTGGCCAAATATGATTATTTAAAGCGTCATGATAATGTCTTTTCAGCGGTTGCCAATGGGGCCTTTGATGCCGGTGCTTTAAAAGAGTCTACATTTTATAAAAGAAATAAAAAGAAAAATAAAGTAAGGGCCCTACATAGCTTTACAAATGTAACCAAGCCATGGATTGCCAAAGAAGGTCTAGACCCAACAACATTTAAAAAGCTACAGTGGGCACTTCTAAATTTAAAAGATAAAGCGGCCCTGAAAGCTCTAAAGTCACAAGGCTTTTTTCCTACTAGTCACAAAGATTATGCCTATATTGAAGAGGCAATGGACAAAACTGGTGAATTCGACAATTGTCTTGCAAGCAAAGTTGAATAAAAAGAGATCTTATTTGATGTAAAACGTGGAAGGAAAAAATGTTTCATAAGCGACGCTTAGACTTAAAATTAATTTTGTGGACGTCGCTTTTTACCATACTCATCACAGTTTTATATTTATCTTATAAAATTCCACTGGAGCGCCAAAGATTCATCAAGCAGATGAATGCACAGGCCAGAATTTTAACATATGCAATCTCCAAGGCATCTGTTGGTCCAATTTTATATGATGATCATCCGGCGCTACAACAATTAGTTGAATCATTAATAGAAAAAGAAGCAGCGGTAGCATTTATTCGGATTACATTAGCAGATGACAACAAGACAACGGTAGTAAAAGAGTCCTCAACTAACTCCCAAGAACAAGTACGCATATATAAGCGAGATATTAAAATTAGCTCCGATAAAAACTACAGGTTAGGTGAGATTAAACTGGGTATGTATACCAGTAGCTATGAAGCGACGATTGAAGATCACATTTGGAGTTTAGTGGTGATAATGCTGATCATGCTAATCGTTAAAATTATCACTCAAGTCCTTTTGGTTGCCAAAATGGTTACAAGACCTCTAAGCCAGCTTGTACAAAAGGCTCAGGTATTGGGAGAAGGTGACCTCGCCTCCCCAATTAGGTTGGTTAATAAAGATGAGCTGGGAACACTCGCCTGTGCCCTTGATAATATGCGAGTAAAGCTTAGTGCTAGCCATGTTTCTAAGGATTATGTT
The DNA here is from genome assembly GCA_016784965.1 of Bacteriovoracaceae bacterium. Lineage (GTDB taxonomy): Bacteria > Bdellovibrionota > Bacteriovoracia > Bacteriovoracales > Bacteriovoracaceae > JADHTQ01. The sequence continues at coordinate 8,881 of JADHTQ010000079.1, read as the reverse complement.
GAAAACATAATTAAATCGTTGATGGATATGCTTATAGTGTTTGATGTGCATGGCAAGATTCGTTCTGTAAACTTTTCCACTTCCAAGATGCTAGGATATGCCGAGGATGAATTAATTGGTGCTCAACTATCAATGATTACAGATTGCACTGATCTTCTTCATGGGCTAGATGAAAAAGGTTTCGTTAGTGAGACCGAGAAAGTTTTCATGACTAAAAGTGGAAAGCAAATACCGGTGGCGCTGTCTGGATCTGCCATTAAGGGGGATGCTGCAAAAAGAAAAAGACCAGAGATGGTTTGTATTGCAAGAAATTTGACTGAGCTTAAAGAGACTCAATTCCAATTAGTACAATCTGCAAAATTGGCGGCTTTAGGAGAGATGAGTTCTGGTTTGGCCCATGAAATTAATAATCCTCTTTGCATTATTAAAGGATTTAATGACTTAATAGGCATGAAGTTAAAAGGGCATGAAAGTGCTTTTTGCTCTGATCTAAGAGAATATACAAAAAGTATTCATGACAACTGTGTACGAATTATTAAAATCGTAAACCATTTCCGGGAATTTTCTAGACAATCACATTCTAGCATGCAGAGCACTTCCATTAATGAAGTTGTCTCAAAATCTTTAATTTTAGTAAGAGAACAGCTACGGTTATCTTCTGTAGTTGTGAAGCAACAATTAGTTGACGACGACATTCAAGTAATGGGCGATAGCATCCAACTGGAACAAGTCTTTATTAATCTCATATCAAACGCCAAGGATGCAATAAGCAGCTGTGCAAGTGACTTTGTTGGTGAAATGATTATTTCAACACATAAACAAGGAGAGACTGTAGTCATTGAGTTTACAGATAATGGAGCGGGCATCACCGAAGAAGAGCAACACAGAATATTTGACCCTTTCTATACAACAAAGGAAGTTGGTAGGGGTACAGGTCTTGGATTATCTGTTTCACATAGCATAATAAAGGCCCACAAAGGACACCTTCGCTGCCAAAGTGAGGAAGGTAAGGGAGCAACATTTAGAGTTGAGTTACCTTTGTTACAACTATAAAATAGTCGCCAGTAGTGGAGCAAAAAACTCTGTTACTCACGGTTATTACTAACTTTTTACAACATCATATTTTATTACTGGACTTCAATAATTTTTTAAAGATACAATGTAGCGGATGTGTGAATGTTTACTACCAGAACTAATTAGACAGCGAAATGCTTGCGCAGGAGGCGCATTATGAACAGCAGCACTTTATGGTGTGTTAGAAAGTGTAGTATAATATCCCAAAGAAGTTTACTAATTCATGTTGGGATTTTCGTTGCAATTTTGCTTACAACTTATGTGTTGAAAACATCAACCAGTGGAGTGGTTTATTCTTTTTGGGGTGTAGCTCTTTTGGCAGAATTGGCCACTGTCTTGTATCTTTTGATAGTTACCAGATTAAAAAGATCAAGTAGCGCCAAAAGTAGAGCAATATTTCTTTTCAGGCGCTTGTTTCGCATGACCCTATATATTTTATATGCTGCCTTTATGCCTTTTACGGTTATGGCAATTATGAGTTTTATTGTAGCGAGTGTCGTTGAGATGGTTGACTTTACCGTTCAAGGATTTCTTATTAGGTCAGAAGAAAAAGGTCTCTACAGCAAACGAGGTATTAAGGCCTTCACAGCTACTTTGCTGCTGGCCTGTGTCGTATCTTATTGTGGGTATTTCAGTCACTCAGTTTTGCTATCAAAAATTGGTTCGGTAATACTTATTTTAGTAATGTACTGGGATCTGTACTTACTGCTGCCGGGTGTTTTTAAAATGACTAGCTATTATGCCCACCACGTAATTACAGCTCAAGCTGCAGCGATAGCTTTATTTTCAAGTGATCCAAATATGCCACCATTTGCCGCTCTGCTGGGAGCATTTTTGTTATCTGGAGCGATCCTAACTCGCATCAGGCGCATCTATCGCAAGCGTATGTCTTGGGATTACTTGGGCCCTGTAATCGTTATTATCAACGCACTAGACTATGTGTTAGCAGGTATATGCATCTTCTTGTTTCCCATGTTTGTCAACAAGTTTGGGGGGACAATGACCCTGCTTTTGATATCGCTTTTTATCGCCAGAGTGTATGTTAATTGGGGCTTTGGTTCTGGCCTAAAGGAGTGGGTTATCAATTTTGCTTGCAGGAAGTTGGTGGCAGTTACCAGCAAAAAATCTCCAAATTTTCCCATGGATGTTATTGCCTCTCGGGACGCGATCTGATTTTTTAAAAGAATTGTGTTTATTTATTCACAAAATCTTCCCAAATTCACAATATTTCTCAGTTATGATCTGGCCTTAAAACAACTTTAAATAAGTTATTATCCACTCATAACAGGGAGAAATTTCATGTTTCGATTGCTATTAATTTTTACATTGCTGATTAATGTCACTGTCGCTAGTGCAGAGACCAACAGCAAAGTTAGTATAAAGGGTAAAACACGTTGGCGCTCGGAGCCAGGTGAACCAAAGCAGGACCTAAAACAGACTATTACTATCAAGTACAAGGTTGATTTTAGTGGAAAGTTCCAAGTCGTGGGTTTGGCCAAAACGGGGTCAAAATTTACTAGTGGATCAAATAGGATTTATGACCTCGAATCGGGGGACTACGAATTTGATACAGAGATGGCCATTAGACAGCTCTATATACAAAGTGATCCATTTGGCATACCAGTACAATTTGGCGCCATGGCACCAGATAAGAGTTTAGCAAAAGCAACAGGTTTTACCAAGTCAGGTTGGATTGATGGTGCACGAGTAAAAGTTAAAACTCCAGTCGGGACAATGACAGTTACAGGCGGTGCCCTTGGTGATTATAAAAACCCAGATGCGTTTGTTAGAAGACGCAAGGCCAACTATGTCGAAATAAAAATGTCTGGCAAAGTATTCAAGAAATTAAAGTTAGAGGGGGCCTATGAGCGACATGAGGAAGTGGACTTTGCTCGAGCTGCTGCGAAAATGAAGGTCAAACTAACTGCCACTCGTGCAGTCAAATTGGTTGCTGAGGCCTTGATGGATGTTGACGCAAAAGAAGTGAAGGCCTTGGTTGGAGCTTCTACTGATGTGGATCTTTTTGGATTGTTTATTGATAATAAAGACGGTGAGTACGATGTACAGGTGTCTGTGCAGTACCTATATATGGAAGAAGATCCTGCAAAAAGGGCAAACCTTTCATCTGGTATCTATCGAGATGCACCAAACTCTTCGGGTTTAGTATTATTCAAAGGTAAGGTTACAGATAACATCGACTGGTTTAGTAAGGTTAGAGTGAACCAAGACAGTGACTATAATCGCTATGAGCTTGGTCTTTCCTATCAATTTTATTAGGGAAACAAGCAAATTTTTGATACTTTCGTAACAATTATTTTAGATATTTCAAGTGTGGCCCAAAAGATTAAGGAAACTTAAACATTTGGGCCAATCTTTCTTAACATTATCTTGGTAAATGTTAACACTTAAATCGTGTGAATGTTGTATTTGTTAAGTTAATGTTAAGGTGGATTTCTAGGTGCTGATAAAGATTGTTACCCCTCTATTTATCGTTTTATCACAGCTTTTTTTTGTAGTTTATGTGCATGCTGATACCAGCTGCTCGCATGATGCCTCAGAAGTAGTGCAAGCAAAACATACAAGTTATGCCGTAAAGTGGACTGAAATAACAGATCAAAAAAGTTTAATTAAAGCTTGGGAAAGATACCATGAAATAGTCAAAAAAAGGGTGTGCTCATTTAAAGATAAAAAAGCACAAATTATAAAAAGGGTTAATATGTGGGTGAAAAATCAAAATAGGACCAACAGTTACATTGTCGGTAATGGTTTAGGCGCTCCAGGTGACCAAACATATACCGCAATCGATGTAAAGAGTTTTGTAAAGGAGTTTCAAAGCAGGTTGCAAGAAGGCAAAGAGGGGGCATCTCTTTTGGCCAATGCTCTGGGAAATGTTCATAACGCTCATCAAATGGGTAGATATTTTCTACAAGACTTAAAACGTGGAAATTTGGACTTAGACACTGGTATTGAAGTATTTAGAGAGCTTACTTTAGAAAGGGTTATGGAGAGCTTTCTTCTATTGTCAATATTTAGATCTTACTATGATCCAAGATTTGTTAAAATATGCAGTTAGTTTCTATGATTATAGCGGACTACCCCAAAGCCACATCTAGAACCATCATTACAATAAAGCCACCCAACGTTGCAACGGTAGCGATGTCAGTATTTTTTTTGCGTTGTGCCTCTGGAATGAGCTCTTCAACGACAACAAAGATCATAGCTCCAGCAGCAAAACTTAGGGCGTAGGGCAATATTGGTTTTGCTACAATTACCAGTGCTGCACCTAGTACCCCTGCCACAGGTTCTACGACACCAGAGAGTTGGCCATACCAAAAGCTTTTAAGGCGAGACATATTTTCTCTTCTAAGCGGAGCAGATACTGCAAATCCTTCGGGGAAATTTTGGATACCAATACCAAGTGCTAAGGCAACTGCTCCAGAGACACTTGCAGTAGAAGCTTCTGTGGCAAGTGCGCCAAAGGCAACTCCCACGGCCAGACCTTCGGGAATATTGTGTAGAGTAATTGCAAGAACGAGTAAAACACTTCTATGCCAAGAGGTTTTTACTCCTTCGGCTTCCTCGATGGGAAAGTTTAGATGAAGATGGGGTAATATTTTATCAACAATATAGAGTACGATACCACCAAAAGCAAAACCCACGGCGGCGGGAAACCAATTTGGCACACTCAGCCCTTCAGACATTTCAATGGCCGGGGCCAGTAGGGACCAAAAGCTGGCGGCAATCATAATGCCTGCTGCAAATCCTAGCATGGCATCCAATGTTTTTTGATTGACGTTTTTTAAAAAAAAGACACCACTGGCACCCAGTGCGGTCATACCCCAAGTAAACAAGGTGGCCATTAGTGCTGCCATGAGTGGGTTTATATTTGCCCAGTAAGTTAAGCTCATAATATCCATTTTAAATCCTTGGTTGATCAGACTTGTTTAACATTTTTACCAAATATGGAAGTGAAAGGTCAACGAACTTTAGTGTTGGGTTTGCCATTTAATTTTTAACAAGATAGCATTTATCATTTACAACAATATTAATTTAAGTAAAGGAGCTATCATGACAACAAGAGATCAGGTCTACAAATGTGACCTCTGTGGAAACATAGTGGAAGTAATGCATGCAGCAGGGGGTAAGCTAGTGTGCTGTGGGCAACCCATGGGCCATCAAAATGAAAATACAACTGAAGCAGCAGTTGAAAAACACATTCCCACTGTCAGTTTTAGTAGCGGTGAGCTTGCGGTAAAGGTTGGTAGCACCAGTCACCCCATGGCGGATGATCACTACATTGAGTGGATTGAATTGGTTAATAAGGACACCATCTATCGTCAACACCTAAGTCCTGGCGGTGAACCGAGTTACAATTTTAAAGTTGAACATAACAATTATGTTGTAAGAGCATATTGTAATTTACATGGACTATGGAAGGCATAAACTAAAAAAAAGCAATTAAGGAGAAATTGATGGATGACCTCAAAAATACCAAGACACTAACAAATCTAATGGCCGCCTTTGCTGGTGAGTCACAGGCAAGAAATCGATACACTTACTATAGCTCAATTGCCAAAAAAGAGGGGCTGATTGAGATATCAAATATTTTTGCAGAGACGGCCAACCATGAAAAAGAGCATGCAAAACGGCTTTTTAAATTTCTAAAAGAAAGTGGAGCTGAGGTAGAAATTACTGGAAGCTTCCCTACAGTACTATCTGATACGGCTTCAAATTTAAAATCTGCAGCAGCGGGTGAAAACCACGAATGGACCCAAATGTATCCAAGCTTTGCAGAGATTGCCCAAAGTGAGGGATTTAATATAATTGCCGCTGTTTTTACCAGTATTGCAAGAGCTGAAAAGTATCACGAAGAACTCTATAAAAAGCACTTAGAAAGAATTGAAAAAAATACAGTTTTTACTGATCAACAAGAGGTGACTTGGCGATGCAACAATTGTGGTTATGTTCATGATGGGACAACTGCCCCCCACAAATGTCCAGCGTGTGAGCATCCTCAGGCCTACTTTAGTAGACGGGGATTATAAATTTAAAACTGGTAACCTACAGTCAATGAAATTGATTCCCCAAAATCAGAACTAGGGCCTAGGTTGTAATTTGCTAAAAATTCGAATTTTTTGTAGATTGCACCTACCCCTAAATCTAGTCCTATAAGCAAGTCAGAGTCTGAATAGTTAGTTATAAAAACTGAGCTCGGCCCAGTGTACTTTAAGCTTATGTGTTGAAGTGAGAAACCAATTCCTCCCTGTAAAAACAACACTACATCTTTATGTGGTGGTTTTACAAAATTTAGATAACGCACAATCGGCATAAGTGCTAGGCTGGAGACGGTATAGTCTGAAAGCTCATTAGCATCGCCGGTCCACCAAGTGTAAGATAACTTTAGTCCCATTAACAGATCATCCTTTTTGTAAGATTTGATGACACTTTTAAATGGTACAAAGAGATTGCCACCTAAAGAAATACCTGTACTGGACAAATCACTTAGGCCTCCAATGGGGAAGGCAACTCCAACATGTCCACTTTTTGATACCAATTTATGGCCAAAAATTTTTGACGCATGGCTGATGTTGCTCAAGCCAAAGCAAGAAATTATAAAGATTATTAAGTAAGTTTTATTAATATTTTTCAAGATATCTCTCCTTTTTTGAAAAATTTTCACTTAATTATTCTAATGAACTGGCCTTAAGTCAACCAAATTGCACAATTAATCATTGTTGCCGAATGTATCTAATTTTAAGATGGGAATGATATTTTTAATATAATTGATAGTTGTTGGATCTAGGAGTAAATAATAGATGTAAACGTGCTTCTTTTTCAAAGGGGGAAAGATGAGTGCGCCAAGCAAAGTGCAAATTAACCAGTTGGTGCAAATCCAACCTAAAGAAAGTGAGGCCAACACTTTAGAAGCGAACTTCACATTTATGGAGGTGACAAAATAAATGAAGCTGAAGGGAGCAATGAATCAGGCCGTAACGAAAGTGAACGATGTAGGCTCCGTAATCCTCCATGTGGCAAAGGCCGACGCCCCTCATTTTGGCGGAAGGCAGTATTATCTCTCACGTAAGTGGCAAGAGAGAGATGGCTTTGTCGGAGTCTTAGACGATGGCATGATTCAAGATGGTTTATTTGTAAACTTGGGAGATCTGCATAGTTCTGCTACTAGAGTAGAAAGGCAGTATGTTGAAACAAGTCGAAAAGGACAAGAATTGACAGATGACTATGCAGAAGTCGGACTGGGGGATAGTACTCGGAGCGAGATAAGGACTCGTACGTGGGAAAGCGCCCAGCAGGTACATGCCAGCTTTAACACTGGTTCTTTTAATCCACCGAGGTTAGTAAAATGAGAACGAACAGTAAGTTAAAACTGATAGCTGAAAAGGCAAGAAAGGACAAGGGTTTTAAGTTTAGCTCACTTGCTCACCTCATAAATGAGGAGTCACTTTCTTGGTGCTATGGTGAACTTAAAACGTGTAAGGCACCTGGCATTGATGGAGTTGGTGTATTGAAATATGGAGAAAATCTTGATGAGAATCTGAAGGATTTAGTGGAGAGAATGAAGACGAAGAAATATCGTCCTCAACCAGTGAAACGAGTCCTGATACCAAAGCCTGGAAAGAAGGAAAAGCGTGGTCTTGGAATTCCAACGGCTGAGGATAAACTAGTTCAAGTCATGATGAAGAAAATCTTGGAAGCAATTTTTGAACAAGATTTTGTTGATTTCTCTTATGGATTTAGGCCTAAAAGAAGTTGTCATCAAGCGGTAAAACGTTTGAATACAATTGTAATGAAAACGCCAGTGAACCTAGTTGTGGACGTTGATATCGAAAAATTTTTCGATAATATATCTCACTACTGGTTATTAAGATGCTTGGAAGAGAAGATTAGTGACCCAAACTTCTTGTTACTGGTAAGAAGATTTTTAAAAGCAGGCATTTGGGAAGATGGAATATTTTCTCAAAGTAAAGTTGGAACACCTCAAGGTGGTGTCATTAGTCCGATACTTGCAAATATCTATTTACACTATGTTTTGGATATTTGGTTTGAACGAAAGTTTAAATTAAAGTCCAGGGCAAGAATAGAAATGATTCGCTACTGTGATGACTTTATTGTCTGTTGTGAAAGTAAAAAGGATGCGGAAGATTTTATTGTTGAGCTTGAAGATAGACTGGCAAAGTTTAATTTGAATGTGTCTAAGGCAAAGACTTCAATTGTAAGATTTGGAAGAGCACCGTGGAGCTCCCATAATAAGGGGAATGGTGATAGACCGCAAACTTTTAACTTCTTGGGTTTTACTCATTATTGCGGAAAGAGCAAACGAGGATATTTCCTGATGGGACATAAGACCCAGAAAGAAAAACTTCGTAAAGGATTAATAGAATTGAATACCTGGTTAAAGAAAATCAGGAATAGTCTTCTGTTAAAAGATTGGTGGAAAATACTAAGAGCAAAACTTGTTGGACATTACAATTACTTTGGAGTTAGCGGGAATATCAAATGTCTAAGGCAGTTTGAATATGAAGCTAATAAACTAATTTACAAGTGGATAAATAGAAGAAGCCAAAAGAGAAGTATGACTTGGGAAACCTTTAGCAACTATCTTGATTGGAATCCTCTACCACAACCAAGGATACATCATGACTTTTATACTCGATAACTTATTAGGTGAATATCTATCTGAAGAGCCTTGTGAGGGAAAACTTCATGCAGGGTTCTGTGAGGGTTCTCAGATAATTGAATTTAATAATAAATTTAAACAAAGGAAATTATTATGAGTTCTACTCGACAA
>JADHTQ010000078.1 GCA_016784965.1 Bacteriovoracaceae bacterium | reverse complement strand
GAAGATAATTAACAGTCTGAAACCTCTCTATTTTGCGAGAAGCCTCAGCTTCAACTATCATACCTGGAAGTACAATGTCAAATATTCAGAAATGGAGATCAGAAAATCAGCACTAGGCTTCGCATCACAAAAATATTATTTATGGGGATTGTACAGCAAAGGAAATAAGCTGAAACCAGATAAAACTAAAAAGACAAAAGGAAAAACAAACGGTTAGTCTTAAATTACACCCTTAATTGAGCAATTTTAATATTAATCATTCTATCCCATCAAAAATAATTCTAATAGACGTCATAGGTGATTATTAGAATACACTTGACCCGTCTCCCAATCACATATTTATTTTATAATCATTTTATCAACAATAGCCTACGGAATGCGCCTTATTCTCCTAATATTATGTTCCTATTTATTCATTGTTTTGCAAAAAAGACTTGACAATACTAGATGCTTCCATTATATAAATACGTGCTTCCAAATGCCAATGGAAGCACGTCAATGAATGGAGCTATTATGGAATCATACGAATATGTTTTTACTGCACTCAGGGGACGGCAAGCGGGTAGAGAGTATTATACCGCAATGTGCCCTATGAAACTAGTCCCCAAGATATTTCTCTTTCAAGAAGAGGAAATCCCCGCTGAGTTGCGTTCACAACGAACTCTCAATAAATCTAGAATTCCAGAAATAACTAAGTATATTTTAGACAATAGAACAGATTATATTTTTTCTTCGATTACCGCATCGGTTGACGGGGAAGTCAGGTTTGAACCATTTTGTTTCAATGATAAGAAAGTTGAAGATGTAGGGAAATTAAGGATAACTATGGACTCTCGTTTTATTATAAATGATGGGCAACATAGAAGAGCTGCAATAGAGAAAGCCCTGGCTGAATGCCCGGATTTAGGAGACGAAACAATATCAGTAGTTTTTTTTATAGATGTCGGTTTAAAAAATACTCAGCAAATGTTTGCAGACCTTAATAAACACTCTGTGAGACCAACACGTTCAATAGGTATTCTTTACGACTACCGAGACCCTTTATCAGCCCTTGCGAGAACATTAATAGAGAAGGTCAGTGCCTTCCGTAATTTAACTGAAATTGAGAAAACTAATATCTCAAACCGTTCTACAAAGCTATTTACATTAAGCAGTATATTTCAAGGAACAGTATGCTTATTAAGAAAACCACAAAATTCTAAAGAAGTTAGCAAGGAAGAAGAATCTCTGGCTATAAGCTTTTGGGAGAATGTTAGCAATAACATGAAAGACTGGCAATTAGCAGCTGAAAAGTCTGTAAGCACGCATGAGCTAAGGCGTGACTATATACACTCTCACGCACTTGCTATGCATGCAATTGGACGTTTAGGAGCAGTCCTTCTTTCAACTGCAAACAAAGACTATAAAAAGGAACTTAAAAAGCTTAGTAAGATTGATTGGGCGAGAAAGAACAGAGCCTTATGGGAAGGAAGGGCTATGATTGCGGGCAAAATAAGCAAGTCTCACAATGCATTAATACTGACAACCAATCATTTAAAGAATACTTTTAGCCTCAAGCTAACTCCTGAAGAAATGAAAATAGAACAAGAATATCTGTCAAAGGCATAAAGGCATACCATGGATTTAAATAAGATAAAAGAAATAAAACAACATATTAAAAAAGTTTATTCTGCATATGCTCGTCCTTTTGTAGTCGGCTTTTCAGGAGGCAAAGATTCTACTGCCACTTTGCAAATAGTATGGGAAGCTATAAAGGAAATACCAAATAAAGAGAGAACTAATAAAGTACATGTTATCTGCGTTGATACACTAGTAGAAACGCCTTATATTCTTGCCTACATAGACGATACTTTGAACAAGATAAGCGAATCCGTAAAGTCACAAAATCTACCAGTCAGTGTTCATAAATTAACCCCTCTCCTGGAGAAAACCTTTTGGGTAAACCTTATTGGCAAAGGATACCCTGCCCCCTCACAGCAGTTCAGATGGTGTACAGAAAGATTAAAAATTAATCCAGTTGATCGTTTTATAGAGGAACAGGCTTCAAAATCAAAGGAAGTTACTGTTGTTTTAGGTGCACGTAGTGCAGAAAGTTCCTCTCGACAGCAAGTTCTAAGCAAAACAAAACGTGATGCATTGGGACTATCAAAACATCCAACTTTACCAGAAGCATATGTGTATACACCAATTGAAAATCTTACAACAGAAGAAGTATGGACATATCTTTTAAGCAATAAGTGTGCATGGGGAGGAAACAATCGAGACTTAGCAGCTATCTACCAAAATGCAGATGACGGAGAATGCCCAATGGTAGTTGACAAGTCGACACCTTCCTGCGGTAACAGTCGTTTTGGATGTTGGGTTTGTACTCTTGTCCAGAAAGACACAACTATGCAAAACCTTATAGATAGTGGTGAAGAGTGGATGGCTCCACTTTTTGAGTTTAGAGAGATGTTAAGTGAAACTCAAACCCCATCTAAAAAATCAACTTATAGAAACCATAAACGCCGTGATGGACAGGCAAGCACAGTAAGAGATGGTACCAGGCTTTCTTATGGTCCATATAAACTCGAATGGAGAAAAACATTTCTAAGAAAGTTGCTGTCTGCCCAGAAACAGATCCAAGAAGAGAAACCTGATATCTCTTTTTCCGCTATCTCAATAGAAGAACTTGAATTGATCAGACAAACTTGGCGTAAAGAAGCACACGATTGGCAGGATTCGGTTCCTACAATATACAAGGAAATATACGGAGAGGATTATCCATTAGCCTCTGAAGATGGGGTAGTATTTACTAAGGATGACCATCAGTTGCTTGAAAAACATTGTGATAATGAAATGCAGTTAGATCTAATAGCAAGGCTAATTGATTTAGAGAGAAGTATGGAAGGCATGACACGTCGAGCGGGTATTATAAACAAAATCAATAAAATATTTAATGAAGAATGGCGACCAGAGAAAGAAATCCAAGAAGAGTTGAAAACACAGGAAATTAATAAATGATTATAAATAAAATAACAATAGACAACTACGGTGTTTTCTGCGGCCGACATGAATTTGTGCTTCATTCAGACAAACAAACCAAAAGGCTTAAACCAATTATCCTATTTGGTGGGATGAATGGTGCTGGCAAGACTACGCTGTTCAATGCAATTAAGTTATGTCTCTATGGTGATAATATTTCTGACCAGAGAAGCAATGGAAACTATAAAGATTTTTTGAAAGGTAAAATCCACCAATCAAGTAATTTACTCGTACAGGCAAATTATGCGTCTGTTGAACTAGAGTTTCAATATTCCAAGAATGGAAGACTAAACACTTTTATAGTTGAAAGGCAATGGGAAGAAGACCAGGGCAAAATCATAGAGAATCTTAATGTAAAACAAGACGGTGAGGACCTAGATGAAGTTGAGAAAGAGAGCTGGCAGGAGTTTGTAAAAGAGCTTATTCCTGTTGGCTTGTCTCAACTATTTTTCTTTGATGGAGAGAAAATCCAGAAGATGATGTCTGACGACAGCAATGAGGAGTTTAAGAAGTCAATAAAAGCCATGCTGGGACTGGATCTCGTGGAAAGATTAAAGGCTGACTTGAAAATATACAGAACTAAATATTTGAAGGAAAAGTCCTCAAAACCACTTGAACTAGAGCTTGAAGTATTAGAAAATAAATTAAGCTTAGTTAAGGCAAATAAGAGAAAATTAGAGGATCAAAAATCTACATTAACTAACAATGTAAAGAAGGCAGAAAACATAATAGCAGAATATAAAGATAAGATTGCTAGCCAGGGTGGAAATTATCTGGAAAATAGAGAATCCTTAATTTCCAGGAAATCAGCTATTGAGAACGAGATTGAGATAGTAAAAGAAAAACTCAGAGATCTATGTGCCGACTTATTACCTGTATCACTAGCACCTGAACTTGCGAAGAGATTAAGAGAACAAATAATAAAGGAGAATGAAGCTCAAGATAAAATAATCGCAGCAAAACTATTATCTAAAAGAAGTCGTACGTTCTTAAATAAAATAAACGGCAAAGACTTTCTGAAAGACGTACTGAACCTAACGACTGCGGATTTAAGCAAGATAAAAGAACGCCTTAAAGCAGAAGTTAAAAATCATTTCGATGAAAATGACAATCTGGGCCTGACTAAAATACTACATGGCATGTCTCAACAGCAAACATCAATTATTTCTCACAACATTGATAGCTCATTAAATGACGTTCCAAACAAAATTAAGGTTTTAACTAAAGAATACGAGAGGAAGTTTCGTACATTGCAAAAAATTCAGGTTGACTTACAACGAGTCCCTGATGATGAATTAGTAAGACCAATGCATGAGAAGCTCAATGAGTTATATAAAGAGTTAGGTTGTTTTGAAAGTGAGACAAAAGGTATTGACGACAAGGTGTGTCAACTTATTAATGACCAAAATGAGATTGAAAGAAAAATTGAACAAGCAGACTCTAAATTGCAAGAAAGCAATAAGACAGATAAGAAACTTATTCTCGTAAAGAAGACAGAAGAAGTGATTGATTCTTACTACGAGGATCTTGCCAAACTTAAAAGCCATAACCTTACAAATGAGTTTACCAATATCTTTAACAGCCTTCATAGGAAAAAAGATATGATTCACAGAATCGACATTAATCCAGTAACTTTTGATGTCTGTTTATACGACATCAATAATAAGGCTATAGATAAACATAAACTGTCTTCAGGTGAAATGGAAATCTATGCAATGTCAATGGTCTGGGGATTGGCAAAGATTTCAGGACAAAATCTTCCTTTTATTATCGATACACCTCTCGGACGTCTAGACTCACACCATAGGGATAATATTCTGAAAATCTTTTTCCCCCATGCTTCACACCAAATGTTGATCTTCTCTACTGATACGGAAGTAGACAGGAAAAACTTTGAAATTCTTAAGCCGCATGTTTCTTTAGCATATCACCTGGAGCATTGTGATAATGAAAATAAAACCAAAGTAAAAAAAGGATATTTCTGGAATTAAATGATATGGAATTCAAACGAATAAAACTATCTCAAGCAGCGACTATCAAGCTAAAGACGTTTAAGATGAGAACAGGTTTAACACCTAATGTTTCCTGCCGATTAGCCATGACTTTATCAATTAATGAAAACAATATGCCATCATTAGAATTATATAGTGATGATACTGGTCAGGAAATAAACCGATATACATTTCTGGGAGATCAGGAGCTGATGCTCCTATCCCTTTTTACTCAATGGTGCAATGAGAACAATGTTGCAAAGGAAAACTATTACGAGTATTTACATGCCCACATTAACCGTGGAGTAGAAATGCTAACAAATAGAGTAAAAGGACTAGATTGCCTTCTTGAGCTTCTGAAGAATAATTGAACACAATGGACAAACCTATATACCTTGACCACAACGCCACCACCCCGCTGGACAAGAGAGTCCTAGAAAAGATGATCCCATATTTTTCTGAAGTCTATGGGAATGCCTCAAGTACTGACCATCTTCATGGTCATCATGCCAAACAAGCCGTACAAAAAGCACGTGAAGATATTGCGAAAGTTCTAGGATGTCGAAAGAGCAATGAAATTATCTTTACCAGCGGAGCCACTGAATCAAACAACCTGGCCCTGATTGGAACATTTCGTAAATATAAAGACAAAGGCAACCATATCATATCATCTGCGATAGAGCATCCGTGTGTACTTGATACATTGGAGTATTTAAAATCTGAAGGGGCGGAAGTTACATTATTATCTGTAGACGAATATGGATTTGTAAGTATTGATGATCTTAAAAACGCTATTAGAGATGATACAATTCTGATCTCAATAATGTTTGCCAACAATGAGATTGGGACTATTGAGCCCATAGAAGAAATTGGAAAGATTGCGAAAGCTAACAATATCTTATTCCATACGGATGCTGCTCAAGCTGTGGGGCACATAAAAGTAAATGTATATGAAATGAATGTAGACATGCTTTCATTTAGTGCACATAAGTTCTATGGGCCTAAAGGTGTTGGAGGCCTTTTTGTCAGGACATATTCTCCTTTTATAAAATTAAATCCTATCTCGTTTGGGGGTGGCCATGAACGTGGAATGAGATCTGGTACACTTAATGTGCCTGGAATTGTTGGTATGGCTGAGGCACTTAAAATTGCTTCTAAGGAAATGGACAAGGAAAACAAGAAGGATAATAAACTGACAAAAAACATACTAACAAAGCTAAAACAGATGTTCCCAGATATACAGCTTAATGGAGACCAAAAGCAAAGACTGCCACACAATTTGAATATAACAATTCCTGGTGTAGAGAATAAAGCACTTATTCATATACTAAAAGACAAGCTGTCTTTTTCTACCGGTTCTGCATGTACAACTACGGAAGTCAAGCCGTCTCATGTAATCACAGCACTAGGATACGACGAGCAAAGAGCATATTCGTCCATTAGATTCGGGTTAGGAAGATTTACAACAGAAGAAGAGATCACCAAGACAATAGAGGTAGTTTCAAAAGCAGTAATAAAGCTGAGAAACTTGTAACGCCAATTCATCGAAATATTAGAACAAAAGCAAGAGGATTCGTATTGAAGAGATTATAATGGCCAAATAGCTTTTATTAATGAGTTTACATGACTTTGTCCACTCATTATTTCCGTCTTCCCCCAAGAAGTCTTGGCATTATTATGATTATAGAATTCTTTAACCATTTCAAAATCCGTTACTCGTTGAAGAATTTCTAGTTTCTCAGCAATACTCTTTTGCCCTAAAGCGTTATTAGTTGATATTTTAACTAATAGCAGATTACCTAAACGCCAATAGAGATCTTCATGATCTTCACGTGTTACACCAAACCTTGACAAATCCTCTGTTTTGACATTCTCCGGTAAAATATGTTCAATACTCAATCTTCTGCCGTAAATTATTGGAACACAACCTTTTATTCTTCTTATTTCATTCTCAATTTTACTCAAAATGAATCTAATAAGAGGGTTTTTGGCATTCTTGCCAAATCCTGTCAAATACGAGTTAATCATTGAGTCATTGATTTTATGGCGATCTTCAAGCAGCTCTGACTTTAAATTATCAAAGCTATAGTCAGCAGGGTTTCGTACTTTCACTGAAAGGCCGTTTACTATCTTTAATAATTGGTCTGGAGAATGATTGACAATAATCTTATATCTGAAAACAAAACTTTCAACCAATTTCAAGAAAGTAAGTTTAGCAGAAAGCTCCGTATATACTGATAAGCCTGCAAGGATCAAAGGATTAATCCTTTGGATCTTTAGTGCAGCAATATCAGAATATATTCTCTTTAATTCATCACTTGGATCGTTATTTATTTCATTAGGAAAAAGGATTTCCGAATAGTGAAATGATTCACTATAAAGTGAATCAAAATATGATTGCAAAAGGGAAGCTGAAACTCGTTTCTTAACTATCCTATATAATCCATGCTTTATGCTATCGTCTGGTTGGAGTGGATACCGTGATATGAAATTATCTTTTATATAGTCAACTATCCTATCTTCGCTTACATTTTCTATAATTTTGTTCCATTTTTCAAAATTATCTTCAATATTTTGTGCACCTAGACCCTCTAACACATAAACTTTAATCAGATCTGCCTCAGAAAGAGGTTCTGCCCGACTGTTAACCGTTTCAAAAATAACAGCAGCTTTCTCTTCAGAATCGATAGTTATCTGCACAAAATCTAAGCCGTCCTTGAGTGTGTAATATATGATTTTCAATAATTTCACTTTTTCAACATCGGGCTTGCCATCAATGTGGTCAGATACTTTTCCCAACAGGTAAAAAAAACAGTCCCGAATCTTTTCATAAGATTTTATTTTTCTACTTGCAGAAAAAGATCTCATATCTGTTTTGATTCTTTCAAGATCTGTTTCCTCTGAGAGGATAAAAGAAGAAAAGAAATCCTTGTCAAAGAATCCCATCTCTAGTCTATCACCTATTTTTCTTGCTTCGTCATCAGTAAAGCATAAATAATTTCTGAATATTGTTTTTGAGAGTTCTTTTGCCAATTCTTCACTAGATTGATTTAGTAGTTGCCGTATTATTGAGAGAAGGATTAGAATCGTTGAAATACGCTGCTGGCCATCAAAAACTTTCTTTGTATCTCCATTTTGAACAAAAATAAACAAGCCCATGAAGTGATTATCTAGAAACCCTAAATCGTTAAAATTCTCATTGTGCATTAGCTGACCTTGGATACTATTCTTATTTATACAATCTAGTATATCTATCCAGAAATTATCCCACTCATCACAATCCCAGGCGTATGGCCTCTGAAGAAGAGGAACGGAAAACATTAAGTCTTCTGCAAATAAATCCTTTAAAGTAATAAATGGCAAGTTACTCATTTTTCAATATTTCCTTTTTCTACATTAAGAATATGATTCAGCTTTTGCGATCTAGACATGGATTTCCAAATATCTGAAAGTTTCCGAGCCCCTTCAACACCCAAACAACAAACTGTATTCATTAAGCCTTTTGGATCAGAAGGAATCGATATTGATTTATCCTCACAATATTTTGGAATGATAATCTCAAATGAAATTTTTAGATTAGATGGCAAGCTTGATGCTCTCATTCCCAGATCATGTCTTTTAAAATCTATTGCAGGTGAGAGATCGTTTCTAATAGCGTATGCTGCAGCATAAAGGAGGAAATCAACACGAGTTTCAAACGTTTTCTCCTCAACAAGTTTATCCGCTAGTCCCATTAAATCTTCACTAATAAAAAACCGATCTTGTTCAGCAAATTTAATCATACTATTTCCTCTATGTAAGAACGTGCCGCCGCTTGATCACGTTTAATTTCAAATTCACCGGCCAGGAAATCATCGATTTTGTCTCGTTCATTTGCAGGCAGATCTCGATCGGTTGCTAACAAGAATACTTGAACATTCAAGCTTGGAAGATTTTTTAGAAGCTTTTCTCGGTGTGTGCTGTCCAAGTGGCCAAAAGGTGTATCCATCACAAAAGGAACAGGAGTTATACTGGATCTATTTAAAGCAGTAATGAAGCTATAGGCTAATACTTCTTTTTCTCCCGAGCTGAGTTTGGTATTGTCAACCGATGTTCCATCTCTACGGATTACTTCCAATGTATAATCCTCTTTTACTCTTACACCAGAATATTCTTCGGGTTTATTGGTGATTGATATATAAACTTCTGAGGAGAGTTTTTCTATTTGATTACGCCTTTCCTCAATAGCTTGGTTTAAAAGGCCATCTACCGCAGCCTGTGAACTCCGTACTAAGTTTAATTCCTGGACAAGCCGATGTCCTTGTGCATTATCAATTGTTAGCTGATCAAGTTCGCGTCTTTTGTCACGCAAATTATCAACAGTTTTTTGCATGTTTTCCTTTAATACACCTAAGCTTTCTTGGAGTTCTTCTAACCTATTTCTTAAATCAGCTTTTTGACGGAAAAGCTCTTGGACTTCAACCAATTCATGACCTTCCAATTTCGTGTTTAAGTCAGAAATGTCATTTTCAATTTCTTCCAGGCGAATGTTTAAGGATGATCTCTTTCTTAGAATTTCACTTGCACTATTCTGGTTTTCACCATAAAGATTAATTATTTGAGAAACGGAGAGGAGTTTGTTTGTCATTTCTTTCTTTCCACCCTTGCCAGATGTGGATTTCAATTTCTCCAGAGTTGAGCGAACCTTTGAAAGTTCTTCTTGGAGATGGCGTTCAGACTTGTCATCCAGTTCTCTCCCACAAAGACACTTTTCACCATTTTCGATTAAATCAGAATAAACAATCTCAAGTCTTTCCCATTTTTCATGGCTTGCTGGGATTTTAACTTTTGCGTTTAATTCAGATTCTAGCTCACGAAGTTTGGGAAGAAGCAGATATAGTGGTGCATGACGTATATGTTCTGAAATATGTTTTTCGGTTTCGTCCAGATCAGATTGCAAATCTGATTGTCTTGCTTTTTTATCCAATAATGCTTTCCTTTCAGCTTCTATTACTTCTATCTTAGTTGCTTCTTTTTCCAAATCACTTAGGGTTTCCTCAATCCCACTTTTTTGTTCTAAATGAGTTTCTTTTTCCTCCCTATAATTTTCTTCAAGTGCTTCAAGCTCATTAATGTGAGCTATAAGGGTTGCGCTTTTACCCTCAAGACCAACTAGAGTTTCTTGATCTTCTTCAAGATTGTCTAAAAGACGACTTAAATCAGTTCTTAGGTTGCGAATAGCGGGTATTCCAAGGACTCTTTCTATAGCGTCTTTTACTCCTTGATCATGTTGCTTCTTTGCATACCTGCTAATCTCAGCTCCATCAAAAAAGACAAATTGTTGAACATCCTTGGGAAGCCATTGTGAAATCTTGTCTTCAGCTTGATCTCTTTCAACTCCATCCACAATTAATGTTAGGCTTTCAGACGGTAAGGCGGTATTTCCTCTTTCTTTAAATTCCACTTCGCGGATAATTTTACAGAGTGACTTATTATGGGTAAAAGTCATGGAAACGGTAACGCTTTTATCTCCATGACTTTTGGCAACATCATTCCAAGCCTCAAGAATTTCGTCCTTGCTTGTACCATGAAAAAGGAATTTCAGTGATTTAAGCAAAGATGTTTTACCAAAACCATTTATTCCATTCACTACAATTAAATTTCTGCCTTGACTTATGTCAGGAAAATTAATTGTAATCGTTCCTTCATAGCATCGCCAGTTTTTGAGTGTTAATTCTTTAAAGACAAAGCTCATTTGTTTTGTATATACTTATCAATGATTTCTAGGATTTCTTTGGTAACATTTCTACGTCTTTGTAGGTGCACTTTTTCTTGCTCCAAATTAATAAGGCTTTTAAGCATTTCTGAATTAATTTCGTATTTTAGTGCGTTTTCCTTGATTAGATCATTCATCATATTCCCCAGACAATAATTCCGTGATCATAATTCCATATTTTTCAGTTTGTTTGCTAATCGATTGTATTGCTTGATATCTATTTTCAGCCAACTCGGCCATATCTTTTGCTCGTGCAAGTTCTCCACTCAAAAGCTTTTTTGCTTCTGCTCCTTGTGATGCAGGTGGTACCGTAATTACGTCAATTAGTATGGCTCTCTTTTTGCCGACTGATTTCCTTAATATTCTACCTCGCCTTTGAATAAACTGACGCTTGTTAGCTGAGCTTGCAAGTATAATTGCCATATTAACATCTGGAACATCTACTCCCTCATCAAGACAATCAATAGCGAGCAAAGCAGATATTTCAGATCTTTTTAGAAGTTCCAAAGCTTTCCTGCGTGCAGAAACCGGTGTATGGCTTGTATATTGTAAATGTATTACATTATTCCGATTCATAATTCCACTTATTTCTTGCAATTGATCAAGGTCTGTACAATATACCAAACTTTTTTTCAAAGGATTATCATGGATTATTTTTTGAAATATTTCCTCCTTTGACGAACATTTTTTCAATATCTTTGCACGTTTTACTAACATTGGTGTAACATCCGGAGAATCACCATCGATTTTATTATTTGTCGCATACGTCACCGAATTATTAGCCATACCCCGTGTTTGAATAATTCGTAATGTCAGTTCATTAAATTCCTGATATTCAGTTTCAGTCATTTCTGCAAAGTAAGGATAATATTTATATGGACACAAGAAACCGTCTAATAAAGCTTGTTTCAATCCATAATTGAATTTAATTCCCCCAAAATATTCATTTATAAAATCGGTCCCTTCTTCATCATAATGCCTTGCCGGTGTAGCAGAAAGCCCAAGTCTCCAATTAAACTTTTCAGACAATGACCTCTTGTTTTTAGTTGAACCTGCATTATGAACCTCATCTACTATAATGAGAGATTTTTCAGGTAATACCGTATCATTTAACACTCCCAGAAATTTGTCCCCTGAAAGGCTGCTAAGAGTACCAACTACAATCAATGGCGTTGCCTCCTGGTGTAATGTTAATAGTCGAGAATACAGAGATTCTTGCCAGGTTTCTGAGCTCTCACATACTCTAATGATTTTACAACAAGAAGTGTTTTGTTTAATCTCCATTTCCCATTGGTCTACCAAAGCCAGCCTAGGAACACCCACTACAAGAAGTTTAAGGTCTTCACATTTTGTTGCTGCCTTAATTGATGTAATCGTTTTCCCGCTACCGGTTGCCATACAAAGAATACCTTTTCGGTTGCTGTCAATCCACGCTTGTATAGCTTTTTCTTGATGTTCCCATAAATCAGGCCCGGTATAATCAAGAGAAATCTGAGAAACAAAATCCTTTAAGTCAAATTTTGGAGGTGTCGTTTTTTTATATTCTAAAAGTTTATCTTTGCAAACTTTTGAAAAAGGATAAATAGCTAATCCCGATGAGTTATCATTCCATAGAGAATCAAAATATAACACTTTTTCCTGTCCACGATTTTGTTGATCATCCCAAGACCAAAACACTTCGATTGATTCATAATTATCTAATAAGCCTCCTTGTGTCTCATTTGGGGAACCTGTGAACGCAACAAAGTTTTCTGCCTTATCAGAGAATATTCCAACTTTCTCGTGATATAATCCAGATTTAATTTTCCCCTGATTATCAACTGGAAGAGCCAGCTTTATATCTAAAATACCGACTTCTACCATCCATGCCAAAGCAGAGATTCGGTCCTTGATTAAAGCATCTTCAATTTCATCTAGTTCACGGCTAATCGCAGAATCAATAACCTGATCGCGTGATTTATATCCTTGGTCTATTGCTTCAATATCTTTTTTTTCAAGTCTAGGACTTGCGATCAATCTCATCATGCCTCCAGTAGAAATAAACTTTGCAATTCCTTTAGCAACAACTGCCATTCCAGAGCTGGTAAAATAACCAACAGCACGTCTATACAGAATAGATCGTTCATAACATGGTAAGTAAAAGTCAGTAACTAGACTGTTTCCATTGCTTCTGTAAGTCGTTTTAAATGAAATATCTGATAAAAGTGGCATGACGAATTTGTCAAATGAATGTGCTTTTCTAATTATGCTTTTAATAAAGAGAACGAAGAGAATGGGTCAAGCCTTCAAATGACAATCTGAACTTTTGACTCAAGCCTGGCTATCCTCATATAATGGAGACATGTCTCTCAACCTTTTTATTATAGGAGGGAGTGTCTCTAATACGTATTCAATATGTGCTTCAGAATTGTCTATTCCCAGACTGAAGAGTATCGAACCCTGAGCTATCGCATCTTCTACTCCAATAGCGCTCAAGACGTGTGATGATTTCAACGATCTGGAGGTACATGCCGAACCGGAAGAGACCGCTATTCCCTTCATATCTAAAAACAGAAGTATAGACTCGCCCTCAACATATTCTATGCTGATATTTATATTGTTTGGTAACCGTTTTTCAGGATGGCCATTCAGATAAATATGATCTATTGAATCCATCAAGCTGTTTAATAATTTATCACGCAGAGGTTTTATTGCCCCCATGCGCGTGTCCATCTCTCTCTTTGCCAATTCTGCGGCTTTACCCATACCCACAATCCCTGGTATATTCTCTGTACCGGCACGACGCCCACCTTCCTGCACACCCCCCTCTATAAAAGGAACTATCCTTGTCTTTTCCCTCAAATAGAGCGCGCCTGCGCCTGGTGGGCCATAAAACTGGCTGCCGGCCAGGCTTATGGCATCAGCCATCATCGTGTCAACATCCACAGGTACATAACCTGCAGATGCCACAGCATCAACATGAAAGGTGATACCTTTCTCCTTAACAATTTTCCCTATCTCTTCAATCGGCTCAATAGTACCTA
>JADHTQ010000023.1 GCA_016784965.1 Bacteriovoracaceae bacterium | reverse complement strand
TTGATTCGTTCATATTTTTGTCCTGAGATTGTTGATAATCTCAAAACTTTAACCCAACAAATACAAAAGGCCAATTGTGCAGGGCCGTATCTGCCTAGAATCAGGATCTTCATAGATGTAATTAAGTGCGATCACCCTTCTCCAATGCACTTTTTCACTGCAACTCTTTCGAGGTGTTATCCCTCAAAGGTTTTGTAATTTCAAAGCAATGCGCTGCAACATTATCGGTGGCGGGGTAAATAACTTTAGTATGGCTTTTTTATAAATATAATTTCAACTCAGGTAAACTAAATAGACATTCATATTATATTGATATTACTATATATAGTAACAATTGAAGGCCTATGAGTGATAGTGATATAGAGAACATTGATCCAGAGATTTTTAAACTTTTTGATTTCAGACCCAGAAAGGGGGATTTGAAAAAGCTAGAGATTATACGGGCCACAATTGAATGTCTTGCTTCTGTGGGACTTGAAAATACAACCTATGAGGCCATAGCGGTTAAAATTAATACCAGGCGGGCCCATGTTGCTTACCACTTTAACGATAAACAAAAGCTTTACGATGCAGTAATAAAATATATCGTTGCCACTCACCAACAGATTGCCCTGGATCTTGTGGCAAAGGCAAAAAATGGTAAGGATCTCTTTTTAAAATATGTAGAAGCTCCATTTGTGTGGGCAAAAAAACACCCCGAACAGGCATCTGTTTTTTTACTCTTTTATTATCTTTGTACCCTAAAAGGAGAGTATTTAAAATTGCACAAGCAGATTAGAGGAGGAGGGGCAGATAGGATGACCTATATTCTAACTACCAAGATGAATAAACGCATTACAAAAGCAAAGGCAAAGTATATAAGCAAGATAGTGCAGGATATGATCAATGGCGCTATGATTGATGCAATTACCACCAACAGTAGAACCATTGATCAAGCGTGGAAGGATACTCTTAAGGCCACTAATCACTTATTAGACAGATAAATTTGGTTAGGGCCCGGGAAACAATGACAATAAACCTAATGTTTTTTTCGCATACACTTTAAGTACTTTTGCATAAACTGAGCATTCATCATAGTACCTTTGGCCATAGCGGTGTAAACTCTATTAGACAAACAACCTATTAAAAAAGCTTTAGTTACAGTACGACCTAAGCAGATGGGAGCAAAGGCACACATTTTTGCTTTGGTCATTAATGCCAGACAATACGGTAGAGGCTTAAACATTGCCATATCTGTTTGTTGATAGAACTCCAAAAATGAAAGCTCCTGCCCCTCGTATTCGTAGGTACTTCCTTCAAAAAGTTCCATCATTTGCTCATCGGTAGGCAAGTGTAATTCAGCACACTGTCGACTACGCTGCATATATGTACTGGCAAAACTTGTGTTAACAACAAAAATAAAAATAATTAATTGATATGGCAAATGTTTCATGATGCTCTCCTATAATTTGTTAAACGATGAAAATGCTTCTAAACCAAAATAGTACCCGTGTAAACATAAATTGTACGCCCGTATAATTTTTACAGGTGCCAGCAGACTTGTGGGACCTAGTGCACAATAATTCAATTTATAATTTTTATAACCCTGCCATAAAATCGGAAATGTAGTTTACTTAAAAAATTATCCTGTGTTAAAATTTAAGAAACTTTATTGTGATAGCGAGGATGGTATGCTTGTTTTTCGTAAAAAATTGATGTTAGGTGCTCCATTTTTTTTCATATTAATATTAATACTGATACTGAGTACAAATAGTTATTCAGCAACACATTTATTTGACGTTGCGCTTGAAGCAGGAACAACCGATAATGTCGACTTGTCGACAACCTCAAAAAGCGACGATCAATATGCTGCTTTAAACTTCAATTACACTTCAAAGTTAGAAAACGACAAAAAGTTGCAACTGTATCTGTATTACTATAATTACTTTGACACTGATGTTTATGACTATTATATGGCACGTGTGGCATTGTCCAAGCGAGTGAACTTTAGTGTATTTGATGTAAAATTTACAGGGAAAGCATATTATAACAAAAACTTTGGTGCAACCGATGCAGACGAAATTAAAGACTATCTCGGGGCAAAGGCGACTATTGGGATTGAGTATGAGCTCACTGATTCTTTTTTGCCATACCTTGATCTTGGTGCGTCTTACTATAATTATACCAAACTGGATGATCGCAATGATTTATCATATTCTGCAACACTGGGTGTGAACTCGTACTTTTTAAAAAATTACATTTTCAATACAGAACTAAACATCAACAAAAGTGAAGTCGACACGACATCTTACTCGTATAATGAATCAGGCATCCTCGTGGGGCTAATATATTATACCGATACATTTGAAATTTTGGCCGAATTCTCAAGGCTGCGTAAAAAATATGATACCAGTGACGATGATTATAGTACAATCACAGGTAGCTTTGACTACTACTTTACAGAACAAATTAACTTAAATCTCGAAGTGGTAAGTGAATCAATGGATGACGACTACTCAAGTTTAACAATAGCAACAACAATAAGTTATAGTTTCTAAAATAAAGGAATGAAAAATGAAATCAATTGTTTTTTTATCTACTCTACTTTTTATTTTTATTATTTCTAATGTTGGGCCTTTAAATGCTCAAGACATTACAGATAGTTATGATGACAAACATGCTGCAGAAATTAATGACATGGATCACGACAAACTAAGAGATGAACTTAAAGATAATTACCAAATGGATGATAAAAGAATTGATGAATTAAGAGGCAAGGGCATGAGTTATTCCGGGATAATGTTTAGCTCAGACATTGCCAGACAGAGTGGAAAACGAGTCGAAGATATTGCCAAGATGCGGATGGAGGATAAAAAGGGATGGGGGAAAATTGCAAAGGATGTAGGAGTCAAGCGTTCAGGGTTAAAACTTGGCCACTTAAAACACGATAAAAAAGATAGAAAAGGTAAAAAAGGCAAAGACAGGGATAAAGATAAAGACAAGCATGAAAAGCGCAAAGACAAACATGAAAAGCGCAAAGGGCAACATGAAAAGCGCAAAGATAGGCATGATCAAAGAAAGGAAAAAAGAGACAAAAGAAAAGAGCACCTAAAAGATAAAAGAAAAGAGAAACACGAGCGCAAACAATCTAGGGAACATCGCCCCAAAAAACCAAGAAGAAAAGGGCACTAAATAAGTGCTGTATCCTGGTGGGCCCCGGTATACTACATAATTGATTCATTCATAGAACTGATTTTACAGCAAGTAGAATTAATATTAGTGCAGCAATAAGCCTTGATTTTTCTTGTAGGATGGTTACAGATTTATTACCTAAAATACAGCCTATAATTGAATGAATAAAAGTAATTAAACCGATTACAATTACAGGAATTAATAAGCTTACTCTATGTATTCCAAGTACAAACCCAATTAAAAAAGCATCAATACTTGTTGCAAAGGCCAAGGTGGTTAAACATTTGTGATCTTGACATTCACAATTTTTGTCTTCAGTTTCATTTTTTTCAATATAAAAATCATATATTGTTTTTAGACCTAATGAGAAAAAAACGGCAAATGCAATCCATTTTGCGTAACTTTCAAAATACCCTCTGATGAAAGAATGGGTGAGCATGAAGCCCAATATTGGCATTATGGCCTGAAACAAACCAAATGCTAAAGATATTTTGATAAACTTGCTATAGTTGTCTTTTTTTAACTTAATGCCACAACTGATTGCTACTGAAAAAGCGTCAAGGGAAAGGGCAATCGCAACAAGTAGAATATCTAAAGTGTTCAAGTTTTGCTCCTTATAATTCTACTCCTTACTTTATTAAAGACAGGGCAGTAGTAATAATCATCTTTTTGTCATCAGGGCCTAATTTTAAAGATGCAGATGTAGCAACCAAAATTCCCTGTAGCAAAGGATAGTATAAATTACTATCGATAAGGCCCAATACAAATATTATCCGTTGATGTATTGTTATCCTTATCAACTCTAGTGGATCATACCTACTCCACCTAGCACTATCGATCCAAGCAACACCTGGCCCCTCAAGTGAGAAGATGAGGTCTGGATCATGGGGAGTAATTTTTTCCTCAAATGCTTTAACAATTAGGGCACCTAATTTTAATGCAAGATCATCCACATAGTCTAGAGGTAAATCTAAAGGGATATTGCCCTGTTGCCAGTTTTTAAGCATACTTTTTAAAGTTGTGGTTGTTTTACCTTTAAAAAGATGAGTTTGTTGTACATAATACCTGCCATCTAAAGTTTGTCCAAAACCATAAACTTTTGCGCCTCCGATTAGCTCAGCATAATATGAGTTCAGTAAAAGCTCGATCGGATTATTTGTATTTTTAGGAAAGATTTTGATGATAAAATTGTCACTATCATCAGAGAACGCATAAATTCCTTCATTTTCATGACCACCTTGAACTTGGGTAACCTTGAATCTCTTGTTGCGATTAACAAATAAGATTTGTTGTTCTTGGTTAATGAGTTCAATAGGTTCACTGTTGAGCTTTAAAAGTCTACTGGTTAAAGGCCCATCTCCACTGTTTAAACTTAACAGGCCCTCCAAGTGTGAAATTTTTGTTCTTAGTGGAAATGAGCTGTTATAGAGGACAAAAGAAGTCAAGTCTGTTATGCACTCTTCACTTGCAGCTGGTAAATAAATGGTAGCTATAAAAAGAGCTATCAAGCACAAATATTGTTTTAAAATTTGAAAGTTCATGCCAACCTTTAAGTTTATAAAGTACGATACAAGCAAAATATTAACGAATCATGTAGATCTGAATTATTTATAAAAAAATGATTATTTATTTAGAGTTTCGTTGAAGCCTACTGTACTTGGCCCTTATTCTAAGATTTGAAATAATTTTGATAGAGTTGCTTGTGCAGAATTATCGGTGTCATCTAAATGGGCAAGAAACATTTTTTTCCCAACTTCATTATTTTTAAAAAAAACATTGATCCATGAGTCGGTAGTTGTATACCCACCAACATAATAGTTGTCAATAACCACAAAGCGCTCATTGCTGCTATCCCATACCAAATTGGCAGGATTAATATCTAAGAACAAACCAAATGCTCTACATCGAAAAAAGATCTCGGCCAAAGCAATAGTTTGCAATTTACTCAAATGTCCATTGGCAATAATTTCCTTTGCGGTTTTACCTGGAACTCTTTTTTTGATTAAATATAGATAATCTCTACCATGTTTTATTATTTTTGCTGAATTTATTCCGGCCTTTTGAAATCCAAACTCAATCATGACCTCTTGTTGTAAAGTAAAAACCTTTAGCGAACCCTTTGGTATCTTAATTACTTGAGTGCAATCACTGTTGAAACAATAAACAACTCCAAAATGCCCAGAGCCAACAAATTCACCAAGTTTATAGATCCTGCCATCATCTAAGCGAACCGTTTTAAGCCGATGGTAATCAATTACATTATATCTCTCAACGCTTAAAAATGACTTTTTAGAGTAAAGATCTAAAAATGCACTATGACTTCCTAAGTGTTGGAACCTTAGAGCGCTATTTTTGCAAGAAAGATCATTTGAATACCCATATGTACTTAGTAAAAGAAGACAAACAATAATGATTTGCAACCGAGCATACATGCCTATTCCTCATTATTTAAGTTTCGACGTTTTGCACAATGCATTCTTACTATTACAAAATGATGTTGATAAGATTAATAATTCTCCAATATTTTTATGAGCTGCCGCCAAGAAGATCAGCAAGTCTTAGCAGGTCAGCAAAAACCCCAGCAGCAGTTACTTCAGCTCCAGCTCCTGGGCCTTGGATGATGAGTGGATATTCATTATATCTTTTAGTCTTAAAGGCAATGATGTTTTCACTGCCCCTTAGATGTGAAAATGGATGTTCTTTGGGGTAGGCCTTTAGAGATACATCGCATGTTCCATCACTTTTTATACACCCAACATAGCGAAGAACGTTGTTGTTTTCTTGGGCCTTCTTGATTGGGGTATCCATGTCCACGTCATATTCTTTAAGGGCCTCCAAAAACTCGTCAATGTCTTCAATGCTAGCAAGCTCACTGGGGACCAGATTCTCAGTGGGAATATCTTCAACTTTGACATCTAGGCCCATCTCTCTTGCCAGGATAACTATTTTTCTGGTGACATCAAGACCACTTAGATCTTCTCGGGGATCGGGTTCTGTATATCCTAGCTCTTTTGCTTCTTTGACTATTGTTGAGAATTTATGCCCATCGCTCAGTTTGTTGAAAATGTAAGACAGGGTGCCAGATAGCACTCCTTCGATTTCAATGATGCGATCTCCTGTCATCAGTATATCTTTCAAGGTTGAAATTACAGGTAATCCGGCCCCTACTGTCGTTTCATAGAAGTAATGAGTACTTTTGCTGCTGCAATGATGGTCGGTACACTGGTTTAGTGTTTTAAAGATGTTTTTGTACGACTCAAGTGAGCTGGAGTTGGCCTTTTTGTTGGGGGCTATAATGTGAATACCTTTTTGCAACCACGGGATGTAAGACTCCACTACTTTACCACTAGATGTGCAATCGATGATCACGGAATGTGGCAGATGATCGGTTTGTAGGTGATCGACAAATTGCTTTAGATCAGCAGGCACTCCACGAGTTTTAAAGTCCTCCTCCCATGAGCTTAGAGAAATTGGCTCCATTAAGAGCATTTTTTTCGAATTTGAAAGGCCCCTGATTCTTAAGTCGATATTGAAATTCTCTTTTAGGGATACTTTTTGATCTTCCAGCTGCTTTAGTAGCGTGCTGCCGATTAAGCCTACGCCGACAATACCAATAGAAATTGTTTGGTTGGAAAGATAAAAGGCAGAGTGAACTGCTCGAAGGCCCTTGGTAATATCTTTTTTGGCAATTACCAAAGAGATGTTTCGCTCAGAGCTACCTTGAGCAATTGCCATGATGTTGATGTGTGCCCGCTTTAGGGCATTACAAAAAGTGGCGGCAATTCCAGGGTTATTTGCCATGTTATCTCCAACACAGGCGAGGATACTACAGGAGGAGATTAATTTGACTGAATGAATATGGCCTTCATCTTTTTCTTGGGCAAAGGCGTGCTCTACTACTTTTTGAGCTTTCTTGCTGTCTTTTTCATGTACTGCAAAGCAGATAGAATATTCCGAACTTCCCTGGGAGATCATGATGACCGAGATGTTATTGGATTTCAAGACGCCAAAAAGTCTCTCGGATATCCCCGGGACACCGATCATTCCAGCACCTTCTAAGTTAATGAGGGCGATGGAATCGATGGAAGCAACACCTTGAACTTGGTGAGCTGATTTAAAATGGGGTTTTTTGTGAGAGTGATGCTGAATTAGAGTCCCCGGGGCATCTGGCCTGAATGTGTTGTGTAGGTGGATGGGTATATTCTTGGTCATCGCCGGTATCATAGTGTTGGGATGAAGAACCTTGGCACCAAAATAGGCGAGCTCAATGGCCTCATTGTATGATACCTCATTTATTAAAACAGCTTCTGAAACTCTTCTTGGGTCTGCACTGTAGATACCATCAACATTGCTAAAAATATGGATACTTTTAGCATCGAGCAAAGAGGCAAATATGGAAGCGGTATAATCGCTGCCATTTCGCTTTAGCGAGGTCGGTATGCCCTGGGCGGTAGTGGCGATATAGCCAGTTATGATAACTATATCGATATTATTACAATCGTCGATGGACTTAAGATACTTATCAAGTTTTTGCCCTGAAGTTTCCCAGTCAACTAGCGGTCCTGTCGGCAGTGATTCCACAAACAAAATATCTCGAGCATTGAGCTGGATAGATTTGGCCTTTTGGGACTGAAGGTAGAGATTCATAATAATTGTTGACCAAATCTCTCCTTGACCAGAGACCAAATCTAAGGCGGTATCAGAGTAGGAGCGACTCAGTTGTGATGCACGTAAAATGTGCTGTAGTTCTAATATATCACTTTCAAGTTGTTGACCAAATTTGTCGCAAATATTTTGATCGTCTACAAGTTGATTGAAAGTGTCTAGGTGCTGGCCTTTAATTTGTTCAATTATTTGCTTATAGCCTTCATCACTTTGGGCCGCCATATCAAGAGAGGATATAAGCAAATCTGTAACACCCTCCATGGCAGATAAAACCACCGCCATTTTTGTATTATTTGTGTTAGCAGATAACTTAAGTTGTGATTTTTGGATGTTCTTTGAAACCGCCCTAAAGCAATCGGCATCTTTTAGGCTTGAGCCACCAAATTTATATACAATCCAGTCCATAACGAATCTCCAGTGCAAATTTGTTACAAATTAAGCAACTTATAAAAATTTATTATTTCATAATTTGACCAAGTTGTGTGTTTTTAGTTTTATACTTGAGAAAAAGCAAGGCAATGTTAAATAAATTTGCTGTATTTAATCTTTTTTTTAGACATCCGATATTAATTTTAGGGAACAAGCTGCGTTCTGGACCTGGACTCAAAGAGGATTGTTTATTAAAAGTCTAGCTGCATTTTTACTATTTATATCAACTGTTTTGATATTGAGCTGAGATGACATTCATGCAAAGAAGGTCACAAAGTGGGCCGATCGAGATTTTTCCAAGTTTTCTCTATTTCCCAAGTGCCAAGAGGTGAAGAGATTGCTATGGTCCCTCAAGACCAATTTATGAGTGGATTGGGCGCAATCAAACCGTGCTTTTTTATATGAAAGTTAAACAAAGAATGTTGGCGGATTTAACAAAACAGAGAATGAAAATGCTTGAGCTATGAGATTGCGCACTAAAAGTGACAGTTGTGCAAAAGGTATGTAAAAAAGGTGATGCTAAGTGCTCTGTGTCTCGTGGGCTTGCCCGTAATAGTTTTAGAAAGAGCCGCTGTGATGCTCAAAAAGAAAGTGCGTACAAGGAGTATTATCAAAGGCTAAAAGGGGACTATGAGCTGGCCAGAAGGCTCAATTCTGTAGGTTCTATTGATACCCAGAAGTTTAAAAATATTTATCGAGGCCGAAAAATTCATCCAGCACACAACAGAGATAGTATTGATGCCTATGCAGATCTAATAAAAGACAGAAGCGGACTGCTGGTATCCCACGGTAAAGGATGGAAGTTGACCGCTGATGAAAAACAAGAGATGGTGACCTATGCAAAATCTTTAGAGGCCTTTGCAAACTCTTATAGTGATCGCAAAGTTAAAGACGTTACAAAAGATCACCGAGTGTTAAATCCAAGAACCTGGCAAGGTAAAGTAAAGCGTGCCCAGCTTGCTAAGGAGTATATGGATACTGTTTCACTGGATGCTAAGGCTTCCCTTTTTGAGATCGTAGGAAAAATCCAGCGATTGCATTTTTAAGGGGAGATCCAGGCAAAATGCATCATATGACCGCCTCTGATTCCATTAGAAAGTTATTAAGATATAATGCAAAGGCGATAAAAAGAGTGCAAAATGCTCATGGCATAGAGCTTATGAACAATGTTCCCATGATTAGTCAGATGGTAAAAGAAGATCCCAGCTTGTGCCATGTGGCCACAAATCTTTTTAAAAGATATCAAAATAGGCAAGATGTTTCTGGCAAAGTTGTCTTTGGATTTGGGTTGGCACTCACCGCTCTTTCGGTGGTCGTTCCACCAGCGAATGTTTTAGTAGCAGGTTTAGTAATGGATGGAATTGTTATACATAAACTGTTTAACCAAATGGGAGAGGTGAGAAGTATAGGGAATGCTTATGTGCAAGACCACCCTGGTAGACAATATTTTATAAATCAACAGGATGCTTTGTTTATGAAGGGAGTGGTTTCTACCTTGATGTTAGGGGTGGGGCCCCTTGCGGGAGCTGCACTTTCTAAGGCCTCAAAGAGAATGCTTCATAGAGTGACTACTCATTTTGATGAGTTACATAAGCATAGCGCAAAATTGGGAGCAAAAATGTCAACAAAAACATTTAGAAGCTTTCCCATTTTAGACATTATCGCAGTCAATAGAAATAGTCTCAAGCATTACTTAAAGGGAAATAGGAAAAAAGTGATAGAAGCTTTAGAGGAATTTTATCCAGGCAAAAATTTTAAGACCATGTTTGATGCAGATCTAATCCAAGAGGCCCACGATACCTTTTTTCTTTTTGGTAGACCCTTAGAAACTCGAATCAAGATACCTAAATTTATCCAGATGGTTAAAGAAATGGAAAAACATGGACCATTTTATACTGTAGAAAAATTTCCTAAAACAATTCCCAATAAGGTTATCGATAAGGTAATCAGAGATGAAATTGGAGTTACTACAGGATTTTTACGCCGGTTTACACGTCGAGCACAAAAGGGTAAAGGGGTATCCTATTTTGTCCACCATATGGCAGAAAGTCGCACCATTGGCACTGTAGTTAGCACCGGCGTTGAAAAAGTTTCAAGAACAATTTTTGCCGATAAATAAAATAACTATTGAATAACTATTGCTATGCAAAAGAAGATTCTAAGTTATGAGAAGTTAAGAGTACCCGAGCAGGCCACACAGCATTAAATCGAAATGTAATAAATTAAAATTTTTTACTACTGTACCGTCGGGCCATTTAAGTTTTATAATAGTACAGATCAAGGATTGAAATTATGAATCAAGAAATATGTAAAAAATGTTCTGTAAAAAGTCAGCAACCTGATCTATGTATGGATCATCAGACTCAAATGGCTAACGAAGAATGTAGCCACTTCAAACTTAAAAAAGCAAGTTGGAGCCACTTAGGTTCAAATACTGCAATTTACTCAGGAGCATCTATTTTAGGTGTAACTGTTGGGATGGTTGCAGCTCCCTTCGTTGGGCTACCTGTAATTGCTCACGCAGCAATGCTCAAGATAGGGGCTGGCTTCTTTGGAGGTTGTATCTCCATTGTGGAAAATAAGGAAAAAGATAAGACAAAAGAAGCTAGTGCCAAACAGGACCTCACCTAATTTAATCACGATATTTATTATTCTGTAATTGTTGTATAAAGCCTTTTTCACTTTAATCAAAAATACTCCTGTTTATCCATGTCATTATGTTCTTGCAACAGGAACGTTTTGTGGTATAATGTTTCTATAGCAGAAACATCAGGGTGAGGTAAGTTTTATGGAAATAGTTAGCGAATTACATAGAATAATGGATAGAAAAATTGCGAACTTACCTAAAAGGCTTCGACCACTATTTGATTTTGTTTTAGATTCTAACAAAAAGGCATTCATTATCGTAGGTCCTCGGGGAGTTGGAAAAACAACATTGATGTTAAGTTATATAAATAACAAAAACTTCCTTTATTTTTCAGGCGACAATCCCCTTGTTGCAACAATGAGTTTGTGGCAGTTAGGGCAAGAGGCATTTAATGAAGGATATGATGGAATTGCTGTTGATGAAGTGCACTTTATTAATAATTGGTCAGTGGAGTTAAAGGCCCTTTATGATGCTTATCCAAAAAAACAGTTTATTGCAAGTGATAGCTCATCATTAGTTTTAAGACAGGGAATTGGGGATTTGTCTAGGAGGTTTTTACAAGTAAAAATTCCTCTTATGTCTTTTAGAGAATATCTCTATTTAAGTAAGGGAAAGCTTTATGAAAAAGTCAATCCATTTAAAAAAGGAAAAAAGGTAGATATTTCTTCTTATTACCAAGAATTAAATATTTTGAAGGAGTTTAAAAAGTACCTTAACACGGGTTTTCGGCCGATTTTTCTTGAAGGGGATTATCAAGAACGTTTGGCCAACATTCTGGAAAAGACAATATACTCAGACGTCCCATTTTTTGTCCCAAGTCTCAAAGAGAATCATCTGCGTTTAATGAACGCAGTAATTGGCTATTTGGCAGTTTCACCTATTCCAAGACTCAAGGTGAGGTCACTTTGCAGTGAGTGGCAATTAGGAGCAGAAAAGTTGTATGACCTATTAAATGTCATGGAGCATGTCGGTCTTATAAATGTTATAAAAAGGCCTAACGATCATAAAGTAAATTCTGTGGGAGAAAAAATCTTCTTCCACGACCCATCGATGTATGGCCTTTATAAGTCACAGAAGGGAAATGTGAGAGAGGCATTTGTTGCTACGATGTTGCGGACCATTTCTAACAATTTTTTTGCTTCTAAAGATGAAGAAAAAGCAGATTTTATCTTGGATAGCTATATATTGGAAGTAGGGGGAAAAGCAAAAAGTATCAAAAGTGCAGACTTTGTAATTCGAGATGATTTTGAATTACCACAAAAAAATATAATTCCACTTTGGGTAATCGGGTTACTTTATTGATAAAGAATACCCTCTTGGCTTGGAATATCAGCATACATGGAGAGTAGTATGGATTACAGTTTAATGGAACTAGAGCTTACAAATGATAAGCATTTAGAAGAAGTTGAAAAGCTTGCCAGTAATTATCTTTTACAGTCAAAAACACTCCAGCAGCTGCAAAAAATTGAAGTGGACCTTTTTAAAAATGAAGATCCCAGTCTTTTTAAAAAGTTGGCAATAAAATTGGCAAGATCAAAAAAGATTATGACAGATCTTGATGGGAATGGGCATGTGACGGTCATCTTTGCAGTATACAAAGAACACATTAGGATAAAAACTCAAGCTGAGCACGTTCACGGCGAAAATTTTCTACTTAAAAAAGTGTCACAACTAAACTGGCTTTTTGAAAATTGCACAGGATTTACTTGGGATTTGGTGGTTGTCGATGATGGATGTCCTAAAAATAGTGGAGGTATGGCAAATGATCTAATCAAAAAACACTCCCTAGGTGATAAGATAAAGGTTTTATTTTTACAAGATGCAATTGATAAAAGGCTTGTGGTTACAAATGGTATAGAGAACACAAAAGATAGCCAAAAAGGCGGGGCAATTCAATACGGTTTGTGGGATAGTGTACAGACTAAAAAACAGGGGCACATTGTAGTTTTTACCGATGCAGATCTATCCACCCATTTGGGCCAAGTAGGGCTACTAGTCGACGGCATAGTCAATCACGCTAAAAGTGCAGCGATCGGATCAAGAAGAGAAAAGCTTTCAGTTTCTGTAAAAGCTGGCATGAGAAATACCAGGGGTAAATTATTTATCTATCTGTGGAAGAGGATGTTGCCAAGTCTTGATGAAATTGTGGATACCCAATGTGGATTTAAAGCGTTTAGCTCAGATGTAATAAGAAAAATTATTGATGATCTGCTCGAGAAAAAATTTGCTTTTGACATTGAATTACTTCTAAAAATTCATTTATTAAATGATCAGTCCATCATAAAAGTTCCAATTGCGTGGATTGATAGTGAAGCAACTTCTACCACCAGCGAGCTTGGGCCATACTTGTCGATGTTAAAAAGTATTGCAAAGATGTATCACAAGTATGTAGTGCCAAATGATTTATCTTCTGAGTTTGTTACTTTTGTGGAGTCATTAACCGAGGATCAATTTAGCATTCTGGTAGACAATGTTCCAAAAGATATTGCAGATAAAAACCCAGCAGACTTTGATAGGTTTGATAAGATTAAGGTTTCTCACTTAGAAGCAATTTGCATAGGCCAAAAAAAAATTGGAGGAGAAGATGAATAAAAATAAAGTGGCCATTTTGGGTGGAGGGCATGGAGCTCATACTATGGCCGCAGACCTTACCTCCCGCGACTTTGTCGTGAATATGTTTGAAATGCCAGAGTTTAAACATAATCTATCCCAATTGTTTCAAACCAAAACAATAAATATTTCAGGTGAGATAAATGGCAACTATACTTTAAACAAAGTAACCTCCAACCTTGAGGAGGCAATTGAGGGAGCCCGCTACATCCTAATTGTTACCCCGGCCTTTGCCCATAAAAGCTATGCTTTGCAGTTAAAGGGCAAAGTGGATAAGGATCATCAAATCATCGTGCTCTACCCCGGCGCTTTTTCAGCTTTGTTGTTTAAAAACATTCTAGGCGACGATTGTCCAATAATTGCAGAGGCCAACAATCTTCCATACGACACTAGGCTGGCCCAGCCGTGTAAGGTATCGCTATATGGATTTAACGATATCAATCTGGCCTTTATGCCTGCCCAAAGTGGCCATGAACTTTTTGACGAATTAAAAAGTATTCACCCTTTTGTAAGAATGTATGAAGATGTTTTAGAAGCTGGTCTTAGTATCGTCAACCCTGCGTTTCATGCAGGCCTGTGCCTGTTTAGTATCAATGATATTGAAAATTGGCCCAAGAGACCTTTTTTCCTCTATGAACACGGTGTGACCCCTTCTTCTGTCAAAATGAACATGGCCATTGATAGAGAGAGAAAAGAAATTGGCAAGGCGTTTGGCTATCACCTACGGGCCATCGAGGATTTTTCAGGTATGCCCGAGGGGTACAGCTGGAGGGATCTCTACATGCAGATCCACGGAAATATCTCCCTAACTTCCATTTCAGGTCCCCATGATATCCAAAGCAGGTATCTAACAGAAGATGCGCCGTTTGGCCTTGTACCCTGGAGTAATATAGCAAAGCTTGCAGGAGTTAAAACAACATATATAGATTCAGTTGTTAATATCTACAATCTAATACACGAGCGCAACTGGTGGGAAGAGGGCACCAGTATGCATGATCTGGGGCTTACGGACATGAGTATGAAACAGATTAAAGACTTTGTAAAAACTGGAGTGAAGTGATGACACTTACTTTTGTGCAAACGTTGATTTTTATAAGTTTTATAGTCGTTCCAACTAATGCTTTGGCAAACAAACTCAAAGGTCAACTCTTGGGTGTGCCAGGATTGTCAGACCGCAACCAAGTAAAGTTAAGGCAATCCAGGTTTAAGTTAGATAAAAAAGCTCCTGCAGGAGACGCAGAAGTAGTTGGCAGTGACTACACATTTCAAAAGATTAAGCACAAACATTGTGAAGAGTTAATTGGACAAAATTACCTCGAATCGATTTTATTTACCGCTGATTCTTGGAGTAAAGATTCACGCTTTTATTATTGTAAATATGAAAACTTGCCACACTCTTTAAACCATATCGTCAAGATCCCCAAAAAAGAATGCCCCAGTGGAACTTTGTTAATATTTTCTGCAGGAATTGCTCCATGTCCAAATTGTGGAGCTCCTTATAAAATTAGAGTCTTTTCTTTTAACAAGTTTGATCCAGAACTTAAAAAACATCATATTGATCCATTAATCAAAAGAACACCAGAGAATTTCGATGGTGAATTCACTGTCTACTCTGATGCCAAATACCCTACTATAAAGTGTTTAAGGTTAAAGCGTATTAAGAGAAAACATTAAGGCAACTTCATCTTCGGAGCGGGGGTAGGAGTTGGTATGACAAATTTTCCATCGCTCCACTGTCCAAAATGCGCAACATCACTTTTAGTGACCATAAGCCCAACACCATGAAATCTTCCCGTTTTGAAATTGCCAATTTTTATCTGGCCTGTTTGATCTAGTTGAAGGCCAAGACCTCCCCAACAGTCACCAGCAAGACAACCTGACATTTTAGGGAGCTTGATATCTTTTGTATGATTATCTTTTACATGTTGATTATTTTTCCACATGCCCTTATAAACTTGTCCCCCTAAAAGATATTGTGATCCAGGGCCCATCATTTCTCCATCAACAAAAGTGCCCATAAATATATTCTCAGTGTCTTTACTTATCAAAGCTCCAAAGCCATGTTGTCGATCATTCAAGTACTCTCCAAGATAAGTATGTTCAGCTGTCTCATAAGATCCAAAGCCACTTCGTTTTCCGTCTTTATAATCCCCATAAGAAACAGAACCATTGCTCCAAGAAAATACTCCCGACCCATGTTGCTTTCCATTTTTCCACTGTCCTTGATATTTATTACCGTTTCTCCACAAATAAAGTCCTGCGCCGTTATCACATGATCCGCTTATGCAGCCAAATTTTGAAAATTTAAATATGTAATCTGCAAATGATGTATTGAAATTACTACCAAAGACCCTGATAAAATACTTCCCTGGTGCAAGAAAAGCTGTGATTTTCTCATCATCAGTGGCACTTGTTGAAGAAGTTATCATAGTCTTTGCATCCGGGTGGTAGAGCTCAATGTCAATGTTTGCTTCTGAATGTGAAAAGAGAATTTCAAGGTCAAAGTCGAGGTCTTTATTAATTTGAATGCTGTACCAATCTTGATCATTTTTTGAAAGCGAAGGCCTTAGTGGAGTGTTGGGTATTTGAAATACAGTCGCGTGAGAAGCTTTTTGATTGGGTTCGTTGACATCTAAAATAGCACCCATACAGGGGAGGTTATTGATTATTAACTTGCAGTCTTTATTCATGTAGGAAATTATTTCTCTGACTTTTGCAACTGCAATTTGACGAGTGTCCCATAAACTTTTATCAGGAGTTTTATCAACTCCGCCCCAAGTTAACCCGATTAAAAACCACTTGTGATTTTTTCTAATGATAGATCCTCCCCCTGAATCACCTCCTTGGGTAATGGCCTTAGACGCTTGCGTCCAACTACTTTTACACACGCGTTGGGCGCTGAATTCATCATTTGATAAATTCTTACAATTGAGTTTAGTTTTTCTAAGAATCCCTCCATCCCAAGTACTCTTATCTACAAATGCGCGATTAATTCCATAGCCATAAGTCCACAAATTATTGTAAGGATCAACACCCAAAACCATATTGCTAGCAGCAATATTAACCTGAATTACTCTTGCTGGAACTTCTTCTTCCAACTCGATCAGAGCAATATCGTAATCAGCGTCGCTGTCATAATCAGTTTGTATTTTCCAGTTATCGAGAGCATTAATAACTTTGTAAGGATTATTACCATCTTGACCAAAGTTAACTTTAACACTCTCAGCAGTGTCTAGGCAGTGAGAATTTGTCAACACTGCCTTTGGTCCAACAACTGTTCCAGAACAGATATTAACTTCCCCACTTTTATCTGTTACTTCGAGATAAACTGCCACTTTTTCTATAATTTCTCCAGCTTTAACCTTTTTGCCATTATAAATGTTGTGAATTGTTGCTTTTGGCTTGTCATTGGAATCAACAGTATGTTTGCCACAAGATAGAATGAGCAGCATGGTACAAAAAAGTAAAAACGTGGGCATGGGCGAGTTCATGTAGCTGATATATCACGGTTAGTGCGACGCGGCAACGACGGTTTAACCTAATGTATTTATTACTAAGCTAGACGACAAAAAGTTGAAAAAAATACATACTTATCTCCCTCTGTCATAAAAGTGCATCCCTTGGATTTCACACTGTTGACATAAATTTCACCCAAGACAAATAACGGCCTTCGCAGGCGAAAGTAATACTTGAGCTACCACCTAAACTGTAAATTGTAAGTTGTTACAGGGCACTGTTACTGCACAACCTTTAATTTAGGTAACATTTTATACCTAGTAACAAACTTCATTTTCTCATTCATTTTTGATAACTCCTTCCACGGCATAAGCACCTCCATTGGTGCAATGTTTAAAAAGTGTTACCTAAATGCCAAGTATTATTTGTTACCTAAATACCAGGAATGTACCTACTGGCATCTGGACCAGGTGACATGTTGACTGTTTTAAGTTTACCTAGTCAGCACGCCGTTTTCCTTGTCTGTGATCAATTGTCCCCCTAACTTATCTATTTCGTTAAAGGGCCATTTTTTTACAATATCACATCATTATGAGGATCATTCATGGCCTAATTAACATTGATACTGATTTCATTTTAGCTTTCAAGTGGCGCTTTCCTCATCGCGGTGATTATCACAGCTTCTTCGTCAATCACTCACTGGAAAACTAAACTGAAATCAGTATACTATCTGAGATCATACTGCTGTTTTAAAATCTTCCAGCCAATAGTTGCCAACCAAGATTCAGGAGGAGATAGGAAGCTTCTCAGGAAATGTTTTAGCTTTTTTTGGGCCTTGGGGTCAAAGAGAATGGGTATCTTTTTTCCAAAAAGGACATCCTGATCACTAAAAGTGATAAGAGAGGAGTATGGATCTGTTACAAACTTTCTTTTTTGATGTTTAGAGTTGTTTTTAAATACATAAGATAGAAGATAGTGCATCCTTCTTGGAACTTTAATGACTTCCATATTGTAACGATCTACAAACAGACTTCCTCTTCTTTTTAAACTATTATTAATATTCATGGCAAAACTAATGAGAAATGATCTCATCCCCTGCGCGAGCTCCTTATTTCCATCTGCTTCTATGATCAAATGCAAATGGTTGGAAACAAGGGCAAAGTGAATAACCTTTAATCCCTTAATCCTCGCCTTTTTAACACCAATTTTGAGCATTTTATAAATACTTTTGCGTCTTAAATTCGGTATATCTTTCCTCACTTTGATATTGATATGAGCTGGAGTTTTACTATTCAAATCAGGACGAGGAATATGAGCGATTTTTCCACTAGAAGTCCTGCCTGTATCCCCTTTTTCTAGGGGTCTACCTCTTGCCTTTATATTTAATTGTAGCTGTTTAATTACTTTCATCTTGGGTGATTTTAAACCATTTCAAGCAGCAATTGTCAACTATTTTACGGCGTATCTTTTAGCAGTCCATATATAGTTCCCCAATTAGCTACAAAGTT
The DNA here is from genome assembly GCA_016784965.1 of Bacteriovoracaceae bacterium. Taxonomy (GTDB): domain Bacteria; phylum Bdellovibrionota; class Bacteriovoracia; order Bacteriovoracales; family Bacteriovoracaceae; genus JADHTQ01. Next base: position 37,264 of record JADHTQ010000023.1, on the reverse strand, counting down.
ATCAACCCATGTTTTAAAAAAAAGAAAATACTCCTTCCTTAATCCAATCTTTTACCTCAAATAGAACCTCTCTGCTTCGTCATCAGTCCTTTGACTAAAGAACGTAAAAGGAACTTCTTTCTGCCAAGAACTCAACTTCCTTAAGATCTTGTTTTTTTGCACTTTGGACAATGTCTCTTCTTCTGCCAAAAAATTAACCTGCACTCAAAGTGAAAGATGGGCGTTAGTAAATATTACTTTCGCCGGCGAAAGCCGCCATGCATTTATCTGGAATTCACATAATTATGCACTTTTTTGGTAGAATACCTACTTATCTCTCTCATAAATTGACGAATGACTTTATTAATCGTAATTTTGGTGCAAACATAACTCATCCATAAAACATTTTAAGGAATCAATTATGAGTATACACATAGGTGCCAAAGCAGGTCAGATTGCATCAACTGTCTTATTACCAGGAGACCCTCTGCGCGCAAAATTTTTGGCAGAAAATTACTTGGAGGATGTCACCTGTTACAATAATGTGCGAGGTATGTATGGCTATACCGGCAGCTATCAAGGAACACAAGTGTCTGTTCAAGGCACTGGTATGGGGCTGCCATCGATTGCAATTTATGTTAGCGAATTAATAACGGAGTATAAGGTTAAAAAACTAATACGCGTGGGCTCATGTGGTTCTTTACAAAAAGAAGTTAAGGTCCGCGATATCGTCTTGGCCCAAAGCTCATCAACAGACTCCAGTTTTAATAAGCTTAGGTTTAATGGAATGGATTATGCACCAACAGCGGACTTTAATCTGTTAAACCAAGCATACAACTTTGCCAAAAAGCAGAATATGCCTGTACATGTTGGCAATATACTATCGAGTGATAATTTTTATAATGAAAACCCGGATGCTTGGAAGCTTTGGGCACAGTACGGGGCCTTGGCCGTAGAAATGGAGACGACCGCTCTTTACACTTTAGCGGCAAAATATAAAGTCTGCGCTTTATCAGTCTTAACGGTGAGTGATAGTCTAGCTACAGGTGAGAGCACTTCTTCATCAGATCGTGAAAAGACCTTTGGACAGATGATGGAAGTTGCTTTGAGCTTGTCTAAATAAATTGAGATCAAACAAAAAAATTATTTACATTTATTTTTAGTTAACTTTTGATGAGCTAATTTTAGTTGCTTCATGAGCAACTCACGCAATGAATCTTCTGCTTCAGTAGTCAGTCTATCCATGAGCGCTGTGAAGATATTGTTGTCTGGGGAAGCAAATTCTCCTTTTGCTGTGACTTGTAGTTCGTCTACTTTGCCAGACTCTTTAGTTAAAATTTGGGTTGTGAAAAAACATTTTCCCCGGGCCTTACTTTCTAAGATGAATGTATTGATGTCACAAGTTGTTTGCTCAATTGTGTCTAGGTAACTAACACACATTGAATCAGGCATGGCCGAGTCTTTTTCATTAATTTGTGAAGCTTTAAGCTCCTCTGCAAAACTGGGTATTGATAATAACAGCAAAATTCCTACTAAAATTGTTTTCAACTTTGACTCCCTTTTATTAAAGTTTTTGTATTTAATGTTTAAGCAGGGGCAGTGTATACGATGTTTGCGTGGTGCGCAATAGTTTTGAAATATTTACTTTCTTTATGATTCACTAAGAAATCAAGGCAACCATTTCATTTTGCGCCGGTAATTAAGTTTGGACGTTTGGACTATTTTACTTTGGAAGAGAGTGTATGAAACAAACTAGTTAATTCTTCTAGTTTTTTATGAACATTGCTACAGTTTTGGGCCTCTAGCTTTTCTATTTCTCTTCTATGCTTTTGCTCTTGGCGTGTACTGGTAAAACAACTAACGTCATCGATAAAATTGTCAGTGTAATAAATTTTGTTAAGTTCATTTTTAAAACTCCTCGTTTTTAAATGTTGTAAAATAAACCTATCACGTGAGTATAAAAGTATTGTTAAATTTTTGCCATATTTGTGTCAAATAACGGTCAATTATTAGAAATAATATCAACAAAGCAACTTTGATCATACTCCAAAGAGTAATTCTCCTTAATATAGTCGACAATTTGATCTTTTAAAATATACTCGGGATTACTACTACTTGAGACTCTAAACGCCGCCAGACCAAGCTTTTTTGCCGCAAAAATTTCAGCTTCATCTTCACTAAAGTAGATTATGGGGCAGGGTTTTGATACTTCCATGGCCTTTAAAAATAAAATAGGTTGAGGTTTTCGTTCTAAATCACTTAGAGGGAGAATTATATAATCAAATACGTCCCAATCAAAACTGTGCTCTCCCACCCATCTGTCATCAATAAACTTTTTTAAAGTGTTCAACTTTTCAGTGTGGGTTTGCCCCCATTTTTGGGGAACATTTGAGATCATGCCGATGTTAAACCCAAGTTGCTTCAACTCAGTTAAATAATTTTGGGCACCTGGAAAGTAACCAATGGCACTAAAATCATGTGTATTAACAAGAGTGTTTCCAAGATCAAAATAAACCCACGGGCGATGGGAAAAATCGCTGGAGTAGACGTTTGAAAATAAAAAACAAAAAAGCAAAACAATTTTTTTCATAAATTTTATCCTTCACAAGTTGTCAAAGGCCAGTGTGTCCTTTTTGTTAAAAGATCCACGCTTTATATAAATTGGCACAAATACAATTACTATTACTGCGCAGGTAATTAAGGCAGAGTACTCCAGCACAGCACTGAGCTGCTTGCTGGCAATTAATGGTCCAATGAACATAATGGCAACGGCACATATAATGCGATCTAAAATGGACTCAATGGACAGGACCGTGGCCCTATAATTTGAATCTGAAATGGAGTCATTGAGTAGCTGCTTTTGAATGGGGAAGGCCATCCCACAACAAAGAGAAAAAAGCCCCAAGGCCACTATGGCAACAAGCTGTGATTGTGCCATGACCCAAAAGCAAGCGGCCATACACAGAGTTAAAATAAATATCGCGGTGTAATCTTTGATGAACATTTTTAGCTTATGACTTTTTGAAGCGCCCATTGCCTCCATTAAAGTCATGGCCGACATGACGAGACCAAAATTTTGGATAGAAACATTTTGGTTTTCTAGAAGAGGTCCAAACAACTGCACCATGCAAATTCTTTGCAATACAAAAATACCTGCTCCTTGAAGCATTAAAAGAACAAGAAGTGGGGAAGTTTTAAACACTTTAGCTATAAACAAAAACTCATTTTTGTAAGAAGCTTTAGGTTTAGTTGCAGGAGCTACAGTAAGAGTTGTCAAACCGGTAGCACATAAAAATGCAATTGCTGAATTCAGTCCAGAGAGCCAGTAAACAATGGTGGGATCAATGGAGACAAGTGTACCAGCAAATGGCCAGGTAATAACTCTTGCCAGAAGACCCCACGCGCGGGCACGACCTTCGAATTTTTTGTATTCACTTACTGCCCCTTTTGTCTTTAAAAAATCATACAAGTAGGCACTTGCAGCTCCTGATACTAACGACCTGGAAACGGCTATGAGCATGAAATGGGTCAAAAATGAACTGTAGCCACTTAAAAAGATGGGACAGAAATTGGCGACCATCAGTATGAGGGCACCGAGGCGCAGAGCATTTTTGTGACCAATTTTATCAGAGATGAGCCCCGTTGGAATTTCTAAAATAAAAAATGCCATATAATAGAAACTTTGAATTCCAAAGATCTCAGTATCAACAAGCCCCATTTGTTTTTGAATGATATAAAAGACCGGTACCCACAGAAGCAGTGACAAAAATAGTTGAAAGCCACCATATATGGCGGCTACAGTTTTAATACTGGGATCTTTTTTGAGTAAAGTCATATGGCGTAGGGCCTTATTTGTAAAATATATATTTGCTCTCCACTTACTGCCCACTCGATATCAACTGGAGTTTTATAGGTGTAGTCTGGAGAAAAGTGTGACTGCAGCAACTTTCCGGCAATTGCTAGCTTTTGTAATATTGCTTTATCTTTTTTGGATAAATCAGGCGCCAACTTATCTTTGATTAATGTTGATCCACCTCCTTCAATTACATTAAAGAGCATTTGAAAGGGGCGATCTGTTCCTTGAACTACATCGGTCACGGATTTTGTGGAGACGTTGATGTAAACATTGCGAAAGTCTTCTTGTGGATTCATGGGGTTAGTGGTGACTAAAACACCACCCATGTGACACTTAATTTCTTCTTGAATCACAACACCCATAAAACTATCTTCAAGAGAGATCCCTACCTCATGTCGAAGCCTCATACTGCGAGGTGAAACCAAAGAGGCCCAAACTTTTTTTATACTAGAGAAGATATTTAAAGTATTTGTAACATGGTTGTAGGATTCATAAATTCCCGCTGCTGAAAAATGCTCCAAGTCTTCAGCATTGCTGGATGAGCGCACAACGAAACTTTCAACACCACTCATGTGCTCAATAATTTGCTCATCAATTAGATCTTTCATGTTTGAGCTTAGTGGTTTGTTTCGTATCATTTGTTGCAGTTTAATACACAGAGGATCTACCTCTTTGGCATTTAGCTCCAGGGCCATTTTTATCTTGCCAATTGTTTGCTGAATCTGGGGAGAGCTTTCTAAAAACTGCTGTTGTAGCGAAAAGGGAATACAGATTCCCTGAGGGACTTTAATTGTCTTGTTTAAAAATTTCCCACACTCTTTAACTAGGTCTGCGCTTTGGGAAACACCTAGGCGCTGGGCAAGGTAGTCGAGTAAATTATTCCGAGGAAACCTTTTGACTTTATAAAAACCCAAAAGCTTTGTGCAGGGATGTTGCAGTAGATGGTTGATCTCCCCAAGGTTAGCAGATTTTGTCCCATAGCTTTTGCGATCATCCATCCGTAGATGCTCAATACCTACAATGTGGGCTTGCTCTATTTCTGGAGTTTCAAGTTTAATTTGATGAGTTGTCCAGGAAGGTTTGGGAGGGGCAATATATTTAATTTCTTCAAGGGTAACAGCAGTATTGTTTCGATCAACAGTATATGACACCCACTTACCATCTAGTCCTCGACTTTTAATATCTTCAATCACTCCAATTTGAATGGCATTTGGAATTTGCCAGCCATAGGCCAAGACGTTGGTGTGAGACAGGGGAGTTGTGTGTTGGGCATTAATAATTCCAGAAATTCTAGGAATGTTATCGGGCACGCGCTTCATGACTATTATATCGTGCCATTTAAGCTCCTCTTTTCTTCTTTGGTAATCCTCAGAAGATTCAAAAACCGCTAAGCGCCCCTTGGCCACACCGGTGTTTAGAGGAATAAAAGATTTTGCTTCCATCAACTCATGGCCAAATATTCGAGGAATCACAGTTGGCGCAATATCAGAGATGGCAAGTTCTTGTCCATGATTTGCGGGCTTTAAAAACAAAGAATACTTAGCTGTAATATTTTCTTTTACAACATTATAAAACTCAGTAAGCATCTGAGCCGACATGTCATCAACTTCGACTGTTTCCAGTGTAAAGAATTTTTCGCCTTCACGCTCGTAAAGGGCGAGTATACCAAGATAGAGCTCTCTTTTATTACCGAAGTAAAATTTTTTATTTAGTTGATCAATTGAACTAAGAAGCTCATCTTCACTAATGTGAAGAATTTTTTTTGCGATGTATTTGGCATGTAATTTAAATTTATGGTCGTCCAAAAAGTGAATTTGCCTCGACTCAACTTCAACCACAATTTTGACAAAGGGAACAGTTGCCATAGTGCCAGATAATTGGTTAAAGGCCTCAAATGATAACTTTTTACCAATTAAAGCACTTATTTCTACTCCGTTTGCATCTAACATGACTTACCCCAGATCTTACAAATATACTCCCTGGTTTGTCTGCAGACAAGTCACCCGCTGGTTACCCAAATACTTTTAAATAGTTGACGGAAATAACGCGCCGTGATATGGTCCCTAGCAAATATTAATTCCAGTGAGGATGTTAAAGTGAGCACAATAATTAATTATAAAATCTATATTTCTATTGCACTTCTAGGTTATTCGTTTGCAAGCTTTTGTTTTACCTGTAAATCACCTCCACTATCCAAAAAAGAATGTGGTGCCTATGTCAAAAGTATGAAGCAAAGTATATTAGAGGCACCAGTTGAGATTGAAAAATTATCACAAAACATATTGCTAGCAGTAAAATCTAGGCCAAGTCTCCCAAGTAGAATTGTACAAATTACCTGTGGGTGTATTGATAAAAATGATCGGTACGCATCAACTGCCTTAGAGTTTTTAACCCTGCAGATAAAACTTGTAAAATTAAAATACCAAAACATCAATACAATACTTCAATTTAGCGTTGAAACACTCAACACTCGGTATGCTCAATTAGCGAGTGCAAGAAAACATGTTAAAAACAAACAGACATTTAACAATCAAGTGGCAGATCTGACGCAGGCCTCTTACACAGCTTTGCGGGGCACAGGAAACTATATTTCTGCAATGGTTACCGCTGGTGTGATGTCCGAGCGAGCATTAGAGTTTGCATTACATCTAGAGAGCAAAAAAACTATGCAAATCTGGAATAAACATGGATTTGAAAGTGAACAAGAATTCAGAGAGTATTACATCTTCTTATTAGATTTTATAACCAAAGTTGAAAACGCAAAAGACAATGATGATCTAATAACCAGACCTTTTCGAAAACAGATACAAGGTCTTATTGGCAGTATCGAAAAATTATATATGTAAAACATAGTAATTGACCAAAAATATAAGATTGCTATTTTTTTACTACCATGATAATCTAAAGTTGTGGTTTTAAATTTCATGACATATAAAGGTATCGGTTTTAATTATGGCATACATAGAACGTTTTTTCAACCCCTTAGCTGTTTTGAGTAAAAAATCTTGTTTGTTACTGGGTCCACGCCAAACCGGGAAGTCTTCACTTATTCGCCATCATATGAAAAATTACAAGACCTATAACTTGTTAGATTCCAACACTTATATTTCATTACAAAAAAATCCATCCTTAATTCGACAGGAGCTAAGTACAAAAGATAAAATAATTGTTATCGATGAAATTCAAAGAATTCCCGAACTTCTCAATGAAGTTCATCTTATGATAGAAGAAAATGGGGTTAACTTTTTTCTCACGGGATCAAGTGCTCGCAAACTAAGGAAAAAAGGAGTTAACCTTCTTGGTGGTAGAGCGAGGTCAAGATCTTTTCATCCATTTATAAAAAGTGAGTTGGGAAGTGATTTCAATTTAGATAAAGCTCTACAATTTGGCCTACTCCCATCTATCTATTTTTCTGATGATCCAGATGATGATCTTCGAGAATACACGAATAGTTATTTACAACATGAAATAGCAGCAGAAGCTGTCGTAAGAAATGTGGGAGTTTTTACTAGGTTTCTAGAAGTAGCTGCCCTGTCAAATGGCCAGCTCATAAATTACTCTCAAATTGCAAGCGACTCTGAGGTATCAGCACCAACAATTAGAGAATACTTTCAAATTTTAGAAGATACTTTAATTGGCCATAGATTAGAACCATTTAAAAAAAGTAAAAAGAGAAAAGCAATAATGTCACCAAAATTTTATTTTTTTGATAATGGGGTGGTTAACCAATTAATAGGTCGAACTTCTATTACTCCTAAAACAAAAGAGTATGGTGAGGCCTTTGAAAACTACATCCATCATGAATTAAACTCATATTGCTCTTACCATCAACATTTGAAGCCTACACTAAAGTATTGGAGATCAACCTCTCAATTTGAGGTTGATTTTATTCTATCTGAAAAAACGGCGATTGAAGTGAAGGCAAAAAAAAATATCACTTCCAGAGACCTGAAGGGACTGAAGGCATTAAAAGAAGAGAACATTTGTGAACGCTTCATCGTGCTAAGCTTAGATGATACCCCTCGAAAGATCGATGGAATAGAGATCTTACCATACCACCTATTTCTAGATGAATTATGGTGCCAGCAGACTTGTGGGACTTAGTGTGTCAGGAGTACTTTGGTCTTTTAGTTAAACACACACTTCATTTTTTGAGTATCTGAGTTTACCTCGCCTTCAACAGTCATTTTATAAACCATAGTTGATTCTACATTAGTGTCATCAAATGCATCATTGAGATTAAAAGTAATTTCTGATTTAACAGCAGTGCCCGCGTTATCCCAAGTAAATTCAGTTTTGGCGACTTTGCTTGCTTCAGTATTTGTCTCAAGAGTAACTTCATACATATTTCTATCATATTCAGATCCCTCAACACCTACAAACAATAATGCTTTGCCATCAGCATTTTGATATAAAACAACATTTGCGTTTGTAAACTCAACGTCTCCGTCATTTACAGTATACTCGCTTCCACAAACAATTGTTTGAGCATATGGAGCGCCTGCCCAGACGTTTGTTACAACTATAAAAGATGCGACAGCTATTAATAATAAATTTTTCATGATAGTCCCCCTTTGATGAGATTTATATAAACATTTTATTTAACTGTTACCAACATGGTATACAATTATTCTTGAGTAATATATTTTGTCCGTACCAACTGTGAAAGGGTTTGGCAATGCATGCTCTAAGGTATTTATGTCGATTGAAAATTTTACATACAGCAGTTTTACTGGTCTGAAGTCTTGACCTTTGGGGGTCTTTTTACATTGCTTTAGTATTGATTCTGTTATAAATTCAGGCGGAATTTACTCGATAGATATTTGATTAAAGGTACTAGACATTCATTGGAATATGAAAAGAGGTTATCCATGGAAATTAATTTAAAATATGCAAAAGAATATCTCTCCCTATCTCTGCCAGATAAAAATGTTTTAGCAACGCTAAATATTAAATCAGTGCCAGGAATTAAAGATGTTGAAGCTGAATTCAAATCATCTCTAAATAATCCGATCGGGAGTCCTCCTCTAAGTGATATTATCAAGAACAAAAATGCCAAGAATGCGGTAGTTGTCGTTTCAGATTATACCCGGGCCATCCCCTATGCGACGAAAGACCATAATATTCTAATAAATTTAATAGATCTTTTAAATGAAAATGGAATTTCTGATGACCAGATCACACTACTTGTCGGTGGCGGAACACATCGGGCCCACAAACCTCAAGAAAATCTTGATAACTTTGGTCAAGAAATTGTAGGCCGTGTAAAAATCATTGATCACAACTGCGACACCGATGTGGTGGAAGTTGGTACTTTGTCTACTGGGAATAAGCTTGAGGTTAATCACAACATCATAGAGAGCGATCTTGTAATCCTCACGGGCATAATTACAACTCACTATTTTGCTGGTTTTTCCGGTGGAAGAAAGGCCATCTTACCTGCAGTGTCTGGACGAGAAACAATTAGAAAAAATCATGCCATGGTTCTTCGCGATGGGGTAGGAATTGGAAAATTAGAAGGCAATCCAATCTCTGATGAAATGAGTGAAGCTGCGGCAATGGCGAAACCAGACTTTCTGATCAATATGGTGATTAATGATAAAAAAGAAATTGTTAATATTGCATCTGGGCATCTACATGAGGCCTTTAAGCATGGCGTAGAAAAATGCAAAGAAGTATATACTGTGAAAATCAACCAACTGGCCGATGCAGCATTTGTCTCTGCTGGTGGATTTCCAAAGGATGCCAACCTGCTGCAAGTACAAAAAACTTTAAATAACGGCAAAGAGTTAATCAAAAAGGGGGGAACCCTAGTACTGATTGCACAATGCTCAGAAGGCACAGCGTCGGCAAAATTTGAAAAATGGCTGGGAAAAGTCCAAGATCCATATGATCTACTTGGGACACCAGAAGAGGAGTTGGAAGTCGGAGGCCACACTGCAGTGAATACTGCCAAGCAACTTCACGATTATGATATTGTGCTGGTTACTCAAATGGCAAAAGATGAGTGTAGTAGACTACACTTTAACTGGGAGGCCAACCTTGAGTCTGCCATAGCGCGTATAAAGAAAAAGCATGGTGACAATTTTACCTCGTATATAGTACCATATGGCGGTTTAATTTTTCCTGTATTCGAAGATAAAAAGTAAAAGAAGATTATTCGTTTGTTTATATATTTTATTCATTTTTAAGGAGAAAAATTATGGAATATCGAGTTACAAAAGATAATTTAGAACGTTTTTGTACAGATGTTTTTACAAAATTAGAGGTCACTGAAGAAAATGCGCGCATCATCTCAGAAAACTTAGTCTGTGGTGACATACGTGGGGTTAAATCTCATGGTGTGGCCAGACTAAAGCGATATGTTGACGGGATCAAAAATGGATTAATTTATCCCAATGCAAAACCAACAATTGTTAAAGAAACTAAAATCACAGCAACAGTTTCCGGAGAAAATGGGCCAGGTCAAGTGGCCGGCGATTTTGCCATGAATTTAGCAATTCAAAAAGCAAAGGCCCATGGAATTGGGATGGTTACTGTCAATAAAAGTAACCATTACGGAATTGCTGGTTATTACGTATTAAATGCATTAAAGGAAAAACTAATTGGCATCTCAACTACCAATACAGCTCCTTTGGCGGTTCCTACATTTGGAAGGAATTTGAGGCTTGGAACAAACCCCATTGCTTTTGCAGCTCCTGCAAATAAGCACGATAATTGGGTGCTAGATATGGCAACAACTGTAATTCCTCGAGGTAAAGTTGAAGTTTATGATCGCGAGGGAAAACCACTCGAGCAGGGTTGGGCCGTGGACGCCAATGGTGTTGGTACAACTGATGCAGCTTCTGTTTTAAAAAATATGTTAGAGCTTGGTAGCGGTGGCGTTTTACCTCTTGGTGGAGAGGGTGAGCTTATGGGCGGACATAAAGGTTATGGCCTAAGCGTTATGGTTGACATCTTAAGTGGCGTTTTATCTGGCGGTGCTTTTGGCAAAAATGTTTATGCCAAAAAAGACGGCAAAGTTGTACCACCAAATGTTTGTCACTTCTTTGCTGCAATCGATATTGAAGCATTTATCGATTTTAATGAGTTTACAACCAGCATGGATCAAATGATTGAGGATCTAAAGGAATCGCAAAAAGCGACAAATCAAGATCAAATTTTTGTTCACGGAGAAAAAGAGTTTAATAAAGAGAGAGAATATTTAAAAGATGGCATTCCTATCACTGAAAAAGTAATGACCGTTTTAGATGAGATTGCAACTTCGTTGTCTCTTGAAAGTGTTCAACAATATAGGTAGGCAAAGTATGGACCCAAATGACGAGAAAGGTTTGGATTATCATTTTTATAAAGAAATTGCAAAACACCCAAAGGGCGAGGGTATTACCAAGTGTTTGAGCTGTGGTACATGCTCTTCGACCTGTCAGGTGCTGGCGGTTAACAATAATTATAATCCAAGAAAAATTATCCAAAAAGCCGTTTTGGGTCTAAGAGAAGAAGTCTTAAACTCAGAAATGATTTGGATTTGTGCCAGATGCAATAGTTGTATCGAAAAATGCCCAAAAGGTATAAGACCTGGAGATATAATTACGGCCATCAGAAACGTCGCCTTGGAAGAGGGGAAAACATCGAACAAGGGAGTCCGCCATTCGATTTACTTTAAAAAGAGTATCTTACAAACGGGTAAAGTTAATGAGGCCATATTACCGCTATATACCCTACGTTTTAAAATATTTTCTCAAGTTCCCCAAGCGATTAAGATGTTTTTTAAAGGAAAGCTTCCTCCAATTTTTCCTAAAAAAATAAAAGGAATTAAAGATATACGAAAGTTAAATCAATTAATTCAAAACAGAAAATTAAAGCAGGCAAAAGATTTAAATAAACGAGGACAGTCATGATGAAATATGCGCTTTACCCCGGCTGTGCTGGTGAAGCTACAACAGAAGAGTCACTTAAGGCCACTATAAAAATCCTAGAGGTTTTGGGAGTGGACTTTGAGGAGAATGAAGCATTTTCTTGTTGTGGTGCAGGCATTGTTGAAGAGGAAGATGCCGAATTTGAGCTAGCACTCAATGCTAGAAATTTTGCGTTAGCAGAGCAAGATGGACGAGATATCGTTACCATCTGCAACACCTGCTTGATGACAATGCTTAAAAGCCAAAAAGCACTGGCCGATGATGCAAAACTGTTTGAGCAAGTAAACGAAGATTTAAAAGAGATTGGATTGGAGTATAAAGGGACTGTAAAAATCAAGCACTTTTTGTGGATGTTACGGGATGACATAGGCCTTGAAAAAATAGAATCTCTGATTAAAACAAAAATCAAAGATGTGAGGATGGCACCATTTTATGGCTGTCATATTATAAGACCTGCAGATGTTATCTCTGATGACAAAGAGCCTGATTTTATCAGTAAGCTCATTAAAGTTTGTGGCGCACTACCAGTTGAGTATCGCGATAAATATAATTGTTGTGGATTTCATATTCTGCTAGCTGACGAAGACACATCTTTGAAAATGACCCAGAAATGTTTGACTAATGCACATGAGGATGAAGCTGATATGTTGGTGACTCCATGTACTTTATGTCACATAAGTCTGGACTGTTATCAGGGGCGTGCCAATAAAGCAAAATTGCCCGAAGTACCCGTTTTGCATTTAGGGCAACTATTAGGCCTTGCCATGGGAATAACTGCAGATGAGCTGGGTCTTGATAAAAATGTAATTTCAACTGAACAACTTATTAACTATTGAAAGAAGCTGTCTTATGAGTAATAAAAAAATTGGTGTTTTTCTATGTTGTTGTGGGGGAAATATCTCCCAGGTGGTCGATTTAGACGAGCTAAAGGCGTTTGCTAAAAAGTATCCAGATGTTCTGGTTTCTGAATATCAAGCCTTTACTTGCTCAGCAGATGGTCAGGGGACTATCCAAGAGGCCATTAAAGAACATAATTTAGACTCTGTGGTCATCGGGTGTTGTACTCCGAAACAATATGAGGAACTTTATCGAGAATGTATCCATGATGCAGGTCTTAATCCTTACCTTTTAGAGATGGTGAACCTGAGGGAGCAGTGCTCTTATCCCCATCACTATGAACCAGAAAAGGCCACCAAAAAAGGAGTCAAGCTACTTGAAGCTGCCCTGAATAAGGTTCGTTTACTACAATCTCTGGAAGTAAAAACGGCCAAAGTAAATAGAGACGTCGCCGTGATCGGTGGTGGTATCGCCGGTGTGACCGCCTCTTTAATGTTGGCAAAATTGGGACACAAAGTATTTCTTATTGAAAAGGAGCCTACAATTGGCGGAAATATGGCCAAATTGGTCAAGACTTTTCCCACTGATGATTGTGCCATGTGTACCCTTTCTCCCAAGCTAGATGAGATCAATAAAAACAAAAATGTAACTTTATTGACCTATTCAGAAATAGATAATGTGCAAAAAACTCCTGAAGGGGTGAGAATAAAAGTTCTAAGAAAGTCACGCTATGTTGAAGAAGATAAATGTACAGGTTGCGGAAAGTGTACAGAAGTGTGCCCTGTCGATATTATTAACGATTACAATATGGGAATTGCCTCAACTAAAAAAGCGGCCTTTAAAGAATTTGCAGCAGCGGTTCCCAATAAATATACAATTTCCAAAAAGGCCATGGCACCCTGTAAAAGTGCCTGCCCGGTAAATCAAGCGGCACAAGGATATTTAGCACTTGTTGCTCAGAAGCGTTTTGAAGAGGCCTTCCAAGTTATTTATCGCGATAATCCGCTTCCGACTGTTTGCGGTAGAGTTTGTAATCACGTTTGCGAAACAGAATGTACCAGAAAAGATGTGGACGCTCCACTGGCCATTTGTGATGTAAAACGTTTTTGTACTGATTACGCCATTGAACATGGCATTGTTCCAACTGTTCCACAAATTGACAAACTGGATAAGAAGGTAGCGATTATTGGTAGTGGCCCTGCAGGTCTTGGCTGTGCCCACGCTTTGGCTATGAAAGGATATCAAGTTAAAGTCTATGAACAAAATGAAAGGGCCGGAGGGATGCTCTCTTACGGTATTCCATCATATCGTCTTCCAGATGAGTTCTTCGACACCGACTTGGGATATATTAAAAACCTAGGCGTTGAAGTTATATTAAATACTACTGTAGGACGTGACATTTCCTTTGAAGATCTTTATCAAAAAAATGATGCAGTCTTTTTAGGCACAGGCCTACAAGACAGTGCGATGTTACCAAAAGTAATACCAGGTAGTGACCTAAAAGGTCTTATTGCTGGCGGTGACTTTTTGTGGCAAGTAAGAAGAGGTGAGAAGCCTCAAGTAAAAGAAAACGTGGTTGTAATTGGAGGCGGTAACGTTGCAATCGATGTTGCTCGAACTGTCAAAAGAATGGGAGCAAAAACGATAACACTCGTTTGCCTCGAAACGTTTGAAAACATGCCTGCCATTGATTTTGAAATCGAAGAGGCACAACATGAGGGCATAAACATTCGACCAGCTCTGTCTACAAAAGCATTTGTAGGGGATAAAGCAGGTGGTGAAATAACAGCAATTGAATGTCTTGAAGTTGAGCGCATAGATATACATGCCGATGGACGCTTTGTTCCAGTATTAAAAGATGAACCACCTCAAAAAATTGATTGCCAGCAAGTATATGTGGCAATCGGGCAGCGGGCAAACCTTGAGTTTCTTGGTGGGCAGTATCCAGTAGAACTTGATAATCGCCGCTTAATTAAAACCAAAGAGAATTCAACAGCAACCAATATCGAAAAGATATTCGCCGGTGGTGATGTGATGACCGGAGCAGCATCAGTTATTGGTGCAGTATCTAAGGGCCAAATGGCTGCAGAAGAGATTGATTGTTATATTAAGGGTGAAGTTTATGAGGGTAAAGATCAACCCTACCAAGATCTAGACTATGATCGCCAAATGATTATAGAAAAAAAACAGGGGCGCATTGAATCTGTCCCTCGAGTAAAAATGCCTGAAATTGGACTAGATAAGCGCAATGATTTTACTGAAGTTGCCACTGGATTTAGCGAAGAGATGGCGGTCAAGGAAGCCTTAAGGTGTTTGCAATGTGGTGATTGCTCCGATTGTCGAGTTTGTGAAGCTGCCTGTGAGGCAGAGGCCATTGACCATTTTCAAAAAGATAGATTTGAAGAAATTGATGTGGGTGCCGTGGTTGTTGCCACTGGTTTTAAAGAGTTTGATCCAACTAACCTACATTACGGTTATGGAAAATACCCAGATGTTTTAACTCAAATGCAATTTGCTAGACTTTTAGATCCAGTAGGGCCAACAGGTGGCAAAGTGCTACGTGCCAGCAATGGAGAGCCAGCAAAAAAGATTGTCATGGTTCAATGTGTAGGCTCAAGAAGTGGAGATCAAGGGACCGAAGGGACCCATGCATATTGCTCCAGAGTATGTTGTATGGTCGCCTTAAAGCACGCCAATTTAGTTAAAAAATATTTTACTCCCGATGCAGAAATCTATATCTGCTATATTGATATCAGGGCCTTTGGCAAGGGATATGAGGAGTATTTTGACCAAGTAAAAGGCAGAGGAATAAAATTTATTAAAGGGCTGCCTGGAGATATTAGAGAAGATAAAAAAAGCGGTCAATTGGTTGTCACTGTCGATGATGCCAACACAAATACCTTGTTGAACATTGATGCTGATCTTGTTGTGCTATCTAGTGCCACAGAGCCTACTGACAACCTTGCATTGTTGAAAAAATTTGGAATTGGTAGAGATGAATCTGGCTTTGTTAAAGAGTTTCATCAAAAAATTAGGCCAACTGATACAATGGTAAAAAATGTCTTTGTTTGTGGTTCGGCCCAAGCTCCAAAAGATATACCAGATACAATCGCCCAAGCAGGTAGTGCAGCAGCAAGTGCTGCGGGTTATTTAGGAGATGGTTTCATCGTCTTAAATCCGATGATTGCTACCGTTAACGCTGAACTTTGTAGGGCCTGTGGTCGCTGTGAAGAGGGATGTGAATTTCAAGCAGCAAAAGTTAATAAGGATAAATTATATACTGAAATTGAATGCACCATGTGTGAAGGTTGTGGGAAATGCGCGGTCTTGTGTCCAACAGGCGCCATCAGCGTTTGTTCGTCAACCAATGATCAACTAGCAGCACTTATGAATGGACTTTTTATCGATGATACGACAAAGAAGTCTTCTTGAGGAGTATAAACAATGGATTATGAACCAGATATTCTAGGATTGGCCTGTAATTGGTGCGGTTATGCCGGTGCTGACCAAGCAGGTATGAATAAGCTACAATATCCTGCAAATATTAAATTGATGAGAGTGATGTGTCTAGGAAGAATTGACACGACTCTTGTTTTGGAAGCATTTCGCAAAAAATTTGATGGAGTAATGCTTGTTGGATGTCATATAGGTGACTGCCACTATGTTTCAGGCAATAAAAATGCTGTTTTAGTCGTTGAAAGACTCAAAAGTATCCTGTCGATTTTAGGTGTCGAGCCCCAGAGACTTCGCATTGAGGAGGTTTCAGGTGGTGAGGGACCAAAATTTGCTGTTGTTACCAAAGAGTTTACAGCGGAGTTAAAAGAGTTAGGTCCCTCTCCTTTGAGACAAGTTTAAGTTTGCTATTAGGTGTAAATGATGAAAGATAAAAAAACGCAAGATTCTAAAAACCAAAAACTAGAATGTATCCAATGTAATAAGTGTATGGTTACATGTCCCCTAAATAAGGTCGATCCGACCTATTCGCCCAGAGGGCGCAATCTTCAGCTATTGATGGAAGGGCAAGAGAGCTTTTCTGAGGATCAGCAATTGTATCGCTGTTTAACTTGTTTTCAATGTATGGAAACTTGTCCTTCCAATAATCAATATGTTGAGGTAGTAAAAAGTGCCAGAAAAGATGCTCATGAAAAAGGGCATTGTGATGAGTGTAAGCATGGCAGTATCTTAAGGTCCATAACTCAACTACAAGCAGATTTAAATGTGAAGCAAAATAGGCTAGAGGGCCTTGATCCTGACAGTTATGCTGACTCGGGTGAGATATTTTATTTTATGGGTTGTCTGCCAATTTTTGATCAAGTTTTTACCCATACAGATAGTTTGAAAATTGCAAAAAATACTCTAAAAATATTTAATCATCTGGGTATTAAACCTATGATGACCGATGAAGAAAAGTGCTGTGGCTATGATCTGCTTTGGAGTGGCCAGGAAGAGTATTATCTGAAGTTAGCAAAATCAAATTTAAAAATGTTAAAAGACAAAGGTGTAAAAAAGATTGTTACAAGTTGTGCCGAATGCTTCATCACTTTAAAAGACGAATATTCTAAAATTGAAAAAATAGACTGGGAAGTTCAGCACGTTACTGAATTTATCGCAGAAAATATTAAAAATGGTAAATTGAAATTAGACAAAGAAGTTGCCAAGCAAGTTACCTATCATGATCCCTGTCGGCTGGGACGAGTTGGAAAAGTCTTTGATGCTCCCAGGGAAATTTTAGAAAATGTGCCAGGAGTTGATTTCAAGGAGATGGAATTTACCAAAGAGAACTCTGCTTGCTGTGGGGTGGGAAATTTTTCTAATTGCGACACACATACTAAGTTTTTACAAAATGAGAGGCTACTTGAAGCAAAAGAAGCAGGGGCCAAATATATGCTGACTGCCTGTCCCAAGTGTAGAATTCATTTTAACTGTTATCTCGACGGTGAGCCGATTGATAAGATGGAGGAGTTAGAAATCACTGACATAACTGAAATCGTGGCCCAGGGATTAGAAACGGGAGAAGATAAATGATTACTAGAGCCGATATTTTTGAATTTTTGAGTGAAAAAGAGGTAAAGTTCAGTAAGGATGATTACTCTCAATATAACTCAGATGCTTCCTTTTTAACATTGGGAGCACCACTGGCCGTTGTCTTTCCCAAAAATCAAGATGAAGTACAAATCGTAGTTGATTATGCTATGAAACACAATATCGTAATTACTCCAAGGGCCATGGGCTCAGGCACTGCAGGTGCTTCCATTGCCACACCGGAGTCTATTCTAATGGTGGTTGATAGGCTAGGGACTTGCAACAAATGGGGAGTACGTCAAAAAAATGCCCAAGTTCGCTTTGTCAGCAAAGACTTAAGTCCAACTAACCTCGACAAAGAGGATGACAGAGAGCTTTACGCCGTTGTTGGTGCGAGCATGTCTTCTGATGATCTGGATAAGTTTTTAAAAAAAGACAATTACCATGTTGCAGTTGTTCCATCATCTGGCTGGTCTAGTATTGCCGGTAATTTTTGCACAAATGCAGGTGGCAACGGAACTCCCAAATATGGTACCTACAAAGATATTATTGGGTATCTAAAAATGGTTGTTGCCGATAAAGAAAGTGGAGCTTCTAAGGTTATCGAAGTAACTGATAAAAATGAAATTGAAAAAATTGGTGGATCTCAAGGCACTTTGGGAATTATTACAGAAATTGGAGTTTTAGTAGTTCCCATTTTAAAAAAAGAGCAAACCAGCAACGTTGTTTTATCCTATGAATCAAATGATGTTGTAACAATGGGTGAAGTGATGGGGACGTTAATTGAGGACACCCAAAAAAATTGTGCCTTTTTAAACGCCGAATTTTTATTCATTGATCCTCTGCTACTTAAAAGTGACGATCCCTTGTGGCAAAATGAAGAGCTCTCAGAGTTTTTTGCTGTACAAGAGGGAAGTAGAAAAATGTTGATTTTGTATCAGGGTGAAAAAAGCGGAATGAGCAACCTCGAGGAGTTGACCAAAAAATACAAAAACGTAAAATATAAAAGTATCTCAACTGCTGGTATGGTAACCATGTTAAAAATTAGAAAAGCTGCAACAGGAAAATCAACTGCAAGAGTTGCAATACCTGGCTTTGAAGACATTTATGTTACCAAACCTTCAAAGCTTGGAATCGTTTTAGAGAAGATTTTTCAAATGTGTGAAGGAAAACTGCCAGGAAGGCCCATTGGCCATCAGTATGTCGATGGCATTGTTATTCATTACAGGCCCCAGGCGATGGTCACAAAAGATGAGTATCTGCAGGGGTGGAAGTTAACCGAAGAGTTAACTCAGGAGATTATAGGCAACAAAAAATATCACACTATTAAAAGAAAAGAGCATGGCCTGGGCCTTGAGCTTTATAAGTTGTCAGATGATAAAAGAAAAGCTGAACTAACAGCATTAAAGAAAAAGTTTGACCCTCTTAATATTTTTAATGCTCACCTGTTTAGTAAAAACCCTGTTATAAAGTTTGCTGGCGTTGAGTTTAAAATTTAAATTTATAACAAGTAATAGTTTGAGATAATGAGTGATCAAAAAACTTTAAAAAAACAATTTCACGATTTAAAAAATCAGCTTGGGTCATTTTCCATGGGACTTAAGTTAATAAAACAAAAGACCTCTTCAGGGCAAAATACTGACTCACTTCCAGAGATGATGGATACAACATTACTGAAGATAAATGAGCTATGGAAGGAGTTGAAGGTGGATTTGGATGGGCCACCTACTTAACAACCATCAAATCGCCCATGGTGTCGCGTTGCATAATAACCTAAAAATTTTTCAATTAACCCATTTTAAGTAGATTAATTTTTCAAAGTGTTCTACTTGTATAGAACATTTTTATTTGTTTAATACAATTGTGGGGGTTGTAAATGGCAAAAACCTTAAGCTTGCGTCTAAGCAGCTTCATAACTTTTTATATCTTACTAAGTTTCTATTGTGCGACTACGCAAGGACAACCAACCGCTGAGCTATTAGATCAAATGCATTATCCATATATGCCCTCTATTGATCAAATCAGAAAAATGGATAAAGGTTGGCACGATACACATAATGTGGCCTCAAATCCAAGACGTGTGGAGGGGAGAGTACTCACTATTGATACCAGAGACCATGAAAGATGCACCGATATAAAAGATTCCATCATTGATAACGAAACGATAGTGTCTGAAAACTCTCGTTTTGAGTTGAGTGACCTATGTGATGCAGAAGATCCGGATAAACCGATGGTCTCCATTGTAGTGCTCAGGCCGGGTGTTAACTATGTTGACAAACAAGATGAGCCGACTACTAAAATCTATAATGATGGGAGTGTTGTTACACCGGTCCCTTCTTTTTCTAATAGCTCTGGTAGGTATGCTAGCTTGTTAAAAAAACAAAAATACATTGCAACCCTGGGAGTAGGATTTATCGGTGTACTGGCGGCGCTGCCAAGTTCAGTGACTAAGTGGGAGCCCGATAAGGCCAAGTTATTGAGCAGTCTGCCATCCAAGTGGGTGGACAATGTTACAAGTGGACCTGTTATTGATGAAGACGAGTGGGCGATTAATTGGATAGGACACCCCGTCTCCGGTGCTGCTTACTATTTGGTTGCTCGTCATAGTGAACTTGATAGACTTGAGTCCTTTGGATACTCAGTTTTGATGTCGACATTTTTTTGGGAATATGGACTCGAGGCCTTTGCTGAAGTTCCATCAATACAAGATTTGCTGCTTACGCCGACTGTGGGGTCGCTTCTTGGGGAGCTTTTTTATCAGACGGAAAAAAAGATACTTGCCAATAAGGGAAAATTATTGGGTTCAACTCTCATTGGAAATACAGTTCGCTTCATTATCAATCCTGCTGGTATGATTCTTGAGGGTATGCAGCGCTTTGGGGCCAATACTTTAAAAAATGTTAGAACCTCTACTAACTTTGTATATCATCCTTTGCCAACTTACGGTACTGGATCAGCAAATGGGAGAAGGGGATGGGCCGGTCTTGAATTTAAATTTGAGTTTTAAGTTGTATTTAAAAAAAATTAAAAGACAGTAAATTAATCGAAGTAATATACTCCGCCTGCGTAGAGCCTGATATTTGTGCCAGAGAAGCTATACGATGACAAACTAAGACCATATGACATCCCTCCAGTAGCTTCAAGACCGAATGTTTTCCATGTTTGCCAAATGGCACCAACATTGGCCCCAATCTCTAAAGCAGTACCATAAAGAATAACAGCAACTCCTCTTTTATCTAGCAGTAATGAGCCAACCCCCAAGTCCCATCCGACATAAAAGCGCCACCTGGGAGTGGAGACCACTAGTGTTTTGCCATCAGTTTTGGTAAATATTTTGCCCGATGAAAATACGTAGAGTTTAGTTCCAACATAGGCCGCATAGTACCTCAGTAAACTTTCGGTTAAATCATATGCCTGAACAAATTTAACAAAAAATGATTTTTTAGAATCTAAAAATATCTCAGCTTCTATATTTATAGTATTCATGATGGAAAAATTGACCTTATTAGAGACGTATGAATAAGAGCCTGAAGTCATACCAAAAATTGTGTGGAGTTGAGCGCCCTGCAGTCCTGCATGGGCGCGGTTGATCGTCATAACCACATAAAATATGATTAAAACAATGACCTTGGGCCAAAAATTATGCGGCTTCTGTGATTTCTTCAAAGTCATCTTCAACATCCTGTGTTTTATTATCAACCCAATCTTCAACGAGTCTTTCCATTTCAGGTAAGGAAGCCTTGTTGTCTGAAATATACTCTCTTACAAATTGTATAAAGGCCTTGCCTATTTTGTCTTTGTTTTTTTTGATTTTTGTCAACAGAATTTCATTTTTAGCTACTACTTCTAAGTCTGCTTCAATAAAGGAGCGCATTTTCTCTGTATCTCCACCAAAGATAGATAAAAAGAAGGTGCGGTCTTCAGTTGTTAGAGATAGAAGGTACTCTACGCGCTGTTTTCTTGGATACTTCATAATAATTTTTTTAATAAAATCCTGGGGTGCCTTTTTAATTAATGAGGCGGGAAAGTGCTGTATTGCCACTTGTTTTAAAGTTTCAGTTTGCCCATTTCTAAACAGAGAGTCAAACAGAGCATCCTCTTTTGCTATTCCTACATTGGGAATCATTTCAATGATTTTATCCAAAAAAGGTGTATAGGCAGGATTTTGCTTATCTTTAATTTTAAGTAACATCTCTTTTAATTCTTCTTTTTTCTCATTAAGTAGACCGTCAGTATAGTTTAGACCATAATCGGCAAGAAGAAGTGTCGTTTCTGGGTCGACATGGTCAAAAGTCCTGGCCAGAAAATCAAAAGGCAGTACATTTAGTAGCACTGAACCTACTTCAAAATCATCTTGGATTAACTCAGCACACTCCTGCGGTGATAAACGAGATAAAATCTCCTTAGAGGTGAGGTCTAGCGTGGGCGGTGGCAAAATGATGCCATCCATGATCTGCGCTTCCATAAAGGTGTCGCCGAGCCTCAATCCTTGGCGGGTCAGGTTAGTTTTTAATTTTTTCTTCCACTGGGATCTTTCGTTGACAGTTAAATTGTCAAACATATATAAAAGCTCATCGGTGGAGGCCTTCTTTATTACGATTGTGAGTGCCTCAAGTGTGCCATCTTCTTCATTGCTGATCCATCTACGTATTAGCAATAGTGCCTCTGTAGGTGATGATTTTAGCAGTGATACAAAGCGATCAAAACCAACAAGTGGGACATCGTCATCTAAGCTAAAACTTCCCCCACTCATTTCCATGCTGGCAAGACCGACCCCTTCTCCTCCGGCTCCAGTCGGGGGACCTGCTCTTTCGGCTGCAGTACCTGGCCTTGAAAAGACATCATCAATGGTGGTTAGGAATTTATTACCAAACTTGATTCCACTAGTGACAAAATAATATCCAATAAGCAGCATGGCCAGAGCAGCAATTACGATAGCTAGTGGAGTTTTAAACCCTTCAAGCCAATCGACCTCTTGTAGCTTTTTGGTTCTTGCCTTCATTTCCGCCATTTTTGCCTTCAGTTCGTCTTCTCTTTTTTGAGCATCTTCTAGTTCTTGTTTCTTTTTCTTGTCGAGTTCAACTTTTTCTTCCTGTTTTTTCTTTAATTCATCTAGCGGTATGAGGGCAATACGACCAAAAGAGATTTTTGGAGTCAGTCCTAGAACCGGTGTGTTAATCTTGGCCAATAGGTTTTGGACCATAGTCGTTGATTCTTTGGATATGGAATTTTCAATTAATACTTCGACATTAATGTTTTTAACTCGATCTGCAATTGTTTCAACATAAACTCCACCATCAGCAAAACTTTGGTAGGGCCTGGAAGACTCTCCTCTATCCTCTGGCTTAGAAATTTCCAGTGGTGTAGAAAAATCAAATTTGTCCATGTAGAGCAGATCTTCGCCATCTTCATATCTAGTAATGTCACCAACTACAAAGTCTCCTGCTTTGATTTTGGCACTTTCTCCTTTTTCCTTAGCTTCTTTTAGTTCTTTGGCCCGCAATTCATCACGCTTTTTCTTACGTTCGGCCCGGTTTTTTTCTAATTCAGCTTCACTTTGCAATTCAATGGAGATAGAGAGCAAATATTCCTCTGGCTTTAAAATAGTACTGACACCCTTGGTGAAGCGTTCTCTGATATTGTTTTCATGTGCTAACTTTTGCAGCAGAATGTTGTTTTCCACATCATTAGGAGCGGTATAAACTAGCGATGACGGGGTTAGTATCAGCAGTAAAATTAAGAGGTATTGTGTCAAATTTAGTTTCTTCATATCTTACTCGTTTTGTTGGGTAGCTGTAGGGACACTTCCTGTATCCTTTAAATTTAACTTCTTTTCAATGGCACGCTTTAGCCTGAGTGCTTCGACATTGTTAGAGTTATATTTAATGGCAACTTTAAACAAATCTAATGCTTTAATAAATTCTTTGTTTACAACATGTATTCCCCCTTCAAATTCATAAATGATAGAGAGGTAGGGGTGCTTCTTCTTTATATTGTTAAGAATAAGACGGGCATCATTTAGGTTATTTTTTCTAATAAGCTTTTGTGCTTCAAAAAGATCATTGATGATACCATCGACTTCTGTAGAGTATGCAAGTAAGTTTTTTGCTTCTAAAACCAATTTAAGTTGAATATCCCGAAAACTAAAGTCTGTAACAATAGCTGACGTTGTAGCATATCCATCTTTTTTTAGATCAATATACAACGGGCCATCTACATCATAATCTTTAGAGATATCAGATGAATTTACAGTTAACGGGGTAGTCCCGATTTTTTTAGAAGTACCACTAGAGAGTTTTCTAAGATGGACATCTGCTTTATCGGGGGTACTTGTAATTGTGATTACCGAAGAGCATGAAGTAAATAATAAAAAAGTAATAAGAAAATAAATACATGTCCGTGTATTCATATCAATTTCCTGGTTTAATCGTTAATGTGTCTACTTGAAATCTTCTACCTTTACTAGTACTAGTATTAGTGTTTGGGGGAGGATCCTTGGGCCTGTTGCTGTCATCTGGGCCATAGAAATCTCTCAAGACCTTCTCAATGTTGTTTTGAGGACTCTTTAGCACATGGTCTGAAAGTGGAATCCTAAGTTGCCTTTTTAAGTTATAAAATAAATTCTTAGGAGGTTGAGGAATCTCATCGTCATCCTCTAGCTGGCCATGAAATTTGCGAAGATCTTGCATGGAAAATTGAGGCAAGGGATTATCATCAGGTGAATTTACAGGACTAATTTCTTCTTCAGGTATAAAAGCTTCGGGATTATCAAAGTCAAAATCATCTAAAACGACTGCTTGGTTATAATCGACTGGATTGCTCCGCTTAGTATTGTATTTAGGAATTGCTTTGTGGAAATGCTCTAAGACACTAAAGCGGTTATCAATTTCTTCAAATTCCCAAGTTAGTGGAGAGTAGTCTTTCTCGTTATGAACGTTGATATTAAGACCCTTAACGGGCGGTTTATCCGTACCGAAGCGCTTTTTGGGCGTGTTGTTTTTTTGATACTCTTCAAATTGTTTGTCAGTAACGGAATCAATTTTTTTGGTGATTTGTTTTAGAAGTTTCAAAATTAAAATCCTTTTTTCATTACTCCAGGCCTCTCCTGGCCCTTCTCCCACCTGCATCGGTGGATTATAAAAAATCTTTACCAAAAAAAATAAAAAAATGTTAATATATATGTTATGAGATATTTTAATTTATTATCGATTGCCCTTGCAGCAATAGTGCTGGTAACTGGACTGTATCTGTCAACTACCAATATTGCCATCTTTTTTGATCCCGTGAGTATCTTCATTGTTTTTGGAGGTACCCTGGCGGCCACAGCGGTCTCTTTTAAAATCAATAAGTTCTATCTTTTGATTGTGGTATTTTTGAGGAAGATGGTATTTGATGTATCTTATGATTACGCCAAAGTTATTAGTGATTTAATGAAGCTATCAGAGGCAAATCGTGCCGAGGCCATTAACTTTGACCAATTAATTGCAATGATTAGAGATCCATTTTTAAAAGATGCAATGATAACATTTACTGATCAAGTACTAGACAAGCAAAGGCTTATGATGGTCTTAAGGTCGCGGGCAGTAAACATTTATAAGCACTACCTACAAGATGCCAATAAATTTAGAACAATAGGTAGATTTCCACCGGCATTTGGGCTAATGGGAACGACTATTGGTATGATCGTGCTGTTGTCGAATTTAGCAGAGGCCAATGCCGTTAAGTTAATTGGACCTGCTATGTCCATTTGCTTGGTTACTACATTATATGGTGTTGCCTTGGCCAACCTTTTTATAATTCCCATTGCAGAAAGTTTAACTATTGCTGCCAAAGAACAGTATTTTAAAAACACCATTATTGTTGAGGGGGTAAGATTAATCTACGAGAAAACCAATCCAGTAGAGTTAGCTGAGATCTTAAATGCCTATTTAAGGCCTGCTGAAAGGATGGATTGGAAGCGATTATTAAGAGGTGCACAAAAGAATAAGAAGAAGTAGAGGATGAGTGATCAAGAAGATTCCGACATTGACCATGAAGCCGAAGCTCTACTGGCAGAACCAGATCTTGTAGATGAAAGTGATGCCTGGTTGATCTCATATGCAGATATCATGACACTTTTGTGTTGCTTCTTCATTTTAATGATGGTCTTTGCTAATTTTGATGAACCTACTTATCAAAGAATTGCAAAAGAAGTATCAAAATATTTTCGTGGGGCCAATGTAGAGGAGAGAGAAGATCAAATGACTGCCATGATGACAGAGCTAATAGCTGTATCAAAGGAAGAAAATGAATTTGAAGTTAAAAGAAAAAACTATGAAGAGATAACTGTTACGTTGAAAAATAGTGCACTCTTTGACTCTGGTAAGGCCACTCTAAGGCCTGAAGCAGATGTTCTGCTTAATAAATTAATATCGACAGTTCTAGCTAAGACAAAAGATTCAAGCATCATTATTGAAGGACATACAGATAGCGTACCAATTGGTGAGTCAGGTGGGCTAAAAGAGTATTTCCCCTCTAATTGGGAGTTAAGTGCCGCCAGGGCCGCCAATGTTGCCAGGAAATTTTCTGAAGCAGGATATAATAGTAAAAAGTTGCGGGCCATAGGTTATGGTAAATCGCGACCACTGCTGCCTAATATGGATAAACAAGGCAAGCGGATTGAAGAGAATATGTCAAAAAATAGGCGAGTTATTATCTCCATAGTACAGCCTCCACCAAAGGGCTATAAGTTGGGATTTGGCCTGATTTTTAATAAAAAGGAAGTACTGAAAAAAATTAAAAACATTACAGAGTTAAAAGACAAAATTAAAGCAAAGGCCAAAATTAAAAAACAAGAAGATATTAAACAAAACAAGGTAAAAAAGGGTGTCCAATAAAAAAATCTACCTGATTGGAGCAGGTATTACCCTTTTGGTCATACTAATTTCACTGCGAACCTTTTATAAAAAAGATCCTAAGGTTTCCAAGGAATCCTTGGCAAAATTGGACAAAATTAAACAGCTCAATCTAGAAGTATTACAAGATAAAAACGCGACAGATGCTCAAATAGCAAGTGCTATCTTGGTATTGTCTAGGCAGCAAGTTGACGCTGCATTTTTGGCAGCACTAAAAAATTTAAATTCATCGTCGGTTACAGTGAGAATAAATATTGCAAAGAGCTTGAAGTATTTTAGTAAAAAGCCTGGCGGCCTAAAGGCACTAAAAGCATTACAAACTGATAGGAATAAATTTGTGCGCTATGAAGCGATAGTTTCGTTAGTGGGAAGTGGAGGTGTTGCCCACCTAGATATAGTCAAAAAGCTTGAAGCGACTATTGAGGAGCATGAGTACTTAGATCAAGTTGCAATAATTTTTACAATTTTAAAAACCAGCAAAGATCCTATGACTGTTAAAAAATATACCCATAAGCTTTTAACTTTTGCAAATGCTGGTGACTTTACTTACTCAGCTTATGCCAGGGCCAACCTAATTGAGCTTATTCCGACTCACCCTGAAACTTTAAAGTTAATTAAAAAAAATATTGTAATTAACAAAGACTTTGACTTTATTGCTCAGGGAATTATCTTTCTTGCTATGATTAAAGATAAATTTTTGAAACAAAAATTTGACGACCTAATAAGGCATAAAAGTCAAAAGGTAAGTCTAAAGGCCATAGAAAGCTTACATGTGCTGTGCCCTGATAACCTGTGGGAGTGGTTGTTTGAGTTAATTTACAAATACAAAGCAATTCACAAAAAAAAGGCGGCCTTAAATGAGTTAAAGTTTTTGCCTAGAAAATATTCGCTAGAGTTGATTGATCGAGTTTTAAAATTGTCCAAGGACAGTGATAGAGATTTATTTGAGTTTCTTGGCAATTTTAGAAAACATCTAACTGCAACACCTGCTAATAAGGAGTTGTGTCAAGCAGTAAAGTTTTAACCAAATTCTTGAAACACCTATAAGGTATTATATACAACTTCTAGAATCTCTTCTTTATTAAAAAATGGTTTTTTGATGTGACTTAGTACACCTAGACTCCTAAGTTCCCTATGGTCAACAACATCCCCCCCGGTAATCACAATAGATGGTATCTCCCAGCCTTCTTTTTGTAACAATTTCAATAAATCAATGCCATTCATAATGGGCATATCGTCACTAGTGATAATTAAATGGATGTCATGGCTTAAAATGACTTCATACGCTTCTTTTCCGTTGGAAGCATTATGGATAAAAAAACCTTCCTTTTCAAACATCTCCTTTAAAAATAGCAGTGTGGGAGGATAGTTATCAGCAATTAATATCGTATATCCCATGAATTTATCTCTCCTTGATAAAAAAGTAAATAAGAGGCCCCCTAAATACAATAGATATTAGTATACAATAAATATCGTTTTAAGGAGCACTCTTTTTAGAAACGATGACAATAATTTTTTTTTAGAGTTTTTCTAATATAAGACAAAGGGCCTCACCGCCACCAATACAGATTGATGCCATCCCTCGCTTTGCGCCTTTATTTTCCATTGCGGTCATTAAAGTTACAACAATTCTGGTACCAGATTGGCCAATGGGGTGACCGAGACTTACTCCGCCGCCATAGACATTTACCTTTTGGTGATCTAAATTCAAGTCTTTCATTGTTGCCATTGTTACAACGGAAAAAGCCTCATTTACTTCAAATAGATCAATATCCTCAAGTTTTAAGTTGGCCTTCTCCAAACATTTTTTCATAGCGCCAACTGGAGCTGTGGTAAACCACTCGGGCTCTTGTGCAAAACCGGCATAAGCAACAATTTTAAATTTAGCTTGATCTTTATATTGTTCGCCTCCAAGCACTACTGCAGCACCACCGTCATTGATAGTAGATGCATTTGCTGCGGTAATTGTGCCATCTTTTTTAAAGGCGGGTCTAAGCTGTGGAATTTTGTCAAAGTTTGCTTTAAAAGCTCCCTCATCTTCTTCGACAACAGTGTCACCTTTTCTTCCCTTAATAGTAACAGGTGCTATTTCTTGTTTAAAAATGCCTTCTTTAATGGCATTTTGTGCTCGTTTAAATGATTCTATGGCGAAGCTATCTTGCTCTTGTCTGGTAAATCCATATTTTGATACACAGTCTTCGGCATAATTTCCCATGGGAGCATTGCTATAGGCATCTAGGAGTCCATCGTACATGATGGTGTCATAAATTTCTGTGTTTCCAAACTTAGTACCGGTTCTACCTTGAGGTAGTTGATAGGGGGCCAAGGACATATTTTCCATTCCGCCTGCCACTACTAGTTCATTATCACCTGCTAAGATTGATTGGGCACCCATAATAATGGTTCTCATTCCTGAACCACATACTTTGTTAACGGTAGTGCATGGGACAGATGTTGGAACCTCTGCATATATTGCAGCTTGCCTGGCAGGTGCTTGCTTATTACCTGCTTGGAGCACATGGCCCATTATTACTTCGTCAACTTTATTTACGTCAATATTGGCCTTTGACACTGCACCAGAAATGGCGGCTGCACCAAGCTTGGGAGCTGGTACTGTACTTAGTTGGCCCATGAAACTTCCACTTGGAGTTCTTGCGCCGGACAAAATGTAAACAGACATAATTCCTTCCTTGTTAAAAATTGTAAAAAAAATATTTAATCCATAAGAATTAGTAGGATTTATCATAAAGGCTTAACATAAGCAAATTTGTGATATTGCGATGCTTAAAATATCTTGAAACGTATTAAAACCAGATGGAGAAGACTGTTGCAATGCGCTCTTTTTCTTCAGGTGAAAACGGATTATTGTCCACTGAGAGATGGTTTAAGGTCACTAACTTTTCTAGAGAGTTTGGGAGCTTAACAAAATTATTGCGATCAAGAATTAACCTGCGCAGGTTTTTAATTTTCTCGAATCCTTCTGGCAGAGTTGAAAGTTTGTTGCCGGCAAGATCTAAATATTCAAGTTCAAATAAATAAACTATCCAGTCGGGAAGTATTGTTAAATCGTTGTTTGTTAAATGAAGGTTTTTTAAGTCGATGCAAGTTGGCGTTGTGTCGGGAAGAGTTTTCAGGCTGCAGTTTTTAAGCTTTAGAGTTTTAAGCATTGGAAGGTTAAAAACCTCCTTGGGAATTTGGGTGATAAGTTTTGCACTTATGGAAAGTGTTTCTAGCTTTTGTAGATGTATGATTTGCTGGGGTATTACTTGTAAGTTATCCCCCACGATTTCTAAGCTAGTTAACTCCAAATTTTTTAAAACTAGAGGAGGTATCTCGGTATCTCTTTTTTTCAATCTAAGAAATAGTCTCGTATTATTTACTTGGCCCATAATAGAATATTGTAACTCTAATTTAGGTAGTATCTAAGTAAAAAATTTCTAAATTTAGGCAATGGTTTTAGTTGGTATTTTCTTTAAGCATTTGTCGTTTGATTTTGAATTTCTTAAATAGTTTAACAGAGTACTCCACAGCAGAGTAAACGGACAAAAATGCAGCGATATCAATAAGTATAGTTCCAAGAAGGGCCATCGGAATGCCCCAAGGGGTATCATTGGCCATTAAAAAGGGAATTGCCACCATTTGGAATGTTGCCTTTAATTTTCCCAACCATCCAACAGGGACTGAGAGGTTTTTTTCAGTTGCCAAAAGACGCAAGGCGGTAATGTAGATTTCTCGCAACACCAAAATGATTACCAAAAGAACCGGTATACGATTTAAATCTTGAAGCAAAATAAGAGCAGAGACTACTAGAAATTTATCAGCAATAGGATCTAAAAATGAGCCAAAGACTGTAACAATTTTTCGCTTTCTGGCAATATGGCCATCGAGAAAATCTGTGATAGCTGCGACCACAAAAGTCCAAGCGGCAATATACCCAAGGGTTTTGTGATGAATTGCAATGGCCTCACTTTCCACCAAATTTAAGGCCAAAGAGAGAATAATAATAGGAATTAAGCAAATTCGAAAAATGGTAATTCTGTTGGGAAGATTGTCAATTTCCCATTCTTGCACTTTGTCGTCACTATCAATTGTTTCTTGTGTTATCTCTTCATCCAAATTATTTTGTGACATTTGATCTTTTCCAGGTAATTGCTTAAAAACAGCTAAATTTAACATAATTGGGTCTAAATTTCCACCTAACAATTAATACTCATATCTTTTACCATAAAAGATGAAGTCAATTGTACAAGTTAAGGAGACATCGATTATGGAGAGACATTTAAACTTGATTAAAACTGGATACAAGGATGTCGAAAAGAGGATATTGCCCCGGTTTCCATTTACATATTTGATGTTTAAGGGGGTAAAAAGCGACAGTAGGGTATTTGAAGTAAAAGATATCTCTTATACTGGGATGCAGCTGGCCTTAAAAAATGGAGGTCACTCCTATATTGATGGTAACGAAATTGAAGGCGAGCTGCATTGGCGGGGTAAGTCTTTGACAACCGTGGGAGTAATTCGTTGGGTGAGTGGGTCACGTCTGGGAATTTCATTTAAAGAAAGTGGTGAAGTATTTCAACAAGAAATACGCCAATTTTTGTGTATTGAAAATATTATTTCTAGTATGAAACCTCTGCACAAAAGTGAGATGGTTTTAAATCGGCCCTCAAATCTTTTAGTGTGGCTTCAGGCCGATGGACCTGTTGAAATTTTTGTTTGGCAACACAACGATGGTGAGCTGGAAAAATTTCAGATTATCTTGTTAAACATCTTTGTTGAGTGGGAAGATGGTAAGGGGATTAAAACTGGAAATGTACTCAAAAAAAGAGATATCGATACACCACTCATTAATGAAGATGAATTTCTCTTTCAATTAGATGAGGGAGTGGAGTTTTCTTCAATTAAATGGGCACTTGATCTTGTGGCAAAGTTACCTGAAACGTTCATCTCTGAACAAGTTCGAAAATTTTTGACTGTAAAAATGGGTGGCTAAGATAATCTATTTGTGTTTACAATTAAATGTATTGATAATATTGTATAAAGCTTAAGGAAGGAGTCAGCTATGCCTCATGCACAGAGAACAGAAGTTTTTGATATTGATATTAATAAATTCTTTGATGTTATTGCCGACTATGAATCTTACCCAGAATTTGTTGATGGGGTAAGTGAAATTGAAATTTTACAAGCTAAGGGTAATGTTGCTAAAGTGCAGTACTCCTTAAATTTGATCAAAAAATTTACATATGTTTTAGAATTAAAACAAACTAGACCTACTAAATTGTCTTGGAAATTATTATCAGGAGACATTTTTAAATCAAATGAAGGATTTTGGGAATTGAAAGATTTAGGTGAGGAAAAGACGGAAGTAAACTATTCCTTAGATGTAACCTTTAATATATTTGCTCCTAAAATGTTAGTCAAAAAATTGGTAACAAGTAATCTTCCATCGATGATGCAGTCGTATTACAAACGTGCCAAAAACTATAATTAGGCCATGAAAGAGTAATGACATGACAAGTGAAAAATCAGATAAAACAAAAAAAACAGATAAAGCAGATAAAACCCAAAAGGACGATAAAGATGTAGGCATTGCTGACGTAATAAAAAAAGTTGTATCAATTGGAGTTGGTGCTGCCTTTATGACTGAAGACGCAGTCAAAAGTCTTCTCTCAGATCTACCTATCCCCAAAGACATAATTAGTGGATTAGTAAACAATGCTAAAAGTGCCAAGGAGGAGTTTGTTCAATCCTTGGGAAGTGAAATGAGAAACTACTTGGCCAAGCTCGATGTTAAAAAAGTAATAGATGACGTGGTTGATCGTTATGATATCGAGATTACCAGCACTATTAAACTGAAAAAAAAAGATGAACAGGCCCCAAAAGATTAAGTCCAATCTAACACAGATCAAAGAAGATATTGGTGATAAGGTCCAGCTAATCGCTGTGTCTAAGTATTATACTGAAGATGAAGTCCTAGCGGCTTTTAAGTGCGGCCAAAGAGACTTTGGGGAAAGTAAAGTTCCCTCTTTGCGCGATAAAGTGGCGGGCTTAGAGAAGCTGATGAATAAAGAAGATCTGGACAAAATTTGTTGGCACTTTATTGGCAATTTGCAGAAAAATAAAATCAACAATCTCTTCAAGATACCAGGTCTAAAAAGCATCCATTCAGTAGACTCTCTATCTCTGCTTCAGGCCCTCTATTCTAAACAAGACAGGTGTAAGACAGAGCATTTGAATATCTTTTTACAAGTCAACACTTCTTCAGAAGTAGAAAAATCTGGCTTTGATTCTTTAGAAGAGCTTAAGCAAGCGATTCAGTTTGTGATCGACCAAAAAGCTTCAAAGTTTAACCTTTGTGGATTGATGACGATTGGTAAAATTCGGACTAATGATTTTGAAAAAGATGCCAGAAGCTGTTTTGACAGCTTAAGAGAGCTCAAAGTAAGACTTGAAAATAACTTCCCTGGACTGTCGTTGAAATTATCTATGGGGATGAGTCAAGATTATAAACTGGCAGTTGAATGTGGATCAGATTGTGTCAGAATTGGTAGTCTACTGTTTGAATGACAATAAACTTCTTAAAAATCTAGTGTAAGTTCTGGCAAATTCCTTTTGAATGCAGGAATATTGTATTTTTTTTGCAGCTGTTTTAGTAGAAGCTCTTTTTGAACCTTATCATCATTGTCTCTAGAAATTATTGCCAGCTCCGCCCACTCTTCTGAAAACATAAAGACAATAGCTAAAGGAGAAATTCCCTTTTCTAGCTTGGAGAGAGTTTTTCCATTTTTGCTGCCGTGGTGTTGTCTGATTATGGTATCAGTGCCAAGAGGTATGGACTTGACCTTTGAAACAAGCTGAGCTGCTAGTACTGCATGATTTAGGACTCGCTTTTTATCCTTATCGGGCAGAGAGCTTTTGTTGACAGACAAGTCACTGCGATATTTTGCCAATTCATCGCGGATTAAAACAATGTCGTGGAAAAAAGCTGCAAAGGCAAATTTTTTCTGGTGTTCCTTTGAGCCCCACTTTACCTTTTTAATAATATGGGCACCAATATAAGATATTAAAAGACTGTGGCGGTAGAGGTAGCTTTCGGAGGATAAATTACTCGTCAGTGTCTTCAGGTTGGGAGTTGAGGCAATAAGAGTTTGCACAGAGTCTACGCAGTCGTTGGCAAGCTCCATTGTGCTTTCTTTAATCCCCAGCCGTCTGGCTTGCTCCATTACCATTTGGTAGCCCTTAGCTGTTGTCTTGAGTCTATCTTGATAAGACAAAGAGGAGTCATTTAACTTTGATGAAATTTGGAAAGTAAAAGAGTTCACAAACTTAAGGCGATAATGGGCATCGATATAGAGATAGTTTACCTTTTTGACCTCTAGTTCATCCAATATATCACCACTGATGATATCGCCCTGCTTTAGTATTTTATTATATTGATCACCATCTTTGAGGTAGAGAGGGTGGCAACACTCCCAACCAGGCAAAATAAACTCCAGTGGGAGAGGAAATTTGGGAGGTACCTCTTTTTTTGCCATAGAAAAGGCGGTTATCTTCAAGAGTTTAGCAACAGTTTGTAGGATTAGTTTGAGCTCCATTTGAGCATCAAAAATGGTAACTACATCTGCTGGTGCCTTGGTATTGCCCACAATAAAGCATGGGCAAGTCAGGTTATTTTTACTAATATAGCGAAAAACCTCAAAACCAACATCTACCGTGTATCCACTGGTATCTATAAAGACTAAGGACTTGGAGTATATTTCTAGGTAACTTACAACTTCGCGCACAGTGGCAGCTATTAAAATTTCCGCCCTCAGGTATACATTTAGGTTTAGTCCGTATATTGCCTTATAATCTGGACGGTGCTCTAATATAATTATTTTGGGATCACTTTTGGTCATACTTAATTATATCACAAAGGCCTAGCTGGGCAAGATCTCTTGGGCCTTAAGATGCCAAGCAAATTCATTTAAAATCATGGCCGTTGCTCCCCATATTTTTTTATCATGTAAATTGAAGTAGGGGATGAGTCTTGGGGTATTTTTAAAATTCCAAATTTCTTTTCTTTTGACCTCAGGTATGCATAACTCAGACACTGAAACTGTAAAGAGGTCTGCCACTTCTTGTGCTTGATAATGCCACTTGAAATGGCCACCAACAATGGCAACAAATGGAAAGACCAAGTAATTACTCACGGTGATGGGTATAGGGGATAGTTCCCCGATAACTTCAATTTCTTTAGGAGACACTCCAATCTCTTCATGGGTTTCACGAATGGCCGCTTCTTGGGCAGTTTCACCAAGCTCCAGCCTGCCTCCGGGAAAGCTTATTTGTCCACTGTGATGTTTCCCATCTTCGACTCTTTCAATTAAGGGAAATTTCCAGGTATTGTCTTGCTTAAAAAGAAGTAGCAAAACAGCAGCAGAAGTAAGGGGGCCCTCACTAGTATACGTTGTACGTTCAGGCAACATTTCGCTCCAAGCTTCATTGCGATAGAGACCTTTATTTGCTGCTAAAGAATGCTTTAAACCTTGTAAAAACTCCATATTGGCCACTATTTTACCACGACTTTGTGCTTGAATATACAAAATCATTGTAAAAAATACCGCACCGCAAGCATTGTGATGCGCAAGCGCCGTCGTCATGGTAGGCTCCCAAGTATTAGATCAAAACACCTAGAGTTGGAGGAGATATGACGTCAAAATTTAAAACCTTGATAGCACTGCAACTATTATTGATAGGCCACGCAAATGCTTCACATATGGATTGGTCTAGAAGTTTAGCAAGTGTAAGTGGTGAAAAAAATCATGTAATTTTTTTCATTCATGGTCTTCAAGGCGACAAAACCACCTTTTGTGATTTTCCCAGCACTCTCCACTACGATCCGGATCAAAATGAACAAAACGATGACTTTGCAGAAGCAGCATTTGCTGCTGGTACAAGAGTCTATGCTCACGCTGTCCAATATCACACTAAAAGTGAAATTATTCACAAGGGAGAGAAATTAAAAAATGATTTAGGTACCTTAGCATTTGCCAAGCACGTTAAGCGACAGATTACCAAATATTTTCGAGTTAATAACCTTCCTAATGATACTGAGTATTCATTTATTGTGCATTCTCAAGGGGGCCTTGTGGCCATGAGATACTCTCTTAAATGTGTTACTGAAAAAAAATGTGATGGGGACAAGGAATTTCTTGAATGTAGGCGCCTACCCGAAGGTGAGGAAAAACTCGAGTGTATAAAAAAGCGCAAAACTCCTGTAAATTTAAAAAACATCATTTCTTTTGGAACGCCATACTGGGGTTCTAGAGCATCAAATTTGTTTAGTGAGGGGACTTTGAGTAGAAAGTTTCGGACCACCGTTTTGGGGGCAACTGGTTCTGATAAGCAAATTGACCACTTGGCAGTGGCGAGCTTGCCGATGACTAACGTAAGAAGAGAACTGTTGCATAAAACCAGACCCGGTGATAACTCTTGGGTCAACCCATTAGAGCAGAATATAAATTTTTACAACATTGGTGGACATATTCTACAAAATGAGGACCTAGATATGAGCGCCTTTCATGGGCTGCTTTTGAATTTTTTGGTACCTGATTTTGTTGAGTCCGATATCATTGTAGATATTCCATCTACCCGTGTAGACTTTCACTATTATAAAGAATTTTCTCAAGATTCCAGCAAAAGTGTGTCGGGTACAACAAACTTAACCAAAAAGTTCTACCCCATAAGCTACTGGCATGTACCCCTTGAGTCTGCGCCATCATTTATTGATAGGCCTAAAGATTATCGCGGTATGGCCTGTGTGCGCAATGAGCCCGGTACTAAGTATACCCCTGATAATCATGCAGGATACCAGTTGATTAAAAATATTTTTTATCCTCAATTTGATGTGGCAGAAAAAGTGGAGCACATTCCGGCCTTGGGCGAGTACGATACTTCTGATGATAAGAGTTTGTACTCCAAAATGGTTGGAGAGTTGAAGTTGTTTCAGGTACAACTGGAGATCAAGTTTCCATATGGCATTCAACGCTTGCCAGATCAAGATCAAATAAAGATATTAATGGAAGAGGTGGATGAGTTTGGTAACCCTTCAGGATTACCTATGATCAAGCATTTAAAAATTGATAATGAGTTGATTAGTAAGTTTCATGGGTTTAACTCGAGAAAAGATGTCACCAAACTAGATCAAGAAAATAACTTAGGTAGTCTGGCCTATTATCACTATGGTCAATTTGCTAGCGAGTATGCCTTTTTGGCAATGGAGCACAAAACTCCAAAGTCGACATTTATCCGCTACACCGTACTAATCCCAGGATATAAAAATAAAGTGTTTACCTTAAAGGTGAGTCCGACCTACTCAAGTTATGCCCAATTGGAGATGAACACTAAGTACATGCCACTGAAGGCAAAAGATCCAAAACGCTACATAGAAGGAAGTGAAGAGTTTTTTATAGCGGCATTTTCTTATAAAGCGGATATGTTTTTTAGAAATAAATATGCACGGATTTTTTACTTTAACTTTAATACGCTAGAGCTCAACCAGGTCACAGCGAAATTTCCCCATAAAAAATCTCCATGGAGCCAATTACAGCATGCAAAGTTTAGAAATTTAAACCAGCAATGCTATACTGATATGATTTAGGTTTTACTATGCAGTCAGTCTTGGCCTCGACTTTCTTGTGAGCTATAATTCTTCACAATGTACAAATTTTTAGAAAAAAACGAAAGAAATAATCTGCTTATTGAGCTTAAAGCTGAGA
>JADHTQ010000077.1 GCA_016784965.1 Bacteriovoracaceae bacterium | reverse complement strand
GAAGCATGGGCCCTGGATGATTCTGGGGCCTTTTTGTATGCTTTGCAAACAAAAGCGAAAAACCCCCTTAGGTATACTGCGCACATAGTTAATCTTTTTATTGTATCAAAAGTTAGTCAGGATAAGATATCAGAGCACACCATACTCTCATGATTTTTGCAGGCATATTTTCTTCGGGGCCACCATCATCAATCATAGGTCCAATTATATAGGTGGGTAGATTATCTTTAGAGTACTTGTGATACATCTTTCTAGCACAGTTTTCTAACTCGGCCAAATCGTCCTTTTCAGCAAAGATTATTAAAGCAATAGGTTTATCACATTTTTCACATTGATCTATTTTTATCGGTAATGTCTCTTTCTGGTCTGGTGAACGAGAAAACATGGGAACACCTTTGAGGCCGTCTCCACATTGGTGACTCATTATATCCGATATTTTTTTGGTAAGAGGTTCTAGGATCTTTAATCTTTTGGCAGTCATAGGATCATCTGGATCGCCGGAAACTTCACTGGTAATTCGGCACTGTCCAATAGCATCATCCTCTAATACCAACCTTCCCAACTGCCCCATACTATTGTGATGAAATTCATAAACAAACCCATAAGGAAGTTGCTTTTTTATCAATTTTATCTCTGGGGGTAGATTAAACATTCCTCATTCCTTCATATAACGGATACAATTGCCTTAATCATATCTTACTGTCAAGCACACCAAAGGCAGTGTGTGTAAACATGTCTTGAAAGTCATTGTTTTTCTGCCACAATGGCCCTTTCTAGGAGTTCCCCATTTTTCTTTTCAAGTCCATTTATTCGTTCCTTGTAATCCTTGATCTGTTCGACTATTGAGTCATTTCGTCCTTTTTGCTCAATATATTTTTCTTTAAATTCAACTCCCGATTTTGCATCATTTTGTAAAGTTTCAATTTGATTTTTAGATTGTTTCAATAGAGCTTCAAGCTCTTTATTATGAGCAAGGGCCGCAGTAAACTGAATGTTAATAGTATCTAGGGTATCCTCTCTTTTTTCACTTTCCTTCAATATCTCTTGAGAATACGCCTTTAACTCCTCTTTCTCTCTCATTAATGCAGTTATTTGCTGGCCTTTTTCTTTGGTGAAAAGCTCCAGGGATTCATGGATCTTTACTAATACTGTTGGGGGTATCTTACTGGTATTTAATTTTGATGCTTGATCTCGTTCAAGTAAATACTGTCGAATAAAGCGATTAACAGTGTTGCGTCCACCTTTGCCTAGAAGGGCATGGACACGATCAACAGTAGGTCTTTGATCTAACTTTTCAATTTGAATACAGGCAGACTTTACGTCATCGTAGGTTATATCGGCAGGTCGTGACATTTCATATCTCCAGATTTTATTGTTATTTAGGTATATATAATATATATCAGTATATCTTTAAATATATCTAAATAATGCTTGAGCTGTCAAGCGTTTTAAAATGGATCGTATGAGACATAGCGGGTCTAGCTGCTTGGCCCGGAGACCAATATCAATAAAAATCGTGAATTAAGTGGAATAATATTGCACTAAAGTACAATTTGTACTATAATACAATTTACTAGGGAGTGGTTTAATGTGGAAAGTTACATTCACGCAAGAGTGTCAAAAAAAATTTGAAGCTGATTTTAAGGAAGGAAAATTTAACAGCGGAGATGGTGATGCTATTAAGATTTGGTTTAAAGAGATGAAAAGGTTTGGGCCTGACTATATTGAAAGAAATAAAAAATGGGATGACCACCCCTTGCAAGATGAATGGACAGGACATCGATCATCTTGTTTTAGTCGGTCAGGTCGAATCATCTACAAGGTTGTGGGAAATACGATCAATATTAATGTAGTGAGAGTTACACCTGATCACAATTATAAAAAGTAAGAGAGGTTTGTATGACAAACGATGGAATGGAATTTCTTAATAAATTTTTTCCTGAAAAGCTCACACCAGGAAAGGTTGTAAGATCGAGAAGAAAGAGTCTTGATCTTACACCTCAGGAGATAAAGGAATTAACTGGCATAGATACAGGTCATTTGAGTAGAATTGAGAATGATAAAAAACCTGTAGGAGTTAAAGTGGCCGTGATATTGGGTGCAGTGCTCGGAGTGCACCCATCTACGATTCTATTTCCTGAAGACGATGCAGCGGAGATATATGTGCAAGGAATCTCTGAAATAAGGGAGGAGGCCGATAGTTTGATAGAAAAGAAGAGAGCTGTCGGCTAGGAATGTCCGAAGTTATTTTATATTAAGTGATGCTGCTAAGTATTTAGACAAATAGGTACTGCAAACTTAGCTCCATTACTGATGGTGCCGCATACCCAATTTTTACATGCAAATAGTGTGAACCATTCCTTATATATTTTATCAAGATAAACTACTTGCATTAATTTAAAATAATAAAAGAAGAGGATAAGCCGTCTTGTTTTAAGTCAGCCTATCCTCTTCTTTATTCGGGGAATTCATAGGGGGATTGGTTATTTTATTAGTTTTCTTCTTTTTCCTGTAATTTCAACTTTGTTGCCACAATTAGGGCATTTATTAACAAATAGCTTTTCTTGAATACTATGTTTCTCGCTGCAGTCGGGACATTTTGTAAGAACAAATGTTAATAGTGGCAAGCTGATGCTTTTCATTTATTTCTCTCTGTTTTATTGATAGAGCGTGTATACAAGATTTTGAAAATTAATCAAGATAGTTCCACACTTATCTAATAACTGTTTTAAAATGAAACAAATTCCTTGTAATTAATACCTTGTTTAATACTTTTTACGTGGGCAAGTGCTTAAATCAAGAGTACTACTGCCATCTGGACAGATCATCATATATTCTTTTTTAGGGCATAAAGAGTAATCTTCTCTACTGCTTCCATCTGGGCAAAGATATAAATTCTTGTAATGTTTTTTTATTGGAATGTCGTTCATTAATGCAGCTTTTGGATTTAACTTTCGTTCTAGCATTAACCGGTCAAATATTGCACTTGAGTTTGTTGAAAAATCTGCAAATAAAGCATCAAATGCTGTTTTATAATTGTCGTCTTGAACAATACTACTAGCAATTGTTTCTAATTTTTCAGCAAATGGTTGTCTTTCTACTTCTGCTATATATCTAGCACGATCATACGCAGTTGCAGACTTGCCATGTTCCATTCTAATTGCTAGTTCAAGTAACTCTTCACTACATATTGGCGTACTATTAGCAGCATCTACAAGCTGGCCATCTTTAACAACTACACCTTGTTTTTGAAGCTCTGTTTTGATGATCGCAAGCCTTGCCTTTACATTTGGTAATGTATCTAGGAATTTTTGAAAATTAGGTGTATCAAAGTACGTTAGTAAACTGTCGGTAGTTGGTTCAATCTCTATCTTTTTAAATGTTTTATATTCATATACAGGAGGTTCCCACTTTTTAAAAATATCACTGTAATCTAATGGCTGAAATTCATCTAAAATACGCTGCATTTCAGGTGTTATGGTTACTTTTCCCATATCTTCTGCATTTACAGAGGTGAATATAATTAAACTTAAAAAAAGTGCAATGTATGATTTCAACATAAGAAATTCTCCAAACAGGGTTATGTAATTAATTTGAATATCGGTCATTATACATAAAATGACTCGCTGCGCAAGTGTAAACTGCAATTATTGAAAATATTTTAATACGCGCAAAAATTGATCTCGACAAATGTATAGCGCAATGCTATACATTAATTATGGCAATAGTCGAAATTACTAAACGTGCACAAAAAAATCTGAAAAAAGCTCCTCGTGAAGTGCTACTTTCGTTTGCCCGTTGGCAGGCAATCGCTTCAGAGATTGGAGTTGTTGGTCTTCGGACTATCAAAGGTTATCACGATGAAACTTTGAAAGGTGAACGAATGGGACAAAGATCTAGTCGTTTGAATAAGGCATGGAGGGTTATTTATAAGGTAACCAAAGGCCAGATTGAAATTGTCGAGGTTTTGGAGGTTAATAAGCATGAATACTAAAAATAGAGCAGATAAAATAGTTGAAGAACTTCTAGGGGAACCTGT
Source organism: Bacteriovoracaceae bacterium (assembly GCA_016784965.1). Classification (GTDB taxonomy): domain Bacteria; phylum Bdellovibrionota; class Bacteriovoracia; order Bacteriovoracales; family Bacteriovoracaceae; genus JADHTQ01. The sequence goes on along the minus strand of JADHTQ010000077.1, from coordinate 10,397 downwards.
ATCCCTCTGTATCCTGCTTCAAGGATACATGGCACAACATGAGATTACTCAGACGGAATTGGCACGAAGACTAGGGGTGACACGAGGGTTTGTGCATCAATTGATTGCGAAAAAAAGGTTTGTATCGCTTGAGAAAGCAGCAGAGATAGCTAGAACTCTAGGAGAACCAGAGCAGATGTTTGTTAAAGTGGCGTTACAGGATCAGGTTGATAATGCAGAGTTGGCTTACTCAGTGGAGGTGAGAAAAAGAGCATAATTAGATTTTTCCACGTTAGGAATCTCCGAGGTTTATTTTAATACCAGCTTTTGTCTAAAATAGGGTCGTAAATACTGGCCTCGGTAAAACAGTTTCTGCAGTCAGCGGTGCTTTCCATGTCTGCACATAGATCATTTATCTGCTTTTCCAAATCCTTTTCATCCTCGAACTCAACCGTGATCGTATAGTCCCATCCGTTCTTATCTAGCTTCTTTGCATTGAATTGTCTCAAGCAATAGTCCTCAATTTCCTGTCGTGCCCTCTTCATACCTCTGACAAACTTATTATTTCGCTCTACTCGTAAATTCAAATCAAGCTGAATTGATTTTTTTATACTCTTGTTTTCCGTTGTAATACCTACGTTTTCGGGTCTTCCAACCTTAACTCCAATTTCCCTTAGATACCTATACAGTGTGGCCCTTCCAATACTTAGTGTGCTGCAAATATCTTTGATTGAGATATTATTATCGTTGTACATTGTTTTAAGCTGCTGTGCCTGTTTCTCATCAAGGGCCTTTGGCCTTCCTCCTACACGTCCTCTTGCTCGTGCAGCGGCCAGTCCGGCCATAGTTCTCTCTCGAATAATATCACGCTCAAACTCTGCTAGAGAAGCAAATAGATGAAACGTCAACTTGCCAACACCAGTAGTTGTATCAATATTTTCCTGGAGACTTTTAAAATGCACTCCCTTATTTTTCAGATCACTAACAAACTCTATTAGATGTTTAAGTGAACGCCCCAAACGATCTAATTTCCAGACCACTACCGTATCATCCTTTCTTATGGCCCCCAGAAGCTTGTCCAGCCCTTTACGTTGATCTTTAATACCACTTACCTTGTCTGTAATAATTTTCTCGCAGCCGGCCTTTTTGAGAGCATCTTTTTGTAATTTAAGATTTTGATCTTGAGTTGATACACGAGCATAACCAATTATCATAATTTTATTCCTTAAATAAGCTGTCTCAAAAGATAAAATTAGTGACTTTTTGCTACTTTGTTTTTGAGACAAGTTTTGAAACATATTTAAGCACTGAAACGCCCATTTTTCAACTCCATAAAAATAGTCTCAATAACGACCGTTTTCGGAACTATTTAGAGACTGCAAATGAGTTACTTTCTTCTTGACAACGTAGTATTTTTATACTACGTTGAATGTATGAAGTTTGTGAAAGTTTTAAAATTAAATAACGGGGAGCAACCTTTTCAAAAGTGGATTGATTCTCTTGAGAAAAAATCTCGTGCTAAAATCTATGCTTACATCGATAGAATTGCAGCAGGTGGAGGAAAAAAGAATATAAAGTCTTTAAAAGAAGGTGTTTTTGAAATCAAAATCAATTATGGCCCCGGATATAGGGTATATTTTGGTATGGATGGCGAAAAAATTATACTCCTTTTGATTGGAGGGGATAAAGGTAGGCAGAGCAAGGATGTGGAGACCGCAAAAAATTATTGGAGGCAATATGTATCGAAGTAATTCTTATGATGAAACATTAAGTCAGGAATTAAAAGATCCTGAATTTGCTCAAGAATATCTTCTGGCCCTTACAGAGGATGAAGACGAACCAATGGATATTGAAGATGCTCTTCGTCTTGCTATTACCAAAATGGGAACTACTGATTTTGCACAAATCATAAGTGAAGACAAAGCAAATGTAGATAAGTTTATTAAAGGAAAACGCAATTTAAAAGAGGACACTTTGAATCGATACCTTAGTCATTTTGAACTTAAAATTAAAAAAACACTTGAAGTTGCATAAGTAAAAATGAAGTTTAAATACAGTCTTCAAGCAAAGTCCATCCCCCTGTAGGACAGGATCTAATTTGAAGCCCTGTTTTTGATATTTTTTTTCTAAGATTATGTAGGTGAACATCAAGTGCTTTAGGATGAACCTTTATATTTTTCCAGATACTTTCAACAATTTCACTACGATAGACTATTTTATTTTTTGATTTTAGAAAGAACTTCAGCATATTCATTTCTTTTTGAGTTAAATCATTGAGATCCCATTTTTCAATTATATTATCGTCATCATTTAAATTTTCAAATTTGTGTGTATCTAAGTTACAAGGAAGTGATCTTTCAATTTTTACAATGATTTCATTTTTTTTAAATGGTTTAATAATGTAGTCTTTCGCTCCTTTTTGAAAACAAAACCTTAAAAGATCTAAATCATCAAGACATGAAACGACTATAAAATTTAAGTATTGAAAATACTCTTTCTTAAGCATATGCAGTAGATTGAAATTATTTAAACCTAGATTAAGTACCAATAAGTCAGGGTAATCACTTGTTTGTAGCGATGTGATATTATTTTCAAAATTTATTATGGAATCAAAATATGTTGTTTTATATCTAATATCAAGAATTTGTTGATAAATAAAAGCACAGTCAGAATCCTCTTCAATAATCCAAAGTTGACTGTATTTTTGTTTTAATAATTCCAACTTAATACCTTTATTTCAAAAATAATAAAAACAATATCACCCTTATCGTTTTCAATCAATTTTCTTAATACATATTAAACTATTTGAAAGATATTTTCTGAGACCTTTAACTAATAATTTAATAGGGATAAATTTTTCCACCGTGCTTAATTGGCTATAAAACACTATTTTTCTAAAGAATAATTTATCCCGCACCGAATAATATCTCATGACTTATATATTAGAAGACCAGAAAGAATTTCAAAGACTAGAAAAGCAATCCACTCCAAAGGACTACTCTCTTGAAAGTGAATTAGAGTATCTAGTAGTAGATGATAATAAAACACTCCTAGACGCAGGATGTGGCTCAGGTGTACTTCTGAGATATCTTAGAGAACATTATCGTAATCGTAATTTAACACTAGTTGGATGTGACCAATCCGAACTTAGGCTTCAGCAGGCAAAAAAGGTATGCGGTAAACATGATATAAAATTTCAACAAACTGAATTACATAATATTTCATTCCAAGAATCAACCTTTGATATAGTAACATGTCGTTATGTATACGAATATTTTACTGATCCCTTTCAAGTAAGTAATGAGTTCTTTCGAATATTAAAATCTAATGGGGTTTTATATCTAATTGATTTTGATGGAATCTTTTTTAATTTTTTTACATCGAATAAAATCTTAAACAATGATTTAGAATTTTTACATAAAAAAATTGGTATAGATCTTTTTGTAGGCCGTAAATTGCCTATATTTTTGAAAATGTCAGGATTTAAAAATATTAATTGGAAAATCACAACGCATACTTTCTCAGGAGATGAGCTTTTTAAAGAGCATCAGAATATGCATCAAAGGCTTGAGACGATTTATCCTGTATTGGTTGATATCTTTGGTTCAAATATAAGGGCCGAGAACTTTGTTGAATCTTATTTAAGAGAAATGACAAATGAAGAAAATACCTTGTTTTACAATAAAATAATTGCTTGGGGGCAAAGGTAATATACAATGGAAAAGTATATTGATAAGTTGCAAGTTGTAGTCTTGAATTCTTTTTATGATTCAGTATTTTCAAATAATCTATCAAAACAATTTTATCCAGATATATTAGAACTTAAGCTCAGGGGGTATTTAAAACAATATCCCTATGGGGCAATGCCTATTGATGAATATGATCATATCGCTAACCATATCACTGTGTATTATAAGGAAAAAAATCAACTAATACCTGTTATGGGGAATAAGACCATTGATCTAAGTAAATGTCGAATACATAATAAGTTATTTCCTCTACAGCAGATTTTCAAGAGTACAAAAGATACATCAAAGCATCAAATAGCAGTTAATAATCTGGTAACATATTGTGAGGATCACAATAAGACTTTATCCTACGAAAGTTCTTTTACAATTAATACCGAAAACAAAGAACTGACATCTTTTTTAATTAAGGATATTTTAGTATCACTACTGGTCAATTATCATAATGATAATAATACCGACAATCTATATTCTTTAAGTGTTACCCGTCATCGAATAGATAAATTGTTTGAATCATGGGGGTACAGACTTGTAACTTGGCAAAACGAATCACTGCTTCCTTTTAATTTAGATTTTCTTTTTAATGAAGAAGTAAAATTATATCAACATGATTGTAATTGGTCTCAAGAATCCCTGTGTAAAGCAGATAAATATCAAGACCTGTGGGCGAATCGTATAAGCATTGCCCCATTGTTAGAAAATGAAAAAGCTGCCTAGTGATATGTTTTTAGATTATCATTTCTTGCTTTATAAATATCAAGCTTTTTATTTGAGAAATGAACATGAAAGGTGCATTGCTTATCTCCTCTATGGATACAACTAACTTCAGTGACAGTAGATGGCCGTAAATCAATTTGAAAAGGTAATGTCTCAAGAAGCCCCGTTTTATATAAGCAAAGTTTTGCACTCCCAATATTGTTTTGACCAATTAACTCAGAGAGATCTTTGTCAGGAGTACCATTGAAAATTAAAAGACTATCATTTAGGTAAACTATTTGATAGTGGTAATTTTTTTCAAACATTGGCATTAAATCAAGAAAAAATGTAGAATATAAATCTTGAATATTTCGCTGCTTTTCAAGTAAAGATCCAATGGTAGAATGGCGTAGTTTTAAAAATGAGTTTTTTCCTGATTCAACTATTTTATCATCTCTTTTATGTATATAGTAATAACAGTCAAGAATATCATTTAGTAGAGTAATACTTACATCGCTTTCATCATCTTGAATAGTCCTAGATGTAAGTTGATGTCTTTGTAAAATTTTGTTTTTATATCTTGATCCAAGTTGGCCTTCAATATAATCCAAAATAATGTTAACAGTTCTGATTTTACTATAAGCCCCAACTTGATATTTAAGCGGAAGGATTTCAGTTTCACCTTTGTAATAATTATTTAATGTATGTAAACATATATCCTGATTAATTAAAGCGGCTATAGATATATTCATCTCTTCTGAAAATAAAACCAAGTTTGGCATTAACAAAGGTCGTTTTTTAATTTTACTTCTAGTATAATCTAATTTAGATAAGTGAAAATGGTCTGCAATAATAGAATCAGAAAGACCTAGATGATTTTGGATAGTATCAATAGAATTCCAAATTGTATGTGCTACATCTTGATTCAAGTTACTATGCATTGCTAATCCCACATAATTTCAAGCAATTGCTCCTGCTGATCAAAATCAACTGATTCAATTTCTGTGACGGAAATAGTATTTGGTTTATTTTCTAAAACATTTGGGAAATTATAGCACCAACTTTTTTGATACTCTTTCAAAAAATCCAACACAAAAGTGTCATTACCAATAAAGCTAGCAACCTCTTGAGCGGGAGTAATATTAACATAGGTCTTGTTATTAAAGTTCTCCACTTTTTCATAACTAAAATAAGTTGTATATTTATCTGTTTCATTAATGAAATGATCAAACAATCGATTAATTTTTGTTGAGTGAATATACTTACATGATAATAGTCCATGCATTTGGCTCATGCCAACTGCCATAGATATCTCTCTTGCCACAACTCCTATTTCTTCCCCTTTTAAAATCTCTCTTAACAAATCAGTAAAAAAGTTGAAGTTAAGTTGGTTATCGTATTGAAACAAATAATCAGAATCTAAGTTTTTGTCTGAACAAAAATGATCCAACTTTTTACTTCCATATTTATATTCAAAGTATTTTATAAAAGGAGCAAGCCACCTTATTGTAAATCCCTGTTTATGTGAATAACGTTTTGAAATTGTAAATAATCCAATATTTGATAGATCAATAGCTTCTAAAGGGATACAAAAATCAATATAATCAAAGCAATAACAATCAATATCTAAAGAAAAAGCATCGCAAAAAGCTACCCATTCAATAATATTAGGTGGAGTACCTTCGTTTTCCCACTTTTTAATGTTGCAAGGAGAAACATTAATTTTTTTTGCGAGAGATTCAATGTCTAGCCCCATTCGCTTTCTGGAAGCTCTAATAATCTTTGAGTATTGATAACCATTTTGGACATTATTGCAAAGAAAGTCGCTGAATGTTGCTTTATGTTTTTTCACATTAAATTCCTATAATATAATTCTGGCTTTCTTAATATGCTCATATTCCAATTGAAATGTCAATACGCGAAAACAGCACTTGAACTATGGCTACAGCAGTTCGTTGGATTTCCAAAAGAACCATCTAGACGTAATTCAAGCAATTAATTTAGTCTAAAAAAATACTAACTTCATCCACTTTACGCGCCGCTCTCGCCATTTCTTTGAATTTTTCATGAAAAAATAGGTGTTTTTACGTATGCTCTACATATACAATTGAATATGTAGAGCAATGTATACATAGGACATCTAATGCAAAAAATTTATAGAAAGAAGAAAATACATCAAATGATTACAAAGCATAAAATAGTTAAAATCAAAGATCTAATCTCTTTACTAAAAGAGCATCATGAAAAGACTATTAGACGAGACTTACAAGAGATGCAGGGGATGGTGAGTTTTACACATAAATGTCAATTTATTACGTTATCCAGTATTCCAATATTTGATGATAATGGAATATGGTTCTATGAAAATGTTGGTTTTTCAAAATTTAAAAACAGCTTAGAGTTAATTCTTTCGATTATTGAGAAGTCACCCAACGGCATTTCAAGAGAAGAGCTATCGAATATTTTGAAAATAAATATTGGCCAGCAAATTCAAAAACTTCTGAGCAAACAACAACTTGCACGTGTCAAAGTAGGCCGAAAATATTTATATATTCCCGCCCACATTGCCTCTAATAAAAATAAAAAACTTAAGCTTTTAAGAATTAATCAGTTTGAAGAATATTATGATGAAACAGTGAAGACCGAAGATTTAGTTGCTATTCTAAATATGGCCTTGCTTGAGGCACAGATAACACTGAAAGATCTAGATCAATTGATCAAGAAATATTCATTAAAAATGTCTGTACAAAAAGCAGAAGAGATCATATTAAAATACGATTTACTCTCAAAAAAAAGCCTTTAAATTAATGGAAGAATTACGCTTACGACCAATTTTTTTAAACAATAAGAGCTACTGTCGATCGCTGGCAAACACTGTTGTTAGAGCATATCCAGAAGATCGTCATTGTACGTTTTGTGGATTGCCAACTAAGATTTTAAAAACATCTAAAAAAACTTGTTACTCCTTCATTATTGGTAAATTTACTCTTATTGAGGGATATGCTTATTGCGAAGAACATAAAAGGGCCGCGATCGATTCTAATGAAATTTTAAAATATAGATCACTGTTTGCAACTGAAATCGTAGAGAAAGGATATAAAGTAACTCTAGATCTTATGGTTAAAATAGGTGTTTTGAGATATTTACACTATCGTCAATTAGAAGAGATAAAAGTTTTTTTGAAGCTTCAGTATCTGGATTAGATTTGAGTGTTAGCACCATTGGCCTAATCGCAAAAAGATTTCTTATGTATTGTAAGCTTCTACATGAGGCCAATGAATCAGCAATAAAGAAAAAAATCAGTAATAATGGTGGATACATCGCTCATTTCGATGGAACAACTGAAGCACAAGTCGGAGATATTGCACTTGCCGTTATGGATAGTATTTCTGGACATATTTTATATTCTGAAATGGTAAAATCTGAAAAAGAGGCCACTATAAAAACGGCCCTTGATGAAGTTGTTTCCAAATATGGTATCCCATTAATGAGCGTTAGCGATTGTAAATCAGGCTTTTTATCAGCATGCAAGAGATCACTTGGATCTATTTATCATTTATATTGTCATTTCCATTTTTGCCGAACTTTTAAAAAATATTTTATCAAAGATCATAGTGACCTTAAAAAAATATTAGGACAAGGCCTTAAAGTAAAATCAAAGATTAGTGAAACTATAAAGAAAATCATCCTCACTAAGAGAAATAAAAAAGAGTTTAAAACCTTAGATGATATTAAGAGAGAGTGGAAAGCATCTCGAGATATAAAAAATACATATCTCTATACTTTAAGATGGGTTTTAAAATTTAAAAATGATTCTTCTGGCAAGGGGGTACCTTTTGATCTTCCCTATTTGGACTTATATAGCAGAGTATACTTGGCTAATGCTTTTCTTAATAAAATTTTGAAAAATAAGGATAGAATTGAGAGCTTTGAAATTATTAAAAAGATTGTTTGCGAAATGGACAGCGAGAAACATCTTTCGATTCATAAAAAGATAAAATCATTAAAATATAAATGGTCGTGGTTTAATAAGTTACGAGCATCTCTTTATATGTCATCAATTGACAATGATGAAGACGATTACATATCTCCACTATCAAAACGTTATAATTTAAGTGATGATGAAATAGATAAAATAGATGGTAATCTTAAATCTTATTGTGATGAGCTTACCAAAGAGATCAGCTCAGATCATTGCACTGAAGAAGAGTTAGAAACTCTTACCTCATTTAAAAGTCAGACTGAAAAATATCAATCGAATTTATCTATTCCAAGATTAGAGACCAGAACTGCTTCTAAAAGAAAGCATATCTATATTCCTCAGCGAACTAACAATATATTGGAAACTTTTTTTCGATCTGTTAAAACTATTCTCCGTAGAATTACTGGAAGGAGTAAAATCACTTTGGAGTTTAATTCCGTTGGCCACCTCCTTCCATACTATTTAAATATGAGAACACATCCACAATTTGAGCAAATTTTTATGACTGAAGAGAATATGGTGACAGCATTTAGTAAATTGCATAGTTCTACCAACTTTGATCCTATAAATGTAACTGGAATATCTAAAATATCTAAGACAAATTATGATGAATTAGATGATTTGGATGATATTTTGATCAAATCCAACGCTTTACTGTAGCGATAGCACTTGAAAGCATATTCTGGCCATGTTAGTTAAGTACTCTATTGAGGAGAAGTAGTGAAGACTAAAATGATCAAAATAAATAACTGTGTAATTAGTTATCTGGAAAAATCAGGAAATGGTCTCAAACTTCTACTTATCCACGGAAATTCCAATTCAAAAGATGTATTTAAATATGTGCTTGAATCAGATAAATTATCTTCATTTCACATTATTGCACTAGACTTGCCTGGTCATGGAGAATCTGAAAAAGATTACAAAGCAGTAAATTGTGCCAAAATTTACTCGGCGAGCTATTATGCAGAGATCATTGCTATATTTATTGAAAAAATAAAATTTGGAAATCCGATTGTTTTGGGGCATAGCCTCGGAGGACATATTGCCATTCATGTCTCGTCTCTCAAATCTTTATCAGGACTTATTATCTCTCAAACTCCTCCTCTTGAACAATACGATGATATTTCTCGCGCTTTTAATCCTTTACCGTCACTAGCAACACTGCTAACTGAAACCATAACTGATAAGCAAATAGATGAACTCATTCAAGTTTGTTTTCCATATAGGACGCCAGATATTGATATTGCCAAAATAGTTAGAAATACAGATCCTCTGTGCCGAAGAAATTTTTTCCAGTCTTTGACTTTAAATGCAACATTTACTGAAGTTACTAAAATAAATAACCTTCTTTGTCCTGTGGCCATTTTTGAATCTATAAATGATCCAATTATTAACCACAATTATATTTTGTCATTAAATTTTCCACATGTTTCACTTCAGATATTTGAACGATCCGGTCATTTTCCATTTTTGGATGAGGCGATGCTATTTATTGATCGGCTTAGAGAGTTTTGTTTAAAAATCCCGAATCAACTTAACACACATTATTAAATAGTTCCTATCGAATGCAACCCAATCAGGAAGGGTCATCAATAGATTAGGTTGCGCGCAAAGTCATTAAAAAATGACAGCAGTTTTAAAAATTAATTAATATATTTTTCAATAAAGTCTATAAAATGGTTGTAATCTAGGTCCATAATAACATTATGTTTATCTCCTGGCTCAATTATAGTAAGCCCTTGATTGTCACAAGAAAGATTTTTACGTTCAATTTTTAACTTTTCAGGGTGTAGTAAACAGTAGGGAACATATACATCTGATATTGAAATATCTTTAGCTATCAATCCTTCTAAAAGGTAGTGTTGCATCCATTTTTGCCTATCTGGTCCTACGTTAAAATCTCTGTAAAATCATGATGATAAACATGGAGAAGGCAGTGAGAATCCGATTTGGTAAGGTATTGTTTAGTACCGAAACTATTATGACAGCAATAA